>CAWCXK010000007.1:0-162302 GCA_963799575.1 uncultured Thermoleophilia bacterium
CGGCGAGCATCACACGTGCCGCCGCAGCCAGGTACGCCTCCTCCGTCTTCACCGGTTCGCGCGTGCGGAGGATGAGGAAGGAACGGACCGTAGACGCGAGTTTCGAACAGGCCCGGCGGGCCTGGGTCGCGGTTCTCCATCTCGAGTCGGGGGTGAATGTTGTTGTGCTTGCTGGCGTCGAGGATCCAGACGCCGCGACCCAGCGGCTTCGGCTGCCGCTCGAGCGTCTTCAGCGCCAGGACCCGAATCCGCGCGCGGCAGGACGACGTCCGGGAAGGAGTTGTTCCGCTCCCACGCGCCGAGAAAGACTGGCTCATACCCGAACAGCAGGTCATTCGGCCGGCTCGTTGCCGCCAGGAAGTCTTCGGCCTGGGCGCGTGTTGCCTGCCGCTTGTTCGGCTCCCACTCGAACAGCGGGGGGGTGCGGTGCCAGGCCCAGCTCACCTCGAGGATCACGAGTACCGCAGTGATCACAATCGCAAGCGCCGGGATCCGTCGCGTTGCGCGCAACATCCCTGCAGCCACGAGGATCGCGAAGAACGGCAGAACGAAGATGAGGTGGCGTGACTCGGGCGATGTCGAGCCGCCGATCCGTGCTGCGAGGAATGCCACGACCGGAACGCAGATTGCACAGAGTGCGAGTGCCCGGGCCTCGGAGCGCACGGTCACAAGGCCGATCAACGCAAGCACGAGCACCACGACGAGCACCGGCCAGCGACCGGTGCTGAAGTCACCCGACGTCTGCCACAGGTACGTAATGATCGCCCACGGCCCACCGAGCTTCGCTCCGTGTCCACCCACGCCGACGTCGAATCTGCCCGCGAGCACGAGGTCCGTGAGCCAGAACGGGATGCCGACGACCGCAACGGCTCCGAAGGCGATCACCGCCCGCTTCAGTCGCTCGCGATGTGCTGCGAGTACGAAGACGCACTGGGCGGCAAGGACGAGCGCGCCGTAGGGATGCGAGGCAACGACGAGCAGGATGGCGGCGCCCCAGAGAGTCCAGCTCCTCCAGGTGCCGCGGTCGATCGCGCGCAGCAAGATCACGAACGACAGCACCGAGAGGAACAGAAACAGGCTGTACATCCGGCGTAGACGCCATGGAAGAGGAATACCCAGCTCCCCGCGACGAGCGCCGTCGCGATCAGCGCCGCCCACCGACCGGCGAGGCGCCGGCCGAGCAGCGCAATCAGCGGCAGGCTTGCGACTGCGAACGTCGCCGAGACGAGCCGGAGGCTGCCGAGCCCGAGCCCGAGGTGCGCGACGGCATAGGCGAAGAGAAAGTGGAGCGGCGCACCGCCTCGATCACGGGTGACGTGCTCGACGACGCCCGATAGGCTGTCCCGTCCGACGAAGAGCGCCAGGGTCTCGTCCTCGTGTGGTGGCCACGCCATCAGCTGGTGGAGAAGGAACGCGGACGCCGCCACCGAGATTGCGCCGACCCCGATCCAGAGCGCGTGCCTGTCGGCGAACGCTCGCGCGGTGGCGACGAGCGGGCGGGAGTGGGGAGAGGCTTCGGCTGTCTGTGTCATCGAGCTTCGAGCCACATCTTCGCTGGTAGATTGGCGCCCTGATGCCGATCTACGAGTACCGATGCCCGAACGGGCACACCTTCGAGATGTTCCAGAAGATGAGCGACGCGCCCGCCGAGAGTTGCGAGACGTGCGGCGCGAGCCCGGTGGAGAAGGTGTTGTTCCCTGTCGCGGTGCACTACAAGGGCTCCGGCTTCTACTCGACCGACTACGGTCGTGGATCGCGCAAGGGCGCGTCGAAGGACAGCGACGGTGGTGGCTCGGGCGAGAAGAGCGACTCGAGCGAGAAGAAAGAGACCTCGACCAAGGACTCCGGCTCGGGCGACAAGAAGACCGCCGCCGCGGACTGAGCCCGGCTCACAGCTTGCGATCGCCGATGACGCAGCCCGGCGCGTAGGGCAGGCCCTTGGGCGGCGCCAGGGGGGCTGAGCGGCCGGTGAACATCGCGATCGTGGCGACGTTGTCCTCGGAGCCGAAGATGACCGACTGCCCGTCGGCGCTGCCGGGCTCGCCGCCGAGCCGGCAGTGGAGCGCATGGTGCTTGTCGGCCCGGAAGTACGCCCAGCCGAGCTGCATCACCTGGCCGGCGCTGAGATCGGTGGCGAGTGGCTTGACGATGTTGCCGCCGTTGAACGGGAGCTTCAGCGCGGTTCCGAAGGAGGTCACCTTGCCGGCCGTCGCCTGAATGACCTGCTGCTGCCGCCGGGAGCGGTCGAGATCCGTCTCTGCCGGATCGAGGCGGTTCTCGCGGATTCGCGAGTAGATGAGGGCGCGCTGGCCGTCCATGTGCTGCGGTCCCTTCGCGAAGTGCCAGCCGTCCCACTGCCGGCACCGGGCTGCGGACGCGTAGGGACAGTCGAAGCGGTTCGAGAGAATCGGCTTCGGCACGACGACGTCGATGCCTCCGACCGAGTCGATCAGCTCGCGGAAGCGGTCGAAGTCGACGACCGCAATGTGATTCACGTCGAGGCCGGTCAGGTTCTTGACCGTCTTGAGCGTCAGAGCCGGCCCGCCGAACTGGGACGCGGCGTTGAGCTTCGCAGCGCCATGCCCGGGGATCTCGACCCGCAGGTCGCGAGGGATCGAGAGGAAGGCGAGCCGGTGCTTGCTCGGGTCGGTGCGGATCAGCATCACCGAGTCGGAGCGATTGGCACCGCTGCGGCCGGGCTGCGTGCCACCGTCGGTTCCGAGGACGAGGATCGTGGTCGGAGTGGACGAGAGGAGGCCGCCCTGGCTCTTCAGCTCTGCTGCCGCAGGCGCCGGTACGCGGTCGTTCGCATCCTTGACGCCGCCCGAGACCGAGATATAGCTGCCCACCAGCCAGACGACCGCGAGCACGAACAGGCTCAGCAGCGACAGCGTGATCCAGCGACCGACATGCCGGCGGCGGGGTGCCGACGACGACGCGCCCTGGCCGGATTTCTTGCTCCGGCCGTCGCTCGGTCGTTGCAGCGGGACCTTTCCCTTTGCCCGACCGCCCTTGTACACCCTGTAGGGCTTCTCTTGTTCGGGCATCCGGGCGGTTATCGTAGCCGCGACGTGCGTGAAGAGCGTGTTATCGGAGTCGACCTCGGCGGGACCAAGATCCTCGCCGGACTTGTGACGCGTGACGGCACGATCGGCCGCACGATCGAGATCGCGACTCCCGATGGAGATCAGGCGGAGGTGTTGGCTGCGATCGACAGCGTTGTACGCGACCTGCTCGCGGACGGCGCGGCTGCGATCGGATACGGCGTGCCGCTGAACATCGATCGGCGCACGGGCGTGGCACTTCGCGCCGTCAACCTCCCGCTCAACCGCGTCCACTTCCCCGATCGCGCGCGCGAGCTCTACGCACTCCCGGCCGGTGTCGAGAACGATGGCAATGCCGCGGCGCTCGCCGAGTGGCGCCTCGGGTCGGGGCGGGGAGCGACCGATTTGATCATGCTCACTCTCGGCACCGGCGTCGGGGGAGGGCTCGTGATCGACGATCATCTCTACCGCGGCTGGGCCGAGCTCGGCCACGTCGTCGTCGTGGCCGGCGGCCAGCCGTGCCAGGGCAACTGTCATGGCCGTGGGCATCTGGAGGCGCATGCGTCCGGGCTCGCGGCCGATCGGGCAGCCGCGACGCTCTTCGGGCCGGGCGCCGATGCTCCGGTTCTCGTCGAGCGGGCGCGAGCCGGCGATCCGGGAGCGATGGCCGCGCTGGCCGAGATCGGCAGGTTGCTCGGTGCTGCGATCGGGTCACTCGTCAACATCTTCGACCCCGACATCGTGATCGTCGGGGGTGGCTTCGGTGCCGCCGCGGGCGACCTCGTGCTCGAGCCCGCGCGGATCGCAGCCCGCGCTGATGCGATTCAGCCCGCCGACGAGACGCTTCGGATCGTCGACGCCGAGCTCGGTGACGAGGCCGGTCTGATCGGAGCGGCGCTCGTCGCATTCGAGGCGCTCGACGGAAAGCGGTAAGCGTGCCGCTCGCCGTCTGCGCGACCCCGATCGGCAACCTCGCCGACGTCACGCTGCGCGTGCTCGAGGAGCTCGCCGCAGCAGAGACAGTGCTCTGCGAGGACACGCGCCACACCCGGATCCTGCTCGAGCGGCACGGGATCAAGGCGCGCCTTCTCTCCTATCACCAGCACAACGAAGCGACGCGGCTCGTCGACCTCGTGCCGCGACTCGAGGCCGGCGAGCGGATGGCCCTCGTCTCCGACGCCGGTCTTCCCGGCGTCAACGACCCGGGGGCGCGGCTCATCGTCGCGGCCGCTGCCGCCGGCGTTCCGGTGACGGTGCTGCCAGGGCCGTCGGCCGTCGAGACTGCGCTCGTCGCCAGCGGCCTCGCAGGCGAGCAGTACCGCTTCGTCGGCTACGTTCCCCGAACCGAAAAGGAGCGGGCGGCGCTGTGGCAGGAGCTGCTCGGCTGGTCGCACCCCACGGTGGCGTTCGAATCGCCGAAGCGTCTGCCCGTGACGCTTGCAAGCCTCGCCGCTGCCGATCCCGACCGGCTTGATCGCCGTGTGTCGGGAACTGACGAAGCTCTACGAGGAGGTCGTCTGCGACGTGGCGGCCGCTCTTGCGGAGCGGTTCCAGGTGGCACCGAAGGGCGAGGTGACGCTCGTGATCGGCCCGTCGGCGAGCGAGACGGCCGACGACGACGCGGCCGTGGCGGCCGTCGTCGAGCTGGTCGCAGCCGGAGCGCAGCGCCGTGCTGCGGCGAGCGTCGTTGCGCGGCTTACCGGGACCTCCCGCAACGCGCTCTACGCCCGCTCGCTCTAGCACTCGCTCCGCAGCCGATCTGTAGGCATAATTGACAACGTCCGACCGCACGGCTACCGTTCTCCTCATAGTTGCCAATTGAGAGAACAGGAGGTGAGTCGTGCGTCGTTTTGCAGTCGCTTTGGCGCTCCTTGCAGTGCTCGTCGTGACCCCGCAGGCATCGGCCTGGTCGTGGCCGTTGCGACGGGGAGGTGCTCCGTCCATACTCACTCGGTCCCGATCCGTATGCCGCGGGTCAGCACCGAGGCGTCGACGTGGCCGGTTCGGCGGGCGAGGCCGTGCGTGCGCCGGCGGGAGGAGTGGTCTCGTTCGTCGGTGTCGTGCCGTCTTCGGGTCGAACGGTCACGATCCAGGCGGACGGCTATGCCGTCTCGCTGACCCACCTCGGCGAGATCGCGGTCGCGAAGGGTGTCACCGTCACCGAGGGTGACGCGGTGGGTGTCGCCGGCGAGAGCGGCGAGGTCGAGTGGCCGTCGCCGTACGTGCACCTGGGGATCCGCGTCTCATCGTCGGCCGATGGCTATATCGACCCCGCGACGCTCCTTCCGCCCCGCGCTGTCGCGCCACCACCCCCGCCCGCGGCCGTGGCTCCGGTTGTCGCTCCGCTGCCGGCGCCCGGCGTCGCCCCGGTGTCGCCGCCCGCTCCTGCACCAATCGGCGCCCCGAGCCCGGTGGTTGCCCCGAGCCCGGTGGTTACCTCGAGCCCGGTGGTTACCCCGAGTTCGGCCGCCGGTGAGGGGCCTGCGAGCCCCATCGTCGCGCCGGCGACGGTCGCCCCCCGCCTGGGCGCGCCGACGGCGAGCACGTCGACGCCGGCCGTCGTGTCGGACCAGCCGGAGGCGGCTTCGACAACGGCGAACGGCACGCGGGCGAGCCAGGCCCATGCGGGCGCGGGCCGGCCGAGCCCGCAGGTCGGCTTGCCCGCGGCCGCCCCGGCCGGCACCGTCGCCACGTCCCACATGCCCGCCCGGGCGAGCGCTGCTCCGCACGTGGGAGCGGGCGGCGCGCCCTCGGCGTCCGGGTCGGTGGGCGGGGGCGTTGTGGGACATGCCGTCGTCGGCGGGGATGACCGCGCGGAGGCCTCGGGTACGCGGCCCGATGCCTTGACAGCCGAACGGCATGCCGGGGGGACGAGATCGGCAAGAGCAACGGACGGTCGAGCGGCAGCGGGTCGCCGGTCCGCCGCTCCGGCGACGGTTGGCGACGGCATGGGTAGGCCTTGGCACGGGGCCGCTCCGCCGGTCGTCGGCACTGCGGCAGCGAGCAGTGACCGCGCCCATCGCTCGTTCCGACCGCCCGCGCCGCTAGTGGTTGCGCTCGCCCTTGCGGCCGGCTCCATCGCGGGCGCGGCATGGCTGCTGGTGCGCCCCCGTAGAATCAATGGTGATGGAGCGCTACTACGTCACCACACCGATCTATTACGTGAACTCGACCCCGCACATCGGGCATGCGTACACGACGATCGCGGCGGACATCCTGGCACGCCACCAGCGCCAGCGGGGCGTCGAGACGTTCTTCTTGACCGGGGTCGACGAGCACGCCGCGAAGGTGGCCCGCGTCGCAGCGGAGCAGGGCTTGTCGCCGCAGGAGTACGCCGACACGATCGCGGTCGTCTGGCGTGAGCTCCCGGAGCGCCTCAATGCGTCGAACGACTTCTTCATCCGCACGAGCGACGAGCAGCACAAGGCGTTCGTGCAGGGATTCCTGCAGAAGCTGTACGACAACGGTCACGTCTACCAGGACGTGTACGCCGGGCTGTATTGCGTTGGCTGCGAGGCGTTCAAGACCGAAGCCGACCTCGTCGACGGCAAGTGCCCCGAGCACGACAAGGCGCCGGAGTGGATCGAGGAGCGCAACTGGTTCTTCCGGCTGTCATCGTTTCGGGAGCGGCTGCTCGAGCTGTTCGAGAGCGCTGAGTTCGTGTTGCCCGGGTTCCGCGCAAACGAGGCGCGGAGCTTCATCGAGGGCGGCCTCCAGGACTTCTCGATCAGCCGGGCCGGACAGACGTGGGGGATCCCGATTCCGTGGGATCCGGATTCGGTCGCCTACGTCTGGGCGGACGCGCTCGTCAACTACCTGAGCGCGCTCACCTACGCGCGACCGGGCGAGGACCTGCTCGAGACGTTCTGGCCCTCCGTCCGCCATCTGCTTGGGAAGGACATCCTGCGCTTCCATTGCGTCTACTGGCCGGCGATGCTGCTCGCTGCGGGATACGACCCACCGCATGAGCTCTTCGTCCACGGCTGGCTGCTCCTCGATGATCGGAAGATCTCAAAGTCGCTCGGCAACGCGGTCGATCCGCTCGACCTGATCGACGTCTACGGCACGGATCCGGTTCGGTTCTGGTGTGTGCGGGCCGTGTCGTTCGGCCAGGACGGTGCCGCTTCGATCGCCGGCATCCACGAGCGCTACGAACGGGAACTCGGCAACGATCTCGGCAATCTCCTCTCGCGTACGACGGCGATGGTCTCGCGGTATCGCAACGGCACGCTGCGGGCGCTCTCGTCCGCCGACGGCGTCGTCGCAGCGGCGATCGCTCCGTTGGCCGACGATGTTGCCGGCCGACTCGACGCGTTCGACATCACGACGGCCCTCGAGCGCATCTGGGACGTCGTGCGAACGCTCAACCGGGAGGTCGAGACGACCGCACCATGGCAGCTGGCCAAGGACGAAGCTCGTGAGGACGACCTCGACCGGGTGCTCTACGACCTCGTCGATGGCCTCCGCGTGGTCGCCGTGGCGCTGTCGGCATACATCCCGGACACGGCCGCGGCAATCCTCGCGGCGCTCCAGCAACCGCCCGACGTCGACTGGTCGCGCGTCGCGTACGGGCTGACGGGCGACACGCACGGCATCGAGGCTGCTCCGCCGCTCTTCCCGCGCCTCGAGCTGCCCGCGGCGTAGTCGGCTCGCGGTGATCGACACCCACGCTCATCTCGACGGCTGCGACGAGCCCGCGGCGTTTCTCGTCGAACGGGCGCGGGCGGTGGGGGTGACGCGGATCATCACCGTCGGCACCGGCATCCCGTCGTGTCACGCAGCGCTCGCGATCGCGGATGTCGAGCAGGGTGTCTTCGCCGCGCTCGGAATCGACCCTCATCAGGCGGGCGGACCGGAAGGCGCGCGCATCGACGAGCTCGTCGAGCTGATCCAACATCCACGAGCCGTCGCCGTCGGCGAGACGGGGCTCGACTACTTCCACGACGTCGCACCGCGCCCCGTCCAGCGGGCGCTCTTCGACCGCCAGCTCGAGATCGCTGCGGCAGCCGGTCTCCCGGCTGTGATCCACACGCGCGAGGCAGATTCCGATACGGCTGACGCTCTCGCCGGTTTCCCGGGAACGGTGATCCTCCATTGCTTCTCGGCGCCCGCGCTTCTCGGGGTGGCCGTCGAGCGCGGCTACTACGTCTCGTTCGCAGGCAACGTCACCTTCCCCGGGGCGGCCGAGCTTCGCGAGGCGGCGGCGGCCATTCCCGGCGACCGCATTCTCGCCGAGACCGACAGCCCCTATCTCTCACCCCGGCCGCTGCGCGGCAAGCGCAACGAGCCGGCCAACGTGCTGCACACGCTCGCAGTCCTGGCAGAGGCTCGTGGGGAGGACCCGGGGGTCCTGGAGCAGGCCATCGATTCGAACGCGAGCGCGGCATTCGGGCTCCCGTCGCAGTGAGCAGGCCGCAGCCCAAGAAATCCCTCGGGCAGCATTTCCTCGTCGACGACAACATCCTCGGCGTCATCGCCCGGCTGTCCGAGCTCGATCCCACCGATGTCGTCCTCGAGATCGGCCCCGGGCTCGGCGCGCTGACCCGTATCCTCGCCGAGCACTGTGCCCACGTGCACGCCGTCGAGCTCGACCATCGCCTCGAGCCACATCTCCGCGACATCGCGGCTGCGCCGAACGTCACCATGCACTGGGGCGACGCGCTACGGCTCGACCTTGCGAGCTTCGAACCTGCGCCGACCAAGCTCGTCGCGAATCTCCCCTACAACGTCGCGACGCCGATCGTGGTGGAGAGCCTCGACGGACTCCCGAGCCTGGGGCACTGGTGCGTGATGGTGCAGCGAGAGGTGGCCGACCGCTTCTTCGCCGTCCCGTCGACCAAGGCATACGGAGGCGTCTCGGTCCTGATTCAGCTCGCCGCGGTGCGCACGGGGTTCCATCCCGTCGCGCGATCGGTCTTCCGCCCGCCGCCGAACGTCGACTCGGCGCTCGTCGCATTCCGGCGGACGACGCTCCCGCCGGACTTCGCCGGCCTCCGCAGGGTTGTCGAAGGGGCGTTTGCCCACCGTCGCAAGACGCTCGCGAACTCGCTCCAGCTCTCGGGTGTGACGACCCGAGAGCAGGCGGTGGCCGGCCTCACCGAGCTAGGTCTCGATCGGGCCGTCCGCGCGGAGGCGCTCGAGCCGCCCGTCTTCCTGGAGCTGGCGCGGTTGCTCGCGTGAGGCAGGTCACCGCACACGCGAAGATCAACCTCGCGCTCGTCGTCGGGCCGCTCCGCGACGACGGCAAGCACGAGGTCGCCACGGTGCTCCAGCGAATCTCGCTCGCAGACAAGGTCACGCTCTCCGTGGGCGAGCGGCTCTTCGTGTCCGGATTCGCCGATGACACCATCGTGGCCTGCGCCTTGCAGACCCTGGCGTCGCTCTGCGGGGTCGAGCCGCGCTGGCAGGTCGAGATCGCGAAGGCTATCCCGGTCGCCGCCGGCCTCGGCGGTGGGAGCTCCGATGCTGCCGGCGCGCTGCTGCTCGCGAACGATCTTCTCCCGGCACCACTCACCCCGGCGCGACTCGCTGAGGTCGCCGCGACGATCGGTGCCGACGTCCCGTTCTTTCTCGAGGAGGGACCGCGGCTCGGGACGGGGGACGGCACCGTGCTCACCCGTCTCGACCTGCCGGCCGACTACTCCGTCGTCCTCGTTGTTCCGGCGCACACGGCGAAGAGCTCGACCGCTGACGTCTACAGCGCCTTCGATGCGCGACACGGTGCGCACGGCTTTCGGACGCGTCGGGATGCTCTCCTCGAGGCGCTCGACGGCGTTCGGCAGGCGCGCGATCTGGCTGCGCTCCCGCTCAACGATCTCGCCTCGTCCCCGCTATCCGAGCGTCTGCGCGAGAACGGTGCGTTTCGCGCCGACGTGAGCGGGGCTGGGCCGTGCGTCTACGGGCTCTTCGCCGATCGGCAGCGTGCCGAGGCGGTGGCCGAGACGCTCCGTTCGGAAGGCCCGGTGTGGGTTGCCTCGCCCGTTCCGAAAAGCGACGCGACGGGCCACGTTGTGTCTACCGTAGAGGTATGAGCGATCTCGTCGTCGAGCATCGCGAGGGTCAGCTCTCGCGCCGGTTGCGGCGCCGACGCGTGCAGATCGCGTTCGCAATCGCGGCAGTCGAGGCCGTTCTCGTCGTCGCGGGCATCTTGCCCTGGTGGCTCGTCGCAGCGGCCGCCGTCGGGGCCGTCTCGCTCTACGTCTGGGTCGGTCGCGATCACCCATCGCCCGGCGTTCGCGCGGGCATCTGGATCGGTGCGTTCTCCCAGCTCATGGTCGTACTCATTCCCGTCGGGATCGTGTTCGTCGGCGTTCTCGCAATCGTCCTGATCGCGCTTTTCGCAGTCGTCGTGTTGGCCGCGCTTCTGCTCGACCGGCGCTGACCTCCCGGATCGACCGGCCCTCCGGGTACACTCGGCGTCCCGATTCACTGGGGCGTGGCCAAGTGGTAAGGCAACGGGCTTTGGTCCCGTGATCCCAGGTTCGAATCCTGGCGCCCCAGCCAACGTGCCGACCGTGTCCGATTCCCGCCCCAAGCTCGCAGCAGTCGTCATGGCCGGAGGCCGTGGGACACGCATGCGCTCGGCCACGCCCAAGCATCTGCATCCGATCCTTGGTCGACGCATGGTCGACTGGATTGTCGAGGCCGCCCGGCCGCTCGACCCCGATACCCTCGTGGTCGTCGTCTCTCCCGACACGGCGGATCAGTTCGCGGGGATGAGTATCGCAGTGCAGGAGCAGGCGCTCGGAACCGGGGATGCCGTACGGAGCGCCGAGCAGCTAGCAGCGGGGGCAGACGAGGTGCTCGTCCTCTCCGGCGACACGCCGCTCCTGACGAGCGAGCTGCTCCTGGCTCTGCTCGCGACTCACCGGTCGCAGAGCGCCGGCGCGACCGTGCTCTCGTTCGAACCCGATGACATGCGGAGCTACGGCCGGATCATCCGCAACGCCGCCGGTGACCTCGAGTCGATCGTCGAGGCAGGTGACGCGTCGCCGGGGCAGCTCGAGATCGGTGAGGCGAACTCCTCGATCTACGTCTTCCGGGCCGATCTTCTCTGGCCGGCGCTCGGCCGGCTGCAGCCTGCGAACGCCCAGGGCGAGCTGTATCTCACCGACGCCGTGCGCGATCTGGTCGCAGGCGGCCATCGCGTCGTCGTCCACGTTGCCCCGGATCCAGACGAGACGGAGGGTGTGAACACTCGCGTCGAGCTCGCCGCTGCCGCCGCGGTGCTCCGTGACCGGATCAACGAAGCGCACATGCTCGCCGGCGTGACGATCGTCGATCCTGTGACAACGTGGATCGAGCCGTCGGCGACGTTCGAGGCAGACACGATCGTGCATCCGTTCACCGTGATCCGCGGAGCCACGACCGTTGCCACAGGTGCCGAGATCGGGCCGCACGCAGTCGTGATCGACGCCGAGATCGGAGCTGCCGCGACGATCGGGCCCTTCTGTTACGTTCGCGCGGGTACGGTTCTTGGTGCCCGATCGAAGGTCGGCACGTTCGTCGAGGTCAAGAACACCCGGCTCGACGAGAATGCGAAGGTTCCCCATCTCAGCTATTTCGGCGACGCGGAGGTCGGTGCAGGAACGAACGTCGGCGCGGGATCGATCACGGCGAATTTCGATCACCGACCCGGCGTGCCAAAGAAGCGCACGGTGATCGGTCGAGACGCGCGCATCGCCGTTGACACGATGTTCGTCGCCCCGGTCACTGTGGGCGATGATGTGTGGACGGCGGCCGGCACGGTCGTCACCGAGGATGTCCCGGATAATGCTCTCGTCGGGTTCCCGCCGAGACAGACGGTCAAGGAGGGTCGCGGTGGAAAGCGGGACGGTTGAGCAGACGCTGCCGGGGCTCGGAGTTCCCGACATGCCGTCGACGAGCGTCGTGATGGGACGCGCCATCGGCCTCTCGCCGACGAAACGCCTGATGATCGTGTCGGGCCGCTCCAACCCGGATCTCGCCTCCGAGATCGCGAAGCAGATCGGCTGCGAGCTCGGTGAGACGACGTTGAAGACGTTCGCGAGCGGCGAGACGTACTGCCGCTACGAGGACTCCATCCGCGGTGCCGACATCTTCATCGTGCAGACCGCGTCGATGCCGGTCGACCAGCACCTGATGGAGCTGTTGATCATGATCAACGCCGCCAAGCTCGCCTCCGCCAAGCGGATCACCGCCGTGATCCCGTGGTACTTCTACGTCCGTCAGGACAAGAAGTCCCGCCCGCGCGAACCGATCACGGCGAAGCTCGTCGCCGACCTCCTCCAGACCGCCGGTGCCGACCGCGTGCTGACGATGGACCTTCATGCCGGCCAGGTGCAGGGCTTCTTCGAGATCCCGGTCGACCACATGACGGCGATCCCGCTGTTCGCGCAGTACGTCCGCGACCTGAACCTCGGCGAGGCGCTCGCAGTCGTGTCTCCCGACACGGGGCATGCCAAGATCGCGGGCAAGTTCGCCGAGATGGTCGCGGGTGACCTGGTCATCCTCAACAAGGTGCGGCCCGCCCACAACGAGGCAAAGGTCACGACCGTGATCGGTGACGTCGAGGGCAAGGTTGCCGTGATCATCGACGACATCATCGACACCGCCGGAACGCTCGTCGCGGGCGCGCAGGCGCTTCGCGAAGCCGGCGCCACGAAGGTCTACGCCTGCGCCACGCACGGCCTCTTCAACGGTGAGGCGCTGCAACGGATCGCCGAGAGCGACATCCACAAGCTCGTCGTAACTGACACCGTCCCGCTCGACCCGCTGCGCCAGCCCGACAACATCCAGGTGCTGTCGATCGCGGGCATCCTCGCGGAGACGATCCACAACGTGTTCGCGGAAGACTCCGTCTCCGCGATCTTTGCGGGCGAGAACCAGCTCTTCTAGCTCGGTGCGCCTCCTTCTCGGGTAGTCGGGAGGGACTGCCCTCGCCGGCCCTTCCCCCGACGCTTAGCTGCTTGCCCCTCGCGGCCTTCGGCACGCGAAACGAGAGCTTCGCCGTTCCCCGCGCCGTCAAGGGAGCGGTGGCCGGGACGGCGGGGTGCAGATCCGCACCCCTCAGGGGAGGATGGGTGCGGACGCTCGGCGCCGGCCCGGCCACCGATTCTGTTCGCCGCGCCCGCACCGCCCCCTCTCACGACTTCGCGCGACTTCAGGTGGGTGCACTTTCGACCGACAACACTCCTGGGCCGGCGACACTCTCAGGGGGTGTCGCCGGCGACTCGCTTTTGGCCCGGGTTGGTCTCCCTCGGAGTGGGCGAAAGCATGCGCTACACTTCGCCGCCGTGTCTGGGGACAGAATGATTCTCGAGGTCAAGGAGCGCGGAGCCGACCAGCTCGGGACGCGCAACGTCAAGCGCCTCCGCCGCCAGGGGCTCATTCCCGGCGTGCTCTACGGCAAGGCCAACAAGGCCTTCGTCGTCGGCGAGCGCGAGCTGCGGATCGCCCTCACCGGCCCCTCTGGCCTGCACGGGATCGTCGACGTCGTGATCGACGGCCAGAAGACGCCGCATCATGCCGTCCTCAAGGACTACCAGCAGCATCCTGTCCGCGGAACGATCACGCACGTCGACTTCCACGAGGTTCGCCTCGACCAGCCGATTCAGGCGACGGTGCTCGTGCAGCTCGTCGGGGAGGCGCCTGGTGCGAAGGTCGGCGGCGTCGTGCAACAGGTTGCGCGCGAGCTCCACGTCGAGGCCCTGCCGTCCGACATCCCGGAGCACATCGAGGTCGACATCAGCGGTGTCGAGCTCGGAGACACGCTCCGCCTGCAGGACATCCCGGCGATTTCCGGCGTGACGTTCCTCGACGATGCCGCCGAGACGGTCATCGCGAACTGCTCGAGCCCGCGTGGTCTGACCGAGGCCGAAGAGGCTGCGGACGAGGCGCTCGCCGCCGAGGCTTCAGCGGAGTCTGCCGCTGCCGCCGAGGCAGACGCTCCAGACGAGGAGTAATCCTTGCCCCTCTTCCGTCGGGGTGGGTCGCCCTCGACGCTCGACCTGCTCGTCGTCGGTCTCGGCAACCCCGGCCGCAAGCACGCGCAGGACCGGCACAACGTCGGCTTCATGGTTGTCGACGAGCTCGCTCAGCGGCATAACGGGACGTTTCGAGCCAAGTTCAGTGGGCACAGCGCCGAGATCCGGATCGACCGTCACCGCCTGGCGCTGCTCAAGCCGGACACCTACATGAACGACTCGGGCAGGTCGGTGCAGCCGGCCGTCTCGTTCTACAAGGTGCCGCTCGACGGATTGCTCGTCGTCCACGACGAGGTCGATCTCGCCGCCGGCCGCCTGCAGGCCAGGCTCGGCGGTGGTCTCGCCGGACACAACGGGCTGCGCTCGACCGCGGGCCGGCTCGGAAGCCCGGAGTTCCTTCGCCTCCGCGTGGGCGTCGGTCGGCCGGGCCGGGATGACCCGCGAAGCGTGGCCGACTACGTGCTAGCGTCGTTCGCGCCCGAGGACGACGCGGCGGCCCTCATCTCGCGTGCAGCAGACGCGGTCGAGTCGCTCGTCGCCGTCGGTCTCGACGAGACGCAGCGCTCCTTCAACTGATCGCCGCCCGAATGCCTCGAGCGAGAACGCTCGCACTCTTCTCCAGTCCGGCAACGCTCGGCGCGTAGCGGCATCCTCGACGGAGCGGAGGGTCGGAGGATCGAGGCCCCGGGGCGAACGCGCCGCACAACCCTGAGTGGGGGACAGGAACGTCTCCGAGCCGGCCGATCCAAGCGGCACGGACGGTCTCAGTGCGGCACCCGGGTCTCCACGCGAGCGGGCCGCGGCCGGGGTCGCTGGAGAACCACAGCAGACCCCGAAAGAGGAGTGAACCGTGTCGGTCGAGACAGAGCGCCGGAAATCCAGGATGAGGGCGGAGCCGCCGGGCGGCGTGCGGCTGGCCGGGCGCACCCCCGATATCGTCATCCGCTTCGACCGTGACTTCCGGGCGCTCTTCGTTGCGGGGACGACCGAGGTGGCACTCGGTTTCACACCCGAGCACCTCATCGGACTCAGCACGCGCGATATCGGGATGCCGGAACACGTCAGCGTGATCTGGGAGAGAGCAGCCGGGAAGGTCTTCGAGAGCGGCGAGCCGACTCGTTTCACCTTCGAGCACTTCGACCCGAGCGGTCTCCTGCGTCACTTCGAAACATCGCTCGTCGCCGACGAGGTCTGCGACGGACGGGTCGAGACCGTGCTCTCCTTCACCCGCGACCGCACCGAGGAGCATGGGGCAGAAGTTGCGCTCGCCGAGAGCGAACGCCGCTTCCGCGGAGCCTTCGACGACGCTGCGATCGGGATGAACCTCGCCGACCCTGACGGCATCTTGATCCGCGTCAACAGTGCCTTCGCAACCATGCTCGGCGGCGAGCCGGACGAGTTCGTGGGCTTGCACACGCTCGATGTCACCGCTCGGGCCGATCGGGAACAATTCGCAGAGGACTTGCTCGCGATCAAGAGCGGCGCCAGGCGTACATTCGAAAAGCGCTACCTGCACAAGGACGGCAGCTCCGTCTGGGCGCGGCTCAATGTTTCCACCGTCCGCGACGACAATGGCGCCATCCTCTACTTCATCGGTGAGATCGAAGACATCCGCAGGCTGAAGCAGGCCGAGACGGAGCAGCGCCGCGCCCAGGCAGCATGGGTCAAGAGTGAGGAGCGCTACACCGAGCTCGTCGAGCGTGCCCGCGACGCGATCTACACCTCCGACCTCGATGGGCGCTTCACCTCCGTCAACCAGGCTGCCGTGGACATCACCGGGTACAGCCGAGCGGAGCTGTGCGAGCGGACCCTCTTCGATCTGATCGTCCCCGGCGAGCGGGCGGCCGTCCACGAGACGATGCGTCACCGAGCCCCAGACGGCTCCTCTGCGCGGCAGGAGCTTCAGCTCGTGCGCAAGGACGGCAGCGCCGCGTACATCGAAGTAATGGGCAGGCTCGTCGAGGCAAACGGGCGGCCCGACCATCTGGAAGGGATCGCCCGCGAGGTGGGCGACCGGCGCGAGCTCGAGGACAGCCTCCGCGAACAGGCGCTGCATGACGCGCTCACCGGGCTCCCCAACAGGGTCCTGTTCCATGACCGGCTCGCCCAGGCACTCGGCCGTTCGTCGCGCGGCAAGACGGACGTCGCCGTGATGATGCTCGACGTCGACGACTTCAAGTTGATCAACGACACGCTCGGCCATGGCGCCGGAGACCAGTTCCTGCTGGAGCTCGCCAGCCGCCTGCAGCACCTTCTGCGCGAGAGCGAAACGGTCGCCCGGCTCGGCGGCGATGAGTTCGGGTTCGTGGCAGAGAACCTGACGAGCCGAGACTCCCTCGCCGCACTCGTCCACCGGATCGAGTCGGCGTTCGCAGAACCATTCGAGATCGGCGATAGCACCCGCACGGTTGACGCCAGCATCGGAATCGCAGTCGCCGGAAGCGACGCCACACCAACCACGCTCCTGCGTGATGCAGATCTTGCGATGTATCGCGCGAAAGGGTCCGGCAGCGGATTCGAGTTCTTCAACAGGGCGATCAGGGCCGAACTGCTGCACCAGCTGGAGCTCACCGACGCGCTTCGCCGTGCCCTCGCCCTGCACGAGCTCGATGTGCAATACCAGCCGATTGTGAACCTGGAAGACGGCAAGCTGCTAGCAGTTGAAGCCCTCGTCCGTTGGCGGGATCCCGGCTTTGGTTGGGTCGAACCGCACGAGTTCATTCCGCTTGCCGAGCAGACCGGCCTGATCGTCCCGCTCGGCCGCACGGTGCTTGCGCAGGCGGTCGCTCAGCTCGCCCGCTGGCGTCGCGATGACCCGCAGGCTCTACCCGGAGGCGTGTACATCAACGTCTCTGCCCGTGAGCTGTCCGAGCACGGCTTCGTCGATCACGTGCGCGAGCAGCTCGTCCTTCTCGGGATGTCCGGCGCCGATATCGCCCTCGAGCTGACAGAACGCGTCTTCATCGACAACCAGGAGCCGGTCCTGGCGGAGAACCTGGCCGAGTTGGCCCGGCTCGGCGTCCGCCTCATCCTCGACGATTTCGGCACCGGCTACTCAGCGCTCGCGTCCCTGAAACGGTTCCCGCTCGCCGCGGTCAAGATCGACCGGGACTTCATCGAAGCGATCCAGCAGCCCGGCGATGAGGCGCCGATCGTGCGTGCGGTCGTCGTCCTCGGACACGCGCTCGGGATGGCCGTCATAGCCGAAGGAGTCGAATCCGAGCTGCAGCTCGACTACCTGCGGGAGATCGCCTGTGACGCCGCGCAGGGCTTCCACCTCGGACACCCCGCTCCGGCTGCCGAGCTCTCGCTCGGCTCGGCGTCTCTCCGGATGTGAGCCGCTCGTGGCGCCGCGGGCACGGGGGTCTGCACATCCTTCCGTCCGTCGCCGGCATTGCCGAGCTCTTGCGCGTCACCGCTGAAACTGTACGTCGCGATCCGTGCCACCGTGGTGGCGCTCCCTTCGCGCGCCGGTCGTGAAGCGCAACGCACTTCCATCGATCGGGACCACACGACGAGCCTGACCGAGCGTCAGCGGACGCGTCACCCGGGCAACCCGGGGGCTCGCGGGAAAGGACGGGTCGGAGCGTCGCTACGATTGGCCCCGCGGGGCCTCGTTTTCCCGCCGTTTGCATGGTCCAGACACCCCTTCACGCCTGTATCGCCGAGCTCGCGGCCAGCGAACGTTTCCAGGCATTTACGAGGGCGCTACCCGGTCGCGCGCGCGTCTCCGAGCCTGCGCTCCCGCTCGTCCTCGCGACGCTCCACGAGGAGCTCGGGCGAGGGTTACTGATTCTTCTTCCCGAGGACGCTGACGCGCGCGACGCGGCGGAAGGCGCCTCGTGGTTCCTCGGCGGCGATCGGGTCGCCCTGCTCCCGAGCCGCGGCGTTTCACATGCCTCGGGCCTCGAGCCGCCTCCGCATCTCGTCGGTGAGCGGGCGCGGGCGCTCGACGTTCTCGCCGCCGGCGGGCTCGTCTGCGCGTCGGCTGCGGCGCTCGCCGAGGGGATGCCGCCGCTCCCGGACCGCCCGCAGACGATGAGCCTCACGGTCGGCGAGGAGCCTGGCCTCGACGGGCTGACTCAGGCTCTGTCGAGCGCAGGCTACGAGCGCGTCGATCGCGTCGACGAGCGCGGTCAGTTCGCCGTCCGTGGCGGCATCGTCGACGTCTTCCCGTCGACGGGCCGCGAGCCGCTCCGGGTCGAGCTGTTCGGCGATGAGATCGAGCAGGTGCGTGCATTCTCGCCGTTCACGCAGCGGGCGCTCCACACGATCCCGGACGCGCGGATCTATCCCGCAGCCGAGCGGCGCAGCGAGAGCATCGACCCGGAACGGGCACATAGCTGGGAGGACGACGTCGCTGCAAAGTCCGTCGAACTCGGCGATCTCGTCGCACCCATCGACCGCGCGCCCGACTTCATCTGGCAGCCGGACGAGGTGCGCGCGGTCTGGGACGAGGAGGGCCTTGCGCCGGTGGCCCTCGACGGTGCCACCGAGCTCGACCCGTTCCCCCGCGGTCAGGCGTTCCAGTTCGAGGCCCAGCGCCCGGCGATCGCGGCGCGCGGCCTCGCCGAGGCCGAGAACGAGCTGCTCGGGTTCGTCCGCTCGGGGAATCGCGTTGTCGTCACGTTCCCGCATCGCGGCGAGGCGTTGCGCCAGGGTGGCCTGCTGCGCAAGGTCGAGAACACGATCCTGCCGGACGGGGCAGCGCTCCCGCGCGACGCGGGAGTGCGGTTCGCGGTCTCGCCGGCGCGGCGCGGGTTCGTCTGGCGTGACCTCGGGCTCGTGCTGCTGCCGGATACGCAGGTCTTCCGCAAGCGACCGCCACGCGCAGACGCGCGGCTCGGACGGGCGCTCGCCTCGTTCGCCGACCTGCGGATCGGCGACTACGTCGTCCACGAGGACCATGGCGTCGGCAAGCTCCTCGGATTCGAGACGAAAGCCGTCGCGGGCGTCACCCGCGACTACCTCTTCCTCGCGTTCCGGGGTGACGATCGGCTCTACGTCCCGCACGAGCAGCTCGGCAAGCTGTCGCGGTACATCGGAGCCGACGCGAAGGCGCCGGCGCTCTCCAAGCTCGGCGGTAAGGCCTGGCAGAACCTCAAGACCCGTGCCCGCGAGTCCGTGCGCGAGCTCGCCGGCGAGCTCCTCGCGCTCTACGCGCAACGCCAGCGCGCCGAGGGCGCAAGCTTTGACCTCTCGAACGAGTGGCTCGAGCGGCTCGAGGCGTCGTTCCCGTACCGCGAGACGGACGACCAGGCGCGCGCGATCGAGGCCGTCAAGGAGGATCTCGAGTCGACGAGGCCGATGGATAGGCTCGTTTGTGGCGACGTCGGCTTCGGGAAGACAGAGGTCGCCGTCCGCGCTGCCTTCGCGGTCGCGGTCAACGGCAAGCAGGTGCTCGTGCTCTGCCCGACGACGATCCTCGCCGAGCAACACTGGAACACGTTCCGCGAGCGGTTCCGCGACTTCCCGCTCAACGTCGACATGGTGTCTCGGTTCCGCAAGCCTGCTGAGACGAAGCAGGTGCTCGCCGACTTCGCCGCCGGCAAGGTCGACGTGCTCGTCGGCACCCATCGCGTTCTCTCCCGCGACGTCATCCCCAAAGAGCTCGGGCTCGTCATCCTCGACGAGGAGCAGCGATTCGGGGTTGCGCAGAAGGAGCTCCTCCGCTCGATCCGGCTCGAGGTTGATGTGCTCGCCCTCTCGGCGACGCCCATTCCACGGACACTCCATATGTCGCTCTCGGGCCTCCGGGACATCTCGATCATCGAGACGCCCCCCGAGGGCCGACGCCCGATCAGAACCACCGTTGGGGAGTACGACGAGGACGTGATCAAGCAGGCGCTCGAGCGGGAGCACGGCCGTGGTGGCCAGGCGTTCTACCTCCACAACCGTGTCGAAACCATCGAGGAGATGGGCGAGAAGCTCCGCCAGCTCTGCCCGGGGCTCCGATTCCTCGTCGCCCACGGCCAGATGGGCGAGCGCGATCTCGAGGAGCGCATGCACGCGTTTCTCGCCGGCGACGCCGACGTCCTCGTCTCCACCACGATCATCGAGTCAGGGATCGACATCCCGCAGGCAAACACGCTCATCGTCGAGCGGGCCGATACGCTCGGGCTCAGCCAGCTCTACCAGATCCGCGGCCGGGTCGGCCGCTCGGACGTCACGGCCCACGCGTACCTGTTCTATCCGGATGCGACCGAGCTGACGCCCGAGGCCCGCGCACGCCTCGCGACCCTCGCCGACCACACGGAGCTCGGAGCGGGCTTCCAGATCGCCATGCGCGACCTCGAGATCCGGGGTGCCGGCGACCTTCTCGGCGCCGAGCAGTCCGGCCACGTTGCGGCGCTCGGGTTCGAGCTCTACGTCGAGATGCTGAACGAGGCGGTCGCGGAGCTCTCCGGCCAGGCTCGTGCCGCTGTCCGTCCGGTGCGGGTCGATGCACGGGTGGACGCCTTCATCCCTGCCTCCTATGTCGCCTCCGAGGCGCTGAAGATCGACATGCACCGGCGGCTTGCGCTCGTCGAGCACGACGATGAGCTCCGCGAGCTCCGCGCCGGCGTAGAGGATCGCTACGGGCCGCTGCCCGAGCCGGTCGAGAACCTGTTCTCGATCCAGGAGGCGAAGCTGAAGCTCGCGCTGATCGGAGCCGACTATCTCGTCTACCGCGGCGGCAGGGTGACGGTGGGGCCGCTCGCTCTCGGGGGCGACGAGCTGCGCGCTCTCCGGGCCGTCGCGGACACGCTCGTCTACACGCAGGCGAAGCGCGAGGTGAGCCTCCGCACCGACGATCTCACGGGGGCGCTGGGACTAGCCGATGCTATAGTCGCGGCGCGTTCGGCCGCCTAGAAACGGCCATTTCAGGAGGATCTCGCGGAATCCCAACAGATCGCAACTGCGAATTAACGCGCCCTCGTCTATACATTCACCGTCTCGTTTCCGCCACGCCAACAAGAGAGCCTGATTTCATGAAGCCCACCCGCATTGCCGTTGCCGCCCTCGTTGCCCTCGTCGTGCTCGTCGCGACCGCTTGCGGCAGCAGCAATCAGTCTGTCCCGAGCGATGCCGTTGCCGTTGTCGACGGAGTGCCGGTGACGAAGACGGACCTGGACGGGCTGCTCGCCCGGGCGAAGGCGACCTACAAGACGCAGAAGCGGGCGTTCCCGAAGGCAGGCACGACCGAGTACCAGTCGCTGCAGACGCAGGCTGTCGCATTCCTCGTTCAGCGCGCCGAGTACGACAACCGGGCTTCGGGACTCAAGCTGACGGTCACCGACAAGGAGATCAACGACCGGATCGACCAGGTCAAGAAGCAGTCATTCGGTGGCAGTCAGGCGAAGCTCGACAAGCAGCTGAAGGACCAGGGTTACACGACTGCGAGCCTGCGCGCCGACATCAAGGCGCAGCTGCTGTCCGAGAAGATCTACGACGCGGTCACGAAGGACGCGAAGGTCACCGACGCCGACATCACGAAGTACTACCAGCAGAACAAGAGCCAGTACTCGCAGGCCGAGAGCCGCGACGTCCGGCACATCCTGGTCAAGACCAAGGCCGAGGCCACGATGATCTACGACAAGATCAAGGCAGGCGGCGACTTCGCGGCTCTCGCGAAGAAGTACTCGACCGACCCGGGCTCGAAGGACAACGGCGGCAAGCTCACGATTATCCGCGGTCAGACGGTCGCCCCGTTCGACACGACCGCGTTCCTCCTCTCGACGAACCAGGTCTCCCGCCCGATCCAGACCCAGTACGGTTATCACGTGATCCAGCCCATCTCGGCGATCAAGCCGGCGAAGGTGACGCCGCTCAAGGACGCGAAGCCCGCGATCCAGGCGACGCTCCTCGACAAGGCGAAGACGGACGCGATCACCAAGTGGACGGCCGACACCAAGAGCTTCTTCGCCAAGAAGGTCGCCTACGCGACCGGGTTCGCCCCGCCGGCAGCAGCGACCACACCGGCGACGACCACCACCAACTGACCCAGAGGCTCGACGCGAACAGGAATCCTCCCGTGCCTCGGGCGAGCGACGGACAGCTCGCCGAGGCGCTCGTCGACCTGCAACAGCTGACGAAGCGCCTCCGCCTCGATTGCCCCTGGGATCGGGAACAGACGGAGCGGACGATCGTGCCCCACACGATCGAGGAGGCGTACGAGGTCGCCGATGCTGCCTACGCCGGCGATCCGGCGAAGCTGCTCGACGAGCTCGGCGACCTGCTCTTCCAGACGTACTTCCTCGCCCTGCTGCTCGAGGAGCAGGGCCACGGTGACCTCGAGGCGGTCGCCCGCACCGTGCACGCCAAGCTCGTCCGTCGCCACCCGCACGTGTTCGGCGACGCGGTCGCCGACTCCGCGGGCAGGGTGCGCGAGCGCTGGGAGCAGATCAAGAGCGAGCAGGAAGGGCGCACCGGCGTCTTCCACGACGTTCCCGAAGCGCTTCCCGGCCTGCTCCATGCGCGCAAGGTGCAGCGCCGCGCAGCTGCCGTCGGTTTCGACTGGCCCGACCTCGACGGCCCGCTCGCCAAGGTGCGGGAGGAGCTCTCCGAGTTCGAGGCCGAGATCGAGCGCGCCGGCCGGCCTGCTCCCGAGACCGGGCCCGACCCGCGGGTGTTCGCGGAGCTGGGCGACCTGCTCTTCACCGTCGTCAATGTCGCCCGCGTCGTCAACGTCGACCCCGAGCTCGCCCTCCGCTCGACGAGCCGTCGATTCGTCGAGCGCGTGGAGCTCGCAGAGCGCCTCGCAGCGGAGGCGGGGGAGACATGGGCCGAGCTCGACCTCGAGGTACAGGAGCGCTGGTACGTCGCGGCCAAGGAACGGCTGAGCGCGCCTGACGCAGGCTAGGGTAGTGCCATGAGCGCGATTGTCCATCTCCACGCCCGCCAGGTTCTCGACTCGCGGGGCAATCCCACCGTCGAGGTCGAGGTGGGTCTCGAGTCGGGTGCATTCGGCGCCGCCGCTGTTCCGTCCGGCGCTTCGACCGGCGAGCACGAAGCGGTCGAGCTCCGCGACGGAGGAGACGCGTGGGCTGGCAAGGGGGTGACCCGTGCCGTCGCCCACGTGAACGAGGAGATTGCCGATTGCGTCGGTGGGATGGATGCGCGCGAACAACGTGAGATCGACAGCGCCATGATCGAGCTCGACGGCACCCCGACGAAGGCCCGGCTCGGCGCCAACGCAATCCTCGGGGTGTCGCTCGCCGTCGCCAAGGCCGCTGCTGCCGAGGCCGACCTGCCGCTCTACCGCTGGATCGGAGGCACCAACGCGCACGTGCTACCCGTGCCGATGATGAACGTGATCAACGGCGGTGCCCACGCGGACAATGCGCTCGACTTCCAGGAGTTCATGCTCGTCCCGGCCGGAGCCAAGACCTTCTCCGAGGCACTGAGGATCGGAGTCGAGTGTTACCACTGCCTGAAAGGGCTCCTCACGGAGCGGGGCCTCTCTACGCTCGTCGGCGACGAGGGAGGGTTCGCACCCAACTTCGACTCGGCATATGACGCCTGCGAGGCGATCCTCGAGGCTGCGGAGCGGGCCGGCCACCGCGAGCAGGTCGCAATCGCGCTCGATCCAGCCACGAGTGAGCTGTTCGACGAAGGGGCCTACGTGCTCGCGCGCCAGGGTGGCACGCTCGACGGCGCCGGCATGATCGACCTCTGGGCAGACCTGGCCGACCGGTACCCGATCGTGTCCATCGAGGACGGCCTCGCCGAGAACGACTGGGCCGCCTGGCAGACGCTCACCGATCGCCTCGGCGGCAGGGTGCAGCTCGTCGGCGACGACCTGTTCGTGACGAACGTCGACTTCCTGAGCCGCGGGATCGAGGAGAAGGTCGCAAACGCGATCCTCGTCAAGGTCAACCAGATCGGATCGCTCACCGAGACGCTCGACGCGATTGCGCTGGCACAGCGCAGTGGCTATGCCACCGTCATCTCGCATCGGTCGGGTGAGACCGAGGATGCGACGATCGCCGACATCGCGGTAGCGACGAACAGCGGCCAGATCAAGACCGGCGCCCCTGCTCGCTCCGACCGGACGGCGAAGTACAACCAGCTGCTTCGGATCGAGGACCAGCTCGGTGACCAGGCCGCCTACCCCGGTTGGAGTGCATTCCCGCGCGTCTCGCGGACGGCCTGACCCATGCACGTCCGGCGCACGAAGATCGTTGCAACCATCGGCCCGGCGTCGTCGTCGCCCGAGGCGCTCGCCGCCCTGATCGCAGCAGGCATGGACGGCGCGCGACTCAATATGTCGCACGGCAACCACGACGACCACCGCCTGCGGGCAGCGCGGGTGCGTGAGGCGGAGGCGCTTGCTGGACGCCCGATCGCGCTCATCGCTGACCTTCAAGGCCCGAAGCTTCGCGTCGGCGAGCTCGAGGTGCCGCTCACGCTCGAGCGCGGCGCGACCCTCGTGATCGCCGGCGAGGACGTAGCCCAGGACGGCGATCTGCCGATCAGCCCTGCGGTGCTCGGCTCCGTCCTCCAGGTCGGCAACGACGTGCTCATCGACGACGGCCACGTCAGGCTCCGCGTCGAGGCCGTCGAGCGCGGCCGGGCACGCTGTGCGGTGATCGTCGGCGGCGTCGTCTCTTCGCACAAGGGCGTCAACCTCCCCGGCGTTCCACTGCCCATTCCGTCGATCACGCGCAAGGACCTCGATGACCTCGAGTTCGCGATGGAGCTCGAGGTCGACTTCGTCGCACTCTCGTTTGTCCGCTCGGCGTCCGACGTTCGGGCGCTTCGGCACGCTGATCGAGGCCCGCGGCTCGACCGCCCACGTGATCGCCAAGATCGAGAAGGCCGAGGCCATCGCAGCGCTCGACGAGATCCTCGCCGAGTCGGACGCGGTCATGGTCGCCCGCGGCGATCTCGGCGTCGAGATCGGCACGGCCGATGTGCCTCTGCTGCAGAAGCGCATCATCTCGCGCGCGCTCGAGCGCGGCCGCCCCGTGATCACCGCCACCCAGATGCTCGAATCGATGATCCATCAGACAGAGCCGACGCGGGCCGAGGCGTCCGACGTCGCCAACGCGATCCTCGATGGCACCTCCGCGATCATGCTCTCCGGCGAGACGGCGGTTGGCGAATTCCCGATCGAGGCGGTCGAGGTGATGAACCGCATCGCCTGCGCCGTCGAGCCGAGCCTGAACTACCGGCACGAGATCCCGCGGGCCGAGGACGTACCGACGATCGGCCAGGCCATGTCGAATGCCGCGTGCGACGTCGCAGAGGCCCTCGAGGCCAAGGCGATCATCGTCCCGACGGTGACGGGCCGTACGGCATCCGCCGTCGCACGCCTGCGCCCGCGACGCCCGATCATCGCCGTCACCCACCAGCCCAACTCGCTCCGCCACATGGCCCTCGAGTGGGGCGTGACGCCGCTCGAGATCGACGCGACCGACGACGTCGAGGACCTCTGGAATCGCGCCGTCGGCATCGCCCGGGCGAGCGGGATGATCGATGCGGGCGACCGCGTCGTGATCACCGCCGGCACTGCTGTGAACATCCCGGGCTCCACCAACGTGATCAAGGTGGAGATCGCGTAGCACCGAAGAATTCGCGGTGTACGAGCGTGCGGGCACCGGCCCTTCCCTCCGGTCGCTGTTGAAGGAAAGCACCGAACCGGGCGCGAACCTGGCACGGTGGCGCGAAAACCCTCGAAGGAGCCTCGGCGGAAGCGCCGGCTTCGTCTGCTCCTTCCCGTCGTCGTGCTGACGGTGATGGCCTTCCTCTACTACCGGCCGCTCTCGAGCTACCTCCAGACCCGCGACGAGCTCGGCGCGCGCCGGGCGCAAGTCGTCACGCTCCGCGCGGAGAAGGTGCGGCTCGAGCGGAGGCTCGCCCGCACGACGAGCGACGCTGCGCTCGCGCGCGAGGCGCGGCGGATCGGGTACGTCAAGCCTGGTGAGCGCCTGTTCATCGTCAAGGGCATAGCGTCGTGGCAGCGCCAGCATCACGCGACGACACCGTAGAGTTCTCCTCGTGGAGGATCGCGACGTCGTCGAGCGCCAGATCGGGCGGCGCCCCCGTGCGTTTCACCGCGTCGCGGCCCGCTGCCCTTTCGGAGCCCCGGCCGTCACCGAGCAGAGCCCGTACGACGACGCGGGCGCACCTTTCCCGACGACGTACTACCTCACCTGCCGGCACCTTGTGGCGGGCGTCTCCCGGCTCGAGGCGGCCGGAGGAGTCGAGCGCTGGAGCGCTGCTGTTGCGGCGAGCCCGGACCTGACCGCCGACCTCGCCGCTGCGACCGGGCTGCAGCAGCGCGTCAGGCGCGGCCTCGCCGGCGGCAGCACGGGAGCCGATGACGGCGCCTCGCTCGACTCGGGGATCGGGGGATCCCGTAATCCGTCGCAGCTCAAATGCCTTCACGCGCACGTGGCCTTCGCGCTCGCTCACCCGGGGTACGTCATCGGCGGGCGCGTCCTTGCCGAGGTTCCGGAGCCGTTCCCCATCGATCGCTGCTGCGCGGAAGCCGAGCACGACGCAGCGTGAGCTCGGCCGTGGACAGTGCCCGTCGCGACTGGGAAGACGGGAACCGCCGCTTCGAGCGCGCCTCTCGCGATCCGGCGGAGGCCGAGCGCCTGAACCGTCAGTTCGAGCTGATAACTGCGGAGCTGCGGCGGCGCGTGGGAAGCACATTCACCGTCGCGATGCTCGCCGACGCCTACGAGGGCTCGGATTCCTGGGCGCTGCAGACGATCGAGGAGTACGCACCGACGCAAGGCTGGGCCCGGTCGGTGACGATGGTCGGTGACGCTGCTTTTCACGTCTATGCGCGCGGAGCTGTTGACTACACGCCATGAGTGACGTCAGCGCCCGTCGTCATCCCCCACGGCGGAGCCCCTGGCCGCGCCGTCTCGCGATCGCCGGGCTCGTGCTCGCTATCTTCGTACTCGGGATCGCGCTCGGGCAGGCCCTGAACGACGGCCCACCGGCACCCTCGACCGAGACCTACGTCAGGACGCTCGCGCCGGTTCCCCAGGTGACCGTAACGACCACCGCGCCGTAAGCGGTCGGGCTAGAGCTCTTCGGAGGCCTGCAGCAGCCCTGCGACGATCACGGCGACCGCTGCGATCAGGCTGATCCAGATCCCGACGCCGCGCCCCGCGAAGAAGAAGTTGTCCGGCTTCGAGATCGTGCGAATGAGGACGATGATCGTCGCGGCCGAGCCGAGTGCGATCGTCAGCAGACTCTCCGGCACCGTTGCCGGCATCTGCACGCCCAGTTCGCGCAGCGCGATCACGATCACGACGGCGATCCCGAGGAAGAACACGACCTTGCCCGCCACGCCTGTGTCCCAGCCCATCACCGAGACCTTCACGCCTTCGCCCGGACCGGAGTACCACCCCGTGAACGCCGAGACGGCGAGGACGACGCCGGCCAGCAACCCGAGCCGGTCTCCGATCCCGATGATCCCCCGCTCGAGGAGCGACTCGCCGGGTATGTCTCGGTCATGGAAAGGCATCGGCTGCATAGTATGGAGCATCGCGCGACCGGAGTAACGCCCTACACTTCATGTCGTGGCGCAACCGTTGCGTGAGCTGGAACCGGAGGACGTGCCCGTCGTCGATCACGAGCGGGTTCAGCAGACCGTGCGTCTGCATCGCGCTCGCCGGAAGGCGCGTATCGCGCACCGCAAGCGCACGAAGCGCGCCGGGGTTCGGTTCTGGGTCGTTCTCGTCATCCTCCTCGTCGCGAGCGTGGTGCTCTCCGTCACCATCTGGCACGAGATCCAACATCTCTTCGGGCTCTGAGCCGGCCGGCTTCGGGGACAGCCGATCCGTGGCGACCGTGCTCGTCGTCGCTGCGATCGCGCTCACCGTCACCCCGATCTTCGTCGTGAACGCGTTCCGCGTGCTCGCCACCGACACCTTCGTGCGTCATGAGATCGAGCGCGGCGGCATCCCGCCCGACCGCTACGGCCTCACGACGCCGGAACGGCGGCGCCTCGCTCTCACGGGCCTGCACTCGATCCTGCCGGGCAGCGAGGGAATCGTGCTCCTGCGGCGCGCGACGTTGCCGGACGGGTCGATCGCGTTCGACGGCCGGGAGCTGCGGCACATGCGCGACGTCCGGGTCAGGCTCGGGGCGGCGTACCGAGGCCAGCTCGTCGTGCTCGTCGTGCTCCTCGTCCTCGCCGTCTCCTGCTTTCGCTCGCCCCGCTGGCGCTCGGTCGTCCCCTGGGGACTACTGATCGGATCGCTCCTCACGATCGCGATTGCCGCGGTCGCGGTGCCCGTGATCCTGCTCGGCTTCGACGGCTTCTTCCTACGATTCCACGAGATCTTCTTCAGCGGCAACACCTGGCGCTTCTCGGATACCGACACGCTGCTGCGCATCTACCCGGAGGCCTTCTGGCAGGACACGGCGACGCTGGCCGCGGCGATGGTGGTCGCGCAGGCGGTCGCTCTCGGTCTGGCCGCGGGTTGGTGGATCCGTCGGGTTCGCCGGGCGGCCCCGCCTCGGAGCGTGTCGTGATCGGGCTGCACCGACACGAAGGCGGCGTGCTTCGCATCGGTCATCGCGGTGCCGCGACCCTCGCTCCCGAGAACACCCTCCACTCGTTCCGGGCGGCCGTCGAGGTGGGTGTCGACCTGATCGAGTTCGACGTCCTCGACCTGGAGAACGGGCCGCTCGTGCTCGCGCACTCCGACCATCTCGCCGAGGTGAGCCACGGCGTAGCGCGAGGCCGCGTGCGCTCGCGCACGCTCGAGCAGCTGCGCGAGGTCGCTCCCGACTTGCCCACGCTCGACCAGGCACTCGCGTTCTTCGTCGACGAGGCGCCGGAGATCGGACTCCACGTCGATCTCAAGCTCCGCCGGCGGCTCGACGAGCTCGCTGCTGCGATCGTCCGCCACGGGCTCGAAGACCGCACGCTCGTCACCGGCGTGCACGTCGCCGACCTGCTCGCCGTGGGCCGCGCCGCGCCGCGCGTGCGGCTCGGGATCTCGTATCCCGAGGACAAGCTCTCGATCTCGCGCAAGCCATATCTGTGGCCGATCGTGTCGCTCGGGCTGACGTCCATGCGCGCCTCGGTGCCGATCCGGGTGCCGCGACTCGCGCGCCGGGCCGGGGCGAGCGCGGTGATGCTCCAGCACAGGCTCGTGACCTCGTCGGCAGTCGAGCGCTCGCATGCCGCAGGTCTGCCCGTGTGGGCCTGGACGGTGGATGAGCGGGCCGACTTCGACCGCGTCGTCGCAGCCGGCGTGGACGGGGTGATCACGAACGATCCAAGGATCTTCGTGGGTACACTGAGGGCGTGAACCGCGGGGCTACGATTGCAGCTCTCTCGTCCTGCGGCGCTGCCGGAGTGATCGTCGCACTTCTCCTTGCGACCGCGCCCGGTGCAGGTGCGGACGACGGAACGACGACGGGCACGACCGGCACGGCTGGCACGGCGCCGACGACCACTGCTCCGACGACGACGGTCACGACGACAACGACGACGACGACGCCTGCGCCACCGCAGCCGAGGGTGATCGTTGCCGGCGTGAAGATCGGCGGCACCCTCGTCGGTGGCCTCACGGTGCAGGAAGCTCGCAACCTCGTCAAGCAGCGTTTCGCGCGGCCGCTCACGCTCGTCGCCGGCCCGGGCGCCCGTCTCGTCGTCACCCCGAACGAGCTCGGAGCCGCGCCCGACATAGAGCAGGCCGTCAACCTGGCAGGACGGGTTCGGCGGCCCGGCTACCTCGTACCGCTCAAGGTCGAGGTGTCCAGGCCGAAGGTCGAGCAGCTCGTCACCAAGCTCGGGAAGCGCTTCCGGCGCGATGCGGTCGACGCAAAGCTCAAGCTACGGAACCTCGTGCCCTTCGCGACCAAGGACGTTCCCGGTCGACGCCTCAAGGAAGTCGTCGCGACGCGTCAGATCGTCCTCGCGCTGAAGACCCAGCAGCGGGGTTCGATGCAGCTCCCGTTCGATTCGGTTACCCCCGCGGCGCCGACCGATGGGCGCGGACGGGCGATCGTGATTCGTCGCGGGTCCAACCATCTCTATCTGTACCGCCTCGGCGACAAGACGAAGCTGATCCGCGACTTCAAGGTTGCGACCGGCCGCTCGCAGTACCCGACGCCGCTCGGCCAGTACGAGGTCGTCAACAAGCAGTACGACCCCTGGTGGTACCCGCCAGCCGGGTCGGCATGGGCCGAAGGAGCCAAGCCCATCCCGCCGGGACCCGGGAATCCGCTCGGAACGCGCTGGATGGGCCTCTCGGCCCCGTACGTCGGCATCCACGGCACTCCCGACGCGGCATCGATCGGCTACTCGGCGTCCCACGGCTGTATCCGGATGTTGATCCCGCAGGTCGAGTGGCTGTTCACCCAGGTCGACGTGGGCACGCCGGTCTTCATCGTCTCGGCATGACCGGGCGCGCGAGGACCGTCGGCCAGATCGTCGCGATCGGGGCTGTTGCCGCGCTTCTCGCCCTCCTCGGCTGGCAGCTCCTCCACAATCGGGGCGGCGCCGCGAGCGATCTCGCCAACGGCAAGCACCCGTCCGCTCCTGCGCTCGAGCTCAGCCGGCTCGACCCGGCCGACGGCAAGCTCTCGCTCGCCGACCTGAAGGGCAAGCCGGTCATCGTCAACTTCTGGGCGTCATGGTGCATCCCGTGCAAGGACGAGGCGCCGGCGCTGCAGAAGACCTATGAGAAATACCGTGCCCAGGGTCTCACGGTCGTCGGCATCGACGCCCAGGACTTCCGCCAGGATGCCAAGCGCTTCGCCAAGCGCTTCGGCGTCACCTACCCGATCGTCTACGACGGATCTGGCTCGACCCTCGGCAAGTGGGGGGTGACCGGGTTTCCCGAGACGTTCTTCGTCGACCGCTCCGGCCACCTCGTCGGCGAGCGGATCCAGGGGGGCATCGATACCGAGCGCAACAAGACGACCTACGCCAAGGGCATCCGGGCCGCGCTCGGTCAGGGCCGGTGATCCGGTCCGTCGCGGCGGCTCTCGCCGCGCTCGTTCTCGTTGGCTCGGCCATCGCCGCGAGCCCTCCACGGCAGGCGGACCTCGAGGCCGAGATCGTCTGCCCGACCTGCAAGACGACCCTCGACCAGTCGAGCTCGCCGATTGCGACCCGGATGAAGGCGTTCATCCGGGCGCAGATCGCCGCCGGTGACAGTGCGGCGCAGATCAAGGCTGCGCTCGTGGCCCAGTTTGGCCCGGCCGTGCTCGCCGAGCCGCCCAAGCACGGGTTCGATCTGCTCGCCTGGCTCCTCCCGCTCGGGGCGCTCGCCGTCGGCATCGTCGTCGTCGGCGTGCTCGCCTGGACGTGGAGCCGCCGCCGCGTCACGCCGAGTGGGATGGAGGACGAGGCACTCGACCCGGACCTCGAGCGCCGGGTAGACGAGGAGCTCGCCCGGTACGAGGCCTGAGCGATGAAGGCAACGGAGCCTCTTGTCGCGCTGATTGCCGGCTTCGTCTCGTTCCTCGCGCCTTGCGTCCTCCCGCTCGTGCCCGGCTACCTCTCGGCCGTCTCTGCCGTCGAGGCAGACCGCCTCGGAGAGCGCGGCTCGGCACGGCGGGTCGTGCTTGCGAGCCTCCCGTTCGTGGCCGGATTCACGGCCGTGTTCGTCGCCCTCGGCATCGGCGCCCAGCTCATCGGCGCGAGCGTCCTGAGCGACGAGTTCCTGCTCGAGCGGGTCGCAGGCTTTATCCTCGTCGTCTTCGGCTTCGCCTTCATGGGCCTTCTGCCCTGGCCCGAGCGGCTCGTGGGAGCCGGGCTCGTGCAGGGTGCCCGCAGCCGGGGCTCGCGGGTGCTGCTCGGCGGCGCGTTCGCGATCTGCGCCGCCCCCTGCATCGGCCCGGTGCTCGCCGCGATCCTCGTGCTGGCCGGCACGTCGGATACCGCGCTCCAGGGCGCGTTCCTGCTCGCCTGCTACTCGCTCGGGCTGGCGATTCCCTTCGTGCTCGCCGGAGCGCTCTTCACGCGCGCCATGGGAGCATTCCGCTGGCTCCGCAACCACTTCGTTGCGATCCAGTTCGTCAGCGGCACGATCATGGTGATCCTCGGACTGTTGCTGTTCTTCGGCCGATTCTACATCCTGCGGATCTACCTCAACCGCGGTCTCGAGCGCATCGGAATCGACGGCTTCTTCTAGCGCCGCGCGCTAGAGACGAGAGCGTTGTGTGGTCGGTCTGACCTCGTCCGCCGCCGCCGTGGCCCATTCGGCCAGGGCGTGCTCGATTCGCGCGCCGCAGTCGAACGCGAGTCGCAGCGGTCCGAGGGGAGACCCCTTCGTCGAGGCCTCGTCGCGCAGCGCCTCGTGAAGGGCGGCGCGCTCCCGATGCCGCTCGGCCTCCGTCGTGAACGCAAGGGCCGCCGACCGTCGATCGAGCTGCCCGAGGAGCACCGCCCGCAGCAGCGCCTCATTCCGTCCGCCGGGGTCGAGCGTCGCCGTCGTGAGCCACTCGCGCAGATCCGCGGCACCGTCGTCGCTGATTCCGTAGACGCGCCGCCGTCGTGGGCCGGTGTCTCCCGGCACTTCGACGATCACGCCCGCCTCGACCATGCGGGCGAGCTCGGGGTAGATCTGGCTCGCGTGCGCCGACCAGATATTGCCCAGGCCACGGTCCATCCACTTTGCCAGGTCATAGCCGCTCATCGGCTCGGCCGAGAGCAGGCCAAGGATCGCGTACCTCAGTGCCATGCGCGGAACGCTACACGGCCCGGCCCCGGGATCCGCACGAGCGGATCCCGGGGGCGCCGTACGTGCTACTTGAGGCAGACGGCCGCGAGGTCGAAGCTGTACACGTTCGAGTGCACGAAGCACCCGGTTCGGGCCGAGACGAAGATGCGGTCGGTGCCCCAGGCGCGGGTCGCCCACGGCACGGCATTCTTCGAGATGTCCATGTCGAGTGCTCCGTAGGTCGAGTACCGCTTCGATCCGGTCAGCTTCGACGCGTTGCGGATCGCCGTGTTGTACTTCGGGTCGCTGAAGTACGCGATGTTGTTGTTGTTGGCGTCCCGCAACGAGTCGCCCGAGAGCAGGACGTTCACGAAGTCGTAGGGATCGGGGTAGTCCGCGGTCCACGCTTCGGCCGTGAGGTCGAACGGGGCTCCGCGCACACCCTCGCGAGTGATCTGGACGCCCCGTGCGAGTTGCTGCACCTCGACGTCGAGACCGATCTGCTTCAGGTTGTACTGATAGATCTGCGCCTGCAGTGGTGCAGCGCCACGGTTCGACGTCCACAGGATCGCCTTGCCGTCCCCGAGATGCCCCTTCGCGAGGGCATTCGCCTTCTTCAGGTTCGGGGCCTTGAGCGGGTACAGCGTCCCGTTGGTCTTGGAGGCGCCGGGAACGCCGGGCGGCAGGATGTGGTCGCTGCGGATGCCGGCGCCGAAGCCCGACTGCGAGAGCAAGGCGCGACGGTCGATCGCGAAGTTGACCGCCTGCCGCAGCGGCAGGTTGTTCTTGAACAGCGGTCGGTCGTTGTTCATCGCGAGGTAGAAGACCGACAGAGACGGCGCGATGTAGACCCGGCCCTTGTTGACGCCGTACTTGTCCGCCAGCCGCTTCCACGACGTCGGATCGAGTCCCTGGGCCGCGAAGTCGGTCGATCCGGTCTCGACATTCTGCTCGATCACCTGGAGCGAGTTGCCGACTCGGTACTCGATCTGATCGACGTTGTGCGGGCGGGGGCCCTTGTAGAACGTGTTCCGCTTCAGCGTGATCGACCGGTTCGGAGTCCGGGCTGCAACGTAGTACGGCCCACAGCTCGCGAACGCGTTGACACCCTGCGAGTCGGTGTTGGCGGCGAGCGCCCCGTTGATGCCCTGGAAGAACGGCATCGCGAGCCGTGCGATCAGGTCGGGTGCCGGCCGCAGCAGCTTGATCGTGAGGGTGTTGCCGTTCGCGACGACGCCGGAGATCGTCTTGACCCGACCGCTCAGCGCTGCGTCTGCACCTTGGATGATGTCGATGAAGGACGATCCCGGCGACTGAAGCTCCTGCGAGGCCACGCGGTTGATGGCATTCGCGAAGCTCGCCGCCGTCACCGCCTCACCGGTCGAGAACTTCAGGCCCGGGCGGATCTTGAACGTGTACGTCCGCCCGTCCTTGGAGACGATCGGCGGGCCGACAGCGGCCTCGGGCGCGAGCTGCGAGCCCGCGTCACCCGCCTTGTCGGGATAGTTGAAGAGCTTGCAGCCGACCGCGTACTGAATCTCCCAGCCACTCGAGAGATAATCGAGCTGGGGATCGATGTAGTCGATGTCGGTCGAGAGCTCGACGACGTACGTTCCGCCCTTCTTCGCCTGCTGCTTGGGGCTCGCAACCGCTGTAGCGGCAACCAGCACGAGAGCGAGCAGCCCTGCTCCGACGAGCAGAGCCACTCTCGCCAACCATCGTCTGCGCTGCACCACGACGCCTCCTGAGTTCGGGGTTCCCCCGGCATCCGTGCCGGTTGTTCGATAAGACGACTTGTATAGGTAAAAGTTTGTATATACGAGCGTGATCCCCGGCCCGCCGGCCGAGGATCACGCTCGAGGGACATGCCAGGTGCCGCGGAGCGATTGAGGGCACTCGCGGCGACGCGTTCCGAGTCCGAGGTGCGCGTCTACCCCGAGACTACATGGATAAATATTTATCTATGATTAAGGGAGTCGAGCTCGGCGAACGACGCGCGCCATGCGGGGGCCGAGGAGCGCTCGGCCCACAGCTCGGTGGCCTCGCGGATGCGGCCCCGCGAGACGACGTAGAAGCAGGCGCCGTGATCGACGCCCTCGGCATGGGAGAGCGTGAGCTGCAGCGCGACGCAATTGGGCGACTCGACCACGCGATGCACGGTCAGCTCCCATCCGGGTGCTGGATGCTCGCGGTTGACTGCGATGTAGTTGTCCGGCCCGCGGAAGCACTCTCCCGACTGTGGCCAGCGCGCGATGAACGCGGGGTGGAGGAGCGCCGCTGCCTCATCCCAGGCGCCCGCTTCGAACATCCGCCACAGCGTCAGTGCCGGCGAGGCACCCGGCCTCGCGCCGGCGGCCGGGCGGGGGCGGGCAAGCCGTGTCTGTCGCCGAGGAGCCATGGCGGTCATCCTCGTCCGATTTCGGGTGCAGCGCGAGTGTTTGCGCGTGGGTGGAAACTTCTGCAGCCGTTTCTCGTCTCACCCGGCAAGCAGCGTCTCGGAGGCGTACGACTGTCATGACCCGCAGGCTCAGGTTCCACTTGTCCGTCGACGGACTCGCGAGAACGCGACTCGCGCATTCGCCCCTGTGGGAAGCCGTCTTCAGCCTCCGCGCCCTGGCCGATCCGGCGGCTAACGCGCTGCACGAGCCATGGGCCGTTGCGGCGCGCTCGCGGCTCGACGGCATCGACGTCGACACCCTGCTCGCGCTCTGGACGCCGTGCGCCGCCGTCCCGGACTTCCTCACCCCACCGCCGGTCTCGAGCAGGCCCCGGTTCGACGAGGAGCTACGGCGGGTACGCGGAACCCCACCCGAGCAGATCCGGCGCGACCTGCAGGTGACCTACGAGGACGCGCTTCCCGCGGGGCTCGAGTCGCTCTACCGGCGGCCTGGCTCGGGCATCGACCGGCTCGTGCGGCTCCTCGGTGCGTACTGGGAGCGCGCGCTTGCCGACCACTGGCCGCGGCTCAGGCTCGTCCTCGAGGGCGACGTCGTCTACCGCACCCGAGCGCTCGCTGCAGGCGGCGCGATGGCCGTGTTCGACGACCTGCACGAGAGGGTGGGCTGGGAGAGCGGAGATGTCGTGATCGGCTCACCGGAGGCCGAGGGCGAGCACCGCGTCGATATCAACGACCGTGGGCTCCTGCTGATACCGAGCGCCTTCATCTGGCCTCTCGTGGCGACGATGTTCCGCGAGCCCGCGGCGCCGGCCGTCGTCTACCCGTCGCGGGGGATCGGGACACTGTGGCAGGCCGAGCCCGCGGTCGGCCCGCAGGCGCTCGCGGCCCTGATCGGCCGAACGCGTGCTGGGCTGCTCGCGATGCTCGATGCCCCGCTGTCGACGAGCGAGGTGGCACAGCGCTCCGGGCTGAGCATCGGCGGCGTCTCGCGGCACCTCGCCGTCCTGCGGGAATCAGGGCTCATCGCCTCCCATCGCCGTGGCCATGCGATCGTGCACCACCCGACGCCGCTCGGCCTGTCGCTGCTCGAGGCGGACAGCCAGGCTCCGATCGCCGAAGCCGGCTGATCCGCGTCGGCCGCGAGGCAAGAGCCGTCCTTTCGCCCTGCTAGCGTCCAGGACATGGCGACGATCCTGCTCGTGGGGGTCGACCTCTTCTTCCGCGGCAAGCTGGAGGGGCTACTTCCCGCGCATCAGCTCGTCACGAAGGACTCGGCCGACCCGCCCGATCTCGTGATCTGCGACATCGCGCGAATCGATCCGCTGGACGTGGCCGACAACTGGCCCGACGTGCCGATCCTCGGCTACACGAACCACACGGACACGGCCGGCCTGCGGGCGGGCAACGCTGCAGGCTTCGATCAGGTGATCGTCAAGTCGGCGCTCGTCGAGCGCGCGCCCGAGCTCGTCACGGAGCTCGTGGGCGAGTAGGTGCGCGGTTGACGGTTCTCCGGTGGGCCGTCGCACCGCCCCGGTAACATTCACGCGGATATGACGTACATCATCGCCGAGCCCTGCATCGACATTCAGGACAAGTCCTGCGTCGACGTCTGCCCCGTCGATTGCATCCACGAGTTCGGCCGGATGCTCGTGATCGACCCGGAGGAGTGCATCGACTGCGGTGCCTGCGAGCCGGAGTGCCCGGTCGAGGCGATCTTTCCCGAGGACGCGCTGCCCGACAAGTGGGAGCCCTTCGTGAAGATCAACTATGCCTTCCCCGAGGGTGCGACCGTGATCGACGCACTCGTCGATACGTACGCCACCGAGCACAACGTCCAGAACGAGCCGTTGCCGTAACGGCGCCGCGATGGAAGAGCGTATCGCGCCTTCCCTCACGGTGATGCTTGCTGCGCGCTTCGCGCGATCCTGAAGCCGGGAGCCTACAGTTCCCCTTGACCCTCCGGAGGGGACGGCGATTGGGCCTGCCGCTACAGGCCTGCGGCGGACGGCGGTAGCCGCACCGTGATCGACGTGCCCGTCGGAGCTGTCTCACTCGAGAACGTTCCGTTGAGCTCCGCGACGCGCTCTGCCAGGGCGTCGAGGACTGCCTCGCGCCGCTCCTGACCGCCGTTGTCGACGATCGTGAGCTCGACGCCGCCTCCGTCAGGGACGATCGCGACGGTCACTGTCGTCGGGGGCCCGCGGCGGACGGCCTGATCGAGCGCGTCACGGATGATCTGATACAGCCCGGACTGGGCGCCGTCACCGAGCCCGTCGCCCGCCGCCAGGTCGAGCTCGAAGGCGACGCCACGTCGCGCTGCGAGGCGCTCCGCCAGCTCGCCCACGGCGGCGGCGAGACCGAGATCGCGCAGAGCGTCTGGCTCGATGCCGCTGACGATCTCTCTCAGGTCGACGCTCGCCTCGCGGGCCACGGCGAGCGCCCGCGCCACGATCGGCGTTCCGCTTGCTACGTCACCCGCCGCGAGCGCGTGCTGCGCTGCATCGAGCATCTGGGCGATCGCAGAAACGAGCTGCACCGGCCCGTCATGAATCAGCTCCGCCAGCCGTCGACGCTCGTCACGCTCGGCGCGGAGCCGCTCCGCGAGCGCCCGGCCGCCGCCCTCGTCGGTCAATCGATCATCGCGTCGCGCAGGGCGATTGCGACCGCCTGCGTGCGCGTATCGGCTTCGAGCTTCGTGAGGATGTGCCGAACGTGGCTCTTGACCGTCTCCTGCGAGATGAACAGCTGCGCCGCCACGTCGGCATTGGACATGCCGTCGGCAAGGAGCTGCAAGATCTCGCGCTCGCGGGCGGTGAGAACGTCGGTCCCGTCGCGGGTCTTCGTCAGCGCCGACATCAGGGCGGGATCGACGAACGTCTCGCCGGCGGCGACCTTTTCGATCGCGCGCAGCAGCGTCTCGTGCGGGGCCTCCTTGAGGATGTAGCCACGGGCGCCCGATTCGAGGCCGCGCTGGAGCAGCGCGCGTTCGGAGTAGGCGGTGAAGATGAGGACTTTCGCGTCGGGGACGATGCGCATGATTTCCTCGGTCGCCTCGATCCCGTCCATTCCGGGCATCCGCAGGTCCATGACGATGACGTCGGGCCGGCGGCGCTCGGCGAGCGACACGGCGGTCTCGCCGTCGGACGCCTCACCGACGACGCGTATGTGCGACGACCGCAGGAGCGCAAGGCGAAGTCCCTCGCGCACGACCTCGTGGTCGTCGGCAAGCAGGACGGTGATCTCGGACGTTTCGGCCACGCGGCGATTCTACGGACGGCATCAGACGAGGGTCAGTTGCGTCGGTCCCGGCGGGGGGCGGAGAGCAGGCCTGCCGGTGCTCGCGTGCTCGCGGGCGAGGGCAGCGACGAGCGCGCGAACCGAGGTCGTCTGTGCTCCCGGAAGGTAGCTCCGGCCGGCGTAGAGCTGCTCGTAGCGGGCGCTCTCGGAGGGCCAGTCGCGCGCGAGCGCCCCGAGGAAGTGCTCGCGGGTGCCTGGCCGCAGGTGGAGGACGGCCGCCCAGATGTGGTGCGCGCCCGCCTGGCGCGCCGCCCTGACCGTTTCGGCGAGCTGCTCCGGCCCGTCGGAGAGGCCGGGCAGGATCGGTGCTATGGCGACGTTCGTGCGGATACCGGCAGCGACGAGCCGTCGCACGATCTCGAGCCGCTTGCGGGGAGGCGCCGTGCCGGGCTCGGTCGTGCGCCAGACGCGGTCGTCGAGCGTGGGCACGGACACGTTGACGGAGACCTCTGCACGGCGCGCGGCCTCCTGGAGAACGTCGACGTCACGCCAGACGAGCGGGCCGCGGGTGATGATCGAGGTTGGGGTGCGTGCGTGGGCGAGCTCGACGATGCACGCGCGCGTGAGGCGGTAGCGGCCCTCGGCCGGCTGGTAGGGATCGGTGGCGGCGCCGATCGTCACCTCCTCACGCGCCCACGAGCGGCGGGCGAGCTCGGCCCGGAGGACGTCGGCAATGTTCGGCTTGACGCGGATCGTTCGTCCGTAGCGGTGGTCGGCGGGGCGATCCGCACGCCGCTCGAAGGCACGGACGTAACAGAACGTGCAGCGGTGCACGCAGCCCGTGTACGGGTTCAGCGACCAGGCGAACGGCATCCCCTTGACGCGGTTGAGAGCGCTACGGCACGGCTCCTCGAAGTATTCGGCGCGCATGGGTCAGCATAGAACATATGTTCGCTCTTGTCATGCCTCCCAAACGACGGTGATCTCGCGCTCGAGACCCGGAAGTGGAAGGGAACGCGCCTCGGCCTCGACTGCTTCGCGCGATCGCGGTGACAGCTTCGTCCAGGCGCTGATCCGCACGGTCTCGTTGGCGCGTCGCCACGTGCCGCGGATCTCGCCCTCGACAAGAAGCGCTCCCGGCCAGACGCGAGACGTCCAGAGCTGCGCCCGCTGCTCCGCCTGTGGCAGAAGGATCTCCCTCTCCACGCGGTCGAGCAGGAAGTAGGCGTCGCCGCTCGGCAGCAGGCGTACCGAGGTGGACGCGGTCGGATCGGCGGAGCGCATTGCTTCCTCGTCGTCGGCAAGGAGTAGCTCGTCGCCGATCGGCGAGCGGACCTCGACGAGCGACGGCTCGAGCGAGGCGAACGTGTCGCCCGCCGCGCGACGCGAGATGCCGGCCCAGCGCGCGAAGCTCGCGGCGGTTGTCGGGCCGAACTGCTGGAGGTAGCGGCGCGCGAGCTCGCGGCGTGCGTCGGCGGGCTCGACCGCGTCGGGCTCGACGACCCAGATCACGGGCGCACGGGCGCCTTCCCAGCGGATAGCGATCGTGCCGGTCGTGGCCGCATACCTGATCGAGTTGCCGACGCCGAGGGCGCGCGCGACCTCGCGATCGGTGAGTCGGCGGTCTCCGAGGTGGTCGCGCAGCAGCTCGCCCATCCGCTCGGCGCGCTCGCGTCCGCGGGCATCCTCAGGGAGCCGTCCGAGCGAGAAGAGGGCGAAGTCGCGCCTGGCGACGACGTAGGTGTTGTAGCGCGGCCCCCAGAGCTGCGCGAGGGACGGGCTGTCCCATGCCGATGGCCCGACGCCGGCGACCCGAGCGTGCAACGAGAGGAGCGCAGCGCGCGGCATGCTGTCCTGTAGGCCTGCCCAGGCGGCCCGCTCGAACGACGCCGGCCCGTGTGGCGATCGTTCCTCGAGCCCACCGACCCGGCGCCGGAACGCCACGATCTGCTGTCGGGTGAGCTTCAGCGGGGCGGGCACCGGCCTCGTCGCGAGCGTACACGACGGCGTACCCCGTCTGCTCGCCCGGCAGCGCTACGGCGTTGCGCTGCGAACCATGCCGGCGGCGACGGTGTCGTTCGTCGCCTCGTCGACCAGGATGAAGGCGCCGGTCGCGCGGTTCACGTCGTACGGGTCGACCATCAGCGGGCCCGAGAGGCGGAGGCGCACGCGGCCGATGTCGTTCAGCTTCATCTCGTCGGCGTCACGGATCTCGAGCGTGTCCATGTCGAAGCACCCGTCGATGCCCTCGACGACGGCACGCACGTTTCGCGTCGTGTGCTTGACGCCGAATCGCGCGCCGGACTGCAGCGGCCGTTCGCTCATCCAACACAGCGTCGCCTCGAGCGATCGTGCGGTCACCGGCTGCTCGTCCGGGTCGACGAGCATGTCGCCCCGCGGCACGTCGATCTGGTCCTCGAGGCGGATCGTGACCGACATGCCGGGCGTAGCCTCGTCGATCGGGCCGCCGGCCGTGTCGACGGACTCCACGCGGGTGCGGAGCCCCGACGGAAGTACCAGCACGTCGTTGCCGGCCCGCCAGACGCCACCCGCCACCTGACCCGCGTAGCCGCGGTAGTCGTGGTGCTCGTCCGACATCGGCCGGATCACCCACTGGACGGGGAAGCGGCGGTCGGAGAGGTTCCGGTCGCCTGCAAGCTCGATCTCCTCGAGGTGGTGGAGCAGCGTTCCACCCTGCCACCAGGGCATGCGCTCGGACGGATCGACGAGGTTGTCGCCGTGGAGCGCGGCGATCGGAATCGCCACCTCGTCCTTGACGCCGAGGGCTCCCGTGAGGTCGTCGAGCTCCTGCTCGATCTCGTTGAACCGCGCCTCGTCGAAGTCGACGAGATCCATCTTGTTGACCGCGAAGACGAGGTGGGGGACGGCGAGGAGGGAGGCGATCAGGGTGTGGCGGCGTGTCTGCTCGATCACGCCCTTGCGGGCATCGACGAGCACGACGGCGACATCTGCAGTCGAGGCGCCCGTGACCATGTTGCGCGTGTACTGAACGTGACCCGGCGCGTCGGCGAGTTGGAAGCGCCGCCTCGGGGTGACGAATCCGCGGTAGGCGACGTCGATCGTGATCCCTTGCTCGCGCTCCGCGCGCAGGCCGTCGGTGAGGAGCGCCAGGTTGACGTAGCCGTCGCCACGGCGCTCGCTCGTCTCCTCGACCGCTTCCATCTGGTCGACGAACACCTGCTTCGTGTCGAAGAGCAGGCGGCCGATCAGGGTCGACTTGCCGTCGTCGACGGAGCCGCACGTTACGAGGCGGAGGAGCTCTGACGCACCGTCGGTGGTCACGGCCGGCATGGTGAGCTCAGAAGTATCCGACACGTTTCCTGTCCTCCATCGCAGCCTCGGAGGCGCGATCGTCGGCCCTCGTCTCGCCCCGCTCGGTGACGCGCGTGGCGGCGATCTCGGTCACGACCGCGTCGAACGAAACGGCGTGCGAGCGCACTGCGCCGGTGCAGCTCATGTCGCCGACCGTACGGAAGCGGACCCATTCGGTGAACGGCACCTCCGACTCGTCGCGCTCGATCGCGTCGGACGTCGCGTACAGCATCCCGTCGCGCTCGAAGACCTCGCGCTCGTGGGCGTAGTAGATCGACGGGAGCTCGAGCTCCTCGCGGGCGACGTACTGCCACACGTCGAGCTCGGTCCAGTTCGAGATCGGGAAGACGCGCACCTGCTCGCCCTTGCGGATCTTGCCGTTGTAGAGATTCCACAGCTCGGGCCGCTGTGCGCGTGGATCCCACTGGCCGAAGTCGTCACGGAACGAGAAGATTCGCTCCTTCGCGCGCGACCGCTCCTCGTCGCGGCGGGCGCCGCCGATCGCCGCATCGAACTGGTTCGACTCCATCGCGTCGAGCAGCGTCGTCGTCTGCAGCTGGTTGCGCGACGCGCGCGGGCCGGTCTGCTCGACCACCCGGCCGGTGTCGATCGACTCCTGCACGGAGGCGACGACGAGTCGCTCGCCCAGCTCGGCCACCCGCCGGTCGCGGTACTCGATCACCTCGGGAAAGTTGTGGCCCGTGTCGACGTGCATCAACGGAAACGGGAAGCGGCCGGGACGAAACGCCTTCTCGGCCAGGCGCAGCAGCACGATCGAGTCCTTGCCGCCGGAGAACAGGAGCACGGGCCGCTCGAGCTCGGCGGCCACCTCGCGCATGATGTGGACTGCCTCCGCCTCGAGCTCGTCGAGGTGAGAGCGTTGCAGGCGAGCCGTCATGCGTCGCCGTGGAGCCCGCACTCGGTCTTGTCATTGCCGGTCCAGCGACCATCGCGGCCTGTTCCCGGCTCCGTGCAGTGCGTGCAACCGATCGATGCGTAGCCGCGGCTGTGGAGCAGGTTGACGGGAAGCTCGCGCTCCTCGATGTAGGCATCGACCGCGGCCTCCGTCCAGTCGGCGATCGGATTCGCCTGCCAGAGCTCGTGGCGTTCGTCCCAGCCGAGCTTCAGAGCGCCGGCCCGGGTGGGGGACTGCTCGCGGCGCACGCCCGTGATCCAGCCGTCGAGGCCGGCGAGCGCAGTTCCGAGTGGGCTGACCTTGCGAATCGAGCAGCAGAGCGTGGGGTTGCGCTCCCAGAGCGCTTCGCCGTGGACCGCCGCCTGGCGACCGAGGGACGGCCCCTCGTACACCTCGACCTGGATGCCGTAGCGCTTCTCGACCTGGCGCCAGACGTCGTAGGTCTCGGGGAAGAGGACGTGGGTATCGAGCGCGAACACGCGGGCGTCCGGTGCGATCTCGAGCAGCATGTCGAGGAGCACCGACTCCTCCCGCTGGAACGAGCAGGCGAGCGAGAGCCTCGGGTGGAAGTGCTCGACCATCACGCCGAGCACCTCGGGTGCACTCAGGGTCTCGGGATCGGTGTCGCCGACGAGGGCTCGGATATCCGTCTCCATCGTCGTGACCATATCAGTTTATGAGGAGTCGTTATTCACTGCATAAGTCAACCATGGTGGTGGAAAAGGTGGCTAGAGTCGTCTGATGGAAGAGCTGCCCGGGGGTCTGCGGCGCGTCACGATGTCGCTACCGTCGCGGCCCGGGCACGTGCACTGCTACCTGCTCCCGGTCGACGACGGCTTCATGCTCGTGGACACAGGGCTCGGCCTCCCCGACGCCACCGAGCTGTGGGCCGCCGAGCTCGCGCAGCTCCCGGGCCCGGTCTCGACCATCTTCCTGACGCACTTTCACCCGGACCATCTCGGCGCATCCGGCGGACCTCCGCGAGCTCACCGGTGCGCGGGTCGTGGAGGGTCGGCTCGATGCCGAGCAGGCGGCGATGACCTGGAAGAACGAGGAGTGGGCACGCCGTCTCGCGGTGTGGTTCCGGCAGAACGGCGTCCCGGAGCAGGTGACCGAGGAGCTGCTCGGTCAAGGTGAGCTCTTCAGGCCGTTCATCAAGCTCGTCTCCGAGCCGGAGCTCGTCGACGACGGGGACAGGCTGCACGGCTGGGATGTCGTCGCGGCGCCGGGTCACGCCGACGGTCAGCTGACGCTGCTCAAGGACGGCGTCCTGATCGCGGCCGACCACTTGCTTGCGCGGATCACGCCGACGGTCGGGCTCTGGCCGGAGAGCCGGCCCGATCCGCTCGGTGACTACCTCGGGGCGCTGCAGCGGACGATCGATCTTGCTCCGACGATCGCGTACGGTGGTCACGGCGATACCGTCACCGACCCGGTCGGCCGGGCGAACGAGCTGATCGCCCATCACGCCGAGCGGTTGCTCGTGACCGCCGATGCGATCGGCGCCGAGCCCCGCTCGGCCTACGAGGTGTCGTTCCCGTTGTTCGGCGACGACCTCCGTCCGGCCTCACGGCGATTCGCCGTCGCCGAAACGCTCTCCCACCTCGAGCGGCTCGTCCGTGAGGGAATGGCCGAGCGTCACGAGCAGCAGCAGGACGGGGACGTCGCCAGCGTCTCCTATACTGCCGCGCAGTAGTGGGCGAACTTCCCTCCAGTACCGGCGCCCCGGAGACCGGGGCATGACGGTTTTCCTCGAGCTCCTCGGCGTTGCCGCTCTGATCCTTTTGAACGGCTTCTTTGTCGCGGCCGAGTACTCGCTCGTCACCGTGCGCCGGACGCGGCTCATGGAGCTCGTCGACGAGGGTAATCGTCCTGCGCGCGCCGTGATGACGATCACGAGCGACCCACCGCACTTCATCGCTGCGATGCAGCTCGGCGTGACGCTCACCTCGCTCGCCATCGGTGCGATCGGCGAGGCTGTCCTCTCCGACCTGTTCGGGATCTACCTCGGAACGTTCATGGCGGTCGTGCTCGCGTTCCTGATCATCACCTTCATGCACGTGGTCGTCGGCGAGCTCGTGCCAAAAGGTCTCGCGCTGAGCTACTCGGAGCGGATTGCACTCGGCGTCTCCGTCCCGGTGCGGGCGTTCTTCTTCGTCGCCGCGCCCCTGATCTGGGTGCTGCAGCGCTCGAGCGAGGCTGCGCAGCGGTTGATCGGCATCGATCCCGACTACACCGACGGTGGGGTTCACTCGGAGGCGGAGCTGAAGATGCTGCTCGAGGTGTCGACGCAGCGAGGTGAGATCGAGCAGGGCGAGCGGGAGATGCTCTACAAGGTTTTCGACTTCGCCGACAAGGAAGCATCCGACGTGATGGTTCCCCGTCCCGAGGTCGTCGGCATCTCGGTCGAGATGGCACCCGAGGAGGCCTTACGGGCCGTGCTCGAGTCGCCCTACACCCGCTACCCCGTGTTCCGCGAGTCGCTCGACGAGATCGTCGGCATCCTGCACGTGCGCGATCTCTTCATGGCGCTCCACGACAGCGGGATCGCCGAGGTCGAGCTCGCGGCACTGCTGCGGCCGGCCTACGTCGTCCCCGAGACCAAGGACCTGGCAGCGCTTCTGGCCGAGTTCCGGCGCACGAACCAGCACATGTCGGTCGTCGTCGACGAGTACGGGGCGACCCAGGGAATCGTCACGCTGGAAGACCTGCTGGAGGAGATCGTCGGCGAGATCGAGGACGAGTTCGACCTCCCCGACGAGTCGATCGAGCGCGTCGACGAGACGACGATCCGCATCGACGGCACGTTCCCGATCGACGACTTCAACGAGGAGCTCGGCACCGCGATCGAGCACGAGGACTACCACACCGTCGCCGGGTACGTCTTCGACCTGATCGGTCGCGCTGCGGAGCCAGGGGATGAGGTGCTCACCGACGGCCTGCGGTTCACGGTGCTCGACGTCGAGGGATCCCGGATCCAGCGCATCGAGGTCGAGTTCCTGTTGACGGTCGAGCCGACCGGCGACGAGGAAGGCGAGGCGGCGTAGACCACGATCCGGCGCCGGAGCCGCGCGGCGACTCGCCGCTGCGGCACCGCGATTTCGTTCTCTTCCTGGGGATCACGGCAGCGACGGCGTTCGCCGTCGAGATGTCGTTCGTCGCGATCGGCTGGCAGGTCTATTCGGTGCGGAGCAATCCGCTCGACCTCGGGCTCGTCGGGCTCGCGATGTTCATCCCGCTGCCGCTCCTTGCCCTGCCGGCGGGGCACTGGGCCGACCGATACCCGCGTCGCACCCTGCTCGCGCTCGCGACGGTGCTGGACGCGGCGGTCATGCTCGGGTTGCTCCTCGTCACGCGCCACGGAGCCGATGCAGCCTGGCCCTTCTTCGTGCTGGCATTCGGAACCGGTGTCGCCACGGCGATCGGCTCCCCCGCGTCCCGTGCGATGACGCCGTCGCTCGTGCCACGGGAGATCCTCGTCCCCGCACTGGCTCAGCGATCGGTCGTTCTCACCGCCGCCGTGATCGGTGGTCCCGCCCTTGGCGGGCTGCTCTTCGCCCTGCACTCCGAGCTCGTCTACGCCGCGGCCGCCGCGCTCTCCCTCGTGGCGTTCGCAGGGACGTTGCTGCTGCGCGCCGGCCGTGACGGGGCGGGTGGGACGTCGCCCGACCTCGCGAGCGTTCTCGGTGGCGTGCGCCTGATCCGCCGCACGCCCGTTCTGTTCGGCGCGATCTCGCTCGACCTGTTCGCCGTCCTGTTCGGAGGCGCGGTCGCCCTTCTGCCCGTGTTCGCGAAGGACGTCCTCCAGGTCGGGCCTGCCGGGCTCGGGCTCCTTCGGGCCGCGCCCGCGGTGGGGGCGCTCGTGGCCGCGATCGTCCTGACACGTCGCCCAATCCGTGATCGGGCGGGGAGGACGCTGCTGACCGTGGTGGGGGTCTACGGCATCACGATCATCGTGTTCGGGCTCTCGACGACGATGTGGCTCTCGCTCGTCGCGCTCGCGATCGGGGGCGGCGTCGACATGGTCAGCGTCGTGCTGCGACAGACGATCCTGCCTCTCGTCACCCCTGACGAGATCCGGGGGCGGGTGAACGCCGTCGAGATGGTGTTCATCAGCGCTTCGAACGAGCTCGGCGCGTTCGAGTCGGGCGTCGCCGCTGCGCTCGTCGGCGCGGTGCCGGCGGTTGTGATCGGCGGCGCCCTCACCGTTGCGATCGCGGTGGGCTGGACGCGGTTCTTCCCGGCACTCGCCCGCGTCGACCGGCTCGCGGACCTGCGCCCGGCAGAGACGTCACGGCAGTGAGGGGCTACGGCGCTCCCGGCCGAACGAGCCCCGACTCGTACGCGACGACGACTGCCTGCGTGCGGTCGCGCAGGCCGAGCTTCTGCAGGATGTGCGCGACGTGGGTCTTCACGGTGTGCTCGCTGACGAAGAGGTCGGCTGCGATTTCCGCGTTCGTGAGGCCTCGCGCGACGAGGCGGAGCACGCCGACCTCGCGGGCGGTGAGCGCTTCGATCTCGGGCGGCGGCGGTCCGCCGGCGTCGCCGCGCGTGAACTCCTCGATCAGCCGACGGGTCACGGACGGCGCGAAGAGCGAGCCGCCGGTCGAGATGATCTGGATCGCCGAGACGAGCTGCTCCTCCGGCGCATCCTTCAGTAGGAACCCGCTCGCACCCGCGCGGAGCGCCCCGTAGACGTACTCGTCGAGGTCGAACGTCGTGAGCACCAGCACGCGTGGGCTCGACTCGTTCACGACGACCTGTCTGGTCGCCTCGATCCCGTCGAGGACGGGCATGCGGATGTCCATCAGCACGACGTCCGGTGCGAGCTCGTGGGCCTGCGCTACCGCCTCGGCGCCGTTACCTGCCTCGCCGACGACCTCGATGCCCGGTTCGGCCTTGAGGATCATCCGGAAGCCGGCCCGGACGAGCGACTGGTCGTCCGCGAGGAGGACGCGGATCAATGCTTGCCCGCGTAGGGCAGCCGGGCCACGACGGCAAAACCGCCCTCCGCTCGAGGCCCCGTTACGATCTCGCCACCCACCACGGACACCCTCTCGCGGATTCCGTCGAGGCCGTACCCGCCGGCATGTCCGTCGCTCACACCGGCGCCATCGTCGCGCACGTCGACCTCCAGCCCGTCGGCGAGATATCGGAGCTGCACGGAGGCGCTGGCCGGCCCCGCATGCTTGAGAGCATTCGTCAGCGCCTCCTGCACGATTCGATAGGCCGAGAGGTCAACGCCCGGGGGGAGCTCGATCGGGTCTCCCTCGATCGTCACGTCGACGGGCAGCCCTGCTGCGGAGACCTGCTCGACGAGGTGGTCGAGCTCTGAAAGCGTCGGTTGGGGCGCGAAGAGAGGTCCTTGTCCGCTTCGCGCAGCAAGCCGACGAGTCGACGCATCTCGACGAGGGCCTGTTGGCCGGTGTGCTCGATCGTGTCGAGCGCGCCACGGGTCTCCTCGGGCTCGGTGTCGAGCAATCTTCTGCCGCCGCGGGCCTGTAACACGATCACGCTGATCGCGTGGGCGACGACATCGTGCAGCTCGCGCGCGATGCGGGCGCGCTCGTCCACGATGGCTGCCTCCGCGGCGTCTCGCTCACGCCGCAAGAGCGCCTCGCTCTGACGGCGGCGTCGAACCACGTAGCCCGCGAGCCAGGGGGCGCCGAAGAGGAGCGTGAAGAAGATCATGCCGCTGAACGTGGTTCCGTCGGGGTCGCTGAGGAGCACCGTGAGCTCGAGGAACGCTGTCATTGCTCCTGCGGCCCACGCGCGACGTCCTGATGTATGCGCGGCGCCGTTGTAGATGACGAGGATCACGATGAGCCCGAACGCCTCGACGTCCAGGATTTGCTTCGGCAACCATTGGCCCGTCGCCCCGACTCCCAGCAGGACGATCAGGAGCGTGAGCGGCATCCGGACGCGGTGGGCAAGCGGTACGAGTAGCGCCAGCGCCGCGGCAGCAGCGAGGGCTGCGTTGGCGCGTGAGATGTCGAGTGAAGCGACCTGAACCACCATCAGGCCGACGAGGGCTCCGGCAAGGATCCGGTCGCCGTAATCGGTGACGATCGCATGGGTGCGAGGAGGCACGGGTAGACCGTATGCGGTCCGCGGCCGCGACGCTATCCGTCGCCGGAGCGATTCGATCCGCGGAGATCACCTCGCAGAGTGAGCAATGATCGCCGCGTGCGGCGATGTCGGAAGCGTCGCTCGTGCCTAGCGTCGAGATGTCCCCAACGACGGAGGTTCCCCTCGGTGCGAATCAGGATTCTGCTCATCATTCTCGCGCTCGGCGCGCTGGTCCTCGCCGGCTTCGGCGCTGCAGCGAGATCGGGCCCGGCTGCACCCGTGACCGTCGACGCCGTCGACTACGCCTACGCCATGCCGGGCACGGTCAAGGGAGGCTTCGTGGCGATGCGTCTTCGCAACCGAGGCACGGAGGTCCACGAGTTCGCGTTTGGAAGGATCGACGCCGGTCATACGGCGGCCGAGGCACGTCGTGCGCTCCTCGCGGCGAAGGAGACACCGTGGATTCACGACCTCGGGGGCCCCGGCCTCCTGACGCAGGGCGCGCAGATCGAGATCACCCGGCAGCTCGCGCCGGGGCTGTACGTCTTCCTGTGCGCGATTCCGAGCGTGAAGGGCGTTTCCCACCTCGAGCTGGGCATGCTGCGCTCGTTCACCGTCGCGGGCGACTCGGGTCGCGTGAAACCGACGGTCGACGCGGTCATCACGGCGGGGAAGAGGCGATTTGTCGTGCCGCCGCTCAGGGCGGGACGGCAGACGATCGAGTTGCGCAATCGGGCCGGAGCGGGCCGTGGCTTCCAGCTCGTCACGCTGAACCCCGGGAAGACACGGGCAGACGCCGAGCGATGGGGCAAGGTGATCGAGACGACGGGGAAGCAGCCGCGGGGAAAGGCACCGATGACGATCCTCGGCGCGATGCAGACGATTCCGACCGGTACGTCCGTCTACCTCACGGTCAACCTCGAGGCGGGCCGGCCGTACCACCTCTCCGACGACGAGTCAGGCATCCAGGCGGACTTCACGCCTCGCTGACGCGCGTTGCCGGGCGCGAGCAGGGCAGGCCTCGCTCTCGGGAAGGCCCTGCCGCGACCGGCTACTGCTTGCCCGGCTGCACGACGCCGGACTCGTAGGCGAGTACGACCGCCTGGGTGCGATCGCGCAGGTCGAGCTTCTGCAGGATCCGGGCGACGTGGGTCTTCACGGTGTGCTCGCTGACGACGAGGCGGGCTGCGATCTCGGCGTTCGAGAGGCCCTGGGCGAGCAGCCGCAGCACCTCGAGCTCGCGAGCGGTGAGCTCGGCGAGCGCCGGCGGAGCGGCGGTCGGCGTGCGGCGCGAGAACTCGTCGATCAGTCGACGGGTCACCGAGGGGGCAAAGAGCGAGCCACCCTCGGCGACGACCTGGATCGCCGTCAGCAGCCGCTCCTCGGGCGCATCCTTGAGCAGAAAGCCGCTCGCACCCGCACGCAGTGCGTCGTAGACGATGTCGTCGAGATCGAAGGTTGTGAGGACGAGGACGCGCGGGCTCGTCTCGTCGACCACGATGCGGCGTGTCGCCTCGATCCCGTCGACATCGGGCATGCGGACGTCCATCAGCACCACATCCGGCCGGAGCTCGGCCGCGAGGCTCGCCGCCCCGGCGCCGTCACCCGCCTCGCCGACGACCTCGATGTCCGCCTCGCCGCTGAGGATGAGCCGGAAGCCGGTACGGACGAGCACCTGGTCGTCCGCGATCAGGACCCGGATCACGCGTCATCCCGATACGGCAGCCGCGCGTGGACGGCGAAGCCACCGTCTGGCTTCGGGCCGGCGTCGAGCTCGCCGCCGACGACGGCGACCCGTTCCCTGATTCCGAGCAGCCCGTTGCCCGTCCCCGAGCCGGTGAGGCCGCCACGTCCGTCGTCGGTGACAGTGATCTCGACCTCGTGCGCCGCGTAACGCACGCCCACGTGCGCGACCGCCGGCCCGGCGTGCTTGAGGACGTTCGTCAGGGCCTCCTGCACGATCCGGTAGCCGGAGACGTCGATCCCGGGCGGGATCCCGTTCGGCACGCCCTCGACGTCGAGCTCGACCGGGAGGCCCGAAGCCCGCATCTCCTCGGCGAGCGCCTCGACGCGAGCGAGCGACGGCTGCGGTGCCCGCGTCTGCTCCTCGTCGTCGTCGCGCAGCATCCCGAGCAACCGGCGCATCTCGCCGAGAGCCTGCTCGCCGGTGCGCTCGATCGAGTCGAACGCCGTGCGGGAAGCGGCCGCGTTGCTGTCGAGCACCTTGCGACCGCCTCGCGCCTGGACGACGACGACGGAGATCGCGTGGGCGACGACATCGTGAAGCTCGCGCGCGATGCGGGCGCGCTCCTCGGCCACGGCGATCCGAGCCCGCTCGTCGCGGTCACGCTCGAGCTCGACCGTGCGGAGCGTGAGCGACTGCTCCCGCTCCCGCCGGAGTCGGATCGCCAGACCGGCGCCCCACGGGCCGCCGATGATCAGCGAACCGAAGACGATGTCTCCCCAGTGAAACGCGTCGCCGTCGTCGGTCACGAACGCGATGATCGCGAACGGGATCAACACCGCCGCTGCCCAGGCCTGACGCCCGCGTGCGTGCGCGCCGAACGAGTAGAGCGCGACGACGAACACGACCACGAAGATCACGGACTGGTTGTCGAACTCCGGCGTCAGCTTGACGATTGCGAAGATGGCGAACCAGATGACCGTGTAGGACGCGAGTGGATAGACGCACCTGAACGCGAGCGGAATCGTGGTGAAGAGACACAGCAGAGCGAGCAGCGGGCGATGCGTGCCGTAGCTCGTGAACCAGACCTCGATCTGCATCGCAACCGTGCAAAACGCCGCGAACGCAAGATCGGCGTGGTCGCGGACGAGGCGGAGCGCGCGCATGCCTCGAACCGTACGCCAGTCGGCTTCCCCGGGCATCGCTCTCAGGAGCCACCTGAAGATCGCCTCCGCGGGTGACGGCGGATCACGCCGGGCGGCGACGACAGCGGGACACTGCGCGTCGATGCTGCTCGAGTCCACCAACCCAAGGAGTGAGGCATGAGCAGAACGGTCTCGGAACGCGTCATTGCGCCGGTAGCCATCACGGCGATCGCGATCGCGACGACGCTCGCGGCGGTCGGCACGTACGGCGGCAATGAAGAGCAGGGCACGAGAGAGTTCCTCGTCGTCTGCGCGATCATCGCTGTGGCGGCGGCGGTCGTCTTCGGTCTGGTCGTGCCGAAGGGACTCCAGCGCGAGGCGGCCGGCGCGACAGCGCTGACACTGTCGATTCTCGGCCTGCTGACGGTGCTGGCGTTCTGGTCGGGGCTGACGCCGATTCTGGCCGGGGGCGGCGCCCTGCTCGGGTGGGCGGGTCGCGACGCCGACCGTGGGCGCGGGATGAGCAGGGCGGCCGTCGTGATCGGCGCGATTGCGCTCGTCGGCTACCTCGCCATCTACGCGACCGACGCGATCCTCTAGCGCTGCGGCAGGCTCAACGGCGGGCCTGACGCAGCAGGCCCGCCGCGCCGATGTTCCGGATCGAGGCATCGACGATCTCGATCGGATGCAGCGCGGGCAGCGGGCTGCTCGCCCGCTTCAGCGCCGTCGCGACCTGGACGAGGCAGCCCGGGTTGGCGCTTGCGTACACCTGCGCACCGGTGGCGAGCACGTGGCCGGCCTTGCGGTCGCCGAGCTGGCGCGCCGCGTCCGCCTGGGTGATGTTGTAGATGCCGGCGCTACCGCAGCAGATGTCCTGCTCGGCCGGCTCGACGACCCTGAGGCCAGGAATGCGGCGCAACGACACGGCAGACGAGAGCGGCAGCCGCTGTGCGTGACGCAGATGGCATGAGTCCTGCATCGCGACGGTGAGGTTGAGCGGATGTCGCGGTGCCCGTGGCTCGACGCCCTGGAGGAACTCGCCGAGGTCGCGCACGCGGGCCGAGAACTCTTCGGCTCGTTCCGCCCAGGCCGGGTCGCCCGCGAGCACGTGGCCGAGCTCCTTGAGATGCGACCCGCAGCCGGACGTGTTCACGATCACGGTCTCGACGCCGTCGAACGACTCGATGATCTTCCGCGCGAACGCGCGGCCCTCGTCGCCTCGCCCGGCGTGCATCGAGAGGGCTCCACAGCACCCTTGTGGCGGCGCCACGACCTCGTAGCCGTCGGCGGCGAGGACCCTGGCGGTGGCCGCGTTTACCGAGCCGAACACGACGGACTGCACGCAACCTGTGAGAATGCCGACACGCCCGCGGGTCTCGCCACCCGCGGGCGTAACTCCCTGCGGCTTCTCGGTCGAGCGCCATGGCGGTGCGATCTCGGTCATGGCGCCGAGGCGGCCCGGCAGGGGCAGCTTGCGGCCGAGCGGCGCGAGCCGGAGCGCCGGGCCCATTCGCCGAGGGTAGGGGAGGAGCTTGAACAGTGCGCCGCGCACGAACCGGTCGCCGAACGGGCGGCGGGTCTCGGTCTCGATCGTCTCGCGCGTTGCCTCGATCAGCTTGTCGTACTGAACTCCTGAGGGGCACGCCGTCACGCAGGCCATGCAGCCGAGACACTTGTCGAAGTGCCCGATCACGGTCGGGTTGAGCGAGATCGTGCCGTCGAGGTTCGACTCCATCAGCTGGATACGGCCGCGCGGCGAATCCATCTCCTCGCTCCAGAGCAGGTAGGTCGGGCACGTCGGCAGGCAGAAGCCGCAGTGAACGCAGTCGCTCGTGAGCGAGCGGAGCACGTCGGGCGCGGCGCTCACCCGAGGATCCCCCGCGGGTCGAAGCGCTCGCGCACGCGCTCCTGGAGCCGCTTGACGGGCTCGGGCGTCGCTTCGGCGACGGCGTACGGGAGATACGCGACGCCCGCGGCGGGGCGGACGACCCCGCTCGCCGTGCGGTCGAGGAATGCTCGCAGGTCGCCGGGCGCAAAGGTCGTGCGCCCGAGTGCCGCACCCTGGAGCGAGCGCGACTCGGACCAGACGGCGCCGTCGGCCTCCTCGCCGCCGACGAGCGCGCAGGTCGAGGCGACCTGGGCCGCCACGGCCGCTGCACCACCTTCGAAGAGCACGGCGACGCGGCCGGGGTGGAGGACGTCGAGCGCGCTCGGAACGAGCTGCGAGGCGAGCAGCGCCGCCGTCACTGCGGCCACATCGTCGGTCTCGACGACGACCGTCGCCGACATCACGGGGTCCGGGTGGAGGCGGAGGCTGACCCGGCCGATGAACGCGAGCTGCCCGCGCGAGCCGCAGACGAGCTTGCCGAGGTCGTAGCCCGCGACGTTCTTGACGACCTTGCCGCCCGCGTTCACGATCGCGCCGTCGGCGAGCACGAGCGTGACGCCGAGCACGAGGTCGCGAGGGGAGCCAAAGCGGTGGCGCAGCGGGCCGGAGAGATTCTCCGCCAGGCAGGCGCCGACCGTTGGATCGCCCGGAGGATCGAGCGAGAGCCGTTGCCGTGCGGGTGCAAGCGCTGCCGCGAGGGCGGAGAGGCGGATGCCGGCCTCGACCGTGCAGGTCAGGTCGCCCGCCTCGTGCTCGAGGACCCGGCTCATGCCGGCCGCGTCGAGATCGCGACCGATCGTGACCGTCCGCCCTTCTGCCGCCGCAGCCGTGAGGGCGGCCGACGCCTGTTCGAGGCTAGAAACGCTCGGCAAGGCCGATCAGCTCCAGTGGATGCTGGCGGTACGGGCCGGGAACCTCGCCGCACAGGCGCGGCGTCGGGATCACCTTACCCGGGTTGGCGATCCCGTCTGGGTCGAACGCGCGGCGCAGTCGCTCGAATGCCTCGAGGTCGCGCTCCGAGAACATCTTCGGCATCGAGCAGGCCTTGTCGACACCGACACCGTGCTCGCCCGTCAGGGAGCCTCCGGCATCGAGGCAGGCGCCGAGAATCGCCTCGGCCAGCTCCTTCGCAGCCTCGGTCTCGCCCTTCGAGGCGTCGTAGAGCACGAGCGGATGCAGGTTGCCGTCGCCGGCATGGAAGACGTTGCCGACGCGGAGGCCGTGCTCGCGCGACAGATCTCCGATCCGGCGCAACACCTCGGGCAGCTTCGTCCGTGGCACGACGCCGTCCTGCACGTAGTAGTCCGGCGACATCCGGCCCATCGCCGGGAAGGCACCCTTGCGACCCATCCAGAGCAGCGCCCGCTCGGCGTCGTCGCTCGCGACCCGCACCTCGAACGCGCCGCAGGCACGGCAGATCCGGTCGACGGCTGCGGCGTCTTCCTCGACCTGGACGCCGATGCCGTCGAGCTCGACGAGGAGGAGCGCCTCTGCGTTCTCGGGATAGCCGGCGTGGTAGGCCTGCTCGGCGGCGATGATCGTCAGCGAGTCCATCATCTCGATTGCGGCGGGCAGGATCCCGGCCGAGACGATGGCGGAGACGGCCTCCCCCGCGGAGTCGATCGTGGGGAACGCGGCCAGATGCGTCGTCACGGCCTCCGGCTTGCGCAGCACCCGCAAGGTGATCTCGGTGGCGATCCCAAGCGTTCCCTCGGAGCCGATGAACGCCCCCAGCAGGTCGGGGCCGTCGGGGTCGAGGGCCTTGCCGCCGAGCTCGACGATCTCGCCGTCGGGAAGCACGATCGTCAATCCCGTGACGTGGTTGACGGTGAAGCCGTTCTTCAGGCAGTGGGCACCGCCCGAGTTCTCGGCCACGTTGCCGCCGATCGTGCAGACCTGCTGGCTCGAAGGATCCGGGGCATAGAAGAAGCCGTCCGGCGCCACGGCCTTCGTGACGTCGAGGTTGGTGACACCGGGCTCGACACGAACACGTTGCGCGGCCAGATCGATCTCGAGGATCCGGTTCATCCGGGCAAGCGAGATCACGATGCCTTCCGCGACGGGTAAGGCGCCCCCGGAGAGGCCGGTGCCCGCGCCGCGGGCCACGAACGGCAGGCCCTCGCGCGCGCAGATGCTGACGACGCCCTGCACCTCCTCCGTCGAGCCGGGCAGGGCGACGAGCTCCGGCATCGCGCGCCAGCCCGTCAGTCCGTCGCAGTTGTAGACGCGTAGTTGGTCGGGCTCGGTGATCACCTGGCGGCCGCCGACGACGGCGCTGATTTCGGCGCGAACGGCCGCTGAGACGGGCATGGGCCGAGTCTACTCAGCGCCTCCCGCGCCGGAACCGTCGATCATCGATTATCGCGGGTTGTGCCTTCATGTCGCGACGCCGGAGGGGTAGGATCGCCACCATGGTGCCTATCGATCGTCCCGGCAAGATCATCTGCGTCGGCCTCAACTACCGAGACCACGCCGAGGAGCAGGGTGTCGACCTCCCCAAAGCTCCCCTGTTTTTCGCGAAGTACACGACCTCTCTGATCGGCCCCGGTGATCCGATCGTGATCCCGTCCGTCGTCGAGCAGTGCGACTACGAAGCCGAGCTCGGCGTCGTGATCGGTGAGACCGTGAAGAACGTCTCGAAGGAGAATGCGTTCGAGGCCGTGCGCGGCTATCTCGTCGCGAACGATGTCTCTGCCCGCGACCTCCAGTTCGCCGACGGTCAGTGGACGCGTGGCAAGTCGCCCGACACGTTCTGCCCGGTCGGGCCGCTCGTGCCGAAGTCCGAGGTGCCCGATCCGCACGCGCTTGCGATCCGCGCGATCGTTTCCGGCGAGACGCTGCAGGACTCGTCGACCGCAAACCTCATCTTCGGCATCGACGAGATCATCAGCTACGCGTCACGCACGTCGACGCTCGAGCCCGGCGACCTGATCCTGACGGGCACGCCCGCCGGCGTCGGTGTCTTCCGCGACCCGAAGCGGCTGCTCAAGCCCGGAGACACGGTCACGATCCAGATCGACGGCGTGGGTGAGATCACCAATCCGGTGATCGCCGGGTGACGTTGAGTAAAGATGGCGACGATCTCCCGCACCGTCCTCCGCGAGCAGGTCAAGGACGTCCTGCTGCAACGGATCGCGAGCGGTGAGCTTCAGCCGGGCGAGCGTCTGGTCGAGACGAGGATTGCGCAGGAGCTGGGCACGAGCCAGGCGCCTGTGCGCGAGGCGCTGCGCGACCTCCAGCTGCTTCGGCTCGTTGAGTCGGAGCCGTTCCGGGGGTCGCGCGTCCGCGTGTTCGACGAGGAGGAGCTGGTCGAGGTCTACCCGGTGCGCGCCTCGCTCGAGGAGCTTGCGGCCCGGTTGGCGGCGGAGAAGCTGGACGGCGACGTCTCGGCGCTCGAGGTCGAGTTCGAGGCGATGCGGGAGGCGGTCCGGCAGGACGACACGAACGCGCTCGCGCAGCATGACATCGCGTTTCACCGGCTCATCGTCGAGGCGGCGGGCAACTCGGTGCTCGAGCAATGCTGGAAGTCGCTCGGTGTCGAGAGTCGCATCACGATCTCGCTCTACGGCATCTACATGGATCCGGAGCAGGCGGCCGAGCGTCACGTGAAGCTGATCGACGCGATTCGGGCGGGCAACGCGAGCGCCGCGGGCCGCGAGGCGCGGAAGCACGTCGAGGTGTCTGCGCGCCTGATGCGCGACCGGCTGCGGCGCGAGGAGAAGTGACGGCCGTGCCGTCACCGCCGGCGTCGCATACGCGCACGTCGCCGATGCCACCCGCTTGACGTGACGCGCCGTCCGACCGCGACGCTCGTCGCGTTGTTTCTCGCTGCTCTGACTCTTCGTCCGCAGATCGTCGGCGTCGGTCCGCTGATTCCGTCGATCCAGGACGCGTTCGGTACCTCGCACGCGGTCGTCGGCCTGCTCGGCACGATCCCCGTCCTCTGCATGGGACTGTTCGCCCCGGTTGCCGCCTACCTCGCGGCTCGGATCGGCACGCGCCGGGCCATGACGATCGGCCTCGCGCTGATCGGGGTGTTCGGCGTCCTCCGTGCGACGATGCCTTCGGCCTGGCTCGTCGTGCTGCTCACCTGGCCGGTGGGCATCGGGATGGGCTTCGGGAACGCGATCGCGCCGATCTCCGTCAAAGAGCACTTCGAGAGCAGGCCGGCGGTCGGCACGGGCGTCTACACGACCGGTATCCAGGTCGGGTCGACGAGTGCGGCGGCGCTGGCCGTCCCGCTCGCGGGCTGGCTCTACGGCTGGCGCGGCGCGCTGATCGCAATCTCATGCGTCGCGCTTCTGTCTCTGCTGGCCTGGGTCGTGCTCACCTGGGGTGAGGCACCGCACGTCGCGCCCGCCGTCTCCGTCCCGCGGCTGCCGTGGCGTGACGGCACGGCCTGGCTTCTCGTCGCGATCTTCGGTCTGATGGCTTCGGCCTACTACGGCCTCAACGCGTGGCTGCCCGATGCGTACTCGGAGCGTGGCTGGAGCGACGGTAGCGCTGGACTGCTGCTCGCGATGATGAACCTCTCCGCTATCCCGGCGTCGTTCGTCGTGCCGTATCTCTCCGATCGCACCGGCCGGCGTAGCCCGTTTCTCCTCGGCCTCAGCCTCTTCTTCATCACGGGCGCGGTCATGCTCGTGGCGGTACCGAGCCTCGCCTACGCGGGGGCGCTCCTCGCCGGCATCGCGCAGGGTGGGCTGTTTGCGATGGTGATGACGCTGCCGCTCGACTTCGAGCGAACGCCCGCGCGCGTCGGTGCTCTCGTCGCGATGATGCTCGGCCTCGGCTACACGATCGGGGCAGCGGCGCCGTTCTACCTCGGCGCCGTGCGCGACGCGACGGGATCTTTCAACGCCGTCCTTTGGCTGGCGGCGGCGTTCCTGACGGCGCAGTTTTTCGTCCTGCTCGCGCTGACGCGCAGGCATCCGTCGCGGGCCTGAACGCCGTCCATTCCGTACGTGTCTCTGGGGTGGTGGCGAGCGCGATCACCTGTGGCGCTCGCTTGGCTTGCCCGGGCGCCCGTGTGGAAAGATCGTTCGCCCTCCGACGCCAAGGGTGTCTCCCTCCGGGAGACACCCTTGGCGGTAGCGGCTCGTCCCTTCGGTACGTGGTCGGTACCTGGCGGCAGGCGCGCCGCGAGCCCTCGGGCAGGCTGACGCCTGACCGTGCGGCGCCGGGTTTCAGCCGGTCGCCGGCTAGAGTTGCCGGAAGCGCGCGATCGTCGCCGCGACGCCCTCGGCCAGTGGCGTGCGCGGGAATGGCCCGACGTCGCTGTCGAAGCCGACTGCCTCGAGCGCCGGCGGGAAAGGGAGCGGATCGCCGCTCCAGGTGATCTCGGCGCCGGGTACGCACTCCTGGATTGCGCCGACGATGTCGCCGACGTCGGCGAGGACGCCCGGCGTGTTGTAAACGGCGGCTCCGTCCGTCGACCCGTGCGCGGCCGTCACGGCGGCGCGCGCCACATCGGGTGCGTAGTCGTACTGCGCCACGCCCGAGAAGCCGATGTGCAGCGCCTCGCCCCGGGCTGCGGCGAGCATCGCGGCCGTCGGCCCAGATGTCATCCCCTGGTCGCGACCGAGGCCGTAGACGACGTAGGGACGGAGCCCGATCGACGACACGCCGGCGTCCGCGCGGTAGACCCGCGCGATGCCCTCGTCGGCGAGCTTCGAGACGCCGTACAGGGTCGACGGGCTCGTGCCGCCGGTCTCCGGCGCGGGGGAGGGGTCGGATGCGTTGTAGACGGCCGACGAGCTCGCGTACATCAGGCCCGGAATCCGGTCGAGACGCCGGGAGACGGCATCGAACACGTTCACCGTGCCCGCCACGTTGACGTGCATCCCGAGCGGCGGGTTCGCGCGCACGAAGGGCACCTGGAGCGCCGCGAGATGAACGACGCGGGTGATCTCGTGCTCGTCGAGCGCCCGCTCGACCGCGGCCAGCTCGGTGATGTCGCCCTTGACGACCTCGATCCGGTCGAGGTCGTCACCGAGGACGAGCTCGAGGCGATGGCGTGCATCCCCGAGGTCGTAGCCGACCACGTCGTCGCCGTCGTCGAGCACGCAGCGGGCAACCCAGGCACCGAGGCAGCCGAGCACGCCGGTGATCAGGACGCGCTCAGCCAAGGGGGGCGTCCTGGTAGACCGTGACGGTCTCGGTGTAGAACTCCATCGCTGCACGGCCTTGCTCGTGTGGCCCCCAGGCAGAGTTCTTGAGACCGCCGAAGGGAACGTGGACGTCGGCGCCGGCCGTCTGCGAGTTGATGTGGAGGATGCCCGCCTGGAGCTCGTTGGCGAAGCGCTGCGTCGCGTGCAGGTCGCGGGTGAAGATCGCGGCCGAGAGCCCGAACTCGACCGCGTTGGCGCGCTCGAGCGCCTCGTCCAGGGTCGAGAAGCGATACAGGGACGTGACGGGGCCGAAGACCTCCTCGCACGAGAGGAACGCGTCGTCGGCGACGTTCTCGAACACGGTGGGTGCGATCAGGTAGCCCTCGTCGTGGGCGCGCACGCCGCCCGCGGCGATGGAGCCGCCCTCGGCCTTGCCGCGCTCGATCGCTGCGAGGATCTCCTCGAACGGGCCCTTGGCGACGACCGGGCCGACCTCCGTCGCCGGGTCCGACGGATCGCCGACTCTGGCAACGTCGATCCGCGCGAGGAGCTTCTCCCGGAAGCTGTCATAGACCGCCTCCTGGACGAGGATGCGTCGCGTCGCGGTGCACTTTTGCCCGGCCGACCAGAAGGCGCCGGCGAAGGCTGCCTCGGCGGCGCGATCGAGCTCCGCATCCGCCATGACGATGAAGGGGTTGTGGCCGCCGAGCTCGAGCTGTACGCGGCAGTTGCGCGCGGTCGCCTCGTTCCGGACACGCGTGGCCGACCGCAACCGACCCGGTGAACGAGAGCGCACGGACGCTCGCGTTCGAGACGAGCTCTGCTCCGACCTTCGAGCCGGCCCCCGTCAGCACGTTGAGCACGCCTGCGGGCAGCCCGGCCTCGGCGAAGCACTCGGCGATGTGGAGCCCGGTGAGTGGTGCCTCGTAGCCGAGCTTGAGCACGACCGTGTTGCCGTGGATCAGGGCGGGCGCGAGCTTCCAGACCGGGATCGCGACCGGGAAGTTCCACGGCGTGATCAGCGCGACGACGCCGACCGGCCGGCGACGGGTGTAGAGCGTCTGGTTCGCAACCGAAGGCTCGTACAGCTCGCCGGCGGGGCGGTATGCCTCGCCCGCCGAAAAGCGCAGAATGGTTGCGGCGCGCGCTGCTTCCATCCGCGCCTCGCGTAGGGGCTTGCCCATCTCGGCCGTCATGTCCTGCGCAATCCGCTCGACGCGTGCCTCGATCGCGTCGGCCGCCTTGAAGAAGAAGGCAGCCCGCGCAGGCGCGGGTAGGGCAGCCCACGCCGGCATTGCGGCGCGAGCGGCGTCGACGGCGGCGCTCGCATCGGCAGCGGTGGAGGCGGCGAACACGCCGGTCACCTCGGACGGCCGCCACGGGTTGTGCTTCTCGTAGGTCGCACCATCGGCGCTCTCGCTCCAGCCACCGCCGATGTAGTTCCGGGCGGCCGTGGCGGACAGGGTGTCGGTCATGGGGAGCTCCTCTCGAGCAGGTCGGCGGCACGCACGACGGGGTTCGTCAGAGTGCCGATGCCGGGAACGTGGATCTCGACCACGTGGCCCGGCAGCAAGGTGAAGTCGTCCGGGGGCACGAGCCCCGTGCCCGTCAGCAGGACGCTACCCGGGGGCACCGGGTTGTCGCGGATGAGCCAGCTGACGAGGTCGGTGAACGTCCGCTTCATCCGGGCGGTCGAGGTGTCGCCGGTGAAGAGCACCGTGCCGTCCCCATCGCGAATCGTCAGGAAGAGCTCGAGCGGTGCGTCCCAGTCCTCGGGCACGTACACGGCTGGTCCGATCGCGCACGCGGCGGCGAAGACCTTGGCCTGCGGCAGATAGAGGGGGTTGGCACCTTCGATGTCGCGCGAGGAGACGTCGTTGCCAATCACGTAGCCGACGATCTCGAGGCTCTCCCCGAGGACGAGGCCGATCTCGGGCTCGGGCACGTTCCAGGTCGCATCCGAGCGGATCGCGATCGCGTCGTTCGGCCCAACGGTGCGGCGGCAGGCTGCATCCTTCAGGAAGAGCTCCGGCCGGTCGGCGTCGTAGACGAGCGCGTAGACGTCGCTGCCCGACTCCTCGATCCGAGCATCCCGGCTGCGCTCGTAGGTGACGCCCGAGCACCACACCTCGGGCGGATCGATCGGCCGCAGCGGCGTCGCGCCCGCCGGCAGCTCCTCATCCGTCGCCAACGTCGCGTTGCGCACCACGCCGTCGGCGTCGCGAAACCGAACGTGGCGCATCAGTACGTGGCCCGGCCGCCCGAGATGTCGTACGTGGCACCGGTCGAGAACGAGCACTCCTCGCTCGCAAGCCAGCAGATCAGCGCCGCGACCTCTTCAGCCTTGCCCATCCTGCCCATGGGGATCTTCTCGACCATGTAGTCGACGTGCTCCTGCGACATGTCGCCGAGCATTGCGGTCTCGATCACCGCCGGGGCGATGCAGTTGACCGAGACACCCGTGCGCGCAAAGTCCTTGCCGACGGCCTTCGTCAGCGCGATCACGGCGGCCTTCGAAGCCGAGTAGGCGGCCGCCATCGGGTTGCCCTCCTTGCCGGCGATCGAGGCGACGTTGACGATGCGGCCGTAGCCGCGCTCTGCCATTCCCGGTGCGACGGCGCGGTTGCACCAGAAGACGCCGTCGGCGTTGATCGCCATCACCTTCTTCCACTCGGCGTCGCTGACATCCTGTGTGCGCAGCGAGTTGCCGGACACGCCCGCGGAGCAGACGAGCACGTCGATCGGGCCGAGCTCGGCCGTCACCTTTGCGACGGCGGCGTCGACGTCGGCCGAGGCCGAGACGTCGCCGGTGACCCCGAGCACGCCGTCGAGCGTCGGCGCAGAGAGGTCGAACGTGGCCACCTTCGCACCTTCCGCGAGGAGGCGGGCGGCCGTCGCGGCGCCGATGCCGCTCGCGGCGCCCGTGACGAGGGCGATGCGGCCAAAGAATCGATCATCGTTTTTCACGGGTCCCACCATATAAAGTTTCGGCGATGCCTTTCGATCCAACCGTCGACTACCCGCTCGGCTCGCGACGGCCGGATCTCGTCGAGACGCCCTCGGGCCTCGCGCTCGAGGAGGTCACGCTCGAATCCGCGCGCGTCGGCACCCTGGTCGCCTCCGACGTTCGCGCCACCTCGGCCACGCTCCGGCGCCAGGCTGCGGTGGCCCGCGTGGCGGGCCGGCGGCAGCTTGCGGACAACCTCGAGCGTGCCGCCGAGCTCACCGGCGTGCCCGACGACCAGCTGCTCGAGATCTACACGGCGTTGCGACCGGGTCGCTCGACCCCCGGCGACCTGGAGGAGTGGGCGCTACGGCTCGACGAGTGGGACGCGCCCCTGACAGCGGCCTTCGTCCGCGAGGCAGCCGTTGCCTACGGCGAGCGGGGACTCGGCGGTGTCTGAGGGCTCCGCTCGGTTCGCGTCGCGCGCTGCGAAGGAGCTGCGCCGCGAGATGCTGATCACGCCCGACGCCGAGCTCGGCCTCGTCGCGATGAACGGCCCGAACGATCCCGAGCCGGAGCTCGTCGTCGAGGATGGCGTCGTCACGCGCATGGACGGCAAAGCCGCCGCTGATTTTGACGTGATCGACCGCTTCCTCGTCGCTCACGGGCTCGACCTCGGGATCGCTGCGGAGGCGATGGTGCTCTCCGACCTCGAGATCGCACGGCTGCTCGTCGACGTCGACGCGCCGCGCGCCGAGGCCGTGCGGCTCGCCCGCGGCCTCACGCCGGCGAAGCTCGCGCGCGTCGCCGGGCTGCTCGACCCCGTCGAGCTGATGTTCGCCCTCAAGAAGCTCCGTGCCCGCCGCGCTCCCGCCAACCAGGCCCATGTGACGAACCTGAAGGAGAGCCCGGCGCTTCTCGCAGCCGATGCCGCGGAAGCGTCCGCGCGCGGTTTCGCCGAGCTCGAGACGACCGTTGGCGTCGCCCGCTACGCGCCGTTGAACGCTATCTCGCTGCTCGTCGGCTCGCAGACCGGCCGGCCCGGGGTGATGACCCAGTGCGCGGTCGAGGAGCGACGCAATCTCGAGCTCGCGATCAACGGGCTCGTCACCTACGCCGAGACGCTGTCCGTGTACGGCACCGAGCAGGTGTTCGTCGACGGGGATGACACGCCGTGGTCGAAGTCGTTCCTCGGCGCAGCCTATGCCTCGCGTGGCGTGAAGGTGCGCTTCACCTCCGGCACGGGCTCGGAGGCGCTGATGGGCGAGGCGGAGGGCATGTCGATGCTCTACCTCGAGGCCCGTTGTATCTCGGTCGTACGCGCCGCCGGCTCGCAGGGGGTGCAGAACGGGTCGATCTCGTGCGTGGCGCTCGTCCTCTCGCTGCCGGCCGGGACGCGGGCGATCCTCGCCGAGAACGTGATCGCCGCCTGGCTCGACCTCGAGGTCGCCTCGGGCAACGACGCGATCGCCTCCCACTCGCCGATTCGCAAGACGGCGAAGCTGATGGGCCAGTTCCTGCCCGGCACCGACTTCGTCACGTCCGGCTACTCCGTCATGCCCCGGCACGACAACACCTTCGGGGGCGGGAACTACGATGCGGACGATCTCGACGAGTGGCTCACGATCCAGCGCGACTGGCAGGTCGACGGCGGCATCGAACCGGTCGGCGAGATCGAGGTCACACGCGTGCGCAACAGGGCCGCACTCGCGATTCAGGCTGTCTTCGCCGAGCTCGGGCTGCCGCCGGTCACGGACGCCGAGGTGGCGGCGGCGACGACCGGCTACGACGCCGCCGACATGCCCGACCGCGACCGCGCCGCCGACGTGGAGGCAGCGGACGCGGCGCTCGCACGGAAGGTGTCGGGCCTCGAGGTCGCGCTCGCCCTCGATCGGCATGGCTTCGACGACATCGCCCGCGCGATCGTCGATATGCAGCGCCAGCGCGTGTCGGCCGACTACCTCCAGACCTCCTCCGTGATCGACGGGCAAGGCGTCGTCCACTCCGCCGTCAACGATCCGAACGTCTACACCGGGCCGGGAACGGGATATCGGCTGGAGGGCGCGCGCTGGGAGGCCCTCCAGGCCCTACCGCATGTCGTCGGCTCCGCCTCGCTCGGGGCCGGCGAGATCGGGGCGGGAGAGATCGTCGACATCGTCGGCGAGGCCCTCGTGGGGACGGACCCGACGGAGGTCGTGATCGCCGTCGGGCCTGCATTTGCCGGCTCGATCCGGCAGACGATCAACGGCCTCGACCACGGTGACGTGCTGGCGGCGATCGTCGACGGTGCCGCCGAGGTGGGCGCCGTGCCGCGCATCGTGCGGATCGGCCGCGTCGCCGACGTCGCATTCGTCGCCCACGACGGCGCCCGCCTTTCGGGCTCGGGCGTGGCGCTCGGAATCCAGTCCAAGGGCACGGCGGTCATTCACCGGTCAGACCTGCAGCCGCTCGACAACCTCGAGCTGTTCGGGATGTCGCCGCTCTACACCCTCGAGAGCTACCGCGCGATGGGCCGGAACGCTGCCGGCTACGCGCTCGGCCGGCGGGTTGGGCCGGTTCCCACCGAGCTCGACAACTTCGCGCGCGCAAAGGTGATCGTCCGCACGACGCTGTTGCATGCGCGCGAGACCCGCGCCGTCGTGCCAGGTTGTGCGCCCGTGGAGCTCGCGCTCGCACGTCGCGTGGCGGTGCGATAGGTTCTCGCCTGATGCGATGCGTTCTTCTCATGCCCATGGCTGTCGCCGGCGCCACTGTGCTCCTCGCCGGGTGCGGTGGCAGCAGCAGCAGCAGCTCCGGCACGACGGCTGCCGATTGGGCTTCGGGGTACTGCAAGGATGCGAACTCGTGGGTGACCGCCCTCGACGAGGCGCGCGCGAGCGTCAAGACCGGCACGACGCCCGGGGAAGCGGCCCAAACCGTGACCGATCAGACCAACTCGTTCATCCAGTCGGTCAACGGCCTCGGCGCACCGGACACCCCCGACGGAAGCACGTCGCAGTCGACGGCCAAGAATCTTGCCAATACGCTCTCAGGACGGGTGGCACGGATCAGCGGCGCGATCGACACGAACAACCCCGACGTGACTCTCGCGCAACAGACGTCGATCGTGCAGCAGCAGATCGCCGCGAGCCTGACCGACATCAAGACGACGAACGCGAAGCTCGCCCAGGACGACGCCGAGCTCGGAACCGCAATGAAGGCGTCGAGCGACTGCACGAGCCTCGACGCCTCGCTCGTCAAGGCTTCGGCTTAGAGGCCAGCTCTCCTACCGCAGTCCCTGGGCGCGCTGATCCGCCTGGAGCCGTGCCTCTGCCTCGTCCTCTTCGCGGAACAGCCGCACGAGGAGCCAGACGACCGCGGCGAAGAGGATGAGTGCCTGCTCGCTGGTCATCAGGATGCCGCCGAGATTCTGGTCCTTGGCCGCCGAGATGCCCCAGAGCCGCACCGGCAGGCTCTCGTAGTAGCCGTAGAGCGGCGGCGCGAAGGTCAGCGCGAGACCCAGGAATGCCGAGAGCACGAACGCCGCGAAGACGTACGCGATGCGGCCGAGCGTCGGCACGGACTCAGGCTCGTCGGAGAAGACCGGCCACCAGAACAGCAGGCCGATCGTGATCATGAACAGGTGCTCGGCGTTGAGGAGCGGGGGGTGGCGGAGCGCGAGGTCGTAGACGCCGCCGAGATGGACGACGTACCAGCCGACGAGCCACACCGACAACGCGACGGCCGGACGGGTGAGGACGGCGAAGGGACGGCCGCCGCGGCTTGCGATCGCGCCGCGCATGGCCGGGGTGAGCCCGAGGATCAGGAGCGGCGGGGCCCAGTCGGCGATCATCACGTTCTGCAGCAGATGGAACAGGACGAGGTAGTCGATCGCGATCGTCTCGAGCGGTGAGTTGAGGGTGGCGACGATCAGCACGACGCCGGCGGCGAACGCCGCGGCGTGCCCGATGCTTGCACGCTCGCGGCGCCACGCGCGGACGTATGCAGCAAGGGTCGCGATGCCGAGCACGACGAACAGCGGCTCGAAGGTGAACGACGACGCCGACCGCATCAGACGACGGGCTGGTGCGTTGCCGGAGCCTCGAGCCTGACCCGCTCCTCGCGCCGTGAGGCGAGCAGCAACAGCACGAAGGCGACACCCACCGTTGCGACCTGCTCGACCATCATCACGAGGCCTGCGAGCTTCTGGTCGGTGAGCGGTGAGAGCCCGAGCAGACGCACGGGTTGGTCGACGTAGGTCGAGAAGAGCGGCTGGAAGTCGAACAGGATCACGTATGCCATCAGCTGCCCCGTGCAGAACACGAGTGCCGTGTAGCCGACCCGCTCGTTGAGGCTGAGACGGTGATGGCGGGACGGATCGACGATCTGCGTCCAGACGAGCAGGCCGCCGACGACGAAGCTCACGTGCATCAGGTCGTGCCACGCCTGATGGTGCAGCGCCGCCTCGTAGAACGCGGGGATGTGCCAGGCGACGAGCACGACGACCCAGACGGCGTAGCTGACGCCCGGCCGAAGGACGAACCGGAGGAGCCGGCGGAGCCACCCAACGCGTGCGAGTGGCACGAGGAGGTCACGGGGGAGGAGGAAGACCGTCAGCGGGCCGCGGACGGCGACGACCGTGAGAGCGATCCCGAGGTCGGCGATCAGGACGTGCTGGAGCATGTGCACGCTCTGGAGGTAGCTCTCGCCGATCGCGTCGATCGGGGAGACGATCGCCAGAACGGTCACCACCACTCCCGCGACGAAGAGCGGGATCCGCGTCCACGGCGCGAGGCCGGCCTTGCGGCGGTGGAGTCGAAGCCAGCCGTGCAGGAAGAACGCGATCGCGACCAGTCCGGCGCCGATCACGAGGGGCTGGAACGACCAGGCCCGCCAGAGATTCTCGGTCGCGAGCACGGAACCCACGGGATCAGGCTAGCGCCGTCGCGCTCAGGCGCGGGCGAGGACGGCGCCGGCTGACGCCCGGCCAGAGCGAATCGCGCCCTCCATGTGCATGTGCCCGACGCCGGCGAGATCGGTGCACGCCCAGTGGACCGGCCCGACCGGCCGCGTCAGATCGGGGCCGTAGCGTGAGAGGCCGCCGATCCCGAAGGTCGCCGCGTAGGCGCCGCGTGTCCACTCCTCCTGCGACCAGTCGCGCTCGATCACGTCGATCGCGTCGAGTGCGCGCGGGCCGAAGAACCGTGCCATGCCCTCGAGCACGAGGCGTTGTCGCTCGCGTGGGTCGAGACGCTCGGTCGCGTGCGCCTTCTCGCCGGCCAGGAACGTGCAGAGCACGCCGGGCCGTCCGGCCGGCGGCGTGTTGTCGTAGACCTCGCGAACGAGCTCGTACGGGGCGAATCCCTCGCCCGCGAGTCCCTCGGCCCGCCAGAACGGCTCCTCGTAGACGGCGAGTACCTTGATCACGTCGCCCTGCGTCATCGCCTGGTGCAGGCGCATCCTCCACGCGGGCAAGGAGGGCTCGAAGCGAATCAGCCCGACGACGTTCGGCGGCACCGCGACGATCGCCGAGCGGGCCGAGACGTGAACGGCGCCGGCGTCGACCTCTACGCCGTCATCGTGCCAGCGCACCGTGCGCGCGGGAGCATCGACGATGACGCGATCGCCGAGCCGCTCGGCGAGGCGCAGCGGAATGAGCTGCGAGCCGCCGACGACGCGGGAGTGGAGACAGAGGTCGGGCTCGAAGAGGTTTTCGACGCTGCCGGCGCCGGCGACCGTCGCGAGGGCGCTCAGCAGTGAGAACGTGTCGGCCGGCTTGGTCATGTAGCCACCGGCCATGAACGCGCGGAGCAGGTCGCGCGCGAGCGTGTCGCCGACCTCGGCCGCGAGCCACTGCTCGAACGTGATTGCGTCGAGCGCGGTCGCGCGCGGGTGCTCCCACGGCGCTTCCGGGTCGAGCTCCGCGACGAGTGCGTCGAGCTTGACGACGGCATCCTCGTAGGCGCGCGCCGATGCGGCGGGGAGGATCTCGTCGTCGCCGAGGTAGCGGTGCAGCTCCCCGGTGGCGTCGATGTAGAGGTGGTCGCCCTCGCGATAGGCGTGGAAGAGCTCGATGCCGAGCTCGGCGAGGAGGGCATGCATCTCGCTCTGATACGGGGCGATCCACTCGCCGCCGAGCTCGTTCGGCTCGCCGCCGATCTCGATGTTCAGCAGCCTGCCGCCGACGCGGTCACGGGCCTCGAGCACGACCACCTCGAGACCGGCGGCCACGAGATCGGACGCCGCCGCGAGCCCTGCGAGGCCCGCGCCGACGACGACCGCATCTGCATGAAGCTGCCTGACCATCCGGTCAGGGATTCTCTCACATCGCGAGTCTCAGGATGGGCCGGGCGGCATCTCGCCAACCGGCCACGGCTTACCGCCGACGCCCCAGTTCTTCGGATTGTGCCCTTCCACGATCACCCACGTGTGATCGCGGAGATCGGGATGGACGGCCTCGCAGAGCGCATCCGTCATCCCGGCAATGAGCTTCTCGCTCACCTCCGGCGTGACGCGGTAGTCGAACAGCTCGACGCGGATCAGCGGCATGGTGCCTCCTTCCGGGTGAGGCTTCAGCCTCACCCACTCGTGTCTTCAACGCGGCAACTGTGGTGAGGCTAAAGCCTCACCCACTCATCGCGCGAGATAGCCGCCGTCGACGGGGATCACGGCACCCGTGACGTAGCGCGCGTCGTCGGAGAGAAGGAAGGCGATCACGTCCGCGACTTCCTCGGGTTGCGCAAAGCGGCCGAGCGGGATCCGAGCCTCCACCTCGCGGCGCTTCCAGTCCTCGAGCGACTCGGTCATCTCGGTCGTCACGTAGCCGGGCGCGACCGCGTTCACGCGCACGCCGCGGCCGGCGAGCTCGTTGGACATCGCCTTCGCCAGCTGCGCCACGCCCCCCTTCGACGCCGTATACGGCGCGATGTTGAAACCGCCGACGAACGACATCAGCGAGGCGACGAGCACGATCGAGCCCCCACCGGTGTCGACCATCCTGCGCGCCGCTGCCTGCGCGACCTCGAATACGCTGCCGAGGTTGACCGCGAGGACGCGGTCCCACTCCTCTCGCGAGACATCGAGCACTCCCGCTCGCACCGTCGTGCCCGCGTTGCAGACGACGCCGTCGATCCGGTCGAGCCGCTCGACGGCGGCCGCGCCGGCACCCGGCTCGCTCAGGTCGACGCCGGTTGCCCGCTCGGCCGTCTCGACGTGCCAGCCGTCGCGCAGCAGGCGCTCCGCGGTGGCTGCGCCGATGCCACGGCTCGCACCCGTGACGAGTGCGACCTTGTGGCTCTGAGCCACGAAGTCAGCGCTCGACGTGCAGCGAGCCGTTCAGGTCGCCGAGCACGAGGTCACGCTCGCGATCGCCGATGTGGTCGAGCGGCACCGGTGCGAGGGCCTCGATGAACGTGACGCCGTGCTCCGAGAAGAGCTCGTGCTCGACGCCGCGGTTGACGATGCAGACGTCGCCCTTGCGGAGCTCCTTCGTCTGATCGCCGATCGTCATCGCGACGGATCCCTCGAGCACGAGCATCGCCTGCTCGGTGTGCTCGTGGCTGTGGCGCTTGACCGTTGTGCCCGCCTCGTAGACGACCTGCCCGAGGAAGACCTGGTCGCCGGCAATCGGGTGGAGCCCCACGCCGGGAAAGATGGCGAAGGGCTCCACACCGTTGAACGTGCCGAAGGGCGAGCTCGCCATCAGGCGGCTGCCCCGAACGTGATCCCGGTTCCGACGGCGTTGACGGACAGGTCGGCGTCGAACACGACCGTCTTGCCGTCGCGCTTCGCCTCGTCCGAGCCGGCCGCCTTCGCCTGGAGTGCCCGCAGCACGCGCTCGGGCGTGATCGGCAGCTCCGTCACCCAGACGCCGACCGCATCGAACACCGCTGTCGCGATTGCGGGCGGCTGCGCGTTGTTGGCCATCTCGCCGATCCCCTTGGCGCCGTACGGGCCGTCGGTGGAGGGGTTCTCGATGATGATCGTGTCGATCTGGGGCAGGTCCTCCATGCCGGGCGCGAGATACGACCCGAACTGGGAGCCCCGGTGCTCGACGGACGGGTAGTACGGGTAGCAGTTCTCGAGGACGCCGAGGCCGAGCCCCTGCACCGCTCCACCCTCGATCTGGCCCTCGACGAGCGTGGGGTTGATCGACTTGCCGACGTCGTAGCACTGCCACAGCCGGGTGACCGTGACGACGCCGGTGTCCTCGTCAACCTCGACCTCGGCCGCACACGACGCGTACGAGATGGCCGAGTGGGGAGGAAGATCCACCTTGCCGGTGGCCGGCTCGATGATCGTCGCGTACGGCTTCAGCTGGGCGCCGGTGCCGGTGATCAGCTCGCCGTACGTCCACGTCGCGGCCGCCGCCACGTCGGGCACGCTGATCTTCTTCTGTGGTGCGCCCTTGGCGACCACCTCGCCGTCGATGATCTCGAGGTCGGCCGGGTCGATTTCGAGCTCCTTCCCGGCGATCTCGAGGATCTTCTGGCGGGCGCTCTCGGCGGCCTTCTCGACAGCCTTGCCCGCCACGAACGTCGCGCGCGAGGCGAACGTGCCGGTGCAGACGGGTGACGAGTCGGTGTTCGAGTTGTCGTAGGTGATCCACTCGTACGGCACGCCGATCGTCTCGGCGACGATCTGCGACTGGATCGTCTTGGACCCGTTGCCGATGTCGGAGGTGCCGGCGAACACGTCGATGCGGCCGTCGGGCTTGACCTTGATCCAGGCCTGCGACGGATCGCCGTTCTGGTTCATCCCCGTGGGGTACTCGATCGCCGCGAAGCCGCGGCCGGTCTTGACTGCCATCAGTGGGCCTCCGGGTTTCCGAGTTGCCCGACGAGATGCTCGGGGAGCAGATCGCCGGTCCGTTGCTCGCGGGTCATCGCCTTGTAGTCCGGCGTCAGCTCGTGCCCGACGGCGTCCGCGATCGCGAGGATCGTCGGTACCGTCGACGGGTCGGTGTATGCGATCTGGTTCGGCGAGGTGTCGCCGATCCGGTTCGCATTCTTGAGCCGCAGCTCGAACGGGTCGATGTCGAGCTCGAGGGCGATCCGGCTCAGGTGCGTCTCGGTCGCGAACGAGACCGAGGTGACGCCGAAGCCCCGCATTGCCGTCGTCGGGGTGCGGTTCGTGTAGACGACGTACCCGTCGAACTCGAGGTTCGGGATCGAGTAGGCGCCGGTGTGATGGAAGCTGTGCTTCGTCAGGCCGTACGGCGAGAAGCGGGAGTACGCGCCCGCGTCGTGCAGCGTCAGCATCTTGCGGCCGAGAATCCAACCGTCCTTCGTTACCGCGTCGGCCATCTCGATGTGCCACGGCGCCCGGGTCGACGAGCAGAGAAACTCCTCCTCGCGGGTCCAGCGCCACTTCACCGGCTTGCCCGACTTCTGGGCGAGCAGGGCACACATCGTCTCTGTTGCCGTGTCGACCTTGCCGCCGAAGCCGCCACCTACCGTGCCGCCGACGACCTTGAACTTGTTCAATGGCAGCTGCAGGTGCGCGGCGACGACGCCCATCGAGAAGTACAGGGCCTGCGTGCACGAGTAGATCGTGAGCCGCCCGTTGGCCTCGGGGACGACCTGGCACACCTGCGTCTCGACCGGTGCGTGCTCGATCGCGGCGGGGCGGTACACGCCCTGCACGATCAGATCCGCCTTGTCGAACGCCTCCTCGATGTTGCCCTTGCGGATCTGGCGCCGGTCCATCTCGTCCTCGAAGTGCCGGTACCAGTTGCCCTCGGCATGGATCTGAGGAGCGTCGGCGTCGAACGCTTTGCGCACGTCGAAGAGCGCTGGGCGCTCGTCGAAGTCGGCGGTGATCACGTCGACGGCCGCCTGCGCCGCCTCCTCGCTCGGCGCTGCGACGATTGCGATCGGTTGGCCGAGGTAGCGCACCTCGTCCTTTGCAAGCAACGGCTCGTCGGCTGGAATGCCGAGCGCCGAGAGGTGGCCGTACTCGAGCAGCGGCACGTCCTTCCAGGTGATCACGTGGACGCCCTTCATCGACTCGGCCTTGCTCGTGTCGAGGTTCGAAAGGCCCGCGTTGTGGACGGGCGAGCGGAATGCCTTCACCCAGAGCGTGCCCGGGACGCGGACGTCGTCGACGAACACCGTGTGCCCGGTGACGTGGGCGACGCCGTCGTAGCGTGGGACGCGTGCGCCGACCGCCTTCATGACACACCTCCAAGATTGGTCATCGCGGTTCCGGCCGCTGTGACGGTTATGTCGAACGACTCGCCACGGGCGGTTGCAGCAACGGCGTCGATGATCTTGACGTAGCCCGTGCAACGGCAGATGTGACCGCCGAGCGCCTCCTGGATGGCCCCGGGGTCGTCGGTGCCGCCGCGGTCGATGTAGCCCTGCGCCGCCATCATCATCCCGGAGGTGCAGAAGCCACACTGGGCCGCGTAGTGGTGCGTGAACGCCTGCTGAATCGGCGCCATGTTGTCCGGCGAGCCGAGGCCCTCGACCGTGGTGATCGCGGTGCCGTCGACTGCGGCGACGGGCGTCAGGCACGAGCGGCGAGGCTCGCCGTCGACGAGCACGGTGCAGGCACCGCAGCCGCCCTGCTCGCAGCCGGCCTTCGGGCTCGTGATGCCGAGCTCCTCGCGCAGCACGTCGAGCAGGCTCGTCAGAGGGGCACTCTCGATCGAGGTGTCGACCCCGTTGACGGTCAGGTTCATGAGGACTCCTCGAGTTGGGTGAGGACACGGCGGACGAGCACCGGTAGCGTCTGCTCCCGGTACCAGGCAGACGCGAGGGCATCGTCGGCGAACGTCACATCGGCAACCGCGGCAGCACCCGCTGCGGCGGGATCCGCTGCGAGGGCCTCGGCCGAGCGGAGGCGGGAACCGTGACCGGCGATGCCGGTTGCAGCGAGCCGCGTCGTGCCGTCGGCCGACCTCGCGCCCGTGACCGCGATCACGGTGTACTCGTGGGTGTGGGGATACTCGAGCGCGACGAAGGCGGACGCCGCCGGCCGCTCGAAGCTGACGTCCAGAACGAGGCGTCCGTGCCGGTTGGCAAGGAAGTCCTCGAGCGGCTCCGTCCGCTCGCCGTCTGCGCCCGCAGAGCGGACGCGGGCGTCGAGGGCAAGCAGGCAGCCCTGCAGATCTCCGCGTGGCGCGTCGTAGTTGGCGCCGACACAGAGGTTGCCGCCGACCGTTCCCTGGCCGCGAATCTCGTAGTCGGCGAGGTTGCGGGCGCAGGCGGCGAGGGCGGCGGAATGCTCCTCGAGCGCGATCAGCGCGTTGATGGACGTGGTCGCGCCGATCGTGACGGTGTCGCCGTCGACCGAGACGCTGTCGAGCCCGGCGTGCGAGAGGAGCAGCACGCGGCCCGGATCGAGCCGCCCGTAGGTGATGTCTGCCACGACGACGGTGCCGCCGCCGACCACGGTCGTCGCCGCACCGTCGCCGAAGAGCTCGACGGCCTCGGCCGGGGACGACGGGACGAGTACTTCAGAAGCCATATCGATCCTTTCTCGGTCCGCGTCCGGTTAAGACTGCTGCTTGCCGCCGATGCCCCAGTGCTTCGGCTCGACGCCCTGGATCACGACCTGAATGTGCTCCGGTGCGGCACCGCTCGACTCAGCAAGCGCGTTCGTGAGCGCCTCGATCATCTTCGGCACGGACTCCTCGGTGACGCGGCGGTCGTACAACTTGACCTCGATCATCGGCACGGCGTGGCCTCCTTCGGCACGGCCGACCCGTCGTCGAGTCGGCTTTCGGGGTGTGTGGACGCAGTGTGACATTGTCGTACCGCTCGTGCAACGCTATCGTCCCACCCGCGATGGCACAGGTCGAGACCAGCCCCGAGCGGCGCGGGAATCGAGCCCCGAGCAGAGCGGGATGAGTACCGAGCAGAGCGGGATGAGTACCGAGCAGCGCGTGATCCTTGGCGCCCGCCGTGCGATCTCGTCCGGCGGCTGGCAGTCGGCAACGCTGACCCGGATCGCGGAAGAGGCAGGCGTGTCCCGCATGACGCTCCACCGCCGGGGGCTCGGGCGCGACGAGATCTTCGCGCTGCTGGCACGGGACTACGAGGAGGCTTTCCGCTCTGCGCTCTGGCCGACGGTGACCGGGAAGGGCACGGGAGCCGAGCGGCTCGAGGCGATGCTCGTGGCGGTGTGCGAGGTGACCGAGGATCACCTCGACTTCCTCGCCGCGCTCGACGAGGAGTCCGACCGGCGGTTCTTCCACGAGTCCGACGACGAGGTGCACTCGCGCGAGGGGTACATCAACCCGATCGAGCGCCTGCTCGCGGACGGCATCGCAGACGGCTCGCTCCGTCGGGTCGAGATCGAGGAGACGGCGACCGTGCTCGTCAATGCGACCGACCGGACGTACCGCCATCTTCGCCGCGCCCATGACTGGGATCCCGAGCGCTCGCGCGGGGCGCTGATCAGTCTGATGCTGCGCGGGTTGCTGCCGGGTTAGAGGCTAGCGCCAGGGTGGCGCTGCGTACACGCCGTCCTCGAGCGTTGCCGGGTCGGGCGCCGGCGCCTGTTCCGCCTCTGCAAGACCGGCGGCGACCTCGGCGGTCGCCGCCTCACGCATCCCGTCGATCGCCGCCGCGCTGAAGCCGTCGAGTGCGAGCCGTGCTGCGATCCGGGCGACGGGGTCGAAGCGCTCGAAGAACTCCTCTCGCATCCCCTCGGGCACGTAGCGGGAGTCGTCGTGCGCCGCGTGCCCGTGCATCCGAACGGTGAGCGCCTCGACTGCCTGCGGGCCGCCGCCGGCCCTGGCCCGCTCGACCGCGGCCCGCACCGTCTCGAGCACTGCGAGGGCGTCGGTTCCGTCGACACGCTCCGCGGGGATCGACCAGCCGCCGTAGATGCGCTGCGCAATGTTGGTGTTGACCATCTGACTCGAGACGGGCGTCGAGTAGGAGTAGCGGTTCGCCTGGATGATGAACACGGCCGGTACCTGCCAGACGGCGGCGAGGTTGAGGCCCTCGTGCGTGTCGCCGACCGAGAATGCCCCCTCGCCGAGAAACGTCATCGCCACCCTCGGTTGGCCCCGCCGCTTGAAGGCGAGTGCGGCACCGGCGACGAGCGGGACGAGGTCGCCGAGCATCGAGACCAGCGGGAAAACGCCGTTTGCCGGCGCTCCGAAGTGCATGTTCCCGTCCCGTCCGAAGGTGGGGCTCGTCGCCTTGCCGAAGAAGTTCCGGAACACGTCCGCGGTCGTTGCCCCGCGCGCGAAGTGGCACGCAAGCTCGCGGTTGAGCGGGGCGACGACATCGTCCGGCCCGAGCGCGTAGCCCGCCGCAGCCGCCACGGCCTCCTGGCCGCGGCCCGTGTAGACCGATCCGGGGACGCGGCCCTGGCGGTACAGCGCCATGACGCGCTCTTCGAAGATGCGTTGCAGCAGCACGAGCCGGAACAGCGCCACGCGGTCGTCGGCGCTGACGGAGCGGGCCTCTGCGCAGGGCTCTATCGGCATCAGTAGGCGAGGAGCCGGTCGAGGGCCTGGACGGTCGAGTCGGCGGACGGCATGTAGGCGTCCTCGAGCTCGGGTGCGAACGGCACCGGCGTGTCGGGCGCTGCGTGCAGCGCGGGCGGGGCATCGAGGTGCTCGAACGACCGTTGCGCGATGAGCGAGAGGATCACGCCGGCCGCGCCGGTCGAGCGCGAGGCCTCCTGCAGCACGAGCACGCGTGAGGTCTTCTCCACCGAGGCGAGGATCGTCGCCTCGTCGAGCGGCCAGATCGTGCGTAGGTCGACGATCTCGACGTCTGCATCGACGAGCTCGGCGGCGGCGAGGGCGGTCGAGACACCGGAGCCGTACGTGATGACGGTCACGTCCGATCCGCTGCGGACGACCGCTGCCGGGCCGATCGGCGTGCGCAGACCGGTCTCGGGCGGGGCCGCCCGGAGCGTCCGGTACAGGCGCTTGTGCTCGAAGTAGAGGACGGGGTCGGGGTCGTCGATGGCGGCCCGAAGGAGCCCGTAGGCGTCTTCGACGTTTCCGGGGCAGACAATCTTGAGACCCGCCGTGCCGACGAACCAGCCCTCGGGCGAGCCCGCGTGGAACGGCCCGCCCCGCACGCCGCCGCCGGTCGGACAGCGGATCGTGATCGGGATCTGCTGGCCCGAGCGCCAGTGGGTCTTCGCGGCAACGGTGACGATGGGGTCGAACGCGCAGGTGATGAAATCGGCGAACTGGAGCTCGACGACCGGGCGCTCACCCATCCAGGCCGCGCCGATCGCAGCGCCGACGAAGCCCTCCTCCGAGATCGGCGTGTCCATCACGCGCTCGGAGCCGAACTCCTCGTGGAGGCCGGCGGTGACGCCGAAGGCGCCTCCGAAGACGCCGATGTCCTCGCCGAGCAGGAAGACGCGGTCGTCCTCGCGCATCGCGTCCTGCAGCGCCGCTCGGATCGCCTCGAGGTAGGTGACCTGGCCGACCGCCGTAGCGTCCGTCGGCCCGCCGGGCGCTTCGAGATGGCCGACGGTCGTCACAGCCCGGAGCCTATCGGTCGCAGGTCAGTCCTTCGCGTGCGATCGCCGGGTGGCCTATCGTTGCGGCGTGACGCGCGACGACGCCCTCGAACGCCTGCGCGCGACCGTCGCAGCCGGCAAGCCGATCATCGGCGCCGGTGCCGGAACCGGCCTCTCCGCCAAGTGCGAGGAGGCAGGCGGCGTCGACCTGATCATCGTCTACAACTCCGGCCGCTACCGCATGGCCGGCCGAGGCTCGGCCGCGGGGCTGCTCGCCTACGGCGACGCCAATGCGATCGTCGTCGAGATGGCGGGCGAGGTGCTCCCCGTCGTGGCCGACACGCCCGTGCTCGCCGGCGTGAACGGCACCGATCCGTTTCGCTCGATGCCGCGCTTCCTGCGCGAGCTGCGGGACATCGGCTTTTCGGGCGTGCAGAACTTTCCCACCGTCGGGGTGATCGACGGCAACTTCCGCCAGGTGCTCGAGGAGACGGGCATGAGCTTCAAGCTCGAGGTCGAGATGATTCGCGCCGCGCGCGGGCTCGACCTCCTGACGACACCCTATGCCTTCGACCCGGAGGAGGCGCGGTGGATGGCCGATGCAGGCGCCGACGTCGTCGTCGCGCACATGAACACGACGACCAAGGGCTTGATCGGGGTGACGAGCGCGCCGACGCTCGACGAGGCCGTCGAGCGCGTCCAGGCGATTGCCGACGCCGCGTACGAGGTGAACCCCGACGTGCTCGTTCTCTGTCACGGCGGACCGATCGCGGAGCCCGAGGATGCGCAGTACGTCCTCGACAGAACGACCGGCGTCGTCGGCTTCTACGGCGCGTCCAGCATGGAGCGCCTCCCGGTCGAGGCAGCGATCGCCGAGAACGCTCGCAGGTTCAAGCAGCTGAGGTTCCGCGCTCGCTGACTAGCGCCGAAATTCGGCGTCTCAGTTCGCAGCGATGTTGATGGAATCAAACGACGAGGACATGCTGGACGCGCGTCGCCTGCGCGAGTCCCAGGAGAGCGAGATCGCTCTCGGGCACTCGCTGACAGCCGCCGAGCACGCGCTCGCGAGTGAGGCGGTCACGCTCGGCCGCACATTCGAGCGCGCCGGGATCGCCTTCGACCCACTCACGTTCATCACGCTCCGCATCGTCGAGGGCAGCTCCAACGAGTACGTCGATCCCGTCGCGTGCCTCGACGTTCTCGTCGAGTTCGGGTTCCTCGAGCGGACGGTCGCACTCGCGGTCGATCTGCTCGAAGACGCTGCCTGAGCGGTCGGGTCTCGACTACGCTCAGCCCATGAGCGCCTTCAGCACGATCGACGAGCTCGAGACCGCGCTGCGCGCGGCGGACTACCTGCCCGACCGCGGGCTCTCGACGGCGCTGTTCCTCGCGCTCGCGCTCGAGAAGCCCCTGCTGCTCGAAGGCGAGGCCGGCGTCGGCAAGACCGAGGCCGCGAAGGCGCTCGCGGTCACGACCGATGCCCGCCTGATTCGGCTGCAGTGCTACGAGGGTCTCGATGTCGCCCACGCCGTCTACGAGTGGAACTACCCCCGCCAGCTGCTGCACATCCGCGCCGCGCAGGAGGGGACGGTCTCGGAGGACGAGCTCTTCGGGCCCGAGTTCCTGATCCGCCGGCCGCTGCTCGAGGCAATCGACACCGACGAGCCCGTCGTGCTGCTGATCGACGAGATCGACCGCGCCGACGAGGAGTTCGAGGCGTTCCTGCTCGAGGTGCTCTCCGACTTTCAGATCACGATTCCCGAGCTCGGCACGATTCGTGCCCGCCGCAAGCCGGCCGTGATCCTCACCTCCAACCGGACGCGCGAGCTGCACGACGCATTGAAGCGTCGCGCGCTCTTCCACTGGATCGGACACCCGTCGATCGACCGCGAGATCGAGATCGTCAAGATCAGGATCCCGGGCATCTCGGAGCGCCTTGCCTCCGAGGCCGCCGCCTTCGTGCGCGAGTTGCGCGGCCTCGACCTCGCGAAGCCACCCGGAGTCGCCGAGACGATCGACTGGGCGATGGCGCTGAACGCGCTCGGCCGCCAGGAGATCGACGCCGACGTGGTCGAGCAGACGCTCGGGTCGGTGCTGAAGTACCGGGAGGACATCGAGACCGTGCGGGACGAGACGCTCCAGCGGCTCGTCGACACCGCTCGCGCGTCCGCGGCGAAGTAGGCGGCTGCAATGGCCGACGCCGTCGTCCGCCACGTCGTCACGTTCGGTCGCGTCCTGCGCGAGGTCGGCCTCGAGGTCGGGCCGGGCCGCGTCGCTGATGCTCTGCGTGGCATCGCGGCTGTGGATCTGACGCGCCAGGAGGATGTGTACTTCGCCCTTCGCCAGACGCTCGTGTCGCGCCATGACGAGCTCGATCTCTTCGACCGCGCCTTCAACGCCTGGTTCCTGCGGGCACCGGTGCTGCCGCCCGTGCGCACCGTCCCGAGCCCGATGGCGCAGGAGAAAGTCGGCGAGACGCTGTCCGATGCGGCGGGCGGCGAGCCGGACGAGGAGATGGGTGACCCGCTCGAGCTCGGCGCGTCCGGCCACGAGCTACTGCGCGACAAGGACTTCGCCGAGATGACGCCCGACGAGTACCGGCGCGTCAAGCGTCTCATCGCCGCGATCGCCGAGCAGCGGCCGCTGCGAGCCTCGCGCCGGCGCCGGGCCGATCCGCGCGGTGATCGCCTCGACATGCGCAAGCTGATCCGCCAGTCGCTGCGCACCGGCGGCGACCCTGTCGATCGCCCCTACCGCGCCCGCAAAGACGTGCCGCGCAAGCTCGTCGTGCTCTGCGACGTCTCGGGCTCGATGGACGCCTATGCGCGGGCGCTCGTGTTGTTTCTCCACGCGGCAGTCGGATCCGGCCCCGGCGTCGAGGCATTCGCCTTCGGCACGAGACTCTCGCGACTGACGGCCGAGCTCGGGACCCGCGACCCGGAGTCGGCACTCGAGAAGTGCACCGAGGCGGTCACCGACTGGGGGAGCGGCACCCGGATCGGTGCCTCCCTGAAGGAGTTCAACGACCTCTACGGCAAGCGGGCGCTGTCGCGTGGTGCCGTCGTCGTGGTCGTCTCGGACGGCTGGGAGCGCCAGGATCCGGAGCTCGTCGGCCGAGAGATGGCGCGTCTTGCACGCGCCGCGTACGCCGTCATCTGGGTCAATCCACTGAAGGGCAATCCGGAGTACCAACCACTCGCCGGAGGCATGCGGGCAGCATTGCCATACGTCGACAGGTTCCTCTCCGGCCATAATCTGAGAAGTCTGGAAGAGCTGGCGGCAGTGCTCGCCGGCATCGAGAGGAGGCACGCAGCATGAAGGAGATCCTGGACGAGGTAGAGCGCTGGCGCGAGTCCGGCGAGAAGGTCGTCGTCGCGACCGTCGTTGCAACCAGGCGTTCCGCACCACGGCCGGTGGGGACGAGCCTCGCGATCTCGGAGTCGGGGAAGATGTGCGGCTCCGTCTCGGGTGGCTGCGTCGAGAGCGACGTGTTCGAGAACGCAATGGAGGTGATGCAGTCGGGCGAGGCAAAGATGCTGAGCTACGGCATCACCGACGAGATGGCCTGGGGCGTGGGACTGCCCTGCGGCGGCGAGATCGACGTGTTCGTCGAGGCTGTCGAGTGACACTGCTGCGTCGGCTGTCGGAGCTCCGGGACTCGGGTGACCGGGGCGTGCTCTTCACCGTGGTCGAGGGGGACGGCATCGGGGGCAAGGAGCTCCTGCTCGAGACGGGGGAGCGGATCGGCGGCGGCGTCCCCGAGGAGGCGACGGGCCAGTTCCACGAGCTCGTGCGCCGGGGCCGCAACAAGCTGCTCGCACTCGACGGCGACGTGAAGGTGTTCGCCGAGTGGTACGGGCCGCCGCCGCGCGTCTTCGTCTACGGCGCGGTCGACACGGCCGAGGCGCTGTGCAAGGCCGCCAAGCTACTCGGCTGGACGGCGATCGTCGGTGACGCGCGCGCGATGTTCCTGACGCCGGAACGCATGCCGTCGGCCGACCTGCTCGTCCAGAAGTGGCCCGAGGAGGCGCTGGCCCAGATCGAGCCCGACCACCAGACGGCCGTCGTCGTGCTGACCCACGATGACAAGTTCGACGAGCCTGCACTGAAGGCCGCGCTCGAGAGCGAGGCGTTCTACATCGGCGCCCTCGGATCGCGCCGCACCACGGAGCGCCGGCGCGGCCGTCTGCTCGAGGCAGGAGTGCCGGAGGAGAAGCTCGCCCGGATCATGGGACCGTGCGGCCTCGACATCGGCGCCGACACGCAGGAGGAGACAGCGCTCGCAATCCTGGCCGAGATCCTCGCCGTGCGGGCAGGTCGCGGAGGCGGCCCGCTGCGCGAGTCGAAGAACCGGATCCACGTCGAGGTGGCGTAGCGCGACGTCGTGCGGGTGAGGCTTAAGCCTCACCTGCTCTTGCGGTTTCGGCGCGCGTGCCAGAGTTGTCCGGGGAGTAACAGCCAGAGCGGCAGCTCACGCAACGCCGCCCGTAGGTTCCTTGGCTCTTGCGGGAATGCGGCCGTGACGCGGACGCGCTTCCGCCAGAGCAAGAGGCGGAACGCAGCCGTGGCACGCGGGGCGTGCCACCGCGACGTCACGACCACGACCTCGCTCGCGCGGACCCGTTCGACGTCGTTCAGGGCATTGAACGCGTTGCCCACCGTCGTCCGGGCGTCGGGGTCGATCACGACCTCGGCGGCCGGGCCGTCCCAGGCGGCCGCCATCAGGGCAGCTTCGGACTGTGTTCCCGCGACGCGTGCCCAGCCCGAGAGCACGACGACGTCATCGGCCGTGCTGGCCTCCGCAGCCCGAGCGAGGCGGGCGGCGCCGATGGGATGGAGCTCGCCTCGGCCACCATCCGCGTAGCCGAGGACGACGATCACCCTGTCACATTTTGGCGTTCCGCCGCCGCGTGACCTGAAAAGCGTGTCACACGGCTTTGGCGGCCCGCCTGTCGGCGTCGCGCCGCTCACGCCCGGCGGTGACGGAGCCAGCGGAAGAACACGAGCGTCCCGACGACGGTCAGAACGAGCTTGACGGCCTTCTTCCCCTGGAGCTTCGACTCCCCGCTCGCGCGCTCGCGCATGTGGACGGCGACCTCCTCGACCCGCAGCCCCTCGGCCTTCAGTCGCAGGAGCGCCTCGACCTCGGGCGCCCCGCTCACGTAGGGCCGAGCCATCACGGTCATCGCCTTCGCGTTGACCGCTGCCATGCCGCTCGTGGGATCGTGGAACTTCCTCCCCAGGCGCACGTGCATCGCTTTCTGGAGAAGGCCGATCCCGAATCGCCGGCTCGGCGAGGGCAGGTAGCGGTCAGCGGCGTACCCGTCGCCGGCGGCGAAGCGCGATCCGACCGCCACGTCGCAGACGTCCGACCGTACGAGCTCGAGGAGCCGGGCGAGCTCGGCTGCGGGATGTTGGCCATCGGCGTCGACCCGCCCGCAGAACGCGTACCCGCGTTCGTGCGCCTCGCGATAGCCGGCGGCGATTCCCGCCCGCAGGCCCCGGTTCTCGCCGAAGGAGACGACGATCGCGCCGCCGTCCCGCGCGATCAGGGCCGTCGCGTCGGTCGAGCCGTCGTCGATCACGAGCGTGTCGGCATCCGGCAGCACCGTCGCAAGCTCCGCCAGCACGCCGGGGAGGTTCGTCTCCTCGTTCCAGGCCGGGATGAACACCACCGTGTCGGTGCCGGAGCTCATCGGCGGAGGGTACAGCGAAAGAATCGGTGTCGTGTTAGCGTCGCGGCGACAGCCTCCGTCACGAAAGGGGACAACGCAGTGCCCGGAATCGACGCGAAATCGGACGCGATCTACGACCTCGTTGCAGAGGGCTCGGGTGTCGAGCAGCTCGCCACGGGGTTCACGTTCACGGAGGGGCCGATCTGGCACCCCGTCGAGCAGGTTCTCTACTTCTCCGACATGCCGGCGGACATCCGCCGCAAGGTCACGCTCGACGGCACGGTCACCGAGGTGCGAAACCCCTCGTTCAAGTGCAACGGGATGGTTCTCGACCACGATCTCAACCTGCTCGTCTGCGAGCACGTGACGAGCTCGCTCGTTCGCGAGCGCACGGACGGCGTGCGCGAGACGCTCGCGTTCCACTGGCAGGGCAAGTACCTGAACAGCCCGAACGACGTCACCGTTCGCTCCGACGGGACGATCTACTTCTCCGACCCGTGGTACGGGCGCTTCCCCGGCTTCGGGATCGAGCGTGCGCGCGAGCTCGGCTGGCAGGGCGTCTTCATGATCCCGCCCGGAGGCGGCCAGGACGAGCTCCAACTCGTCGTTGCCGAGGACGAGTTCGAGATGCCGAACGGGCTGTGCTTCTCGCCCGACGAGAAGCTGATGTACATCAACGACACCCCGGGTGCGTACATCAAGGTTTACGACGTCAACGACGACGGCACGCTCTCGAACTGCCGCATGTTCTTCGAGGGCATCGGCACCGGCGTGATCGAGGAGGGTATTCCCGACGGGATGAAGATCGACGAGCTCGGCAACGTCTGGGTGACCGGCCCGAAGGGCCTCTGGGTCATCTCACCCGAGGGCGAGCATCTCGGCACGATCGAGGTGCCCGAGAACATCGGCAACCACTCGTGGGGCGGGCCGGACTGGCACACCCTGTTCATTCCTTCGTCGACGTCGATCTACACGATCACGACGAAGGTCGGCCCGCGGCGCGAGCCGTACATGCGATAGGAGGATGCGATGCCTGAATTGAACCTCGTCGAAGAGCTCTCACTCGATCCCGGCCGAGCTGCCCTGGTCATCCAGGACATGCAGAACGACGTGATCATCGAAGGCGGCGCCTTCGCGGAATCGGGCTCGCCCGGTCACGCGGCGGAGCAGAACGTCGTCGCCAACGTGGCCGACCTGGCAGCAGCGTGCCGGGCGAAGGGCATTCCCGTGATCCACGTGCACTACATCGTCGAGGCGGGAGCGCCCGGCCTGAAGCTCAACGCCCCGCTCTTCAACGGCGTCAAGGACACCGGCGCCCTCGTGCGAGGCACGTGGGGCGCGGCCGCTGCCGACGGTCTCGAGCCGCAGGACGGCGACTTCGTCGTCGAGAAGATGCGGATGAGCGGCTGGCAGGGCACGAAGCTCCAGAACCTGCTCGACGGCCTCGGCCGCGACACCGTGATCGTCACGGGCGCGTGGACGAACATGTCCATCGAGCACACCTCGCGCACGGGAGCCGACATGGGCTTCTCCATCGTCGTGCCCGAGGACGGGTGCTCGACCATGAACGCCGACTGGCACCAGGCGTCGATCAACTACGCGCTCCAGAACGTCTCCCAGGTGACGAACGTCGCCGCCGTGAAGGCTGCGATCGGTGCGTAGAAGCTCATGAAGACCAGGGCCGGGCTCTTCCGGGCAGTCGGCGAGCCACTCGAGGTCGTCGAGATCGACCTGGCGGAGCCCGGCCCGAACGACGTCGTCGTCCGCATGGCGGCGGTCGGCATCTGCGGCACTGACCTGCACCAGGTCAAGGGTGAGTGGCAGCGGCCGACGCCGATGGTGCTCGGCCACGAGGGCGCCGGGATCGTGGAACACGTCGGTGATGCGGTCGAGTCCGTGCGCGCCGGGGACGAGGTGGTGCTCTCGTGGGCACCGTCGTGCGGCCACTGCGCCGACTGCGCCCGTGGCAGGCCTGCGGCGTGCGTGCCGCTCCATCGGGCGATCGGCAACGGGACGCTCGTCGACGGCTCGACGGGCATGTCGCTCGCGGGCGAGACGGTGTACCGGGGTACCGCGACGGGGGCGTGGGCCGAGCGCGTCGTCGTCTCCTCCAAGGTCGCGCTGCCCACCGGTGGCGCCGTGCCTCTGCGGGACGCAGCGTTGCTCGGCTGTGCCGCGCTGACGGGTGTCGGTGCAGTGCTGTTTGCCGCGCGCGCTCAGCCGGGCGGCGTCGTGCTCGTGATCGGGGCCGGCGGCGTCGGCCAGTTCGTCGTGCAGGGCGCCCGCATCGCCGGTGCGGAGGCGATCATCGTCGTCGATCCGGTCGACTCGCGCCGCGAGCAGGTGCTCCGGCTCGGCGCGACGCATGCCCTCCACCCCGACGACCTCAAGGAGGCGCTCGATGCGATCGCGCCCGAGGGGGCCGATTACGGCTTCGACGCCGTCGGCTTCCCCGAGACGAGCGCCACCGCGCTGAGGTTCACACGTAGCGGCGGCACGACCGTGCTCGTCGGCCTGCCGCCGACCGGCCTCCGACTCGACCTCGACCCGGGAGAGTTCCTGCGGCGCGAGAAGTTCCTCACGGGGACGATGTACGGCTCCGAGGACCCGGCCGTCTCGCTGCCGATCCTGCTCGGGCACGTCGCCGCCGGCCGGCTCGAGCTGGCGCCTCTCCTCGGCGAGATCTTCTCGCTCGATGCGATCGACGACGCCGTGCGGGCGAGCCTCGAGCTGCCTGCGGGCCGCGTGCTCGTCGAGCCGTAGACCCGCTACAGGCTCGACGAGAGCGCTTCGACGGCCTGCTCCTGCAGCCAGCTCAGGTAGCCGTACAACGCGAGCGCCGGTGCGACCGGGTCGTCGGGATCGAGCTCCTCGGCGTAGGGCTCCTCGTTCACGTCGAGCTGCGTGCCGAGGAAGAGGCGGAGGCTCTCGAGCGCACCGAGCCAGGCTTCGAGCTGATCTCCGGTGAGGCGGTCTGCCGCCGCCGTCTGCTCGACGACGTCGAGCGCTGCCAGCTTGCCCTCGAGCAGCTCGTCGCGCATCAGCCGCTGGAACTCGTCGTTGGCCTCGTCGTCGTCGGTGTAGGCAGGCGGGAAGAGGCGGTGCAGGCTCGGGTCGTCGGTCTGCAGCACCTCCCGGAACTGCGCCGGCAGCGAGCGGAGCAGCTCGCGCTCGTCGGGCGGGAGGCTCAGCTTGTAGCCGCCCTTGCGGTCACGCTGGATGCGACGGCCGGCCATCAGTCCTGCCTCAGCGTCGCCCACAGCCCGTGCGCGTGCAGCCGGGCGACGTCGAACTCGGCCTTCTCCTTCTCGCCCGAGGAGACCACGGCCTTGCCGTCGTTGTGCACCTGCAGCATCAGCTTGGTCGCCTCCTCCACCGAGAACCCGAAGAGCTTGCGCAGCACGAACGTCACGTAGCTCATGAGGTTGATCGGGTCGTTCCAGACGATCACGATCCAGGGCCGGTCGTGGTCGTACGCGTTGTCCTCGTCCGGGAGGCGGACCTCGACCGGTGCTTCGATGGTCTGGCTCACGCCCTCATTGTGGCGGCGGATCTGCCGTTTCGCGCGTCCAGCGCTCGCGGTAGTCGTCGCGCACCGGGCAGAAGATGTCGATCACGGTCGCGCCCTCCGGGCCGCAGTAGGCCGAGTGCTCGACGTCGCCGGGGAGCACGTAGCCCTCCATCGGCCCGAGCTCGTGGGCGACGCCGTCGATCACGAGCGCCTGCATACCGCGCAAGACGATCCCGAGCTGCTCGTGCGGATGGCTGTGCGCCGGCACGGTCGACCCCGGACCGAACTCGATCACGTTGATCATCGCGCCTTCGCCGAAGAGCGGCCGTCCCTCGACGCCCTCGACGAGGGTGAAAGAGGCGACATCGTCGAAGCGGACGAATTGCGGTTCCATCGATGCAGTATCGCACCGGGCTCGAGGCGGCGGAACGGTCGCGATCGAACCGCTATCGTCACCACCATGGCTGCACTCGAGACGGATCTTCTGCGCGAGCAGGCCTACATCGACGGCGTGTGGGTCGATGCGGATTCGGGGGCCACGTTCCCCGTGATCGATCCGGCAACGGGGGCGACGCTCGCCAACGTGCCGAGGCTGGGAGCCGCCGAGACCCGCCGTGCGATCGAGGCGGCACAGCGGGCGCTTCCCGTGTGGAAGCACCGGACTGCGAAGGATCGCGCACGGGTTTTGCGTCGTCTCGCCGATCTGATGATGGATCGCGCCGACGATCTGGCGGCGCTTCTCGTGCGCGAGCAGGGCAAGCCACTGTTCGAGGCGAAAGCCGAGATCGCCTACGCGGCCTCGTTCTACGAGTGGTTCGGCGAGGAGGCAAAGCGCCTCGACGGCCGCGTCATTCCGCAGCCGCTCGCAGACCGGCGGATCGTCGCGCTGCGCGAGCCGATCGGCGTCACCGCCGGCATCACGCCCTGGAACTTCCCGGCTGCGATGCCGACGCGCAAGTCTGCGCCCGCGCTCGCGGTGGGGTGCACGATGGTGCTGAAGCCCGCCGAGCAGACGCCGCTCACCGCCCTTGCGATCGCGGTGCTCGCCGACGAGGCCGGGGTTCCGCCGGGCGTGTTCTCGATCGTCACCGGCGACGCGGCCGACGCGCCTTCGATCGGGGGCGAGATGACGTCGAACCCGATCGTCCGCAAGCTTGGTTTCACGGGCTCGACCGAGGTCGGCAAGCTGCTGATGGCCCAGTGCGCCGGCCAGGTCAAGAAGGTCTCGCTCGAGCTCGGCGGCAATGCCCCGTTCATCGTCTTTGACGACGCCGACCTCTCCGAGGCGGTCGCCGGCGCAATGATGTGCAAGTTCCGGAACTCCGGCCAGACCTGCATCTCGGCCAACCGGTTTCTCGTCCAGGACGGCATCTACGACGATTTCGTCGGCGCTTTCACGGAGGCGGTCGCCGGGCTGAAGGTGGCGGACGGGTTCGCTGACGGTGTGCAGGTCGGGCCGCTGATCGACGAGCCTGCCATCGGCAAGGTCGAGCGTCACGTTGCCGATGCGCTCGCGCAGGGGGCGGAGCTACACCTTGGCGGGAACCGCATCGAGGGCCAGTTCTTCCAGCCTTCGGTTCTCACCGGCGTCACGATGGACATGGCGATGAGCTGCGAGGAGACCTTCGGCCCCGTCGCCGGCATCAACCGCTTCACGACCGACGCGGAAGCGGTCGGAATCGCAAACGACACCCCCTACGGCCTGTCGGCCTACTTCTACACCCGTGACCTAGGCCGTACCTGGCGGGTTGCGGAGGCCCTCGAGTACGGGATCGTCGGCATCAACACCGGCTTCGTCTCGACGGAGGTGGCGCCGTTCGGCGGCATGAAGGAGTCGGGGATCGGGAGGGAAGGTTCGAGCTACGGCGTCGACGACTGGGTCGAGCTGAAGTACCTGGCAATGGGCGGAATTGGAGATCCGATTTGATCATCGTCGAGCAACGCGACTACCACGTCTATACGGGCAAGCTGCCCGAGCTCGTGAAGCTGTACGAGACGGAAGGGATCGCGATCCAGCAGGAGGTGCTCGGCGGGTTCATCGGAGCCTTCACGACGGACATCGGTGCGCCCTCGACCTACACGAGCCTCTGGCGCTACGACAGCTTCGCCGAACGGGAGGAGCGGCGCGCGGCCCTCCTCGCGCGCGACGACTGGAAGGTGTTCATGGGCAAGATCCAGCCGCTGATCCACACCCAGCAGAACCGGATCCTGACGCCGACCCCGTTCTCGCCAATTCAATAGTTGTCGGCGATCCAGTAAGGAGGGGCACGAGATGGGTGAGCTCGACGGGAAGGTCGCAATCGTCACCGGGGGGTCGCAGGGCATCGGGCACGCGATCGCACACGGCCTCGCCGCGGCGGGGGCGCGCATCGTCGTCGCCGACCTCCAGGGAGCGGAGGCCGCTGCGGAGCTGTTCCCGAACGGGGTCGGCCTGACGGCGGACGTCGCCAACGAGGCCTCGGTTCAGGCCCTTGTCGGCGAGGTGGTCGAGCGCTGCGGCACGATCGACATCCTCGTCAACAACGCGGGGCTCTACGCCTCGCTCGCGATGCGCTCGTTCACCGAGATCCCGCTCGACGAGTGGCGCAAGGTGATGGATATAAACGTCGGCTCGATGTTCCTGATGTCCCGCGCCGTCGTTCCCGTCATGCAGGCGCGTGGCGGCGGCCGAATCGTCAACATCTCCTCCGGGACGCCGTTCCGTGGCGTCCCGTTTCTGCTCCACTACGTCACGAGCAAGGGGGCAATCGTCGCCTTCACCCGCGCGCTCGCGAAAGAGATCGGCAAGGACGGCGTGCTCGTGAACTGCGTCGCGCCGGGGTTCACGATGTCGGCCGGCGTCGAGGCCCATCCCGAGGTAGTGGAGAAGCTGCGCGACGTGTCGGTCTCGGCTCGGACGATCCAGCGCGACCAGGTACCGGAGGACGTCGTCGGCGCGGTCGTCTACTTCGCGAGCCCCGGGTCATCCTTCGTCACCGGCCAGACGATCGTCATCGACGGCGGCCAGACGTTCCACTAGCCGCGACGAAAGAGCGTATCGCGGCTCGTGGAGCGTCATAATCGCTGCGCGCTTCGCGCGATCCTGAAGCCGGGAAACTACGGTTCCCAGGGAGCCTCCCTCGCTGAAGGCGTCTTCGTGTTGCTCTTCCGCCGGGCCGGCACCGCCTCCGCGATAGAGTCGATCCCATGAGGCTCTCCCTGTACGAGTTCGAGACCGGCACCGAGACGCTCGGCGGGCACCGCGTCGTCTACGACATCGCGAACGACACCGCAGTCTTCGGTGAGGCGCACGTCGAGGGGCGCTCGCTCGTGTGGCAGCTCGACGACACGCCGGAGGAAGCGGAAGGCGCCCTGCTCTCGCGTCGGATCCAGATCGACCCCTTCGCCGAGTGGGTCATCCGCTGCGACCGGATCGACTTTCCGCCGGGAGGCGTCGCCTACACGCACACCCATCCCGGCCCGGGCATTCGCTACCTGCTCCACGGCGAGATCGACATCCACACCGAAGGGCACACTGCGTCCTACGGCCCCGGCGGCGCGTGGTTCGAGGCGGGGCCCGACCCGGTGCTTGCCGAGGCGGCCCAGCATCAGCCGACCGCCTTCGTCCGCGTGCTGATTCTCCCCGCGGAGTGGGCCGGCAAGCGCACGATTCGCTACGTCGATCCCGCCGACGAGGATCGCCCGAAGCTCCAGAAGCCCACCGTTTTCCTCGAGCACCCGCTCGTGGGGCTTGCTGCAACGGTAAAGCCGAAATGATCGGTGCAGCACGCCCCACGAATGCTTGCTGCCAAGCGACTCCTCGTCGCGCGAATGTTTCGAGGTGCAACGTTGTCTCGAGGGCCACGGGCCTGACGTGAGGACGGGAGGCAGGCTCCTCGTCGACCAGCTCGTGGTCCACGGGGTGGACGTCGCCTTTGGCGTGCCCGGCGAGAGCTACCTCGCGGTGCTCGACGCCCTCTACGACGCGCCGATCCGCTTCGTGGCGTGCCGCCACGAGGTTGGTGCCGCCAACATGGCCGACGCCTACGGCAAGCTCACCGGCCGCCCCGGCATCTGCATGGTCACCCGCGGCCCGGGCGCAACCCATGCCGCCGGCGGCATCCATACCGCCTTCCAGGATTCGACCCCACTCATCCTCCTGATCGGCCAGGTCGGCCGCGACATGATGGGACGGGAGGCATTCCAGGAGATCGACTACCGCCACATGTTCGGACCGATGGCGAAGTGGGTCGATCAGATCGACGATCCCGACCGGATCCCGGAGCTGATCTCGCGCGCCTTCCACGTCGCCACTTCCGGCCGTCCGGGACCTGTCGTGCTAGCCCTTCCGGAGGACATGCTCGTGGAGGCGTCAGACGTGGCCGACGCCCGCCCGGCAGTCGTTGGCCGTGTTCACCCTGCCCCGAGTGACGTCGAGCGGACGAGAACGATGCTCGCCGGTGCCGTGCGGCCGCTCGTCGTCGTGGGCGGCGCGCCCTGGAGCGTCGAAGCGCATGAAGCTCTGACTGCCTGGTGTACCGCGAGCAGCCTCCCCGTTGCCTCGGGCTGGCGCCGGCAGGACTACGTCGACAACGGCTCCGACGTATACGTCGGCCATCTGGCGCTCGGCGCCGATCCGCGGCTCGCGGCTCGGGTGCGCGAGGCCGACGTCCTGCTCGTGGTCGGCGACCGGCTCAGCGAGATCACAACGGCCGGCTACACGCTGCTCTCCGTGCCGAATCCGGCGCAGGCACTCATCCACGTCACCGCGGATCCCGACGAGCTCGGTCGCGTCTACACGCCCGCACTCGGTATCGCCTCCTCCCCCGACACGTTCGCCCTGGCGCTCTCCGCGCTTCCCCCGCTCGAGCCCGGCGGGCGCGAGGAGGGAACGCGCCAGGGTCGACAGGACTACCTCGACAACCTCCGCAGCCTGCCGATGCCGGGTGACCTCGACATGGGAGCCGTGATGGCAACCGTGCGTGCCCGGCTCCCGGCCGATGCGATCTTCACGAACGGCGCCGGCAACTTCTCGGTCTGGGCGCACCGCTTCTACGAGTTCCGCACGTATCCGACCCAGCTTGCGCCGACGAGCGGCGCGATGGGGTACGGAGTGCCGGCGGCGGTTGCCGCCAAGCTGCTCCACCCCGAGCGTGACGTGGTCGCGATAGCGGGCGACGGCGACTTCCTGATGACGGGCCAGGAGCTCGCGACGGCCGTGCAGTTCGACGCGGCGATCGTCGTGCTCGTCGTCAACAACGGCATGTACGGGACGATTCGGATGCATCAGGAGCGCCACTACCCGGGCCGCGTCTCGGGCACCGACCTCGTCAACCCCGATTTCGCGGCGCTCGCGGAGGCGTTCGGCGCACACGGAGCGGTGGTCGAGCGCACCGAGGACTTCGCCGCCGCATTCGATGCGGCGCTCGCCGCCGGACGGCCCGCGCTGATCGAGCTTCGCGTCGATCCGGAGGCGCTGACGCCGAGGCAGTCGCTGAGCGAGATCCGCGAGCAGGCAATCGCCCGGCTCGCCACGCCGTAGGATCGACACCAACGGTTCCACAACCCAACCCGAAGGAGCTCTCCCCAATGGCAAAGTCGTATGCAAGCACGGTGGTCAAGGCATCTCCCGACGAGGTGTGGGCGCGCGTCCGCGACTTCAACGGACTCGCCACCTGGCACAGCGGGCTCGTGTCGCAGAGCGAGATCGAGGACGGCAAGGCCGGAGACCAGGTCGGCGCGATCCGCAGCTTCACGCTGACGGACGGCACCCACATCAGGGAGCAGCTGCTCGGTCACTCCGACCTCGACCGCTCCTACACCTACGACTTCCAGAAGACCCCGTTCGACGTCGACAACTACTGCGCCACGCTCAAGGTCACGCCGCTCACCGACGGCGGCGGCAGCTTCGTCGAGTGGTGGACGACCTTCGACTGCGACCGCGACCAGCAGGGGCACTGGACGGAGTTCTTCGCCACCGAGGTGTTCCAGGGCGGGTTCGACGCCCTGAAGGCGCACTTCGCCTGATGGGTCGATCCCGTCGTGAGCTGCGCGTCGCCGGCCAGGCCGAGCCGATCTCGCACTTCACGGACGCGGTGGAGGCCGGTGGCTTCCTCTTCGTCTCCGGCATCGTCCCCGTCGACGGGCAGCGCGAGCTCGTCGGCGGTGACGACGTCGTCGCCCAGACGCGCTGCGTGTTCGCGAACATGCGCGCGGTCCTCGCCGCAGGAGGCTGCACCTTCGCGGACGTCGTCAAGGTGACGGTCTACCTGACGGACGTGAGCGACCGGCCGCTCGTCAATCCGGTGCGCCAGGAGGTCTTCGGAGAGACCCGGCCGGCGTCGACGCTGGTCGAGATCTCTGCGCTCGTGATCCCCGGTGCCAAGATCGAGGTCGAGTGCGTGGCGCTCGTTCCGGCGTGAACGACCCGTTCAACACGGCGATCACCTGGCTCGACGAGCCCCTGCTCGGGGCCACCGAGGGGCCGCTTGCCGGGAGGACATTGCTCGTCAAGGATCTGATCGACACGGCCGGGATCCGGACGACGTACGGCTCGCGCATCTACGGCGACCACGTGCCGACCGCGCACGCGACCGTCGTCCAGCGCGTGCTCGATGCCGGAGCGGTCGTGGTCGGCAAGGCCAACCTGCCCGAGTTCGCGTGGGGCGTGCTCGGCGTCAACCCCTGGTACGGCGCCGTCCACAACCCCTTGCATCCCGGCAAGACGACCGGTGGCTCCTCGGCTGGGAACGCGGCCGCGCTCGCGGCTGGGCTCGTCGACCTCGGTCTCGGGACGGACACCGGCTGCTCGATCAGGCTTCCCTCGGCCGCCTGCGGGACGGTGGGGCTGAAGCCGCGCTGGGGTCACCTGTCGACCGACGGCGTCTTCCCTCTCGTTCCGACGCTCGACACGGTGGGGCCGATGGGTCGCACCGTCGAGGATGTCGCCGGGCTCTGGTCGGTGCTCTCGGGCCTACCCGTGCCGGAGCCACACCTCGACGGGCTGACGATCGGGCTCCTCAGGCGCGCACCGCAGATCGGCGACGGACGCGCGACCGAGACGAGTGACGCCGCGGACGCGTGGGTGGCAGAGCTCGAGCGCCTAGGCGCCCGTATTGTCGAGTCCGAGGTGCCTGCGGCCGGCGGTGACATGTGGCCGCTTTTCCTCCACGAGGCTGTCGAGAGTCATCGCGCCACCTTCCCCTCGCGGGCCGACGAGTACGGGCCGGTGATCCGCCCGAAGCTCGAGTCGGGCCTCCACGTCGACCCGGCGGCGGTTGCGAGCGCCTACGAGGCGCTGAACGACTGGCGGCGGTACGAGCCCGAGGTCGACCTGTACCTGAGCCCGTGCATCGGCATCGACCTGCCCGCCGAGGATGCAGACGAGAACGAAGTCAGGCTACCGCTGTCGTCGTTCCTCCGCTGGGTCAACCTGATCGGCTGGGCCGGGCTCGCGATCGGCAACATGCAGCTCATCGCTCCGACCGATGGGGCCGTTCTCGCCGCCGGTCTGGCCTGGGAGCGTCGATAACTGCACGCCTGTGGACGGGGTCGGGAACGGAATCAAGGCGGGGAACGGAATCGTGCTGGTCCTTAGCGCCCGCTCGCGGGAGGCTGTGGGAAGGACAAGCCGAAGTCGGAGGTCGATGTGATCATTCGCCTCGCGCATGGGCGCACCGGAGTGCGCCGTGCGTCCCTTCCCCGACCGCTGAGACCGGCTCGGGCTACGTCCCGTCGAACTCGGGCTTGCGCTTTTCGACGAACGCCTCGACGCCCTCGTGGAAGTCGTGGGTCTGCTGGAGCAGGCCGTACGCAAGCCCCTCGAGCTCGAGCCCCACGTGGAGCGGGCCGTCGTATGCCGTGTTGAGGACGCGCTTCGCCATCGCGCATCGACAGCGGTGAGTGGCGCGAGAGCTCGCCGATCAGCGCGTGCCACCGAGCCGTCGAGCTGATCCGGCGGCGACGACCTCCGTCGACGAGCCCGATCGCGAGCGCCTCGTCGGCCTTCACGCGCCTCCCGCGCATGACGATGTCCTTCGCCCGCCCGAGGCCGACCATGCGCGCGAGCCGCTGCGTGCCGCCAGAGCCGGGGATCATCCCGATCGTTGCCTCGGGCAGGGCCATCTGCATGTCCTCGGCGGCGATCCGGAAGTCGCAGGCGAGCGCGAGCTCGAGCCGACGCCGAACACGTAGCCCTCGAGGCTCGCGATCACGGGCTTCGAGCAGCGCTCCGGCGCGGCGACGTTCCGTGCGAGCTGCGAGACCTGCCCAGGGCGACTCGTCAGGAACCCGGCGATGTCGCCCCCGCCGTGAACTGCCCGCCCGCGCCGGTCAGCACGACGAACCGAACCGCGTCGTCGCGCGTCGAGCTCGGCGAAGACCGCCGCAGAGCTGGTCCCGCGCGAGCCATCGAGACCCGGTTGAATTTCCCGGGCACGTCGAGCGTGATCGTCGCGATGCCCCGCTCGGCATCGCGCTCGACTCCGAAACCCGTCGTACTCGCTCACTGGCTCTCCTTCGATCGTCGCGCAGGATCCTGCGGAGGATCTTCCCCGATGCGCTTTTCGGCAGCGCGTCCACGAGACGGTACTCGCGCGGCCGCTTGAAGCGCGCGAGCGGCGAGGCAAGGCAGTGGGCGTCGAGCTCCTCGGCCGTCGCGTCGCCGACGACGACCGCGGCGACGTGCTGGCCGAGCCGCTCGTCGGGGGCGCCGATCACCGCGACCTCGCGCACGCCGGGGTGCGCCGCGAGGACGTCCTCGACCTCGAGCGGATGGACGTTCTCGCCGCCCGAGATGATCATGTCGTCGACCCGCCCGTCGATCCACAGGTCGCCGTCGGCGTCGAGGTGGCCGGTATCGCCCGTCGGGTACCAGCCGTCGCGGATCGCTTTTCGTCGGCGTCCGGGCGGTTCCAGTAGCCGGCGAACGCCTCGTCGCGAGGAGAGGTGGATGCAGATCTCGCCGCGGGCTCGAGGAGCTTCAGCCGCGTGTTGACGTGCGGGCCGGCCGGCGCAGCCGGGCTTCGCCGAGCTGGTCGCGCCCGATCGAGAAGGTGTAGACCTCGGTCGAGCCGTAGTGGTTCACGAAGACCTCGGGCGAGAACGCATCGACGCAGCGCGTGACGAGCGTCGAGGTCATAGCCGCACCCGCATACCCGAGCGCGCGCACGCTCGAGACGTCGTGGTCGCCGAGCCGCTCGGAGCTGAGCAGGTCGTGGAACAGGGTGGGGGCGAGGTAGAGCGACGTGATGCGCTCGTGCTCGATCAGCGCGAGCGCCTGTGGAGGATCCCAGCGGGCCTGCGGGACGAAGCATCCGCCCACGAGGTGCATCGCGAGCAGCGAGTGGATGCCCATCGTGTGGTAGAGCGGCATCACCCCGAGGGTGCGGTCGCCATGGCGGTAGCCGTGCTGGAGCGCCTGGCTGAGTCCCCCGCCCGGTCGGCGGCGTGCGAGCGTGGAACGCCCTTCGGTCGCCCGGTCGTGCCGGAGGTGTAGAGGAGCAGCGAGATCTCCCGGTCGTCGCGATCGAGCACGCCCCCCAGTGGCGTCCCGTCCGGCAGGGGATCACCGTCGCGGATCACGAGGCAGCGCCGGCATCGTCGATGCAGTAGCGGAGCTCCTCCTCCGAGAGCCGCCACGAGAGCGGCACGCACACGGCCCCCGCCCACTGGCAGGCCCAGTAGAGCAGCGCCGTCTCGAGCCGGTTGTCGAGGACGACCGCGACCCGCGCGCCGGGCTCGACGCCGAGACCGCCTGCGATGCGCGCCACCTGCGGCAGCAGCTCGCCGTAGCGGATTCCGGGGAACGCCTCGAGCTCGGGCTGCCGCTCGCAGGCGTCGAGCAATGACTGGGCCAGGTTCACGACGCGCGCTCCGAGGCGGCGCATCCTCGATGGCGGCGATGATCGGGGCGTAGCCGGTGCAGCGGCAGAGCTGGCCCGAGAGCATGTCGACGATCTCCACGCGGGACGGCCTGCCGCGCGAGAGCAGATCGTCGGCGGCGATCAGGATGCCGGGGGTGCAGAACCCGCACTGGAGGGCGTGGTGGCGCTTGAACGCGTCCTGGAGCGGCGAGAGCGTCGCATCATCCGCGAGCGACTCCACCGTCTCCACGCTCGAGCCGTCGGCCTGCACGGCGAGCAGGCAGCAGCCGCGCACCGAGACGCCGTCGAGCCGCACGGTGCAGGCGCCGCAGACGCCGTGCTCGCAGCCGACATGGGTTCCGGTGAGCCCGAGCCGGTGTCGGAGGAAGTCGGTGAGGAGAAGACGCGGCTCGACGTCCTCGACGACGATCTTGCCGTTGACGGTGACGGAGATCTCGGTCATGCCGTCCGCTCCCAGGCGCGCAGGAGCGCGCGCTCGACGAGCGTGCCGGTGAGATGGCTGAGATACGCGGCCGACGCGTGGATCGAATCCGCCGGGTCGACAGCCTGCGCGGCGAGCCGGCCCGCCTCGCGCGCCGCCGAAGCGGTCAGCGCCGTCCCCGTCACGCGCCTGCTCCGCGTCGGTCTGCGCGGTCGGCCGGTCGGTCACCGCGCCCGCCCACACGCGCACGTCGCGTGCCACACCATCGACGCGACGGAGCGCGACGGCGACCATCGCGAGCCCAAAGTCCCCGCCCGGAGCGAGAGCTCCTCGAAGGCAACGCCCTCGTCCGGCGCCGGGATGGGCCAGCACGTTTCGACGACGAGCTCGCCCGGCGCGAGCGTGGTCAGGTAGTGGGTGACGAAGAAGTCAGCGGTGGCGATCTCCCGCCGGCCACCCGGGCCCTCGACGACGACGGTGCCCCCGAGCGCCGCGAGGCAGAGTGGAATCTCGGCCGCGCCGTCGGCATGTGCGACGCTGCCGCCGACGGTGCCGCGGTTGCGGGTCACGAAGTGGCCGACGTGGGGGAGCGCTTCGCGCAGGAGTGGGTGGGTGCGGGAATCGTGCTCGAGTGCGGCCTGCCGCACCGTGGCGCCGATGCGAACGACGCCGTTCGCCTCGATCGAGTCGAGGCCGGCGCGGTTGAGGTCGACGAGGAGCGTTGGGCGCACGAGACGCATGTTCAGCGCCGGGACGAGGCTCTGGCCGCCCGCAATCGGCTTCGCGTCCTCGCCACCCTCCTGCAGCGCAGAGAGTGCCTCCTCGAGCGAGCGTGCAGCGACGTAGTCGAAGGCCGGGGGCTTCACGACGAGCGCTCCGTGCTTTGTGGCTCTGAGCCACTTGCGTGCTCGCGCTGGAGCAGCTCCCAGACGCGGGGAGGGGTCAGGGGCAGCTCGACGTCGTCGCGGCCGATCGCGTCGGCGACGGCGTTCGCGATGCACACCGGCGCACTCATCGTGTTGCCCTCGCCGATGCCCTTCGCGCCGAGCGCCGTCACGAGGGAGGTCGACGAGCGGTGGCCGATCCGCAGCGCCGGGATGTCGGGCGCGGTCGGGGCGAGGTAGTCGACGAGTGACGCCGTCATCAGGTTCCCCCACTCGTCGTAGACGTGACGCTCGTAGAGCGCGGCGGCGACGCCGTGCGCGAAGCCACCGAGCACCTGCCCGTCGGCGAGCATTGGGTTCAGCAGCAGCCCGGCGTCGTGGACGGTGACGTAGTCGAGCACGCTTACCACGCCCGTATCGCGGTCGATCTCGACGGCGCAGATGTCGACGATGAAGCCATGGGCGGCCGACGATGCGACGCGATCCTGGTCGTCGGGAGGATCGAGCGTTGGCGGCGACCAGAAGGCGACGGCCGCGAGGCCGGGCTCCTCGCCGTCCGGCAACCCCTCGGGGTTCCAGTGCGCCATACCGGCGACGCGCCGCAGCGAGAGGCTCTCGTCGCCTGCGTGCGCCCTGATTGCGTCGATCTTGGCCCCGAGCTTGAGGGCGGCAGCCTGCACGGCACCGACCGCGACGCCCGAGAAGCGCGACGAGTAGTTGCCCGATGCCACCGTCCAGGGCACACTCGCCGTGTCCATCTCCGACATCACGGTGACGGCTTCGGGGGCACAGCCGAGCACGTCGGCCACGACCTGTGCGCAGACCGTACGGTGCCCTTGGCCCTGCGGCGTCGACGCGAGCCTGACAGTGATGCCGCCGTGGGGGTCGATCGCGATCGACGCTCCCTCGGCGTTGCCGGACTTCGGCAGAGTCAGGGCGCGTTCGTCGGCGGTCTGGGCCAGCGTGATGTAGCCCATGTTCGAGATCGACGGCTCGACGATGCACGCGAGCCCGATTCCGGCCAACCCGCCGTCGGCACGTATCGAAGCGACGCGAGCCTGGAGCGCGTCGTAGTCGGCGAGCTCGAGCGCCTGGTCGAGGCATGCCTCGTAGTCACCGGAGTCGTACAGCGCGCCCGAGGGAGTGCGGTAGGGCATCGCAGCGGCCGGGATCAGGTTACGACGGGCGAGCTCGGCCGGTTCGAGCCCGAGGCGGCGCGCAGCGACCGCCATCGTCCGCTCGAGCCCGAGGTAGAGCTGCGGCCCGCCGAAGCCGCGGTTGAGGCCGGAGGGAATCGTGTTCGTGAGCACGACGCGGTTGCGCACCGCGACGTTCGGAACGGTGTATGCCCCCGAGAGCGAGCCGTGCATGCGATAGAGGGTCGCCGGCTCGGGCGCCCGGACATAGGCGCCGACGTCCTCGATCGCGTCGTAGCGCAGCGCGACCAGGCGGCCGTCGGCGCTGAACCCGGCCTCGACCTCGGTCGTGCGACCCGTGGCCGCCGCGCTCGCCGCGAGGTGCTCGAGCCGGTCCTCGGTCCAGGTCACCGGGACCCCGAGGTGACGTGCCGCGAGCCCCATCAGCACGACGTACGCGAAGACGGACGACTTGATCCCGAACGAGCCACCCGAATCGGGCGGGGTCAGGAGACGCAGCCGGTCGCCCCTGAGCCCGAGCGCGGCCGCGGCGACGCCGTGCAGCGTGAACGGTCCCTGGAAGTTCGCCCAGGCCGTCAGGCGGCCGGCGGTGGCATCCCAGTCGGCGACGACGGCATAGCACTCCACCGGCGTGCAGGTGAAGCGGGGGAAGCGGAAGGTCTGACGCAGGACGAGGTCTGCCCCGGCCATCGCCCCCTCGACGTCGCCGTACGAGAAGCTGCGGTCGTGCACTGCGTCGGCGGCTGCGGCGGCCGGGTCGAGCACCGCGTCGAGCGGGTCGTAGTCCACCTCGACGAGCTCTGCCCCGTCCTCGGCGAGGTAGCGGTCGGCTGCGACGACGACGGCGATCGGCTCGCCGACGTAGCGCACCGTGTCGATCGCAGCGGCGTACTGGGGTACGCCGCTCTCGATGCCTGCGGGGAAGGGACGGGAGAGCCTCGCGACATCGGCCCCCGTGAGGACGCCGACGACGCCGGGCAGTGCGAGCGCGGCCGTCGCGTCGACCTCGATCCGGGCGTGGGCCAGCTGCGAGCGGACGACGGCGGCGTGGAAGGTGCGGGCGACGGGGGCGAGATCGTCGAGGAAGCGGCCCTCGCCGCGGAGCAGGGCGTCGTCCTCGAAGCGGGGCACGCTCCGACCGACCCAGGGCGGCTCCGTGGTCGCGGGCTCAGGAAGTGCCACGGCGCGAAGGTACCACCCTCAGCGCGGGCGGCGCTCCGCGGCGAGCGCTACCTGTGTTTCGTCAGGTCCCCCGTGCTCGAGGGCGCGGAATGCGTTCAGCACGGCGCGCGGGTCGCGGCGGTGGCGCAGCGCCGCCATCGTCAGCGGCTCGCGAACTGCGCCGCCACAGTGGGCGCAGGGCCAGTAGATGCTCGACATCAGCTTCGCCGCTCGCCCGTCGGGATACATGCGGAGGATCTCGAGGATCGTCGTCGAGCCGCGGATTTGCTCGCGGGCGGCGTCGCCTTCGGCGACGCCGCCCGCCGGCTTGAAGCCGGGTATCGCAGTCCGTGATCCGCTCACACCATCGTGTGCGCCAGCAGGCTCGGGTCGGCAGACGCCATCCGGACCGCGTTCCGCGGCAGCTGGTAGCGGGCGAACGGCAGCACCGCGATCGTTGCGTCGGGACCGTGGCGCTCCATCGCTGCGGCGAACGCCTCGTCGAGCGATGACGTGGCATCGATGCCGATGTCGGCCGCCATCTCGAGGTTCTCCTCGAGCGTCACGACCGTCAGGTGCTTGCGCGTCATCACCTCGTAGATCGGCACCCAGATGCACCCGGCCCACATCTGGATCTCGCGCTTGTGGATGTCGTGCAGCACCCGCTGGTAGTTCTCCGAGGTCGGCGGCATGTACGGCTTCATCAGGTCCATCAGCGCGAACCCGGGGAAGTCGCCGATCGCGGTCGAGACGCCGGGCGACGGGCTCGTGTAGATGATCGTGCCGCCGTCCTTGAGGACGAGATCGGCCGACATGCAGCCCCAGCCCGTGTGGAAGAACAGGTGGTCCGTAGGAGCGAACACGCCGCAGATCACGATGTCGGCCTGCCCCTTCTCCTCGACCCAGCTGTCGTACGCGTAGATCGCGTTGAAGCGGCGGATCGCCTCGCGATGCGCCTCGGGATGCGAGCCGAAGATGCAGTCGATCACCCGGCCGTGCGTGTCGAGGATCACGTTCATCGTGCAATCGAGGCCGCACATCGTCGCGACCTCGTCGATGTCCGAGCGCATCGGACCGGCATAGGCGCCGTAGTGGGTCTGTGGCGAGGTGACGAAGGCGCAGTGATTCGACTCGATCGTCGCATCCGAGACGACGCCGGGAAGGATCAGCTTGCCGCCACCGCCGGCGCCCCAGTGGTTTGCCTGCGCCTGGCCGATCGTGATCTTCAGGTCGGCGGACGCGACCTCGGTGTGCAGCCAGACGGGCGTGCCGCCGGACGAGACTCCGACGAAGGTGTACTCCTCCTCGTTCTGCGGGTCGTTCTGGTGGAAGGCCCAGCCGTTCGCTTCCATGCGGGCGAGGTTCGCGCGCCCGAGCTTCTGCTCCATGTCGGCCTCGGACATCGGGAAGACCTTGCCGTTGGCGCAGACGACCCTGACGTCAGAGATACCCGCCAGCTCGATCGCGTCGAACACCGGCGGCAGGAGCTTGGACGACGGGGTGGGACGGAACTGGTTATCGATGATGACCGCGATGCTCGACTTCCCTGCCAGCAGCTCGGCGAACGTCGGGCCGTCCACGGGCTCCTGCAACGCCGCTCGCGCGGCCTCCGTCGCGTCGGCGACGGGTGCCGGCTCGGCCGGGTAGATCGCGGCGAGCAGGTTGGCAGTCGGAATCTCGAGCGTTAGCGTGTCGCGGTGCTTCTTCGAGTCGTCGTCCGTGGCGCCGATCGCGAGTGGATCCATGGACTCGTACGGGATCACGGCGCTGTAGGTGTCGCTCATCGCTGCCTCCAGGAGTGTCGGGACGTCGATACCGAGGCTAGGCGCTTCGGCTATCGGCGGTCAAGCTGGATCCGTCATCGTGGGGATCCGCGAGGAGCTCAAAAAATCGATTATCGCTCGTTCGGGTTGAACCGGCCTCGCCGTCCATGTAGGTTCACCTCCGCATGCGCACACGCCTTGCCCAGTTCGACGCCTGTCGACTCCCCTCGCGCTTTGCGGTCGGCCGTCTCGTTCCCGGAGCGCCCCGGTGACCGAACGCGTAACCCGGATGCCCCTGTCCCAGCTGCTGCCTCGAATCTTCGTCGGCGCCTTCGTCGCCTTCGGGATCCTCTACGTACTCGTCATCTCGACGCAGTCCACCGGGGTCGGCGGCAACTGGAGAACGACAAACTTCGGGTCTGCTGTCCATGACCCCGGCTCGTTCGTCCGCATCCTGCTGGACGGGATTACGTTCGCGGGCCTGCTTTTCATAGTGGCAAGCGGTTTCTCGCTCATCTTCGGGCTCATGCGGGTGGTCAACATGGCCCATGGGGCTTTCTATCTTCTCGCGGGCTTCATCGCCTTCGAGGTACAGCAGAGCATGGCCTCCGGCCAGGGTTTCGCGATTCCGAGCAACGAGGTGAACACCTGGGAGTGGGTCGTGCCGATGCTCGTCGCCGCCGGTGTGGTTTCGCTCGTCGGTCTGCTCATGCAACAGCTCTTGCTGCGTTGGAACCAGGGGCAGGACCTGCGCCAGGCGCTGATCACGATCGCCGTCTCCGTGATCCTCGTCGACCAGGTGGTCGCCCACTTCCCGCGGCACGTCCCGCCGGGCTTCCAGCCGGGTGGTGGGAACGTGGTCAACATCACCTGGCCCGGCTGGACCAACCGCTTCGTGGATCTGCACGTGTGGGACGTCAAGTACTCGCTCGCTCGCCTCTCCATCCTCTTCCTCGGCGTCGCCGTCGGCGTCGGCCTCTGGCTGTGGCTCTACCGAACGAAGACGGGCATGATCATCCGCGCGGGGGTGGACGACCGCCAGATGACTTCTGCCATCGGCATCAACATCCAGCGCACGTTCGCGATCGCCTTCGTCGTCGGAGCGGGGCTCGTGGCGGTCGGGGCGACGGTCGGAGGATCCCAGTCCGGAATCGTGCAGGGCCAAGACGGGCAATGGCTCCTCAACGCGCTCGTGGTGGTGATCATCGGTGGAATGGGCTCACTGCTCGGCGCCGCCGCGGGGTCGCTTCTCTACGGCCTCGTTTTTGCGTTCTCGGCCGCCTATCTTCCGGTGATCGGGAACGGCTGCTGTAGCCAGTACTCGGTTGTCTCGTCCTTCATCCTCCTCGCGCTCGTCCTCGCCTTCCGCCCGCAGGGCCTGTTCGGAAGAGCCGGGTGACCAGGGCGGCCACCAAGAACACGGTCGAGCGCGGCCTTGCCGTCGCGGCAATCGCAATCGCGATCGCGGCGCCGTTCGTCTTCACGGCATTCTGGCTGGATGCGATCTTCACTCAGGCGCTGATTCTCGGCGTCGCCGCGGCGAGCCTCATCTTCCTCTCCGCCTACGGCGGCATGGTCTCGCTCGCCCAAACTGCGCTGCTCGGCATCTCGGGTTACATGCTCGGGAACATGGTCACCAAAGGGGGCTCCGGAGGCGAGACCAAAGGGTTGACGCTCGGCTGGAATCCTCTGCTCTCGATCGTGCTCGCGATCCTCATCACGATCGCGATCGGCCTCATCTTCGGCGCGCTCGCCTCGCGGAGCTTCGGCATCTATTTCCTCATGCTCACGCTCGTGTACTCGGTGATCGCAAACGTCTTCTTCGGCTCCGTCACCCAGTTCGGCGGCTTCTCTCCCATCGCGGGTGTGAACCGGTACACGCCCGGCTTCATCGGCGACATGGTCAACGACCGCAAGCGGCTCTATGTCATTGCGCTCATCGTCACGGTCCTCGTGTACGTCCTGATCCGGTTCGTCCTGCGGACACCTTTCGGCTTGACACTCCAGGGCGTACGCGACGAGCCGGTACGTATGGCGTCGCTGGGCTACAACGTCCCCCTTCATCGCATGCTCGCATTCGGTCTCGCGGCCTTCATCGCGTCGCTGGCGGGAATCCTCTTCGTCTGGTGGCAGGGGCAGATCGCCCCCGGCGACATCGGCCTCCCCGCGACGATCTACCTGCTCGTGATCGCCGTGATCGGTGGGTTGAGCCGAATCGAGGGCGCCTGGCTCGGCGCCTTCGCGGTGCTCGTGATCGACAACCAGGTCACGAACCGGATCCCATCCGACGGGCTTCCCGTGATCGGTGGGAGCTTCAACACGGTTATCGGGGCCATCTTCCTTCTTATCGTCGTCATCTCGCCTGACGGACTGCTCGGTATCTGGGATCGGATCTGGCGTGTCGGAGAGCACGACCACGGTCCAGACGAGCCGGCGGCCAAATCGAATCAGGCTCTCGAAAGCCAGGAAGGAGCGTTGCGAACTTCGTGATTGATTTGGACGTCACATTGTGTATGTACCGCTGGAGTCAGGTAATCAGACAAGAAGGAGGGAAACAGGTATGAGTCGATTTACGCGGCGCTGGAAGCTCCTCGCTCCGCTCGGCCTGATCGTCGTCGTTGTGTCCGTCTTCGCCTCTGCGTCGTTTGGAGCGACGCCGGCGAGGGAGGTCAGAGTGGCGATCATGACCGACTGCAAGGGCACGTTCGCCTTCGGGTACGAGCCCGACATCCTCGGGGCGCAGGCTGCTTTCGCCACCTTCGCGGGGGGCAAGCCCAAGAATGTCAAGAAGCCGTCGGCCGGCATGACCGGGATCAAGATTCCCAGGAATGGCACCTCGGTCAAGATCGTCGGCTACGGCTGCGGCGACGACACCGCACCGACCGCGATCAAGGAGACCCGTCGGCTGATGGAGCAGCTCAGGGCGGACGTGATGATCGGTCCGCTGTCGGGTGACGAGGCTGTCGTCGTGGCGAACTACGCCAAGACGCATCTTTCGAAGACGTTCATCATCGGCACTGCCGGGTCGCAGGACCCGACGCTGCAGATCGCGCCGAAGAACGTGTTCCGCTACCACGGAGACGGGGCCCAGTGGAACGCCGGTATCGGTGAGATCGCCTACAAGAAGCTCGGCTGGAAGACGGCTGCGATCATCATGGACGACTACCGTTCGGGTGGACGTCTGCGGCCGGCATGATCGCCGACTTCTGCGCCGTCGGTGGCAAGATCACGAAGCGCGTGTTCCCGCCGCTGAACACGGCCGACTACGCCCCGTATGTCCGGCAGTTGCCGGCGCCGGGTTCGGTCGACGGCGTCTTCTGGGTGCTCGGCGGAACTCGGCCGCGCCAGCCTGACGGCGTACGAGCAGGCCTATGGCCCGATCGACGTGAAGCACAACATCGGGAACCTGTTCTGGGCCTTGCTCGGGAACGACAAGGTCGTCGGTCCCAAGATCGTCGGTTCGCTACATCGGCGGCTTCGGCACGGCTCCGGGCTGAAGACAAAGCAGGCGAAGCTCTACGAGTGCGCGTGAAGAAGGTGTACCCGAACTACCCGGCGCCCCGTTGACGACGGGTTCCTCTACAACTACTACAACGCGGCCGAGGCGCTCGTTGTGGGCTTGCAGAAGTCGGGCGGGCAGGTCGGTGTCCGGTTGCAGAAGGCGCTACCCCGGGCCATCAAGCCTGGCTACCAGGTGTCGGGTGGTGGCGTGCTCAAGCTGGACAACAACCGGCAGGCGATTCAGGACCAGTACCAGAAGCAGATGGTCAAGAACGCGGACGGCACCTACACGCCCGTGGTCGTTGCGTATGTGCCGAACGTCGACCAGACGTTCGGCGGGACGTTCAAGAAGACGAGCCCGCCGCCTGGCAGGACGCAGCCTCCCTGCGTGAAGCAGAAGACGCCTTGGCAGGGCAAGATCAAGGTCGGTCAAGAACGGCGTGATCACGAACCAGGTCATCAAGTAGAAGCGTGATCGCGTCACCCGAGACACACGTCGCGCCGACCCTCCGCTTGCGGGGGGTCGGCCGGCGGTTCGGCGGCCTCGTTGCCGTGCGCGACGTCGACCTCGACGTTGCCCACGGCGAGCGCCGCGCTATTCTCGGACCGAACGGAGCCGGAAAGACGACCCTGTTCAATCTCGTCGCGTGGGGATCTTCCCGCCTCGTCGGGAGCCGTCGCGCTGTTCGGGCGCGACGTGACGAGGGAGCCTGCGCGGAAGCGGGCCGACGCCGGCCTCGCGCGCACCTACCAGCAGTCGCGGCTGTTCGCCGGGCTTCCGTAGAGGACAACATCTACCTCGCAATCTCGGGTGTGGACGGAGGGCAGCCTCCGTGTCTGTCGCTGCCCAAGCGGGACGGCAGATGCGAGAGCGAGCGCGACGCGCCGCCGGCAGGTCGCGATCGACGGCAAGCCGAGACATTCGTCGGCTCGCTTTCGCACGGCGAGCACAGGCAGGTCGAGGTCGGCGATGGCGTCGCCGTCGAGCCGCTGATGCATGCTCGACGAGCCGGCATCCGGCCTCTCCTGCGGCGAGCGCATCGCTGCTGACGGAGCTACTGCTCGGGCTCGACCAGGAGATCACGCTGATCCTGATCGAGCACGACATGGACATTGCGCTCTCGGTCGCCGAGCAACGTGACGATGATGCACGACGGCCGCAAGATCGTCGAGGGTACGCCCGCCGAGATTCGAGCCAACCAGAGGTGCACGATATGTACCTGGGGAGGGGCTTCGGTGGAGACTGAGACGATGGGCGGCCCCGCGTGAGCGCGCCCGCTCGCTCGAGATCGACGGGCTCGACGCCTTCTACGGCTGCGCTCAGGCGCTCGAGGGAGTGAGCTTCTCGATGGCAACGGAGTCGGTCGCGGTCGATCGGACGCAACGGCATGGGCAAGACGACGCTGTGCAACACCATCATCGGTATCTCGCCCCCGAACTCCACAGGCTCGGTGCGATTTCGCGGCAAAGAGTTGATCGGCGAGCCGTCCTACAAGATCGCCCGCACGGATCGGCTACGTCCCACAGGGCCGGCGGCTCTTCCAGTCGTTGACGGTCGACGAGCACCTGAGGATCGCGCGACGCGCCGCGTCGCGGCGGTCGGTGGACGTCGGCCGAGGTCTACGATCTCTTCCCGCGCCTGGCCGAGCGAAAGCGGGTAACGGCGGCGCGCAGCTCTCCGGCGGCGAGCAGCAGATGGTGGCGATCGGTCGCGCACTCGTCACGAATCCCGACCTGCTGATCATGGACGAGCCGTCCGAGGGACTCGCCCCGGCGATCGTCGAGAGAGTGATCGAGACGTGCAAGCGCGCTCGTGGACGAGGGGATGGCGATTCTGCTCGTCGAGCAGAACCTGGGCGTGGCGACCGAGGTCGCCGAGCGGCAGCTCGTGATGGTCACGGGCAGATCGCGCCGAGACGACCGCAGTAGAGCTCACGACCGATCCGGATGCAGCGGCGTTATCTCGGCGTCGAGCCACTCGCGCAGAGCGTCTAACGGCAATCCGGGTCGTCGTCGGGACGTAGGCTTGGCTTTGGCACGAGCCGAATCACCAACTTCGAGGGAGCAGATCATGCCAACAGTGGTTCTCGTCGGCACGCTCGACACCAAAGGCCAGGAGTACGCCTATCTCGCCGATCGGATTCGGGCGGACGGCGTCGATGTCATCCTCGTCGACGCGGGCATCCTCGGACCGCCGCTTGCGCATCCCGACGTGACCCGCGAGGAGGTTGCCGCAGCCGTCGGAGCGGATGTGGCTGACCTCGCGGCTGCCGGCGATCGCGGCGTCGCGGTCGACACGATGGGCCGGGGCGCCGCGGTGGTCGCAGAGCGGCTGCGCGCCGAAGGCAGGCTCGACGCGATCGGCGGCCTCGGCGGCTCCGGCGGCTCCTCGCTCGCCACCTACGCGATGCGGCAGCTGCCGATCGGCGTGCCGAAGCTGATGGTCTCCACCGTCGCCTCGGGCGACACGAGCCCGTATGTCGGTTCGGTCGACGTGACGATGATGTACTCGGTCGTCGATATCGCCGGCATCAACCGGATCTCGGCGCAGATTCTGACGAACGCTGCAGCTGCGCTCGCCGGAATGGCCAAGGCGACGGTGCCTCCTCTCGGAGAGGAGCGGCCGCTGATCGCGGCGTCGATGTTCGGCGTCACGACGGCAGGCGTGACCGTCGCGCGGGAGCGGCTCGAGGAGCTCGGGTACGAGGTGCTCGTGTTTCACCAGACGGGGGCGGGCGGAGGGTCGATGGAGGCGCTGATCGGCGCGGGCTTCATTGCCGGGTCACTCGATGTGACCACGACCGAGTTCTGCGATCTCGTCGCGGGCGGTGTGCTCGTCGCCGTGCCCGAGCGGCTCGAGTCGGCGGGCCGGCTCGGCATCCCGCAGGTCGTCTCGCTCGGAGCGCTCGACATGGTCAACTTCGGCCCCCTCGAGACGGTTCCGGAGCAGTACCGCGGCCGCAACCTCTACGTCCACAACCCGACGATCACGCTGATGCGGACGACGCCGGACGAGTGCCGCGAGATCGGGCGGATCATCGCCGACAAGCTGAACGCCGCGACCGGCCCGACCGTGCTCTTCATGCCGCTCGGCGGCGTGTCGGCAATCGCGACCGAGGGCCAGGTCTTCCACGACGCGGATGCCGACAGGGCCCTGTTCGACACGATTCGCGCGAACGTCGATCCGGCGAAGGTCGAGGTGCACGAGATCGAAACGGACGTGAACGACCCGGCATTCGCCCTCGCGATGGCGAACCGGCTGCACGAGCTCATCGGGGCGGCGTCATGACGCGCGCCGAGGCACTCGCCCGGCTGCATGCGCAGATCGAGGCAGGCAGCCCGATCATCGGCGCGGGCGCGGGCACGGGCCTCTCGGCAAAGCTCGCAGAGGCGGGCGGAGCCGACCTGATCATCATCTACAACTCCGGGCGCTACCGGATGGGCGGCCGCGGCTCGCTCGCCGGGTTGATGCCGTACGGCGACGCCAACGAGATCGTCGTCGACATGGCGCGGGAGGTGCTCCCGGTCGTGAAGGACACGCCGGTGCTCGCGGGCGTCTGTGGTACCGATCCGTTCCGGCTGATGCCCGTGTTCATCGCGGAGCTCAAGCGCATGGGGTTCAGCGGGGTCCAGAACTTCCCCACCGTCGGGCTGATCGACGGCACCTTCCGGACGAACCTCGAGGAGACGGGCATGGGCTACGGGCTCGAGGTCGATGCAATCCGGATCGCCCACGAGCTCGATCTCCTCACGGCCCCGTACGTGTTCAGCGACGACGACGCGACGGCAATGGCCGCGGCGGGTGCCGACGTGCTCGTGCCGCACATGGGGCTCACGACGGGCGGTTCGATCGGCGCAGACACGGCGAAGACGCTCGACGATTGCGTGCCGCTGATCCAGGGCATGCACGACGCCGCGAAGCGCGTCAACCCGGACGTGATCGTCCTGTGCCACGGTGGCCCGATCGCCGAGCCGGACGACGCGGCCTACGTGCTCGAGCGAACGGAGGGCGTCGTCGGCTTCTTCGGCGCGTCGTCGATGGAACGGCTGCCGACCGAGGTGGCGATGACCGAGAACATGAAGCGATTCAAGTCGATCCCGATGAAAGGGGCATAGTGGCCGGAGCATTCAAGCCGGGGAGCTCGCTCACCCGCGATCAGCACGACTGGGGCGTCTTCGCTCAGGTAAGCGGGCCGCGCGACGGCCTCGACGGCATCGTTGCGATCGAAGCGACGTTCCTGCCCGGCAAGTGCCACGACTTCCACCGGCACCCCGGTCAGGAAGAGGTGATCTACGTGCTCGAGGGCACGATCGAGCAGTGGGTCCTCGACCAGAAGCAGGTCCTCGCGGCCGGCGACAGCGCCGTGATCCCGGCGTCGGCGGTTCACGCCTCGTTCAACGACGGAACCGAGCCCGCAAAGATCCTGGCGATCCTCTCGCCGGCGGTCGGTGAGGACGGCTACGGCGTCGAGGACGTGAGCGGCGAAGAGCCATGGGCGTCGCTCCGGTGATGCAGGCAGTCCGCGTCCACGAGGGTGGCGAGCTTCGCTACGAGAGCGTCGACGAGCCGACGCCGGGTCCCGGCGAGGTGCTCGTCGAGCTGAAGGCGGCGGCGCTGAACCGCCGTGACCTGCTCGTCTGCAATGGCACGTACCCGTTCCCGCTGCCTCTGATCCCGGGCTCTGACGGCGCGGGCGTGCGCCGCGATACCGGCGAGGAAGTCGTGATCAACCCGGCGCTCCACTGGGGCGACCGCGAGGCTGCTCCGGGGCCGGACTTCCAGATCCTCGGCGGCCCGACCGACGGCACCTACGCCGAGCTCGTAGCCGTGCCCGCCGCGAACCTGTTCCCGAAGCCGGAGCGGCTCTCGTGGGAGGAAGCGGCGGCGATGTCGCTCGGCGGGCTGACCGCGTACCGGGCCTTGTTTCCCCGCGGCGGGCTCGTTACGGGCGAGACGGTGCTCGTGCTCGGCGCCGGCAGCGGCGTTTCCACCCTCGTCGTGCAGCTCGCGGCTCAGGCCGGGGCGCGCGTGCTCGTCACGTCGTCGTCGGACGAGAAGATCGAACGGTCGCGCGCGCTCGGCGCGGAGAGTGGCGTCAACTACGCCTCGGGCGACTGGGTGGCGGAGGTCAAGGAGCTCGGAGGCGCCGACCTCGTCGTCGACTCCGTCGGCTCGACCTGGCCGCAGTCGCTCGAGTGCCTGCGACCCGGCGGGCGGCTTGTCGTGTTCGGCGCCACCGGTGGCACCGAGGCGGCGCTGTCGGTACGCCCGTTCTACGCAGGCCAGCACTCGCTGCTCGGCACGCTGATGGGCAGCCCGTCGGACTACGAGGGCTTCCTCAGCGCGGTCGGTCGTGGGTCGTGGCGGCCGGTGGTCGACTCCGTCTACCCGCTCGCCGAGGCTGCGAGCGTGCTCGAGGCGATGGAGACCGGCGCTCATTTCGGCAAGCTGGTGCTGACATGCAGCTGAGCACGACGGAGTGGGGCGACCCTGCGGGTGAACCGGTCATCTGTCTCCATGGAGTCACGGGGCACGGCCGCCGGTTCCGGCAGCTGGCCGAGGAGCGCCTTTCCTCCTACCGCGTGGTCGGCGTCGACTACCGCGGCCACGGGAGCTCGACCTGGGAGCCGCCGTGGAGCGTCGAGCAGCACGTCGCCGACCTCGTCGAGACGGCCCATGCGCTCGGCGTGGCGGGCGGAACGTGGGTGGGTCACAGCTTCGGCGGCAAGCTCGTCGCCGAGCTCGCGGCGCGCCATGCCGACCGCGTCGAGCGCGCTGTCCTCCTCGATCCGGCGATGCACATCGAGCCGGCGGTCGCCGGCGAGCGTGCAGACGGCACGCGCGCGGACGTCTCCTTCGCGAACCCCGGCGAGGCGATCGACGCGCGTCTCTCTGACGGCTCGCTGTTCACCACACCCCGCGAGGTTCTCGAGGAAGAGGCGCGCGAGCATCTCGTCGAAGGCCCCGACGGGCGCTGGCGCTGGCAGTGGTCTCCGGCCGCCGTCATCGTCGCGTGGAGCGAGATGGCCGAGCAGGCGCCCCCGTGGCCACGGTGCCCGACGCTCGTCGTCTGCGGCGAGCGGTCGTGGATCACCGTCGACGTGCCGCGCCTCGACAACATCGCGCAGGTGCTCGTTCCCGGCGGCCACAGCGTGCTGTGGGACGACTTCGACGCGACCGCCGACGCGATCGTGCGCTTTCTCGGCTGACCTCGCGCTCAGGCGAGAGGACGCGCGAAGATCGCCGACCGCCGGCGCAGCTCCGACTCGCGGGCGAACGATAGAGACCTCCGAACGGCTCTACTCCCCCGCCCACCAGCCCCGCTGCCCATCGACGTCGCCGCGTGGGTCGTCGCCGAGATTGGGCGCGCCGAACACGAGCAGCTCGAGCCCGTCGGGCCCCGCCTCGTAACCGCGCCACGTCCCGGGCGGGACACGTACCGCGTCCCATTCCGCAAGATCGACGATCTCGTCGTCGATCTTCATCCGCCCGCTCCCGCGCACGACCACGTAGACCTCCTCCTGCGTGACGTGCGCGTGGCCGTAGGGGAAGCGATAGCCGGGCGGGACGTGCTGGTAGCTCAGGGCCGACAGCTCGAGCGCGAGCGGCTTCGTCGCAGGACGGAACTCGAGGTCCGGCGCGCCGTCGAATGCGGCGCCGATGTTCTCGAGCTCGTTCTTGATGTTCCTGCGCGTGAACGGCACGGCGCAATCCTACGAAACCGGCGCAGAGCGTGCCACCGCGCTCGGCGTCACCACGGACGATGGCTTCGAGATCGGCCGCGCTCCCGCTGATCCCCGTCCTGCCTCTCTTCCTGATCCTGTTCGGCGCGGCCCTGTTCTACCGCCGCCATCCACGGCTGTAGACGACGACATTGACGATCGGGCGCGTTGCCGTCCGTCTCCTGCTCGTCGCCGTCGCCGCGCGGTCCTCGAGGCCGCTCGTCAGCGAACCTCGCCCGGCCAGATGCAGGGGCCCCACTTCGGCCGCGGCTTCCGGTCGGTGAGGCAGAACCAGACGGTCGGCCCGGTGGTGGCGGCGCGGTCGGCGCCGCCGGTGCGACTGCTCACAGGCTCCGCGCGGAAGTAGGCGCTCACGCGGCCGAGCGTTCCGTTGGTCTGCCCGCCGAGCTCGTCGATCGGGGCGCTGACCGTCGCGGTCCGGCCCTTGATCGTGCCCGCGATCGGCGTCGTCGTCCCGGTCGTGAGGTTGTAGAGCAGGAAGGAGTCGGCACCGGCGCCTCGTCTTGCGACGAGCGCCCACGAGCCGCCGCCTGCCTTGACGCTCGCGGTATAGCTGACGTTGTCCGTGATCGGCTTGCGGACCATGAACCGCACGGTCAGGGCGCCGTTGCGCTTCGCGACCGAGATCGACCTCAGGTCGAGGTCTCCTGCCTTGACGTCGTTCGCCGGGTCACGGAGCGTCGCCGGCGGAACGGACTCTGCCGTCGCGCCGGCACCTGCGGTCTGGGTGAGGAGCGAGGCTGCCCCGACGAGAGCTGCCACGGCTGCGATGAGACGGAGCCCTGTGCCTCTCGGCCGAGAGGTCGAATGTGAGGAGCCCATCGGGCGCGATTCTAGGCGATGTCGAACCGCAGCATGACCTCGTCGCCGTGGAGTTCGCCTGTCCGCTCGAAGCCGTAGCGCTCGTAGAACGTCACCGGACTGCCTTCTCCCTGGCCCGCGCTCGTCCGCATCGTGCGGGCACCGCGGCTCCGGAAATACTCGGCGACCAGGTCGAGGGTCGCCGTGCCGAAGCCGCGGTGCTGATGGCGCGCGTCGATGAGGAGCTTCCAGAGGAACTGGGCGATGTAGTCGCGGCTCGCGACCTCGTCGGCGATCATCACGAACCCGACGGGCGTCTCGTCCGCATACACCCCCCAGGTGATTGCCTGCGCGCCCGGCTCGGCTGCTGCCTCGAGCAGCGAGTCGCGGACGCTGCTGACGAACCGTCGCTGCGCCGGTGAAACAGCAAGCGACTCGACGGCTTCCCTGTTCGCTTCGGTGATCGGTCGGAGAGAGACGTCCGGCATCAGGGCTTGTCAGGACCGAGCGGCCATGGCAGTCGCACGGGGACGTAGTCGCCGGGCCAATCGGCATAGGCCTCGTCCGGCACGGCCGTTTCCTCGGCTACGGACGCGCCGTACTTCGCCGCGACCTCGCTCACCGGGTAGAGGATCGTCTCGACGTCGGGCCGCGAGCCGATCATCAGGATCGCGCACGGTCCTTCGCCGGAGCCGACGATCACGTGGCTCACACCCGCCGGGCAATGGAAGTAGTCCCACTGGCGCAGTGGCCGCTCCTCGTCCTCGACGATCAGCGTGCATACGCCCGACAGCACCAGGAAGCCTTCCTGCGCCGACTCGGAGTGGTACATCGCGCTTGGGTCGCCAGGCCAGACGACGCGGACATTTGCGCCGAAGTCGCGAAACGGCGCCTCGCGCGACTCGAGCGGGACCATCGCGCCACCCTTCTCCTCGTTGTACACCGCGAGCGCACTCTCGAGGTTGTGGATGAACCAGCCGTCCGACGTGATGTAGCGGCCGTACGGTGTCTCCTCGGAACCTGCTTCCTCGACGGGCATCTGTCCTCCTTGGTGGGGTCTACCGCGATCATGCCCCATCAGGCGATCCGTCATTCCGCCAAGTCGTTGGCGCACTAACGAGCTGACCCTCAACCTCTAGGCTCACCGGATGGTGCTCGGAGCGGCAGACGACGCACATCTTCGGCGGGCGATCGAGATCGCGGCGGCTGCGCGTGCTGCGGGCAACCACCCCTTTGGTGCCGTGATCGTGGACGCGTTGGGGCAGACGGTCATCGAGGCCGAGAACTCGGTCGTCACCCGCCGCGACATCACCGGTCACGCGGAGCTCAACGTCGTACGCGCCGCGAGCATGGCGCACGGGGACGCCGTCCTGCACGGTGCCACGCTCTACACGAGCACCGAGCCCTGCGCGATGTGCGCCGGCGCGATCTACTGGGCCGGCATCGATCGCGTCGTCTACGCCCTCGGGAGCGACACGCTCGCGGCGATGGTGAAAGATCTTCCCGGCGATTCGACGTTGCGGCTGCCGTGTCGGGAGGTCTTTGCCCGTGGTGGCCGGCAGGTCGAGGTCAGCGGCCCGCACCTCTCAGAGCAGGCAGCAGCGGTGCACGCCGGCTTCTGGGAGTAGCCGGGCTCAGCCGGCTGCGGCGGGCGCGCATGCCGGGTGAGGCTTGAGCACCCGCTCGGTGGACGCCGGATGCTTCACGAGCGACGCTGCCGGCCGCACGGGTCGCCGCGTGAAGTCGCCTCCGCAGTTCGGACACCGGCCGCCGAACACGCTCTCGGCGCAGTCGCCACAGAACGTGCACTCGAACGTGCAGATGCGGGCGAGATCGCTGTCCGGAGGCAGGTCGCGGTCACAGCACTCGCAGTTCGGGCGCAGCTCGAGCATGGCGCCAATCTATCGCGCCTGCGAGCGGGCGTCAGCAGGGGCCGGGTGCCGGCGTGCCGCCAGGCCCCGCGAGATGCTGGAGCACGGCTCCCTTCTCGAGCTGCAGGCAGTACGACGCCGTATCGGCGCGCACGAGGGTGAGCGGAGGCGGGACGACCGTCCCCGCGTACGTGCCGGTGGCGACGCGTTGCGCGTCAAGGCTCGCCTGCGCGCCGGTGAACTGCGCCCGGAGTGTCGTCGAGATGAGCGAGGTGACCTCGTTCGAGACGCCGGAGGAGGCGACATCGCTGCCGGGCACGAGCATGCGCCAGCCGCCGAAGGCAACCGCTGCGATCGTGAGGCCGATCGTGAGGTAGAAGCGGGACGACATCCCTTCGTCATCGGCACGCGGCAGTCAACGCTGGAGTCGCTCGAACGCCCACTGATCCCAGTCGGCGACCGGTTCGTAGCCGATCCGGGCGTAGATCGCGTTCGAGGTCGGGTTCGCGACGTTGGTGAAGAGGAAGCAGTACCCGAGTCCCGTTGCAAGCCGATCGGCGGTGAGATCGGCGACGAGGGACGTTGCATACCCGCGGCCGCGGTGCTCGGGCGGCGTGTAGACGGGGCCGACGCGTGTGCCGCTCGGCGTCGGGTTGCCGAACGCCGCGAGGGATACCGGGCCGTCGTCGTCCCAGACGAGCCACGCGCCGTGCGGGTCGGCCTCACGGCGGCGGTAGGTGAGCTCGATCTCCTCGATGTGCGGTGTGTCGCCGAGCGCCTCGTCTGCGAACGCTCGGAGCCACGTCAGCACGGTCGACAGATCGGCCGGCCGTGCCTCGCGCATGTGCCCGGAGGCCCGGGGGATTGGGCGCACGTGCGCCGCGGCGTGGACGCGCTGCGAGATCGAGATCCGGGCGGAGTCGCCGGTCGCGCGAGACCACGCCGTCGCGAACCGGGCAGTCACCGCTTTCGGCCCGACGGCGCCGGGAAGCCCCGGATGCATGTCGAGCGCCTCTGCGGCAACGACGTCCACGGCCGCGAGGTCGTCGAAGCGGCTGAGAACGATGCCGTGCGGCGGTGTTCGGAGCAGGCAGCCGATTACCGCGCCGGCGTCCTCGACGACGATGAACGTCGGATCGAAGCCATAGAGGCGCGGCTCGACCCGTAGCCGCCCGACCAGGCCGAGCGCGAGGTTGTGCTCGGCCTCGTGCGCGCAGAGGAACGGCCCGGCGAGCGACAGGAAGGCGTCGGCCGTCTCGACGCGGGTCGCACGCATCGTCAGGGAGCGGCGAGCCTGTGCCCGCCGTCGACCGGGAGGGTGATCCCGGTGACGAAGCCGTTCGTGAGCAGGAGCCAGATCGCAGTCGCAAGATCTTCTGCCGTGCCGACGCGTCCCGCCGGAAGAGCGCCTGTGAAACGGTCGAACATCGCGGTCCGATCCTCGGCTGCCATGCCGTCCCACGTGGGCGTTGCGATGATCCCCGGCGAGACGGCGTTGACGCGTACCGGTGCGAGCTCGACGGCAAGCGTGCGCACGAGCGCCTCGAGGGCACCGTTGACCGCCGCCGTTGCCGAGCCGCCACGCATCGGAGTTGCTGCCGCGACACCGGTCACGAACACGATCGACTCGCGGACATCGGCGGCCTGGACTGCCGCGAATGGGCCCCAGAGCTTCGTCTCGAACGCCTTCCGGGCTGCCCCGAGGTCGAGTGACATCGCCGGGCCTCCCGCCCGGGCGACGGGCGAGAGAACGAGATGGTCGATGGGGCCGAGCGCTGCGAACGTCTCGCGCACGGCCGCCTCGTCTGCGATGTCGAGGGCGACCCGCTCGGCATCGATGTCGGCGCGCCCCGGGTCGCGACTGAGAATCACGACATCCCAGCCGGCCTCGACCGCGAGCCTTGCCGCCGCCAGCCCGATGCCCGACGAGCCTCCGACGAATGCCGCTCTCATCGGCCAATCATCGCATGCGGGCAGCACGCTCCGTCGCCCGACGGGTGCCCCGAACGCCTGCGTCCGGACGGTCAGCCTTCGTCGAGAACGAGCTGGTCGTACGCCGGCAGCGTGAGGAACTCGACGTAGTCGGGACGTGTCGCGATGCTTTCGAAGATCGTCCGTGCCTCGTCGTAGCCGGAACCGAGCTGGGCCATCTCCTCACCCGTGATGCGGGAGACGTCCTCGGCGCTGAAGCGGTCATGGTGGAGCCACTGCCAGATCTGGGAGCGGCTGATCTCGGCCGTGGCGGCGTCCTCCATGAGGTTGTTGATCGCCACGGCACCTGAGCCCTGGAGCCACGCCGCGAGGTACTGGATCCCGACCGAGACGTTGTTGCGGAGGCCGTCCTCGGTTGCGTCGCCCGGCGTCGCCGCGATGTCGAGGAGATCCGCGCCGGTGACGTCGACGTCGTCGCGCTGCCGGTCGATCTGGTTCGGCCGGTCGCCGAGGACGGCGTCGAACGCCTCGTACGCGGTCGGGACGAGGTCGGGATGGGCGACCCACGTGCCGTCGAAGCCCTGCGACGCCTCACGCTCCTTGTCCTCGCGCACCTTTGCCAACGCGACGGCATTCACGTCGGCGTCGCGGCGCGAGGGAATGAATGCTGCCATGCCTCCCATTGCGAACGCGCCGCGGTGGTGGCAGGTCTTGACGAGCAGCTCGCAGTAGGAGCGCATGAACGGCACCGCCATCGTCACGGCGCTCCGGTCCGGCAGCACCATCTCCGGCCGGTGGCCGAGCTTCTTGATCACGCTGAAGATGTAGTCCCAGCGGCCGGCGTTGAGCCCGGCCGAATGCTCGCGCAGCTCGTAGAGGATCTCGTCCATCTCGAACGCGGCGAGGATCGTCTCGATCAGGACGGTCGCCTTGATCGTTCCCCGTGGCACGCCGAGCCGCTCCTGCGCCCAGACGAAGACGTCGTTCCAGAGTCGCGCCTCGAGATGGGACTCGAGCTTCGGGAGGTAGAAGTAGCGGCCGTTCCGACCGTGGTTGCGGAAGAAGTAGAGGCCGAAGTCGAAGAGCGAGCCGGACATCGGCTCGCCGTCGACCTCGTAGTGCCGCTCCTCGAGATGCCAGCCCCGCGGCCGCACGAACAGCACCGCCGGATCGTCCCCGAGCGCGTACTGCTTCTCGCCGGTGTCGAGCGAGATCGTCCGCTCGAGGGCATCGGTCAGGTTGCGCTGCCCGTCGATGCAGTTGAACCAGGTCGGGGAGTTCGAGTCCTCGAAGTCGGCCATGAACACGCGCGCGCCCGAGTTGAGCGCGTTGATCACCATCTTGCGGTCGACCGGCCCCGTGATCTCGACGCGCCGGTCGTCGATCTCCGCGGGCGTCGGCGCCACGCGCCAGTCGCCGGCGCGAATCTCCGCCGTCTCTGCCAGGAAGTCGGGCAGCTCGCCGGCGTGGAGCCGCTCGAGACGCTCCTCGCGGCATGCGAGAAGCGCGGCGCGGCGCGGCCCGAACGCGCGCTGAAGATCGTTCAGGAAGCTGCGGGCCTCGTCGGTGAGCACGTCGGTCGTTTCGATCATCGCGGCATCATCCCATTTCGTCGGAGAGGGTTACGTCGAGCGCGGCGGCGACTCGATCGGCATGGGCTTCGGTGAAGACGAGCGGTGGGCGGATCTTGATCACGTTCAGCCGCGGCCCGGTCGCGCCGACGAGGATGCCGCGGTGACGGAGGCCGTTGGCGACGCGCTTGCCGATGTCCGCCCGGTCCTCGGCACCGCAATCGAGCTCGACACCGACGAAGAGGCCGGGGCCGCGCACGTGCCTGATGGCGGGCTGCGCCGCGGCGACTTCGGTGAGGCGGGCTCGGAGGTAGGCGCCGACGCTCTCTGCCTGCTCGGCGAGATGCTCGTGCTCGATCACGTCCAGCACGGCCGAGCCGACAGAGGCGGCAACCGGAGAGCCGGCGAACGTCGAGAAGAAGTGCCAGCGCGCGGCGAACTCGGCTGCGATGGCAGGCGTCGTGATGACCGCGCCCATCGGGTGGCCGTTGCCCATCGGCTTGCCGAGCGTGACGATGTCGGGCACCACGCCGTCCTGGGCGAACCCCCAGAACGGAAGCCCCACACGGCCGAAGCCGGCCTGCACCTCGTCGGCGACGCAGAGCGCACCGGCTGCTCGCGCTCGCTCGTACGCGGCGCCGAGGTAGCCGGGCGGCACAGCGAAGATGCCGTCGCTCGAGAAGACGTCGTCGCAGATCAGGAACGCCGGCTCGTGGCCCGCCTCGCGCAGCCGCGCGAGTGCGCCGTCGACCTCATCGCCGACCGTTGCACCTGCGTCGCGCGAGGCGAGCGTGGCCGCGCCTCCGATCCGCGCCACCCAGGGCTCGAGCGCGGCGGGGCCGAGCTCCTCCGGTGAGAGCGCAGCGGTCGCGGCGGTGGTGCCGTGGTAGGCGTGCTCGGTGATCACCGCTCCTCGATTGCCCGTGACGGCGCGCGCAATCTGGATCGCGACGTCATTCGCCTCGCTGCCCGAGTTGACGAACATTACGACAGAGAGCTCGTCCGGAAGGAGCGCTACGAGTCGGTCGGCGTAGTCGGCGACCTCGTCCACGAGGTAGCGCGTGTTGGTGGTCAGCCTCCGGGCCTGGGCGGCGAGCGCGGCCGTCACGCGCGGATGTGAGTGGCCGACGTGCGGCACGTTGTTGTAGGCATCGAGTAGCCGGTTACCGTCGCTGTCGGTGAGCCAGACGCCCTCCCCGGAGACGAGGCGGACCGGTTTGTCGTAGCTCAGCGAGAGCGCCGGCCCGAGCCGGGAAGCCCGCAGGGCGAGGCTCTCGCCAAGGTCGGCTGGCTCGTGCATCCGCACGCCGCAGGCCTCGGCGAGCGCGGCTGCGAGCGCCGTCGGATCGTGCTCGTCGAGCAGCGAGAGGGTCGTGAAGCAGTCGGCCGCATCCGCGAGGATGTAGCTCACGTTGTCGGGGTGCAGCTCGGCGCGCCACGCGGAGATGAGGAGCGACTGCGCCATCCGGGCCGCGGCGAGCTCGGGTACGAGCATGAGCTCGGCTGCGGTCAGCGGCCTGATCGCGTGATAGGCCGTCACGACCTCGATGAGAGGTTCGAGCGGGTCAGGGGCACGGAATGCCTGGTACGCCGCAGCGATCGCCGGGTCGATCACGGTTCGCGTGTGGACGAGGTCGCCGAAGTCGATGATGGCAGCCACGCGCTCGGCGTCGTCGCGCGCGAGAAGGACGTTGGCGGGGTTCACGTCGCTGTGGATCGTCGACTGCGAGACGAAGCGGAGCAGGGGCTCGACCGACGACTCGTAGCGGTCGAGTGCTCGCTCGACGAGCACGCGACGATCGCGCGAGAGGTGGGGAAGCTTGGGGCGGAGCTGCGGCAGCCGTCCCACGTCCCACAGCAGCGTGCGGTGGGCGAGTGGGTGGGAGAACCCTGCAAGTGCCCGGTCGAGGCGGGCCACGGCAGCGCCGATCGAGCGGCGTGTGGTCGGGCTCGTCGGGCCAGGCGGCATGGGGTCGCCCTCGACGAAGGCAACGAGTTGAACGGCGTGCTCGACGCCGCCGATCGCGACGGAGCCGATCGGCCGATCCTCGAGCGTGCGTTGTGGCCGGGCAAGCGGCAGCGTCGGATCGGCCGCGAGCGCGTGCTCCATCGCGAGCACCTGCATCTCGACGACGCCGGCCGGGTCGGCCGGGTTGCCGACCTTGAGGACGAACGATCCGCCCTCTCCGTCGATCAGGAAGTTGCGGTCGCGCTCGCCGTCGAGCGCCGTCGCCTCTCCGTCGATGCCGAAGAGCGAGCGCGCCACGTCGGTCGCGAGCCCGGTCGGCACCTCGGGCGGACGCGCTTCGAGGACGTCGTCGCTCACGCCGCGCCACGATACAGGGGTGGCGTCATCGAGAGCCGGGCCGGCCGTCGGTGGCTCAGTGCGCGCCGACGGCCGTCTCGGTCTCGAACTGCTGCTCCTCGGTCGAGCCCTTGAGGGCGAGCGTCGAGCTCTGGCCGCCGGTGATCGTCTCGAGCACCTGGTCGAAGTAGCCGGCGCCGACCTCCCGCTGGTGGCGCGTTGCGGTGTAGCCCTCGTCCTCGAGATCGAACTCGCGCTCCTGGAGCCGCACGTAGGCTGGCATCGCTTCTTCGCGGTAGCCGCGGGCGAGCTCGAACATCGAGAGGTTGACGGCGTGGAAGCCGGCCAGGGTGATGAACTGGAAGCGGTAGCCGAGCGCGGCAAGGTCGCGCTGGAACGCGGCGATCTGCTCGTCGCTCAGGTGCTTACGCCAGTTGAACGACGGCGAGCAGTTGTAGGCAAGGAGCTTGCCGGGGTACTGCTCGTGGATCGCGGCGGCGAACTTCTCGGCCTCGGCCATGTCGGGCGTCGAGGTCTCGCACCAGATCAGATCGCAGTACGGGGCATATGCGAGGCCACGGGCGATAGCGGCCTCGATCCCGTCACGGACGCGGAAGAAGCCTTCGGGCGTGCGCTCGCCGGTGCAGAACTCGCGGTCGATCTCGTCGATGTCGCTCGTCAGCAGCGAGGCCGAGAGCGCGTCGGTTCGGGCCACGATCAGCGTCGGCACGTTGCAGACATCTGCCGCGAGCCGCGCAGCGATCAGCGTCCGGATGTGCTGAGCAGTAGGGACGAGCACCTTGCCGCCCAGGTGGCCGCACTTCTTCTCGGACGAGAGCTGATCCTCGAAGTGGACAGCCGCCGCGCCGGCCTCGATGAACGACTTCATGATCTCGTAGGCATTGAGCGGCCCGCCGAATCCAGCCTCGGCGTCGGCCACGATCGGCGCGAGCCAGTGGACGGAGTCGTCGCTCTCGGCGTGCGTGATCTGATCGGCCCGGAGCAGCGCGCTGTTGATGCGTTTCACGAGCGCGGGGGCGCTGTTCGCCGGGTAGAGGCTCTGATCGGGATACGTGTTGCCCGAGAGGTTCGCGTCGGCCGCGACCTGCCAGCCGGAGAGATAGATCGCCTTGAGGCCGGCCTTGACCATCTGCACGGCCTGGCCGCCCGTCATGGCGCCGAGCGCCGGCACCCACTCGTCCTCGGCGAGCAGCTTCCGCAGCCGCTCGGCGCCGAGGCGGGCGAGCGTGTGCTCGATCGTGACCGAGCCTCGCAGACGCTCGACGTCGGCCTCGCTGTAGGGACGCTCGATGGTGTCTGCCGGGCTCATGGTGGTGCCTCCTCTGGGATCCAAGTTTTGGTGCATTGGATCCTAGCTGAGGGCTCAAGGACATGCAAAGCGACAAATTTGCCCATTTCGGATCCAAGAATTGTGGATTCTGGACTTCGAACGTACACTGCGGCCGTGTCCACGCTCCTCTCGACGAAGGCAGACGACATCGCGCGTGTGCTCGAGGACGAGATCGTGGGTGGTCTCATCGCTCCCGGCACCGTCCTGCGGCAGGAGCAGCTCTCCGAGCGCTTCGAGGTCTCGCGGACGCCGGTGCGTGAGGCGCTGCGCCGTCTGGCGGCCCTCGGGCTCGTCTCGTTCGAGCCCAACCGGGGCGTGCGGGTGCGCTCCGTCTCCCCGGCCGAGCTCCGTGAGGCGTACCTCGTGCGCGCCGAGCTCGAGTCGCTCGCCACCGAGGTCGCGACGCCGCGCATGACGGCCGCCGACCTCGAGGCGCTCGATGCCGCGCAGGAGCGGTTCTCGGCGTTGACGCTCGAGCTGCGCGAGCAGGCACGGCACGGCCTCGCGAGCGAGTCACCGTTGTTCGTCGAGTGGATGCAGGCGAACTACGCATTTCACGACGTCATTTACGGTGTCGCCGCGATGCCGTTCGTCGAACGGCTTGCAAAGAGCGCGCGGCGGACGTTCATCGGCGATCGCGTGTGGAGCGCCCGTGTCGAGCTCGACGAGCTCTATGCGAAGAACGACCTGCAGCATCGCGCGATCCGCGATGCGATCGCGGCTGGCAGCGCGGCGGGGGCCCGGCTCCTCGCCCGCGAGCACGTGCTCTCGTCCGGGCGATTGCTCGAGATCGTGATCGAGTCGCTCGGTGGGACCGGCCACGATTCCAATTGGGGCGAATAGCGGCGACGCGCCTACAGACTGGTTACGCCGAGTACCGCGTCGGCGCCTTCTTGCAGATGGCGTCTGAGTGCAGGCGGGCCTTCCCGCTCGAGCTCGACGAGCAACGCCTCGTGATGCGTGACCATTCGCTCGAGTGACCACACCGGCTGTAGCTGCACGAGGAAGAGCTGCAGCTCGCGGGCGAGGGCTGCGTAGCTCGCCTCGATCCGGCTCGAGCCGGCAGCGGTGACGATCGCGCCGTGCACGGTCGCGTGAGCTGCGGCGACTGCGTGCCACGACGGCCGATTGCGGCGACACGTGGCCGTGAGGTGCGCGACGGCGGCGACGACCTCCGGCGTGAGCCGGCCGTCGTGCCGCTCGAGGGCGAGGTGCGCTGCCTCGAGCTCGAGCGCGGCGCGGAGCTCGTACAGGCCCTTGATGTCTGCCTCGTCGAGCCGCGCGACCGCGGCGCCGCGGTTGGGCTCGATCCTGACGAGGCCCTCGACCGCGAGCTCGCGGAGCGCGGCGCGCAACGTGTGCCGCGAGACGGCGTACGCCTGCGCGAGGTCGGTCTCTCGCAGCGGCGTCGCCGGTGCGAGGTCTCCGTCGAGGATCCGGTTCCGCAGAGCGGCGGTGAGCTCGTCGACGACGGAGATCCGGCGGAGCGCGCTCGTCATGGTGTGGACCCCGCAGTCGCACTTCGCAAGCCGGGTCGAGGTAACGCGAGAACGGCGAGCCCGGCAAGGATGAGGACGGCGCCGAGCAAGCCGCCCACACCGACCCTCTCGCCGAGGACGACGACGCCGAGCACCGTGGCAGTGAGCGGCTCGGCGAGCACGAGCGTCGTCACCTCGGAAGCGTCGAGGCTCCGCAGGCCGCGCGCGAACAGCGAGTAGGCAAGTGCGGTCGGGACGATGCCGAGGTACAGGGCGAGGGCGAGCCCGTCGGGTGTGTGGAGCCAGGCCGTGTTGCCGAGCAGGAGGACGGGGAGGAGGAGCACGGCCCCGAGCCCGAACGACGCCCCCATCACGGCGACAGGCGTGTGGCCGAGCCGGAGGAGTCGCTTCGCCACGATCGTGTAGGTGGCGTAGCCCAGGCCCGAGACGAGGGCGAGCCCGATCCCCGCGGCCGACAGCGACGCATCGGTGGCCGAGGCGAGCGAGAGCACCACAACGCCCGAGGTGGCGAGCGCGGTCGCGACGAGCCAGGTGCGTCCGGGAAAGGCACCGTCGAGGACGCGCTCGAGGATGCCGGCGAAGACCGGACCCGACCCGATCGCGACGATCGCGCCGACGGCCACTCCCGTCTCGGCGACGGCCTGGAAGAACGCGAGCTGGTAGATCGCCACGCCGGCGCCTGCGAGCAGGACGTGGCCGATCGGCCACCGTCCCCGGAAGCCACCCGAGGCGAGCGCCATGGCGGCGAGGATGCTGCCGCCGACGAGGATCCGGCTCGCGCCGACGGTCATCGGCGTCGAGCCGTCCGGCCCGAGCGCCTGGGCAGTGCCGGTGGTGCCGAAGAGAATCGCTGCGATCAGAACCTGGGTTCGGGCCATTCAACATTGTTACACAATTCCACAATTGCTCCCGAATGACTCGCAGACTCGCTCTTGTGGAGAAATCGTCACAAAGACGACGCCAAGGGTGTCTCCCGGAGGGAGACACCCTTGGCGCTTTCGGACGCGCGCGCGGGGCGCTCGTCGGCGCCCGCCGATGCGCTCAGGCCCAGAAGCGGTCGAACTCGGCCGGGTCGCTCGGCAGTGCGAGCACCTCCCGCACGAGCCCGTTCTCGATCCGGAAGAGCAGCACCTGATCGAGCTCGAGCGTCCGGCCGTGACGCTCGCCGCGAGCGCGGTAGAGCGCCGCCGCGCGGTCGTCCGACGCGAGCACGTCGATCAGGGACGACGAGTAGGTTCCACCGGTCTCCTTCGGCAGCCGGCCGAGGAAGGCAAAGATCGCCTCCCTGCCGGCGAACGTCCCCGCCATCGAGCCCGTACCCGGCACGACCCAGGTCGCGTCGTCCGCGAACACGTTGCGCAGGGCGAAGCCGCGCTTCTGCGCGAAGGCGTCGAAGATACCGCGGACGAGCGCCTCGTTCTCAGCGCGGGCCACGGCTTGCCACCTTCTTCTCCCAGCGGTCGATCAGGCCGTCGACGTGCCGGCGCTGCGCATCGCCGAAGTCGTACCGGCGGAGCAGCCGCCGCGCCTCCTGCGGATCGTCGTTCGCAACCGCGGCCTCGAGGTGCTCGCGCTCCGGCGTCGGCTGCCTCAGTTGGCGTCGGAGCCAGCGCAACAGGCTCACCGTCTCCTGGTCCGCCGGCTGCGCCATCACCCCAGCTTAGAGGGCTGCTGCACCGTCCGGGGCTTGCCGGGGCGGTAGGGTGGCGCCATGGAGACGCTGCTCGCGATCGCCAGCCGTCGCGACGAGCGACGAACGCTGCCCGATCCGTTGCCGCCCGAGCTGACGAGGCGCGTGCTCGATGCGGGGCGGCTCTCGGGGTCGTCGCGGAATGCGCAGCCGTGGACGTTCGTCGTCCCGGCGGGGCGAGCGCGGATCGAGCAGCTCGCGGGCGCGGTCTTCGTCCCCGACAACGTGCTCGGTGCGGGGCTCGTGGTGGCGATCGTCGTGCACGGAAAGGGCCCGGTCCTGTTCGACGCCGGGCGCGCGGCGCAGAGCATGCTCCTGGCCGCGTGGGCCGAGGGGCTCGCGTCGTGCCCGAACGGCATCAGTGACGTCGAGCTGGCGCGGGTCGTGCTGGAGGTGGCGGAGGAAGAGGCACCGGTGATCGTCCTCTCCTTCGGACTGCCCGAGCGACCGCGCGACGCAGGGCGGCACACGGTCGAGGAGTGGAGCGAGCGGGCCAACCGCAAGCCGATCGGGGAGGTCGTGCGCTGGCTGTCGTGACGCGCATGAAGGGCGGCCTCGACCTCGGCGGGACGAAGATCCAGGCCGTCGTGACGAACGGCGAGGCGACCGTGCTCGGCAGCGCGCGCCGCGACACGCCTCGCAAGGGCGGTCCCGAGGCCGTCGCCTTCGAGCTCGCCGAGGCGCTGCGGGCCGCGCTCGACGACGCGGGCGTCGAGCCGATGGGCCTCGCAGGGATCGGCATCGGCGCGCCGGGCGCGATCGACGCCGAGACGGGCACCGTGCTCCACGTCCCGAACATCGAAGGCTGGGACGCACCGTTCCCCCTCGGCCCGGCTCTGGCAGCCGAGCTCGGCCGGCCGGTCCGGATCGGGAACGACGTCAACGTGGCGGTCGATGCCGAGCATCGCTTCGGCGCGGGCCGCGGGCTCGCCTCGTTCCTGGGCGTGTTCTGGGGCACCGGGGTCGGCGGCGGCATCGTGATGGACGGACGCAAGCTGACCGGACGCGGCTCCGCCGGCGAGATCGGGCACGTGTGCTCGAAGCCCGGTGGCCGCCGTTGCAACTGTGGCCTCGAGGGCTGTGTCGAGGCGTACGCCGGGCGAGGTGCGCTCGAGGATCGGGCGCGCGAGCTCGCCAAGGAGCGGCCGACGGTCCTCTTCGAGCTGATGGAGAAGCGAGGTCGCGACCGGCTTACGAGCGGTGTCTGGCTACGCGCGCTGCAGGCAGGCGACGCCGTCGCCGAGGAGCTCGTCCTCCGCGCCGTGCAGGCGCTCGGGGTCGGGATCGGCTCGGCGGTGACGCTGCTCGACGTCGAGGCGGTCGTGATCGGCGGTGGCCTCGGCGAGCGGCTCGGCGCGGACTGGCTCGCCCGGATCGAGGCGGCGGCGAACGAGCACACGTTCTTCCGTGAGCCTCCCGCGTACCTGCTTGCGGAGCTCGGTGACCTCGGCGGGGCGATCGGCGCGAGCCTGCTCGAGTGACGGTCGCGATCGTCACCGGCGCCGGCAGAGGCATCGGCGCCGCCGTCGCCCGTCGGCTCGACGCGGACGGGTGGACGCTCGTCCTCGCGGACATCGACGGCGCCGCGGTCGCCCGCCTCGCCGCCGAGCTCGGTGGGGAGGCCGTGCCAGTCGCGATGGACGTTCGTGATGCGGAGTCGTGGGAGCGCGTCGTCAACGCGGCGCAGGCGGCAGGCGACCTCGGTGCCCTCGTCAACGGCGCCGCCCGCACGGTCGTTCGTGGGCTCTTCGAGATCGAGACGGCGGAGTGGGACGACGTGCTCGCGACGAACCTGCGCGGCCCGTTCCTCGGGATCCGCGCCGTCGGTCCACACCTACGAGATCGCGGCGACGGGCGGATCGTCAACATCGCCTCGGATTCCGCGCTCCGTGGCCGCGGCGTCACGGGCGCGCACTATGCAACGTCGAAGGCCGGTCTGATCGCGCTCACGCGCCGGGCAGCGGCAACCCTCGCTCCTGCGGGCGTCACCGTCAACGCGGTCGCGCCCGGCACGATCGAGGGTGAGACCGTGCGCGAGCTGGCAGGCGACAGGATCGCCGCGCTCGCGGCCGAGATTCCGGCAGGCCGGCTCGGGCGCCCCGAGGAGATCGCTGCGCTCGTGGCGTGGCTGCTCTCGGACGACGCGGCCTACGTCAACGGCGCGACGCTGCTCGCCGACGGAGGCGCGGCGTTGTAGAGCGTCCGGACTACGCGGCCTCGAGCAGTGGGCTCGGGGCGCGACGGTACCGAAGCCGCTCGGCGACGACGGCGATCACGATGACGGCCGTGACGGTGGCGAGCAGCCACACGGCGGGGATCGATCGAAGGACGACGACGACGACGAGGCTGACGCAGGCTGCGGCCAGTCGCTCCGGGCCGATGGTGCGGACGATGCGGTACCGCGACAGCAGGAAGCCCGCAAAAAAGAGCGCCACGCCGAGCCCGAGCGCGACGCGCCCAGCCCGCGAGAGCGGGTCATCCGGATGGGCGACCACCTTTTTCGCCGCAACCGCGAAGAGGACGATTCCGAGCACGATCGGGTAGTGGAAGAACGTGAACACGTCGCGCGCCAGCGGCCCACGGCGGCTCGGCGCCGCTCGGTGGAGCGCCCGCTCCACGGCCCCCGACACGAAGCCGAAGTAGGCGAACCACAGCGCTGCGACTCCGGCGAACGCGATGATCACCGATAGCGCGAACGTCGCGTCCCGCGGCAGATCCTCGACGCTCGTCCCGATGGCGACGATCGACTCACCGAGCGCGATGATGACGATGAGCGCATATCGCTCCGCGAAGTGCGCGGGCGAGACACGCCAGTCGTTCTCGCGTCCGGTCGCGAGCACACCCACAACGTCGACGGCGAGCGACATCACCCACAGCGCGCTGCGGAGCGGGAGGCTCTCGACGAGGCCACCCGCCAAGACCAGCGCCGGCGCGACCAGGAAGAACGGTGCGAGCCGGAGGAAGGCGGACCGCTCGGCGGGCCGAGCCTTCAACCCCGAGCCGTAGAGGACGACGTTGAGCACCCGGACGAAGAAGTACGCACAGGCGAACCAGGCGCCCTCGTCGCCGTAGGAGCCAGGAACGGCGAGCGCCATGAAGAACGCACCCGCCATCCCGCCGAGAAAGAGCAGCTTCGTCAGCTGGCTCTCGATGTCGACCGCGTTCGTCATCCAGGTGAAGCCCGACCAGGCCCACCACACGAGCGCGAGCACGAGAGCCGACCGGGCAAAGCCCGCCGGGCTCGTGTTGGAGAGGAGGAGAACGGTGACCTGCGTGACCGCGAAGACGAAGACGAGATCGAAGAACAGCTCGAGGTAGCTCGTGCGACGCTCCTCCTCGTCCCCGCTGGGTGACTCGGCGGAGACCGGCTCCACGAGGCTCGAAGGGGCGGCAGATGTCACATCGCCTCCCCCCGGTCACCACCAGGGATTCCGAGCTTCATCACGAGCTCCGCGGCAGGGCGCTGCGGAGGAACCCGAGCAGATTCCGCGCCGCTACCGCCTCGAGATCGCTCTCGCTCCAGCCCCGCGCGCGCATGGTCCCGAGGAGCGCCGGATAGTCCTCCGGCCCCTTGAGGCCCTCGATCCCCGCTCCCGGCCGGAGACCCGCGGGCATCAAGCCGTCTGCCGGCTCAGGCATGGGTGGCAGCACCTCGCTCAGGCGGGTCGTGAAGTCGCCGCCGAAGCAGACCCGGTCGATGCCGATCAGGCCGACCGCGTGCTCGAGGTGGTCGACAACCCGATCCAGCGTCCGTTGCTCGTGGCCTATAGCCAGTGGATGGAGCATCAGGCCGAACAGCCCGTTGGCGGCGGCGAGCGCTCGGAGCTGGTCGTCCGTCAGATTGCGCGGATGGTCGTTGACCGACCGGCAGGCGGCGTGGGTACAGATCACCGGCGCGCCCGCAGCGCGGGCGATCAGCTCGGTGAAGGTCGTCGGTGACGCGTGGGCCAGGTCGAGGATCACGCCGAGCCGGACGAGCTCGTCGACGAGTGCCCGGCCGAGCCGTGACAGCCCACCGTCCTCGGCAGCCCCGTCCGCGAAGGGGTTGCGGCGATTCCACGTCAGCCCCGCCATGCGCATGCCGAGCTCCCAGAACGTCTCGGCCGGCCACGTCTCGTAGCCGAACTGCTCCACGCCTTCGAGTGACAGCATCAGCCCGATCCGCTCACCGCGTCTCGACCGCGTCGAGGTCGGAGGCGCTTCGGATCTGGGCGACGCGCTCCGGGTTCTCGCGTACCGCGCGGAGGAGGCAGGTCGCCTGGCCGAGCGCCTCGCGGAGCGTTCCCTCGGGCTGGCGCTCGAGCTCGACGAAGACAGGGCACACCTGCAGCCCGACGCCGCCGGCTTCGAGGAGCGGCAGCCACGTCCGTGCGAATGAGCCTGTCTCCCCGAACCGGAGCTCGCGGTATCCGAGCTCGAGGAGAAGGTCGAGATGGCCGTCGGCGATCACGCCAGGAGTCTACGAGTGAGAGCCCGTCCGTGTCCCTCGCCTCGCAATGCGAGGCCGGCTTCGCTACCGGTTGTTGACATCCGCTGTCCAGGCGTTACATTTGTGCGATGCCCGTACAAAACCCGATGTCGGGTTTGCAGAAGTCGACGTCGACATGCCGCATTTCACGGGTCGCCACGTGAGTTTCGAGCGTCCTCTGGGAGCATACGCGCGTGCCGACCAGACCACGGTCAGGCGCGCCAACCTCGGCGTCGTGTTGAAGCAGATCGCGGCGGGTGAGCCGCGTTCCCGCGCCAGTGTCGCTGCCGAGACGGGGTTGACCAGAGGAACGGTCTCGAGCCTCGTCGGCGAGCTCATCGACCTCGATCTCCTTCGCGAGACGGGCGCCGACGAGCATCCCGGTCGCGTCGGCCGGCCCGCGCAGACGCTCGAGCTCGGCGATCGGGTGGTTTCGATCGGGCTCGAGGTCAACGTCGACTACCTCGCCGTTTGCGTCGAGGACCTGACCGGGACGATTCGCTACGAGCGGCGCGTGCACACGGACAACCGGCGCTCGTCGCCGCGGCCCGTGCTCAATCGGCTCGGCCGCATGGCGTGCGACGCGCTCGACGCAGCCTCGGAGATGCAACTCGTCCCCGCCGGCGTCGCCGTTGCGCTGCCAGGCCTCGTCGAGGCCCAGACCGGAACGCTGCTCCGTGCACCGAACCTCGGCTGGTCGGGGATCCCGGTCGCCGACGAGATAGCCGCCCGGCTGCCCGCCGCCGGCGACCTCGTCGTGCGCGTCGACAACGAGTCGAACCTTGCCGCGCTTGCCGAGCACTGGCAGGGCGTCGCCCGCGGCGCGAAGAACTTCGCGTGTGTCTTCGGCGAGATCGGCGTCGGTGGTGGCATCTTCATCGACGGTGAGCTGTTCCGCGGCGCCCACGGCTTCGGTGGCGAGTTCGGGCACGTCACCGTCGATCCGACAGGCCCTCCCTGCAAGTGCGGCTCAACCGGATGTCTCGAGACCTTCGTCGGCCTCGAATCGATCACGCGGCGAGCCGGTGTTGCGATTGCTGCCGGTGGCCGGACCCGCGGCATCACCGCGGAGATCGTCCGTCGCGCCGAACAGGGCGACGAGGCCGTGATCGACAGCCTCTCCGAGACTGGTCGTTATCTCGGCCTCGGCCTGGGGTCGGTCGTCAACCTATTCGATGTCGACGTCGTCGTACTCGGAGGATGCTTCGGGCCACTCGCACCCTGGCTCGTCGACAATGTGCGCAGGGTGCTCGACGAGCGCGTGCTCTCGTCCGCCTGGTCGGGGTGCGAGGTACGCGCATCGGAGTTCGGCGAAGGAGCTGCGGTGCGTGGCGCCGCTGCGCTGACGCTGATGTCCGTGCTGGCGGAGCCGTGGCTCGTCGCCGAACGCGCGGGCGTTCTGCGAGAAAGGGTTTTCTGACAATGCGGGTTCGACAACGGCCTGGGGTCAAGAGTCGGTCCGGCTGCGGTAGCCGGGCGACGGTGGTCGCTGCCCGAACGAGTTACGAAGGAGGTGTCCACCGCGTTCGAACAGCACGTGCAGCGCTCTCACGGCGAGGCGATTGAACAGCGCCACATAGGACTGTAAGGTTGCCCCGCCGCACATCAAGGCACATCACCAGGAGGAGAACCATCGTGAAGAAATTTGTCATCCTGTTCGTCGTTGCGCTCGCCGCGGTCAGCGTGGCAGTGACGGCGGCGTTCGCGAAGCCTGCCCAGAGGACGGCCACGGCCCTCGTCTGCGTGCTGCTTCCGGACACGAAGACGTCGGTCCGCTGGGAGCAGTTCGACCGGCCGTTCATGGAGAAGACGCTGACGGCGGCAAAGGTCAGCCACACGATCGTGAACGCGCTCGGCGACCCGCAGAAGCAGACCGCGCAGGCCGAGCAGTGCCTCGCGAACGGCGCCAAGGTCATCATCATCGCCCCGATCGACTCCGTGTCGGCCGCCGCGATCGAGAAGAAGGCTGCTGCAGCCGGTGCGAAGTCGATCGACTATGACCGCCAGGTCGAGGGTGGTAACGCAGTTGCCTACCTCTCGTTCGACGGCAAGACGGTCGGCAAGCTTCAGGCAGCGGCCGTGATCGCCGGTCTGAAGGCGAAGGGCAAGTACGGCAAGAAGCCCGTCGTCGCCGCCCTCTGGGGCGGTCAGGTCGACGCGAATGCCTACCTCTTCAAGAGCGGCAATGACGTTGTCCTGAACCCGCTGTTCAAGAAGAAGATCCTCACCAAAGGCCCGCAGCAGTTCGTCAAGGACTGGGACGGCCCGACCGCGCAGACGGTGTTCGAGCAGATGCTCGTCAAGACGAGCAACAAGATCGACGGCGTCACGGCGGCGAACGACAACCTCGCCAACTCGGTCGTGGTCTCGCTCAAGGCTCACAAGCTCAGCCCGGTTCCGCTGAGCGGGCAGGACGCGACCCCGCAGGGCGTGCAGAACATCATCTCCGGTTGGCAGACGGCGACGGTGTTCAAGGACGTCCGCAAGCTGGCGGTCGTCGCGGCGAACACGGCCGTTGCTCTCGTCAACGGCAAGCCGGTCAAGTACACGAGCGTCGTCAAGACGAAGGGCCGTGGCCCGGAGAAGGCGATCTTGATTGCGCCGCAGAACATCACGAAGGCGAACTTCCGGATGCTCTTCACGAGCGGCTTCCTGAAGAAGAAGGACGTCTGCAACGGCACGTACGCGAAGTACTGCGTCAAGCCTATGTAGATCGAGCTCGTCTCGTAGACCCGGGGGTCGCCCGCTTGCGGGCGGCCCCCGGCTCTTTTCCTCGGACCCCGGAAGGATGCCCGTGACTGTGACGCCAACATCCACGACGGCCCCGCTACTCGAGATTCGCGACCTTTCCAAGAGCTTCGGCTCGGTGCAGGCGCTCACGGCCGTCGACTTCGAAGTACGTGCCGGCGAGGTGATGGCGCTTGTCGGCGACAACGGCGCCGGCAAGTCGACGTTGATCAAGTGCGTTGCGGGGATCCACGGCTGGGACGAAGGGGAGGTCTTCGTCGACGGTCAGTCCGTGACGATCGGGAGCCCGAAGGACGCTGCCCGCCTCGGGATCGAGGTCGTCTACCAGGACCTGGCGTTGTGCGACAACCTCGATGTCGTCCAGAACATGTATCTCGGCCGTGAAGCCGCGAACCCGCTCCAGGTGCTCAAGGAGCCCGTCATGGAGGCAAAGACCGCTGAGACGATGAAGTCGCTCAGGGTCACGACCATTCGCTCCATTCGCCAGCCCGTGGCGACTCTCTCGGGCGGTCAGCGCCAGTCGGTCGCGGTCGCGCGGGCCGTGATGTGGAACTCGCGGCTCGTCATCCTGGACGAGCCCACTGCCGCCCTCGGGGTGGCCCAGACGGCGCAGGTGCTCGAGCTCGTGGCGCGTCTCGCCGAGCAGGGACTCGCAGTCGTCCTGATCTCGCACAACCTGCACGACATCTTCGCTGTCGCGCATCGCATCACGGTGCTTCGTCTCGGGCACAGCATCGGCGTCTACGAGCGCGAGAAGACGACGCAGCAAGAGGTCATCGGCGCGATCACCGCGGGCGTGGCGACGAAGGTGTCGGGCATCGCGGCCGAGGCGGCCGAGGTGACGGCATGAGCACCCAGGTCGAACCGGGGTTGCCCGACCTCGACCCGACTGGTCTCGCGGCGATTCCGTTCCGGGTTCGGGAGGCGATCCGCTCGGGCAATCTCGGCAGCTGGCCGGTCGTGGTCGTGCTGGCCATCATCGTCGTCTACTTCGGCTTCACCGCCGACAACTTCTTCACCGCCGTCAACTTCAACAACACGATCCTCCAGATGACGGGCACGACGATGCTCGCCTACGGCGTCGTCTTCGTCCTCCTGATCGGCGAGATCGACCTCTCGATCGGCTTCGTCAGCGGTGTCTCGGGCATCATCGTCGCCCAGATGCTGGTGCCCGAGAGCGGCCACCAGATTCCCGACGTCGGCCCGATCCCGGCAGGCATCCTCGCGATCGGTGTTGCGCTCCTCGCCTGCGCGGCGATCGGCCTCTTCCAGGGCTCGATCGTCGCCCTGGTCGGCGTGCCGGCGTTCGTCGTCACGCTCGCGGGCCTCTCCATCTGGCAGGGGGTGATCCAGAAGGCGCTCCCCGAGCAGGTGATGGGGATCCAGGACAACACGATCAACAACGTCGCGGGATACTTCTTCAGCGACACGTGGGGCTGGACGATCGCCATCGTCGGCATCGGCGTGTACGCGGCGATGGTGATAGGCCGCATTGTCTCGAGTCGGCGCCACGGGGTGAGCGTCCGCGACCCGGTACTCGTGATCGGGAAGCTGATCGGCGTCGTCGTGCTCACAGTCGGAGTGGTCACCATCTGTAACCGCGACCGCGGCGTCCCGTTCGCGCTGCTCCTCGTGATCATCATGCTCGTCGTGCTGACGTTTCTCGCGAAGCGCACGACGTTCGGGCGACACGTGTATGCGGTGGGCGGTAACGCCGAGGCGGCGCGGCGCGCCGGCATCAACGTTGCCCGCGTGCGCATGCTCGTGTTCATGATCTCGAGCGTGATGGCGGGCCTCGGGGGCGTCGTCCTCGCATCCCGCCTCCAGGGTGTCAATGTCGCCCAGGGCAGCGGGACGCTCCTGATCGACGCAATCTCCGCTGCCGTGATCGGCGGCACGAGCCTCTTCGGCGGCCGTGGCGAGGTACGGAATGCGCTCTTCGGCTCGATGGTCATCGCGACGATCGCCAACGGGCTCAACACGCAGAACCGCACTGCCGGCGTGATCCTGATTGCGACCGGCGTCATCCTGCTGCTCGCCGTGATCATCGACACCGTCCTGAAGCGGCGTCAGACGAGGGCGGGGCGTTAGAGGCTGGAAGACCGTCGCGAGGGTGTCTCCCGGACGTCGGGGAGACACCCTCGCGGCTGTTGTGCTCTAGCGGTACGTGATCGTCTCGCGCTGACCGTTCGCGCTCGACCTGACGATCGCGTCGCATACCTCCGCGGCTCGGTAGCCGTCCTCGAACGTGGCGCCGTACGGAGCGACGTCGACGCCGTTCTTGATCGCCGTCAGCATGTGGTGGATCTCGTGTACGAAGGTCTCGCCCCAGCCGATGATGTGTCCCGGCGGCCACCAGAACTCCCAGAAGGGATGGTCGGCCTCGGAGACGAGCACGGTCTTGAAGCCGCGCGCTCGGTCGCCGTCGGCGCGGAAGACCTGCAGCTCGTTGAGCTTCTCCATGTCGAACGCGAGCGAGCCCTTGGTGCCGTTGATCTCCCACTGGAACGCATTGCGGCGACCGAGCGCCAGCCGCGTTGCCTCGATCGTGCCGATCGCTCCGGCCTCGAACTCCACGGCCGCCTCGATCGCATCGTCGACCTGACGGCCGGGGAGGAACGTGTGGACGAGCGCCGAGACGGTCGAGATGTCGCCGACGAGGAAGCGCGCGAGGTCGATCACGTGGGCACCGAGGTCGCCGAGCGCGCCGGAGCCTGCTGCGTTGGCGTCGAACCGCCAGGTGTCGAGCGTCGGGTCGTCGCCCCAGTCCTGGAGATACCGGCCCCGGAAGTGTCGGATCTCTCCGAGCTCGCCCGCCTCGATCATCTCGCGGGCGAGCCGGACGGCTGGGACGAAGCGGTAGTTGAACGCACAGAGGTGCTTGACGCCGGTTGCCTCGACGCGCTGCCAGATGTCGTAGCTCTCGTCTGCATCGCGACCGAGCGGTTTTTCGCAGAGGACGTGCTTGCCCGCCTCCGCGGCCGCGATCGTCGGCTCGGCGTGGAGCGAGTTCGGGCCACCGTTGTCGAACAACCCGATTGACGGGTCGCTGACGATGTCGCGCCAGTCGGTCGTCCACCGCTCGTAGCCGTAGCGCTGCGCAGCGCCGGCCACGGCCTCCTCGTCACGGCCCGCAATCGCGACGAGCCGCGGCATCAGGGGCGGCGGCCACGTCATGTACTGGATCTTGCGGAACGCGTTCGAGTGGGCCTTGCCCATGAACGCGTACCCGAGCATGCCGATTCCGATCTCGTCGATCTTCCCGACTGCTGCCACCGGCGGCTTGGCGCCGATGCCGGTTTGCTCATCGCTCACTGTTGTTCGCTCCTCTCCGTCTGACGATCCGTATGCGGGATACTACGAGGAGCCCCACGACCGCGAGGAGAACCGAAAATGAAGACGTCACTTGGCATCTGGGCTCTCGGCCCCATGATCACGCGGTTCGTGCCGGAGGGGTACCAGCCCGAGCACACGAACGAGCCCACGGCCGCCAAGGTGCGCCGGGCCGTCGACGGTCTCGGCGACCTGATGGACGACTACGAGTTTCACTATCCAGGCGAGCTGAACCCCGACAACCTGGACGAGGTGCGGGACGCGCTCGACGGCCACGGCATTGCGACGATCTGCACCGGGCTCCACACCGACTCGCGGTTCGGGCGCGGCGGCCTAACGGCGCCTGACGCGGCCATGCGCGCGGAGGCACGCCGGCTGACGCGCGAGACGGCCGAGCTGGCAGGCGCCGTGGGCGCGAACATGATCTGCTGGCCCGGAATCGAGGGCTACAACTATCCGTTCCAGACCGAGTACGCCCAAGCCTGGGAGTGGTTCATCGAGGGGATGGCAGAGGCCGCGGAGGTCTGCGCCAAGCACGGCGTCAAGCTCTTCCTCGAGCACAAGAACTCCGAGCCCGCGATGAAGATCTTCATGCGCAACATCGGGATGACGCTGCACGTGATCCACACGCTCCGCGCGCAGGGGATCACGAACGTCCAGGTCAACATGGACTGGCAGCACCTGATCATGAACGGCGAGTCACTCGGCGAGTACGCGGCGATGCTCGCGGCCGAGGGGTTGCTCGGGCATCAGCACGCGAACTCCGGCTGGGGCACGTTCGACGACGACAACATGGTCGGCGCGACGGCGTTCATGGAGACGCTCGAGCTCGCGCTCGAGCTCCGGCGGGCGAACTACGGCGCGAAGGGCGAGTACCTCGGCTTCGACCTCTATCCCTACACCGAGGACGCTGTCGCAGCAGTCAAGCGGTCGGTGTTGCAGTGGCGCTTCATCGACTCGGTCGCCGCGAAGATCGACGACGTGGCGTTGCGCGAGGCGCAGAGCCGCAAGGACGCCGTCCGGGCCTACGAGATCGTCTACGCCGCCCTCGGTGCCTAAGAGCCCCTTTCAGGGTGAAGCCATGTGCCGTCGGAACGCGCTGGGCACGCACGCTGCTTCGTCCTCGGGAGCCCCAATAGCACCACTATTGGGGCTCCCTGCGTCCTCGCATCGCACGCACCCAGCGCGCCCCGACGACGAAGCGTCACCCTGAAATGGGCTCCGCGTACGACGAGCTTGCCTCGCTGACCGCGAGGCTCGTCGAGATCGATTCGATCAACCCCGACCTCATCCCGGGCGGGGCGGGCGAGCGCGAAATCGCGGCGTTCGTCGCCGACTGGCTACGCACCGCCGGGCTCGAGGTGGATCTCTACGAGGCTGCCCCGGGTCGTCCCAACGTCGTGGCTGTTGCTCGCGGAACGGGAGGCGGCCACTCGCTCCTCCTGAACGCGCACATGGACACGGTCGGTGTCGTCGGGATGGAGAGCCCTTTCGCGCCGGCCGTGCGCGACGGCCGGCTTTGCGGCCGCGGCGCGGGCGACATGAAGGGCTCGCTCGCCGCATCGATGCTCGTCGGCGCCGCCGCCGTCCGCGAGGGCTTTAGGGGCGACGTGATCGTGGCCGCCGTCGCAGACGAGGAGGTCGGCAGCCTCGGCACCGAGGAGCTCGTTCGCCGCACCACCGCCGACGCGGCGATCGTGACCGAGCCGACGGAGGAGGTCGTCGCGATCGCGCACAAGGGCTTCATCGCGTTCGAAGTCGAGACGGCGGGGTTCGCGGCCCACGGCTCCCGGCCCGACCTCGGAATCGACGCGATCGCCGCGATGGGGCCGATGCTCTCCGGGATTGCCGACCTCGACGCGCGCCTGCGCGCCGAGCGACGGCCATCCGCTGCTCGGGACGGGGTCGCTCCACGCGTCGGTGATCGAGGGCGGCCAGGAGTACTCGAGCTACCCGGCGAGCTGTCGGCTGCTCGGCGAGCGGCGGACGATCCCGGGTGAGAGCGGTCGAGCACGTTCGGGCCGAGCTCGAGGCGCTCGCTGCCGGGCACGGGCGCGATCGTCAGCGTGCCGTTCAATCGCGGCCCCTTCGAGACGGATGCCGACGCGGCCGTCGTCGCGGCCCTGCACCGGCATCTGGGACACGACGACGTCGGCGGCGTCCCGTTCTGGGCCGACTCGGCGCTGCTCGCCGAGGCGGGGATCCCGACCGTCGTCTTCGGCCCGATCGTCGGCGGGCTCCACGGCGTCGACGAGTGGGTCGACCTGGCATCGCTCGAGCGGTGCCACGACGCGTATCTCGCCGTCGCGAGAGAGCTGTGCGCATGAGCCGGCTTCGCGTCGTGCACGTCGGCGTGGGGCTGTGGGGTCGGACCTGGGCCGAGCACATCGCCCGCGCGCCCGGCTTCCAGCTCGTCGGCGTCGCCGACGCGGGTGCGCCGGCCCGCACTGGGCCGGGCAGGCACTCGCCGTTCCCACGTTCCGTGAGCTCCACCGCGCACTCGCCGCGGTCGAGCCGGACGTCGTCGTCCTCGCCTCGCCTCCCTCGACCCACAGGCCACTCGCGGAGCTCTCGCTCGCCGCCGGGTGTCATGTGGTCGTCGAGAAGCCGCTCGCGCTGACGCTCGCCGATGCCTCGGCCATCGCGGCTGCGTCGGTGCAAGCAGGGCGGGTCGCGATGGTCGCGCAGAACTACCGGTTCCGGCGGCAGCCAAGGGCCCTCCAGCAGCTCGTGAGTGCCCGCTCGCTCGGCCGGCTGCTCGGTATCCGCATCTCGTGCCGCCGCGATCTCCGCGACGCCTGGATCTCTCGCCGCGACTGGCGCGGCAAGATGCCGCACCCGTATCTCCTCGACATGGCGATCCACCACGTCGACCTCGTTCGCATGATCACGGGGCAGGAGGTGGCCGAGGTCGATGCCCGCGGGCTGGAACGTCCCGGATGCGCCGTTCAAGCACGTTCCCACCGTCGCCGCGCTGCTGACGCTCGCAGACGGCACGCCGATTGCTTACGAGGGAACGTGGGCAGAGCCGCGTGTCGAGACGTCGTGGAACGGCGACTGGGAGCTTCTCGGCGAGCGCGGCCGCGCGACCTGGTCGGGGGGCGTCGAGGACGCGCTCACCGGGACGGTGACGGTTCGCCAGGCATCGCGAGCCGCCGAAACGGGTCAAGCTGCCAGCGCTTCGCCTCGTCGACCGGCGCGGCGTGCTGGCCGAGCTCCGGCGGGCTATCGCCGCGGGAGAACAGCCGGAGACGACCGCTGCGGACAATCTCGGGAGCCTCGCCACGATCCTCGCGATCGCCCGGTCGACCGACGAGCGCCGCCCTGTCCGCGTCGAGGAGCTGCTCGCACCGTGAAGATCGGGCTCTTCCTCGCGCTCTTCTCCGACCGGTCGCTCGCTGCTGCGCTCGACGCCGCCGCAGCTGCGGGCTGCGAGACGGTCGAGATCATGTCCGGCGCCTGGAGCCCTCACTGCCGTCCGGCCGAGCTTCTCGAGGACCCGGCCGGCCGGGCGCGGCTCGCGGCCCTCGTCGCGGAGCGCGGGCTGACGATCTCGGCGCTCTCGTGTCATGCGAATCCGCTCCATCCGAACCCGGAGTCCGCGGCCGGCGCGGACGCTGCGTATCGAGACACGGTGCGCCTCGCCTCCGAGCTCGGCGTCGACACCGTGATCACGTTCTCGGGCTGCCCCGGCGAGTCGGAGCACTCGCTGCGGCCGAGCTGGGTCACCTGCTCGTGGCCGGACGACTTCCCGGAGACGCTGGCATGGCAGTGGGACGAGCGGGTGCTCCCATACTGGGTCGATGCCGCGGCATTCGCAGAGACACACGGAGTCCGCGTCGCGATCGAGCCACATCCGGGGTTCGTCGTGTACAACACCGCCTCGATGATGCGGTTACGCGAGAGCTCCGGTCCGGCCATCGGCGTCAACTTCGACCCCTCGCACCTGTTCTGGCAGGGCATGGATCCGCTCGCGTGCGTGCGGGCACTCGGCGATGCGATCTTCCACGTGCATGCGAAGGACACGGGATTTCAGGACGAGATCCTTGCTCTCAACGGGGTTCTCGAGCCGATCCCCGGCAGCCGCCCGGCCGAACGGAGCTGGATCTTTCGCTCGGTCGGCGCCGGCCACCCGGTCGGGTTCTGGCGTGACTTCGCCGGCGCTTTGCGCGAGATCGGCTACGACGGAGCGCTGTCGATCGAGCACGAGGATCCGCTGCTCTCCCACGCCGATGGACTCGAGCTCGCCGTGACGACGTTGCGGGCCGCGCTCGACCTCGAGGCTACGCATGGAGTCTGAGCGCTCCGAGGTCGTCGTCGGGCTCGACATCGGGACGACCGGCGTCAAGGGCATCGCCGTCGCACTCGACGGCACGGTCGCCGCCGTCGCCGAGCACGGCTACCCGCTCTCGACGCCTCAGCGCGGGCTGGTCGGAGCAGGATCCCGAGGACTGGTGGCGCGGAACGGAGATCGTGCTCGGCACGCTGACGGCGGAGCTGGGTGGCGCGCGAATCGCCGGCATCGGCCTCAGCGGCCAGATGCACGGGCTCGTCGCCGTCGACAGCGCCGACCGGGTCATCCGGCCCGCGATCCTCTGGAACGACCAGCGGACGGCCGCCGAGTGTGCCGAGATCGAGGAGCTGATCGGCCTCGACCGGCTCATCGCCCTCACCGGCAACCGCGCCCTGACGGGCTTTACGGCGCCGAAGCTCCTGTGGCTCCGCCGCCACGAGCCCGACGCGTATGGCCGGATCGCCCGGATCATGCTGCCGAAGGACTACGTCAGGCTTCGGCTTACCGGCGAGTGGGCGATCGACGTCGCTGACGCCTCGGGGACGCTGCTGCTCGACGTCGCCGCTCGCACGTGGTCGAGCGAGGTGCTCGACGCCCTCGAGCTTCCGGCCGCCTGGATGCCCCCGCTGCTCGAGTCGCCCGAGCTCTCGGGCGTCACCGTCGCGAGTGACACCGTGCCACGGGGAATCCCCGTTGCGGCCGGTGCCGGCGACTGCGCTGCCGCCGCGGTCGGGGTTGGGATCGATCGCCCCGGACCGCTCTCGATCGTGATGGGGACCTCCGGCGTCGTGTTCGCCGCGTTGCCGTCGTTCGCCTCCGAGCCGCAGGCGCGGGTGCATGCTTTCTGCCACGCAGTGCCGGGCCAGTGGCATGCGATGGGCGTGATGCTCTCCGCGGCAGGATCGTTGCAGTGGTTCCGCGACAGGCTCGCTCCCGGCACCTCGTTCGCCGCGCTCGTCGCCGAGGCGCAGGAGTGGGGGCCAGGCGCAGAGGGGCTCCTGTTTGCGCCCTATCTCGCCGGCGAGCGCACACCTCACGCCGATCCCTCGGCCCGGGGAGCGTTCACCGGGCTCGAGCTCCGCCACGACCGTGGCGCCCTCGTTCGGGCCGTCCTCGAAGGCGTTGCCTTCGGCCTGCGCGACTCGCTCGAGCTCGTGCAGGGGCTCGGCGGCCCCGTCGACCGCGCCCGTGCATCCGGCGGCGGCGCCCGTGGGGTCTGGCTCGAGATCGTCGCCTCCGTGCTCGGCCTGCCGATCGAGCTCACGGCGGTCGAGGAGGGCTCGGCCTACGGTGCAGCGCTGCTCGGAGGCGTCGCGGGCGGGATGTTCACCGACGTTTCCGACGCCGTCGAGCGCTGCGTGCGTGTTCGCACTACGGTAGAGCCCGACGCTGCCTGGCAGTCGATCTACGACGAGAACTACGCGCGCTTCGGCGCGCTCTATCCCGCACTCGACACCGTGAAGGAGCACATACCGTGACCAGTCTCGAAGGAAAGGTGGCAGTCGTCACCGGAGCGAGCCGCGGCATCGGCGCCGCCGTCGCCCGCCAGCTCGCCGATCAGGGAGTCAAGCTCGGTCTCCTGTCCCGCTCGGGTGACGATCTCGGGATTTCCGGTGCCGTTGCCATGCCGACCGACGTGCGCGATCGCGCCCAGGTCTCGGCGCTCGTCGAGGAGACCGCAGCCCGCCATGGCGGTATCGACATCGTGATCGCGAACGCCGGCGTCGGTGCCTACGGCCCGTTCGTCGATGCCGACCCCGCTCACATCGACGAGATGATGGATGTCAACGCGAAGGGCGTGATCAACACTGCCTCCGCCGCGGTCCCGCATCTGATCGCGCGCGGCGGAGGTGACTTCGTCTCGGTCGCATCCGAAGCCGGACGGCGGGGACTTCCCTTCGAGGCGGTCTACTGTGCCTCGAAGTTCGCGCAGGTCGGCTTCACCCGCGCGCTCGACCACGAGCTTCGCCCCCAGGGCGTGCGGTGCACGAACGTCTGTCCCGGTGGCGTCGCGACTGACTTCGCAATGGAAAAGGGCTACGGGCGGACGCCCGACATGCCCGAGCTCGCCGGAATGATGTCCGCGGACGATGTCGCCGAGGCGGTGCTGTTCGTGCTGACGCGACCGCGCAACCATCGCATCCTCGAGGTCGCGTTCCGGCCCATGACCGAGACGAGCTGGGGGTAGACGATGGCCGTGAAATGGGGAATTCTCTCAACCGCAGACATCAACAAGAAGCTCCTCGCCGGTGCGGCGGAGACGGACGACGTCGAGGTCGTCGCCGTCGGCAGCCGCACCCTCGAACGGGCGGAGGAGTTCGCACAGGAATGGGATATCCCGCGTGCCTACGGAACCTACGAGGAGCTGCTCGCCGACCCGGACGTCGAGGCCATCTACAACCCGTTGCCCAACACGATGCACAGCGAGTGGTCGATCAAGGCGATGGAGGCGGGCAAGCATGTCCTCTGTGAGAAGCCGTTCAGCCGCCACATCGGTGACGTCGAGCGGGCTTTCGACGCCGCCGAGGCAACGGGCATGCACCTCTCCGAGGCCTTCATGTACCGACACCATCCCCAGACCGCCCGGCTCGCCGAGCTCGTCGCCGAGGGCGCGATCGGTGAGCTTCGGGTGATTCGAACCACCTTCAGCTACTCGCTCTACGACGCCGAGAACATCCGCCTGCGCACCGACGTCGAGGGCGGCTCGTTGATGGATGTCGGCTGCTACTGCATCAGCGGCGCCCGCCTGCTCGGCGGCGAGCCGCAGTCGGTCGTCGGCACAGCGCACATCGGCTCGAGCGGCACCGACTGGGTGTTCGCCGGGATGATGCGCTTTCCGGACGATGTCGTCGCCCTCTTCGACTGTGGCACCTCGCTCCCGAACCGCGACGAGCTCGAGGCGATCGGAACCGAGGGATCGCTGTTTCTCGACGATCCGTGGCATTGCGGCACCCCCGTGATCGAGCTGCGCCGAAACGGCGCCGTCGAGCGCATCGAGATCGAGAAGGCAAACCCGTACCGATTGGAGCTCGAGGACCTCAACGTGGCCATCCGCGGCGAGCGCCCGCCGTTGCTCGGCCGGGCGGACGCCATGGGCCAGGTTCGTACGATCGATGCGCTGTTCCGCTCCCTCGAGTCCGGCGGAGCCGTGGTCACGCTCTGATCGCGGAGCCATGTAAGACGGCTCACCGAGCCCCACCGAGGGCCTCGGGCCGCGTCGGCACCCTTTCACCAGGTTCGACGTCGGTGGATCGCGTCCCCGCGTCCTCCGCGAGCGAATCCGTCCAAAAACCTAACCTTCGCGTGGTCAAGGTTTGGCACACTTAACGCAACACCAACGGAACGTGACCACCCACAACGAGGAGAACCGTTGAAATTCACCGCACTTGCTGCACTCACGGGCGCTCTGGCGCTCGCTCTCGCCCTGCCGGCGTTCGCAGCCACCCCCACCTTCAAGGGCACCGTCGGCCCGGGCTTCACGATCAAGATGACGACGAAGCCGACCAAGGCAGGCAAGATCAAGCTCGTCATCGCCGACAAGTCGAACGTCCATAACTTCCACCTGACCGGCCCCGGAGTCAACGTGAAGACGTCCGTTACGGCGCTCGGTACGAAGACGTTCACGATCACCCTGAAGAAGGGGACCTACAAGTTCATCTGTGATCCGCACCCGTTCATGAAGGGGTCGTTCACCGTCAAGTAGCCGGTGTCGTTGCGGGGCGAGGCAGAGGGCCTCGCCCCACAACGAGCCGAACCGTCCGCCGACCGGCTCAGCCGGCGGCAGTGAGCGGTACAGGCAGGATCGCGCCGTCGGCGATGCGCCAGGCGGCAAGCTCGTCCGTGCGGATCGTGTAGATGAGGTAGGGCTGGCCCGCCCAGAGGCCGATGTTCTGCACGTCGGTCCGCGAGGGCCGCGGCGGGGAGGAGACGTGTGAGTGGAAGACCGCCTGAACGACGTCGCGGTCGTTCAGGTCGGCCCAGGTGACGGGATCGATCTGGAGCTCGAAGTGGTACGGCGAGGCGGAGACGTTCGTGCCGGGGACGTACTCGACGGCGGTGTCGTCCTCGAACAGGATGAGTCCGCAGGCCTCGTTCGGTAGCTCGGCATTCGCGTGGGCGACGAGCGCGGCGCGAACGTCCGCCGGGACTACCACCAGATCGTGCGTTCCATGGACTCCTCGAGATCCTCGTCAGAGGCCTCCCAGAAGTCCGCGGACATGTACTTCCAGCCGGCATCGGTGAGGATCGTGACGATCACGCCTTCGTCCATCTCCTCCGCGATCTTGCGTGCGACGTGGATGGCTGCACCGCACGAGACGCCGGCGAAGATGCCCTCGAGGTCGAGGAGCGCCTTGACCGCGTGCACCGACTCGGCGTTCGAGACGAGCATCTTGCGGTCGAGCTTCGTCACGTCGAGGATCGGCGGCACGTAGCCGTCGTCGAGCGAGCGCAGCCCCATCACGGAGTCGCCCGGGAGCGGCTCGGCGGCCGCGATGACGATGTCGGGGAACGATTCCCGCAGTCGCTCGCCGGCACCCATCAGGGTGCCGCCGGTGCCAAGGCCGGCGACGAGCACGTCGACCCGGTCGAGAGCCTCCGCGATCTCGGCTCCGGTTCCCTCGTAGTGGGCGCGCGGGTTGGCCGGGTTCGCGTACTGGAAGGGCATGAAGTACTTCGGGTCGCGCTCGGCAAGCTCGAGCGCGAGGCGAACGGCACCATTCGAGCCCTCGGCCCCGGGCGAGAGAACGATCTCGGCCCCGAAGAGCCGCAGCATGCGCATGCGCTCCTCGGTGGCGTTCTCGGGCATGACGCAGGTGAGCGGGTAGCCCTTGAGCTTCGCGATCATCGCGAGCGAGTGGCCGGTGTTGCCGGAGGTCGGCTCGAGCAGGTGGCGTCCCGGCGCGAGCTCTCCGGATGCCTCGGCCGCCTCGATCATCGACTTGGCGACTCGATCCTTGATCGAGCCGGTCGGATTCTGGCCCTCCAGCTTTCCGTAGATCTTGACCGACGGCTTCGGCGAGATACGCGACAGCTCCACGAGCGGTGTGTTGCCAACCAGGTCGAGCAACGACGAGACCACGGGAAGCGAGCGCGGCGGCGTCGAGCCACCGGCCATGGCGGGCAGCAGAATGAGCGTCTGTCCGGTGGCGACGGCGGTGTCGAGACCGTCGAGCGTGCGGACGTCCTCGCCACCGAGATAGACGTTGACGAACGTCGCGATCTCACCTTCACTGAAGATCTGGGTGCCGAGCGCCGGATAGCGTTCGGCGAGGTCCTCGAGCACGGCGCGAACCGTGTCACCCTCAGCCTCTACCTGACGTTCACCCCCGACCTCTGCGCGCAGGGTTGGAGGAATGCGGACCGCGGTCATGCGTGAACCGGGCCTTGGCAGAACTCGACGTAGTCGATGTACTCCGTGACCGACGGCGCGTCGCCACACACGGGGCAGCCTGGGTCCTTCTTCACCGTCACCTCGTCGAATGTCGTGTGCAGGGCGTCGAACAGGAGCAGACGCCCGGTGAGGGTGTCGCCGGCGCCAATGATGAGCTTGAGCGCCTCGCTCGCCTGGAGCGACCCGACGATGCCGGGCAGGACGCCGAGCACGCCACCCTCGGAACAGCTCGGAGCGAGCTCCGGCGGCGGCGGGGCCGGGTAGAGGCAGCGGTAGCAGGGCCCGACGTGTGGATCGAAGACCGTGACCTGCCCCTCGAAGCGGTAGATCGAGCCGTGGACGACGGGGATGTCGTGCCAGACCGAGGCGTCGTTGACGAGGTAGCGCGTGGGGAAGTTGTCGGCGCCGTCGACGATCACGTCCCAGCCGTCGGCAAGGATGCGCTCGACGTTCTCGGAGGTGAGCCGCTCCTCGTAGGTGAGGACATTGACGTCCGGATTGAGCGCCTCGAGCGCGCGCTTGGCCGAGAGCACCTTCGGCTCGCCGAGCGTGTTCGTGGAATGCACGATCTGGCGCTGCAGGTTCGAATCGTCGACGACGTCGGCATCGACGATGCCGAGCGTGCCGACGCCTGCTGCGGCGAGATACAGCGACGACGGCGAGCCGAGCCCGCCGGCACCGATCAGCAGGACTCGGGCGTTGAGGAGCTTCTGCTGCCCCTCCTCGCCGACCTCGGGGATGAGTATGTGGCGCGAGTAGCGGGCGCGCTGGGCCGGAGTCAGAACCTTGGGCGTCGTGAACGCGTACCCGTTGCGCTTCCAGTCGGTGAAGCCGCCGAGCATCGAGGACACGTTCGTGTAGCCGAGCTCGCCGAGCGACTTCGCCGCAAACGCCGAGCGGGCGGCCGCCGCGCAGTAGATGACGATCTCGCGTGAGCGGTCGGGGATCACGGCCTCGATCCGCGACTCGAGATTGCCCCGCGGGACGTGGATCGCGCCGGGCAGATGGCCTTCCTGCCACTCGTCCTGCTCACGGACATCGAGCAGCAACGGGCGATCGGGATCGCCGAGACGCTCGAGCACGTCGGGTGCTGCGACCTCGTCGATCTCGTCCTTGACCTGCGCGAGGAGCTCTCTGTACGTCGCCATTACTTTCAAGAGTATAGCGTCCCGGCCACGGGTCAAGGTCGCAGTCGCGGCGCGACTCGCCTTCGCGGCTACCGTTCCTCCGTGAGCGCCCGCACCCGCATGATCGTGATCGTCTCGGTGCTGGCCATCGTCGTCGGTGGCACCGTCGCCGGAATCACGGCGGCGACGAGCAACAAGCCCTCCGGCAGTGCTGCGACCGGACCGACGGTGCGCGACGGCTTCCCGCCGCTCTCGCTCGACCTCGGCGTGCGTGTCGATCCCGAGGCCGTCGATCTCCGCAACGCCCTCGCGCTCTACGAGGCGGGGAAGCATGCGGAAGCGGAGAAGCTCTTCGCCCGGCACGACTCGCTCGAGGCGCGTGTCGGCGAGTCGTTCAGCAACTGGCCGAACGGCACCGTCTCCGGGCTCACCCAGCTCTCCGGGCTCCATCCGAAGAGCGCGGCAGTGCAGCTCAACCTCGGGATCGCTCGCTTCTGGGCCGGTGAGGGCGGGGCGGAGGATGCCTGGAAGTCGGCCGCGTCGCTCGAGCCGGACACCGCCTACGCGGTCACCGCGGGCAACCTCCTCCATCCCGACTTCGCGCGCAACCTACCCATCTTCGTCCCCGCGACCGAGGTGCCGGCGGACATCCGCAAGCTGGCGGCGCCTGCGCAGCTTGCGCTGCTGGAGCGGCGTGCACGCACCGGCACGACGGTCGACCGCCTCTTCTACGGCGTCGCGCTGCAGCGCCTCGGCAAGCAACAGTCGGCCGAGCGTGTGTACGCGGCGGCCGCGAAAGCGGCGCCAAAGGATCCGGAAGCTCGTGTCGCGGCCGCCGTAGGGCTCTTCGACAAAGCCCATCCTGCAAGGGCCTTTGGTCGCCTCGGCCCGCTCTCGCGCTCGTTTCCGCAGGCGGCTACGGTGCGCTTCCATCTCGGCCTGCTGTTGCTCTGGTCCGGTCAGGTGAAGGAGGCGCGACGCCAGCTCCGGCTCGTCCAAGCCGAGGAGCCTCGCTCGCCGCTCGTCGGCGTCGCCAAGCGGTACCTCGACGAGCTTCGGAAGGCGGGGATATAGCGACTCGTCGACCGTGCGCAACCGTTGGAGGGATTTTTTGACGAACGGCGCCTGCTACCGCTACGGTCACAGCGGTTTCGACGAAAAGGGGCGGCACTGAGCGCAGCTGATTCAACCGGCACCTCACAGGCCCCCGTCGCCACGGGTGTTCTCGACCTGCTCGAGGTGCGCACGCTGTTCGAGGCAGGCACGAGCGCCGGCAGGCTCGACGCCGAGGAGATCGCCCTCGCGCTCGGCGAGCTCGACCTCGATCCGGCCCAGCTCGACGAGTTCTACACGGCGCTCGAAGAGGCCCAGGTCGACATCGTCGGTGCCGAGCAGAGCGACGCCGAGGCAGAGAAGGAGTGGGCGTCCGAGGCGGAGATCTCGACCGACACCCTGCAGCTCTTCCTCAAGGACATCGGCAAGGTCCCGCTCCTCACCGCGGCGCAGGAAGTAGAGCTCGCGAAACGGATCGAGCTCGGCGATCACTCCGCCAAGCAGGCGATGGTCGAGGCCAACCTGCGCCTCGTGGTATCGATCGCCAAGCGGTATCGCAACCAGGGTCTCCCGTTCCTCGACCTCATCCAGGAGGGAACGATCGGGCTCGTTCGCGCGGCCGAGAAGTTCGACTACCGCAAGGGCTTCAAGTTCTCGACCTACGCGACGTGGTGGATCCGTCAGGCAGTCGCACGAGCGATCGCCGACAAGGGCCGCACGATCCGCATGCCCGTGCACGTCGTCGAGAAGCTCAACAAGATCCACCGCTCCGAGCGCAAGCTGCGGGCCGAGCTCGCCCGTGAGCCGACGATCCCCGAGATCGCGCGCGACCTCGACTTCACGATCGAGGAGGTCGAGCAGATCCGTCGCTCCGCCCAGACTCCCGTCTCCCTCGAAAAGCCGGTCGGTGACGACGACGAGTCGGAGTTCGGTCACTTTCTCACCGACGTGACCGCTCAGCTCCCGGACGAGGCTGCCGAGGTATCGCTGCGTCGCGAGGCTCTCCGCTCGATTCTCGGTTCCCTCTCACCGCGCGAGCGCGCCGTGCTCGAGCTCCGCTACGGCCTTGACGGCCAGCAGCCACGCACCCTCGACGAGGTCGGTCGCACGTTCAACGTCACGCGCGAGCGCATCCGCCAGATCGAGCATCAGAGCCTCAAGAAGCTGCGCGCGTTGGCGGAAGCAAACAACGTCAGGGACGTGGCGTAGCGCCGAGCCGTCGGGGGAGGCCTCAGCCTCACCCATCATGCTGGCTGTTCCCCGGTGCGGGCTAGACTCCACGAGCCGTGGACATGCCCTCCTTCGACTCGCTCGTCGCCGAGCTCGCCGAGCTGATCGCGATTCCCTCCGTCAGCGCCGATCCGGCGCATCAGGCGGATGTCGCTGCGGCAGCCGAGTGGGTCGCGGAGCGCGTGAGGCGGGCAGGCGGGAACGCCGACGTGGTGCCGTGGGGTGAGCGGCCGCTCGTCATCGGCGAGATCCGCGCCTCGCAAAACGCCGGAACGGCTCCGACGATCTTGCTCTACGGCCACTTCGACGTGCAGCCGCCCGACCCGCTCGAGCTCTGGGACTCGCCGCCGTTCGATCTCGTCGAGCGCGACGGCTGGCTCTACGCGCGCGGCACCGCGGACGACAAGGGGCAGCTGTTCATGCTGCTGAAGGCAGCGGAGCTGCTCGCCGCCGCCGGCGAGCTTCCCGTCAACCTGCGCATCGCCTGTGACGGCGAGGAAGAGGTGGGCGGTCACTCGATCGTCGACTGGATTGCCGCCGACGAGCGCGGAGCCGACGCCGCGATCGTGTTCGACAGCGGCATGGTCGAGCGCGACGTGCCTGGGTTCAACATCGCCGTGCGCGGCCTCTGCTATTTCCACCTCACGGTTCGAACCGGCGCGCGCGACCTCCACTCGGGAATGTACGGCGGCGTCTCGCTGAACGCGATGCATGCATTGATGCAGACCCTCTCCGGCGTCCTCCCGCGCGACGGTCGGGTGCCGGAGCCGCTGCGGGCAGGGATCGTGCCGCCGTCTGCCTCCGAGCTCTTGGGCTGGGAGGAGCTGCCTGCCGGAGACGCCGAGATCGCCGCTGCCGGGTCGAGGCCCGCGGACGCGGCGGCGGGCGAGGAGTTCTACCTCCGCACCTGGGCCGAGCCTGCCGTCGACGTGCACGGCATCGTCGGCGGGTCGCCGCTCTTGCAGAAGACGGTCATCGCGGTCGAAGCCGAGGCCAACGTCTCGATCCGGCTCGTCGCCGACCAGGACCCTGATGTGATCATCCCAGCGTTCGAGCGCCTGTTGCGTGAGGCGGCACCGGCCGGGGCAGACGTCGAGGTCGAGGTGTGGTCGCACGCGCCCCCCGGCCTCGTGCCGGCCGAGGCCCGAGCCGTGCAACTCGGCCTCGACGCGTTCGAAGAGGTACTCGGCGTCAGGCCGCTGCTCATCCGCTCCGGCGGTGCGATTCCACTCGTCTCGGAGCTTGCGACCCGCGGGGTCCCGACGATCCTGACCGGGTTTTCGCTCAACGAGTCGAACATCCACTCGCCCAACGAGCGCATCCCCGCCTCGTACCTTCCGCTCGGCATCGACGTGGCCGCCGCGCTCTATCGCCATCTCGCCGACCTTGGCTAGCGTCCCCCACGCCTCGCCGCTTGCGGCCGAGCTGTCCGCCGGAGTGCTCGAGCGCTTTCTTCGCTACGTCCGGATCGACACGCAGTCCGAGGAAGGCGCGTCCACGTTTCCGAGCACCGCCAAGCAGCTCGATCTCTCGCACCTGCTTGCCGACGAGCTGCGTGAGATCGGGCTGGACGACGTCGTGCTCGACGAGTTCGGCTACGTGATTGCGACGCTCCCCGGCACACCGGGTGCACCGGTGATCGGCCTGATTGCGCACGTCGACACGACCCCCGAGTCGCCGGGCGCGGGCGTTGTGCCGATCGTCCACGAGGACTACGCGGAGACACCATCGTGTTGCCCGGGGATCCGAGCCAGGTGCTCGACCCCGCCGACGAGCCCGCTCTTGCCGCGCGCGTCGGGCACGACATCGTCACGAGTGACGGCACGACGCTCCTCGGGGCCGACGACAAGGCCGGCGTGGCAGAGATCATGGCAGCGGTCGCCTGCCTCGGTGGAACATCGGAGCCGCGCGCAACGGCGCGGATCTGCTTCACGGTCGACGAGGAGGTCGGGCAGGGTGCCGACCACTTCGACGTCGAGGCGTTCGGCGCCGAGGCCGCCTACACCCTCGATGGATCGGGCATCGGTGAGCTCGAGATCGAGACGTTCTCGGCCCCGCAGTTGAAGGTGCATATCGCGGGCCGGGGCGAGCATCCGGGGACGGCAAGGGGAAAGCTCGTGAACGCGGTCAAGCTCGCCGCGCGACTTCGTTGCGTCGCTGCCCCGGGACACCCTCTCGCCGGAGACAACCGAGGGGCGCGAGGGATTCGTGCATCCCTCCCGCATCATCGCCTCGGTCGAGGAGGCCACCGTCACGCTGATCGTGCGCGACCACGATGGGGAGAAGCTCGAGGGCCACACCGCGCTCGTTCGCGAGCTGGCGCATGCGATCGAGGAGCGTGAGCCACGCGCCCGCGTCACGGTCGAGACCTGGGACCAGTACCGCAACATGCGCGCCGCGATCGAGCAGCACCCGCGCGATCGTCGCGAACGCCGAGGAAGCGATTCGGCGGGTCGGGATCGAGCCGGTGCGCGCGATTATCCGCGGCGGCACCGACGGCGCGCGCATGACCGAGATGGGCCTGCCGACGCCAAACCTGTTCACCGGCGGGCAGAAGTACCACTCGCGGCGCGAGTGGGCGAGCGTGCAGGACATGGCCGCCGCGGCCGCAACGGTGGTCGAGCTGGTCAGGGTCTGGGGCGAACGAGTCTGAGCTGGCGTGCTGCCCTTCCGCAAGGGAGGGGCCACGGGGAACCGGAGGTTCCCGGCTTCAGGATCCGCGCGAAGCGCGGCGGGAGAAATCAGCGTGTGAGGCGGGACGCATCCGCGACACTCTTCTTCTTCTACCGCGGGGACGTACCGCCTCACGCGCCGTGAACGCCGCAGCCGAGCCAGTCATGGCCGAAGCGGCGCATCTCTGCGATGAGCGGCAGCAGTGCGGCGCCCTTCTCGGTCAGCTCATACTCGACCCGGGGCGGAGACTCGGCGTAGCTGCGGCGAACGACGATCTCCTCGGCCTCCAGCCAGCGCAGCCGTTCGGCGAGCGTTCGCGGGCTGATGCCGGCGCAGGAGTGCTCGATCTGGGTGAATCGGCGCGCTCCCTCGGAGAGCTCGTGGACGATCAGGACGGTCCACTTGGCGCCGACGATCTCCGCGCACGCTGCCACCGAGCACGTCTCGGACTGGTGGACCTGGAGCATTGTGCGTGCAGCCACAACCGAAAGCATACCGTGCGGCCCGGACTAGTCCCACGGCGGGGGCTGGTGGACCCACTTGCCACCGACCATGGTCGACACGACCTCGACCGACTCGAGCTCGTCGGGCGGGCACGTGAACGGGTCTCGGGACAGGACGACGAGATCGGCGAGCAGGCCGGGGAGGAGCCGTCCGCGTCGCCGCTCGTCGCCCGCGAGCCAGGCCGGCGTCACGGTCGAGGCGACGATTGCCTGCTCGATCGTCAGCGCCTCTTCACGCCGCCAGCCAGGGCGGCCGTCGGTCGTCCGCAGCACGCCGGCCCGAACCCCGGCGAGCGGGTCGAGCTCCTCAACCGGTGCATCCGATCCGTTGACGAGGACGGCACCCGCGTCGAGCAGGCTGCGAAACGCGTACGTGCCCTCGAGCCGGTCGCCCCAGAAGCGCTCGGCCAGGTCACGGTCGGAGGGGGCGTGGGAGAACTGCACCGAGCACGTGACCCCGAGCTCGGCAAAGCGGGGGATATCTGTCGGATCGAGGCATTGCGTGTGCTCGATCCGGTGGCGCAGGCCGAGAGGCCTCCAGGCGTCCTGCGTTGCCTCGAAGGCGTCGAGCGCGTTTCGGTTCGCGAGGTCCCCGATCGCGTGCACCGCGACCGGCCAGCCCGCGGCGGCCGCGGCACGGATGATGTCCTCGAGCTCGGCGCGGCCCGTGATCTCGACGCCCGAGCCGTCGAGCATCAACGCCGTCTGCGAGCCCAGCGTGCCGTCCATGAACGTCTTCACGTAGCCGAGGCGAAGGAAGTCGTCGCCGAGCCGCGCGCGCAACGGCAGCGCGGCGATCTCGGCGAGCCGGTCGACGGGAAGCGACTGCCACACGCGCAGCGATAGGCCCGCCTGCTCGTGGATGCGGCCGAAGATCGAGGCGGCGCCGAGCCAGCCGTCCTTGTCGTGGATCGCTGCGACGCCGTTCGCGTTCGCCACGCGGATCCCCTCGCGCGTCGCCTCGACCCACTCGTCCTCGGTCACCGTGACGTAGCGGTCGCGGAAGCGCCAGGCCGACTCCTCCCGGAGGATCCCGGTGGGGCGTCCGTCGGCGTCGCGCTCGACGACCCCGCCCGGCTCGTCGAGGTTCCCGCCGGCGCACGCGAGACCGGCGGAGTTGAGCCAGAGCGAGTGGTAGTCCTTCGACCAGAGCGCCGCCGGGGTGTCTCCCGTCACGGTGTCGAGCGCAGCGGCCGTCGGCCCCTCGGGCCATGCCTCGTCGCTCCAGGCAGCGTCGCGCCACCCGGTGCCACGAATCCACGTGCCGCGGCGCGGCCGGGCTGCGACGAGCGCGAGCGCGGCCGCGACGGAGGTGGCCGCCTCGAGCCGCAGGTCGTGGCGAGCCAGTGACCACGTGGGGAAGTGGACGTGCGAATCGGTGAACGCCGGCAGGACGCACCGACCCGCCAGGTTGACGCGCTCGGGCGTCGGGAGCATCCACTCGTGCGTGCCGACGCCGCCCGCCACGATCGGCCCCGCGATCGCAAGCGCCCCGCACGTCGGCAGCGAGGGGTCGAGCGTGCGGATGACGCCGTTGTCGAGGATCACCGGCCCAGCCTAATCACCGGCACATGCCGTGTCGCGATGTCGCGCACGTCACCGGTTACGTGGCTTGCTGCTCTTCCGCTCGTCTCGCCTTACTGCCGGTAGTTCTCGACGATGCTCGGGTCGCGCTCGACGGCGACGTCTGGATCCATGTGGGCGCGGCGGAGTGCGTTCCGTTGCCGCAACAGGTCCCACGTCTGGTCGAGCGACACCTTGACCTCGGCCAGGCGCTGCTTCGTGGCGTCGTCGGTGTCGCCCGCGGCCTCGCGCTGCCACAGCTCGTGCTCCTCTGCGACCAGCTTCTCGATGCGGTCGTGGATCATCGCGTCGTCCATGGTGCTCTCCTCTCTCCCGACGTTGTCGAGATGAAGTCTGCACGCTGGAGCACGGCTCGCGCGGCAGAGCTTCCGGCGTCCGTGGCGAGCGGCGGCATGCCACCGCGACGAATCGCCGGAGATCAGCGCTGCAACGACGAGGTATCGACGACCTCGAACGCGGAGCCCGGCACCCGGCCGAGCGTGTGCAGGTCGTCGTTCGACCAGCGCGGGTCGGGAGCGCCGGAGACGTACCAGTCCGAGCCGTTGTCGGCGACGATCATCCCGTAGCGCTTCAGCGCCTCCAGCACGACGCGAGCCTGTCGGGGAAAGCCAGAGGTGTCGAACGAGCTCTTGAGGCGCAGGCGCGATCCCATCGGTGGCAGCGCCGGGTCGGTGAGCGAGCTCGCGAAGTGCCGCGCCGGCCAGATGTAGGAGCGTTGCGTCCGAGACACGGTGAACCGGAGAGCGTGGTCGATGCGGCCTTTCGCCACCTCGTCATAGCGCGCGAGCCCCGGCAGGATGGCCAGGCCGGCCGCGTCGGCTGACGTCCAGCCCGCGGGGCGCAGCCGGTTCGAGCGCAGGTTCCAGATCGCGCCCGAGCCTGCCGTCCAGCGGCCACCGACGCGGCGCAGCGCGTAGAGCTCGTAGAGCCGGCACGCGTCGCGGTCGACGATCAGCGCGTGGCGGTCGCCGTCGGAGCCGGCACCGCCTTCTATCTTCACACCGGCCGGGATCGGATAGGGCCCCCGGTCGGACTCGTCGGCGTAGTCGAAGCGGACGGAGCTCTTCCGCTGCCCCTTGCCGACGACGGTGATGGGAATCCCGATCGGGCCGCCGTCCCAGAGCCCCGAGCCGAAGTCGGCATGCATCGTCTTCGTCGCCCCGATCGCGACCACGGTTGCCGCCGACCCGGCTTTCACCGGTAGCCCGTCGATGCGGCGATTCCAGGCGTTGTCGGCGGGGAACACTGCGCACGATTTCGCGGTGGGGAGCGGCGACCCCCACGAGCTCGTGGCGGCGACAGCGGCCGCGATCGCGGCAACGAGGATGATTCTCACCGTAACGCTGTCGGCACCCGGCGGATGCGCCTCATCCCTCGAACCGGGGCGGCGTCGTCTGCGGGTACCGCGCCCGCACCTCGTCCACGAACGCCGCGAGCCGGTCGGCGACCGCCGCGTCGTGAATCTCGAGGACGTTCTCGGCGTTGCGCTCGCCCGACCGGGAGAAGTTGAACGAGCCCACGAACGAGACGTCGTCGGCGACGACGACCTTCGCGTGCATGAAGTCGTGCAGCGACTCGGGTGTCCACCTGGTCGACGGCTTGCCCGAGAACGGAGCCGACGTGAGCACCGTCTTCAGGAGCGGGATCTTCCAGGCGCTGACCCCGTTCGTCGCCCACTGGTGGAAGACCTCGTCGACCTGGGTCTCGTCGATCACGCCGGCGACATCGCAGCGGTGCTCGTTCACGACCTCGACGAGCGTCCCGAGAATCGGGCCGGAGGTGAGCACGGGCGACGCGATCCTGATCCGCGTCCGCGCCCGGCCGAGGAACTTCGCGACCCGGTGGGAGAGCGCGTCGCCGTACTCCGGGGTGAACCACGCGCGCGTCTCGATTCCCCCCTCGACGGTGACCGGTCGCGGTTCGACGCGGCCCGTGTGCTCGACATGGCCGCACTCCCACAGCTCTTCGAGATTGAGCGTGAACGCTTTCGCGAGAGCGGGAGCGCCGAGCACGCGGACGATCACGTTCTCCTGCCGGCTCCACGAGTCGTCCGTCCAGTTCGTCGATCCCGACCACACGTCGGCGGCATCGCGAACGACGAACTTGTGGTGCATCAGATCGGGGATGCCGGCGATGGCGCGGGTCGGTACCGGCAGCGACGCGATCGCCGCGGGCAGGGTCGAGGGTGGCGGCGGCACCGGGATCGGGCCTGGATGGTCGACGTTGTAGACGAGGCGAATCGCGATTCCCCGCTGCTGCGCCGCGAGCAGCGTGGCGAGCACGAGGGCGCCGGCGTCCGTCTCGAAGCGAACGTCGTAGACCGCGATGTCCAGGCTTTGCTGCGCGGCGCCGAGGAACGTGGCGAGCTCGCGGGCGATCTCGGTCGGGGGTCTGGCCGCCGTCGGTCAGCGTGCGCAGCTCGATGGGCACGCGCTCAGGAGATCGTCTGCTGGGCTGCCCGATACGCTGCCTTGCGGGCGCGCTTGGCCGCCTGATAGTCGACGAGCGCCTGCGGCGAGTCGACGTCAGCCAGGCACTCGTGCTGCGGCGCGAACTGCTCCCAGCCGTCCGGCGTGACGCCGAGGCGCTTCGCGATCACGGCCACGAGCGAACGCGCCTTCATCTCGCCGATGCCCGGGAGTGCGAGGAGACGCTGCTCGAGATCCGCGCCGTCGCGGGCGTCTTCCCACACGGCAGCGACATCGCCGTCGTACTCGCTCGCGATCGCGGCGCAGAACTCCTGTGTGCGCCGGGCCATGTTGGCGGGGAACCGGTGCAGCGCCGGCTTCTCCTTGAACGCGTCCCCGAGCGCCTGCGGATCCATCGCCGCGATCTTCTTCGCATCGAGCCCGCCGACCCGCTGCGAGAGCACGAGCGGTGAGGAGAACGCCTTCTGCACCGTGACCTGCTGATCGAGCACGAAGCCGATCATCAGCGCGAGCGGGCTCTCACCGAGAAACGCATCTGCCTCGGGATCGCCGGTGAAGTGGATCGGCTTCGTCGCAGCCACGCTTGGATCCTGAGAGGAGGCGCGTGGGGTTACCCTGATTCGATGGACGCACTCGCCGGCTTCAGCCCCGTCACGCGCTCCTGGTTCGAGCGGGCATTCGCCGGCCCGACGCCGGCGCAGCTCGCCGCCTGGCCCGTGATCTCGAGCGGGGCCCACGTGCTCGTGCAGGCACCGACCGGCTCGGGCAAGACCCTGGCGGCCTTTCTGACCGGGATCGACCGCCTCAACGCGAGCCCCGGCGAGGGGCTGCGGCTCCTGTACGTCTCGCCGCTGAAGGCGCTCAACTATGACGTCGAACGCAACCTGCGCGGCCCGCTCGCAGGGCTCGGCTCGACCCTGACGGTGGGCGTGCGCACCGGGCGACACAGACCAGAAGGAGCGGCGCCAGATGCTCCGAACGCCGCCCGACATCCTGATCACGACGCCGGAGTCGCTCTACCTCCTGCTCACCTCGCAGGCGCGGGAGACCCTGCGCGGAATCGAGACCGTGATCATCGACGAGGTGCACGCAGTGGCCGGCACGAAGCGCGGCGCCCACCTCGCGCTCTCGCTCGAGCGGCTCGAGCGCGCCACCGACAAGCCCTTTCAGCGCATCGGGCTCTCGGCGACGCAGCGGCCGCTCGAGGAGATCGGGCGGTTCGTCTCGGGCGGCCGGCCGATCGAGCTCGTCGACGCCGGCTCGCGCAAGGAGCTCGACCTCGAGGTGATCGTGGCGCTCGAGGACATGCGGGAGCCTGGCTCCGACCTCGGCCTCGCGCAGCCCGTGCTTCCCGACGGCGTCGCGATGGCGCCGGGCTACGAGGCCACCGCGCGCTCGATCTGGCCGTCGATCTATCCGGCACTGCTCGACCTTGTCCGCGCAGCACCGCTCGACGATCGTCTTCGTCAACAACAGACGCCTTGCCGAGCGGCTCGCACTGCGCCTCAACGAGCTCGCCGAGGAGACGATCGCCCGGGCCCACCACGGCTCGCTCGCCCGCGAGCAGCGCACCGAGATCGAGGAGCTGCTGAAGGCCGGCCTGATCCCGTGCCTCGTCGCCACCTCCTCGCTCGAGCTCGGGATCGACATGGGCGCCGTCGACCTCGTGATCCAGGTCGAGAGCCCGAAGTCCGTTGCCCGCGGGTTGCAGCGCGTTGGCCGCGCAGGCCACAACCTGGGCGACGTTTCGAAGGGCCGGATCTTCCCGAAGTTCCGGGCCGACCTGCTCGAGTCAGCGGTCGTCGCGAAGGCGATGCGCGAGGGCCTGATCGAGGAGACGCAGATTCCGCGGAACCCGCTCGACGTGCTCGCGCAGCAGATCGTCGCGATCTGTGCCGAGGACGAGATCTCGGTCGCCGACCTGCACGAGCTCGTGCGCGGCGCGTACCCGTTCGCGGGGCTTGCACGGCCACAGCTCGAGAACGTGCTCGACATGCTCGCGGGCCGCTATCCGTCCGACGAGTTCGCGGAGCTGCGCCCGCGGATCGTCTGGGATCGAACGGCGGGGGTCGTCAAGGGGCGCCAGGGCGCCCGACGGCTCGCGGTCACGAACGCGGGCACGATTCCCGACCGGGGCCTCTTCGGCGTGTTCCAGGTCGACGGCGGCGGCCGGGTCGGCGAGCTCGACGAGGAAATGGTGTACGAGGCCCGTCAGGGCCAGACGTTCATGCTCGGCGCCTCGACCTGGCGGATCGAGGAGATCACGCGCGACCGCGTGCTCGTGTCGCCGGCGCCGGGTGCCCCCGGAGCCGTCCCGTTCTGGAAGGGCGAGGGCGTCGGACGGCCGTTCGAGCTCGGGGAGAAGATCGGCCGTGCGTCGCGCGAGATCGTCGCGCTCTCGGACGGGAAGGCGCTCGAGCGGCTCGGCAGCGACTACCATCTCGACCCGCTCGCGGCGAAGAACCTTCTCACCTACCTGCGCGACCAGGCCTCCGCGAACGGCGGCGTCGTCCCCTCCGATCGCACGATCGTGGTCGAGCGCTTCCGCGACGAGATCGGCGACTGGCGCCTCTGCATCCTGACCCCGTTCGGCGCGCGCGTGCATGCGCCGTGGGCGATGGCGCTCGGTGCCCGGCTGCGCGACTCGCTCGGCCTCGAGGTGCAGTCGATCTGGTCGGACGACGGCATCGCGCTCCACCTGCCCGAGGCGGACGCTCTGCCGCCGATCGCCGACCTGCTGCTGACGCCCGACGAGATCGAGGAGCTCGTCGTCCAGGAGGTGGGCAGCACTGCCCTCTTTGGCGCCCGCTTCCGCGAGAACGCCGCGCGCGCACTCCTCATCCCGCGCCGGCGCCCCGGCCAGCGAACGCCGCTGTGGCAGCAGCGGCTGAAGGCCCAGAGCCTGCTGCAGGTCGCGCGCAACTACGGGTCGTTCCCGATCGTGCTCGAGACCTACCGCGAGTGCCTGCAGGACGTCTTCGACCTTCCGGCGCTCAAGCGCATCCTCCACGGCGTCCAGACGCCGCGAGCTCGATCTCGTCGAGGTCGAGACCCCGTCGGCCTCGCCGTTCGCGTCGTCGCTGCTGTTCGCCTACGTCGCGACCTACATGTACGAGGACGATACGCCGGCCGCCGAGCGGCGGGCGCAGGCGCTCTCGCTCGACCGGGATCTCCTCCGGGAGCTCCTCGGCCAGGAGGAGCTGCGGGACCTCCTCGATCCCGAGGCGCTGGCCGAGGTGGAAGCCCAGCTCGCGGGTGATCCGCGCTCGCCGGACGAGCTTCACGACCTGCTTCGCCGCCGGGGCGATCTCCGCGACGACGAGATGGACGCGGCGCATGCGGCCGTGCTCGAGGCGGAGCGCCGCGCCTTGCGGGTGCGGGTGGCGGGCGAGGAGCGGTTGATCGCGGTCGAGGATGCGGGGCTGTTCCGCGACGCGCTCGGCGTGATGCCTCCGGGCGGGCTGCCCGAGGCGTACCTCGATGTGGTACCCGCCGCAGTGACCGTGCTGCTCGGCCGCTTCGCCCGCTCGCGCGGACCGTTCACGACCGACGAGGCTGCGGCACGTTACGCGCTCGAGCCGGCCACCGTCGAGGCGACCCTGCTCGGGCTCGAACGGGCCGACAAGCTCGTGCGCGGCGAGCTGCGCCCTGGCGGCGTCGAGCGCGAGTGGTGCGACCCCGACGTCCTTCGGCGCCTGCGGCGCGCGTCACTCGCGGCTCTGCGCAAGGAGGTCGAGCCTGCCGAGCAGGCAGCGCTCGGGAGGTTCCTCCCCGCCTGGCACGGGATCGACCGGCGCGCAAGCCTGCGCGAGGCACTTGTCCCACTGCAGGCGCTACCGCTGCCCGTGTCGCTCTGGGAGAGCGAGGTACTGCGGCGCCGGGTCCCCGAGTACCAGCCGGCCTGGCTCGATGCGCTCTGTGCCACCGGCGAGGTCGTCTGGGTCGGGGCAGGGCTCGATCGTGTCGCGCTCTACTTCAGGTCGGACGCGCCATTGCTCGGCGCGCCGGCCGGTGCGGCTCCGCCCGAGGGCGAGGTCGCCGAGGCGCTGCGTGATGCGCTCGAGCGCTCGGCCGAGTTCTGGCCGGATCTCCTCGCCGCGACGGGCCTCGACGCAGAGCTCGCGCTGCCTGCCCTGTGGGAGCTCGTGTGGGCCGGCGAGGCGACGAACGACGCCTGGACGCCTTTGCGCGCCGCGCGGCGCTACGGGACGCCTGTGGCCGACCGCCGTCCACGCCGGTTCTCGCGCACGCGGGCGGCCGGAACGACGTCGACCCAGGGCCGCTGGTCGCTCACCGCACGGCTCTTCCCGGCGCCGGTCGACCGGCGCGCGCTCGCCGAGCTCCTGCTCGAGCGGCAGGGCATCGTGGTGCGCGACGGCGTTCGCGGCGAGGGCATCGCCGGTGGCTACGGCGCCGTCTACGGCGAGCTGCGTGCGCTCGAGACGATCGGGTCGTGCCGGCGCGGCTACTTCGTCGAGGGCCTCGGCGGGGCGCAGTTCGCCCTTCCGGGCGCGGTCGAGCGGCTGCGCGAGCTCCGGACGGGCGCCGATGACGACGCTCTCGTGCTCGCCGCTGCCGATCCCGCCCAGCCCTACGGCGCGGCGCTCCCGTGGCCGCGACGCGCGGGTGCGCGGGCGGCCCGGGTCGCGGGTGCTCACGTGGTGTTGCTCGGCGGTGTGGCGGCCCTGTACGTCGAGCGCGGCGGTCGCACGCTCGTGCCCCTGCGCGAGCCGGACGAGGACTGGTTGCGCCCGGCGCTCACGGCTCTTGCGGACTGGGTTCGCGACGGACACGCCAAGCGCCTCGCCGTCGAACGGTTCGACGGCCGGCCGGTTGCCGAGACAGAGGCGATGCCGTTGCTCGTCGAGGCAGGTTTTCTCGCCGGACCGCGCCGCGCCGTGCTTCGGCCCTGACGCCCTCTCGCGGCATCCGACCGCTACCTTCAAGGAGATGAACGTCTTCCGATTCGTCCCCGGCTACGAGGAGGAGATCTACCACGCAGGCAAGGAGCCTCTCCTCCTCCTGCTCCTCTCGTTCTTGCTCGCCTTCGCGCTGACGCGCCTGTACACGCGCCTCGCCCGACGCCACAGCTGGGGCAGCGGCCGCCTCGGCGGCACGCACGTCCATCACATGGTTCCCGGCCTCGTCCTCGTCCTCGTCGGCGGCCTGATCGCGTTCTCGACGTATACGAGCCCCGCGATCGTCGACCTCGCCGCGATCGCCTTCGGGGGCGGCGCCGCACTCGTGCTCGACGAGTTTGCGCTCGTCTTCCACCTGGAGGACGTCTACTGGGAGGACGAGGGGCGCCAGTCTGTCGTCGCGACGGTGCTCGGAGCAGCCGTGATCGTCCTCATGCTCGTGCTCACTGCGCCTGCGGGCCTGCACACCGATACCTTCTCCGACCGCAGCCGTATCTACGCGGCCGGGTATCTCGGCGGCAACGCGCTCTTCGCCCTCATCTCCTTTCTGAAGGGCAAGCCGTTCGTCGGGCTGACCGCCATCTTCGTGCCGCTGATCGGTCTGATCGGAGCGGTTCGGCTCGCGCACCCGAAATCGCCGTGGGCGCACTTCTTCTACGACGAGGAGAAGCTCGAGCGCGCGCGCACCCGGTTCTCTCGCTGCCTCGGTCAGCGGACGCGCAATCGCGTCGTGACGGTGCTCGGTGGGTTCCCGCACCGAGCCGCGCACCACACCTGAGCTCTCGAGCTAGACCGAGACGAGCAACCCCAGCACGGCGCCGAAGAGCACGTGCCGGAATGTCGCCTGCGCAAAGGCCCGCCCCGAGCGCGACATCGGTGGCAGCTCGGGAGCGCCCCGAGCGGGGTGAAAGCGGTCGGTCAGCAGGGTCAGCGGATAGGTGACGAGGTGCTCGACCATCGCGAACCCGACCGCGAACCAGAACGCATTGCCGCCGAAGTGCTCGTAGAGCGCCCAGAACACGAGCCCCGCGATCGCGCCGTTGACGATGTGCATCGCCCAGCCGATCGCACGCCAGTGCGGGCCGCGGGTGACGAGCAGGCCCAGAATCGCGATATCGGAGTAGGGGAACCCGAACACCCTGCGGTCGAGTGGCTCGACGAGCCCCCAGACGGCGGCAGCTCCGGCACCGGCGAGCGCAGCCTGCAGCCACGGGTTCATCGGGCCGCAAACCGGCGCAGGCGCTCGACTGCGACGCCGAGATCCTCGGCGGCGTAGATCGCGTCGAGCTCGCCGGCGATCTCCGGCGTCATGGCGGCGCCACCGACGACGATCATCATCAGACCGGGCGGCTCGACGGCGGGGAGGGTCGCGCGGAGTGCGTCGACCGACGCGGGCCTCGACGCGCTCAGACAGAGAATGCTCGCGCCGATCGCCCCCGCGAAGGCGACGGCCTCGTCGACCGGGGTGTCGGCGCCGAGGAACTCGACCCGCCAGCCGTCGGAGCGGAGCATCACGGCGAGCATCAGCAGGCCGATGTCGTGATGCTCCCCGGGAGCGCAGGCGAGCACCGCCGATCCGCGGACTCCGCCCTGCCCCTCCGAGACCGGCGGCAATTCTGGTCCTCGACCTGCGGGCACCTGGTTCCATTACGTATTGCTCATCGCGCTCGTCGAGCGCGCCGCCGCCGCGCGGCGCATCACGCCCGGGATGCTGACGCTGGGCACCGATAACGGCTCGGCGTTCACCGCCCGCGCGTTCAAGCTCGTGCTCTCCGGGCTCGGGATTACGCACCGTCGCGGCGGCTACCGCGACCCAGAATCGCAAGCGTTCATCGAGAGCTGGTTCGGAAAGCTCAAGGAGCGCTGCGTCTGGCTGCACGAGTTCGAGACCCTCGACGAGGCACGGGAGGTGATCGGCGCTCACATTGACGGCTACCACCACCGGCCCCACTCGGGCCTGAACTACAGAACCCCAGCCGAGGTCGCCCAGACCTGGGACGATGCCCTCGGAGACCTACAAACCCCCGCGGCCTGAACTGACAACACCGCCGGGGAGCAGGCCAG
>CAWCXK010000008.1:0-387523 GCA_963799575.1 uncultured Thermoleophilia bacterium
GAGCAATACGTTGCTCGGCGGCGGCGGCGGCGGCGGCGGCGGCGGCGGCCCCGGACGCGTGGTCGATGGCCGCCGCGAACGCCTACTCCGGCACGACCTACCCCGAGGGGCCGTGCCTGTTCGTCGAGGCGGCGGGTAGCGAGGATCTCGTCAACGGCGACCTCGTGCTCGTCGAGGCCATCGCTGCAGAGGAGGGCGCGACCGAGATCGTCTCCGAGCGCGACCCCGACGCCCGCGCCCGGCTGTGGAAGACCCGCCACGACGCCGCCCACGCCGCTGCCGCCCACTACCCGGGCACGAAGGAGCGGGCCACCGACGTCTGCGTGCCTCTCACCGAGCTCGCCGGCGCGGCGCACTTCGCGCGGAACGAGATCGAGCGGCTCGGCCTCAACGCCGGCATCCTCGGCCACGCCGGCGACGGAAACCTCCACGTCGCGATCCAGGTGACGCCCGACGGGATCGCCGCGTCGGAGGAGCTCGTGCACAACATCGTCGACGACGCCCTCGCGCGTGGCGGCACGTGCACGGGCGAGCACGGCGTCGGCCTCGGCAAGATCGGCGCCCTCGTCCAGGAGCACGGCGACCTGATCCCGCTGATGCAGTCGATCAAGGACAGCTTCGACCCGAACGGGATCCTTAACCCCGGCAAGGTGCTGCCGGAAACCGGCGCATCGGGGTGAGGCTTCGGCCCTACCGCCTGGGCGTCGACATCGGCGGCACGTTCACGGACGTCGTGCTGCTCGGCGACGAGGGCTCCGTGCACACCGCCAAGGTGCTGTCGACGCCGGACGACTACGCCCGCGGGGTCGTCGACGGAGCCGTCGCCCTCCTCGAAGCATGTGCTGTCAGGGGTGACGAGATCGCGGGGGTCGTGCACGCGTCGACGGTGGCCTCGAACACGGTGCTCGAGGGTCTCGGCGCGAGGACGGCGCTCGTGACGACGAAGGGCTTCCGCGACGTGCTCGAGATGCGACGCCTGCGCATTCCGGTGCTCTACGACATCCAGTATCAGAGCCCCGAGCCGCTCGTCCCGCGCAGGCTCCGCTACGAGGTCACCGAGCGGATCGGCCCACGGGGCGAGACGTGGACGGAGCTCGACGAAGACGCGGTGCGCGAGGTCGCGGAGGAGATCCGCCGGGCCGACGTCGAGGCCGTCGCCATCGCGCTGCTCCACTCCTATGCGGACGATGCCCACGAGCGGCGCGTCGAGGAGATCGTGCGAGAGGCGGTCGGCGACGACGTCTATGTGACGCGCTCGTCGGAGATCCTGCCCGAGATTCGCGAGTACGAGCGTACGAGCACTGCCGTCGTCAACGCCTACGTCGGCCCGGCGATCACGCGGTACCTAGGCTCGCTCGTCGATCGCCTGCGCAACGCCGGCATCGGTGCGCAGCTCGAGGTGATGCAGTCGAGCGGCGGCACGCTCACGCCCGCGACGGCCCGCCGCAAGCCCGCGCACCTCGTCGAGTCAGGCCCCGCGGCCGGCGTGATGGCGTGCAGCTACCTCGGGCGGCTCACCGGCCGGAGCCAGCTGATCTCGCTCGACATGGGCGGCACCACCGCCAAGGCTGCGATCGTCGAGGACGGCCAGCCCGTGCGCACGAGCGAGTACGAGGTCGGCGCCGGCATCAACCTCTCGAGCAAGCTCGTCAAGGGCGGCGGCTACCCGATCAAGCTCCCGTTCATCGACGTCTCCGAGATCGGCGCCGGCGGTGGCAGCATCGTCTCGATCGACGAGCTCGGCAACATCACGGTGGGACCGGCAAGCGCCGGGTCGGATCCCGGGCCTGTCTGTTACGGGCTCGGGGGTGAGAGCCCGACCCTCACCGACGCGCTGCTCGCGCTCGGCTACCTCAATGCAGCGCAGCTCGGCGGCGGCGCTATCACCCTCGACCCGGCGCGCTCGCGCAAGGTGCTCGCCGACGTCGTCGCGACGCCGCTCGGACGGAGTGTCGAGGAGGCCGCCTACGGCATCCTGATGCTCGCGGTCGCGACGATGACGCGCGCCGTCAAGGCCGTCACCACGTACCGCGGCCGCGACCCGCGCGACTTCACGCTCTGTGCGTTCGGCGGCAACGGGCCGCTCACGGGCGTCGAGATCGCCCGCTCACTCGCCATCGGGAACGTGCTCATCCCTCCCTCCCCGGGCGTCTTCAGCGCGCTCGGGCTCCTGTTCTCCGACACCGAGCACGAAGTGGTGCGGACGCTGATGCTGCGCGACGCGGAGATCACCGCCGCGGCGCTCGAGGCAGCGTTCGCCGAGGTCGAGGCCGAGACGACGGCCTCTCTTTCAGGCACGGCCGGGGCGCGGGTGCGGGTGAGCCGCTACGCGGACGTCCGGTATGCCGGGCAGGCGTACGAGCTCTCGGTTGCGGTGGCGCCCGGACCGGTCGACGTCGACCGGCTCGTAGCCGACTTCGTCGCCGAGCACGTACGCACCTACGGCCACGGCTCGACCGACGATCCGGTCGACGTCGTCTCGATTCGCGCGCTCGCTCGCATCGAGCGCAGCGCGGCGCAGATGTACGACCCGCTCGCTGCGATCCGCAAGCTGCCCGCTTACGAGGGCACGCGGCTCGCCTACTTCGGGCCCGACGTCGGGCTCGTCGAGACGGAGTTCTGCAACCGGGGAGGGCTGCTCGCCGGCGAGCGTCGCGGTCCCCTGCTCATCGACGAGGCCGACTCGACCTGCGTCGTCCCGCCGGGCTGCCTGGCGCGGCTCGACCACTACGGCAACATCGAGGTGGAGCTCGTTGTCTGAGTCTGACGCCGTATCGCGCATCGACCCGATCACCCTCGAGGTGGTCAAGAACGCACTCGCATCGACCGCCGACGAGATGGCTCTCGTGATCATGCGCAGCGCCTACTCGCCGGTCGTGCGTGACACGATGGACTACTCGACGGCGCTGTGCGACCGCAACGGCCGTGTCGTCGCCCAGGGCCTGACCCTCGCCGTGCAGCTCGGAACGTTCCCGACCGTGATGGGCTACGTGCTCGAGGAGTTCGGCTCGAGCGCCCGGCCGGGCGACATCTACATCGCGAACGACCCGTACGGCTGCGGCGGGCAGCACCTGCCCGACATCTACGTGATCAAGCCGGTGTTCGTGAACGACGTGCTCGAGGGCTACGCGGCGACGATGGCACATCACTCGGACATCGGCGGCATCGCACCGGGCAGCATCGCCGTCCACGCGACCGAGATCTACCAGGAAGGCCTGCGGATCCCGCTCTCGAAGCTCGCGGACGCCGGCGTCGAGAACACGATGTTGCTGCGCCTGATCGAGGCCAACACGCGCCAACCGGTGCACGTCCTCGGCGACCTCCGGGCACAGCTCGCCGCCTGCCGGGTCGGCGAGCGCGGCTTGACGGCGCTGATCGGCCGCTACGGGTCCGACGCTCACGCGTACATGGACGAGCTGCAGCGCACGGCGGAGCGGATGATGCGCGCCGAGCTGGCGAAGCTACCGGACGGCGTCCACACCTTCACCGACTACATCGACGGCGTCGGCGAGGAGCCGGTGCCGATCCCCATCTGCGTGCGTGTCGAGATCGCGGGTGACGAGGTGCTGATCGACCTCGAGGGCACCTCGCCCCAGGTCGAAGCGAGCGTGAACTGCCCCGTCGGGATGGTCTACGCGGCCGCTTACTGCGCTATCCGCGGCATCGTCCGCGGCGAGATTCCGAACTGCGAGGGCTACATGGTCCCGATCACGGTCCATGCCCCCGCCGGAACGGTCGTCAACCCGGTGTTGCCCGCCGCCTGTGGCGCGCGCGGCGTGATCGGCTACCGCGTCTACGACGCGATCATGGGCGCCCTCGCGCCGATCGTGCCCGACCGCGTCATCGCAGCCGGCGAGGGCGGGCCGACCTTGGTCGCCTGGGGAGGCTACGACGAGAACCGGAAGCCGTTCGGCACGACCGAGGTGCTCGTCGGCAGCTGGGGCGCGCGCTCGAGCCTGGACGGGCTCGAGGGGGTCTCGAACCCGCTCGCGAACCTCGGCAACCAGCCGATCGAGCTGATCGAGGCCGACCTGCCGCTGCGGATCGAGCGCTACGGCATCGTGCCCGACTCGGGCGGTGCCGGCCGCCAGCGCGGCGGGCTCGCCTACGTACGCGAGTACGAGCTGCTCGCTCCGAGGGCAACGCTCACCTTCCGCACCGACCGTCGCGACCATCCTCCCTACGGCCTCGACGGCGGCGAGCCGGGCGCGTCGTCGAGCAACATCGTCGTCTCGGGCGGCGTGTCCCGCGAGCTGCCGACGATGCCGATGCACGCCTTCGTACTCGAGCAGGGCGATCGGTTCACCCACGCCTCCGCCGGCGGTGGCGGCTTCGGGAATCCCTTCGACCGCGACCCTGAGGCCGTGCTCGAGGACGTGCTCGACGGCAAGGTCACGGTCGCCGCGGCCCGCGAGCGCTACGGCGTCGTCCTCGTCGACGGCGGGGTCGACGTGGGCGCGACACGCGCGCTGAGGGCGGCCCGGTGAGCGTCGACATCGCTATCCGTAACGGCGTCGTCGTCGACGGCACGGGCGCCGAGGGCCTCGCTGCCGACGTCGGCATACGCGACGGGCGAGTCGTCGCGGTCGGCGTGGTGCCCGAGGCAGCGACCGAGATCGACGCAACCGGGAGGGTGGTGACGCCGGGCTTCATCGACATCCACAGCCACTCCGACTTCACGCTGCTCGTCGACCCGCGGGCGGCGAGCGCGGTGCACCAGGGTGTCACGCTCGAGGTCGTCGGAAACTGCGGGTTCGGCTGCTTTCCGCTCCTCGACAAGGAGCTCGCGCCGAAGGCGATCTATGGGCACTCCGCCGACGTCCCCCTCACCTGGACCTCGGCGTCCGGCTACTTCGAGCGGCTCGAGGAGGCGGCGCCTGCGATCAACGTGCTGAGCCTCGTTCCGAACGGCCAGATCAGGCTGTCGGTGGTCGGGCTCGAAGACCGGCCCGCGCGGCCGGACGAGCTCGCGAAGATGCGCTACCTGCTCGACGAGGCGCTCGAGCAGGGCGCCTGGGGTTACTCGACCGGTCTCGAGTACGCCGCCGAGCGGGGCGCCGACGAGGACGAGCTCGTCTCGATGTGCGAGGTGTGCGGGCACCGGCATGGGATCTATGCGACGCACACGCGGCTCCGTGACGAGGGCGCGGATGTCGCCGTCGAGGAAGCCCTCCGCACGGCCGAGCGCTCGGGCGTGAGGCTCCAGGTCTCCCACCTCGTCCCGCGGAACGGGCTCGACTCGGCGCGACGCTGCATCGAGCTCGTCGACGACGCTGCCGCCGGAGGCATGGACATCGCGTTCGACATGCACACGCGGCTGTACGGAACGACGTTCCTGCTCACGGCCCTGCCGCCGTGGGCCCTCGAGGATCCGTCACGCTTGCGCGAGGCACTCGGCAGCGCAGAGCGGCGGCGCGCGATGCGCGATTACGTCAGCATCCTCAGCGCCGGTGGCGACTGGGGCCGCATCGTGCTGCTCGACAACGACACCTGGCCCGACTACGCCCGGCGCGACATCGCAGCGATCGCGGCCGAGCGCGGCCAGGACCCACTCGACGCCGTCTACGACCTCATTCTCGGAGCCGCGGACGACCCGGGCAGCCTGATGGTGATCATCCACGCCTACACCGAGGAGCAGCAGCGCGAGGCGTTCGCCCACCCCCTCTGCGTCCCCGGCTCGGACGCGACGACGATGGCGCCGACCGGGCCGCTTGCCGGCCAGATCTTCCACGGCGCCTACACGTGGGCCGCCTGGTATCTGCGCTTCTGCGTCCAGCAGGAGCGGGTGCTGAGCCTGCCGGAGGCGATCCGGCGGCTGACGAGCCAGCCTGCCGAGCGAATCGGGATCCCCGACCGCGGCCTCCTACGGGCGGGTGCCCACGCCGACGTGGCGGTGTTCGACCCGCTCGCGTTTCGTGAGGAAGGCACCACCTTCGATCCGAGTCGTCTCGCAACGGGGATGGATACCGTGATCGTGAACGGCGTGGTCACGTTGCGCCGCGGCGAGCTCACCGGATCGCGCAACGGTGCCGTTCTGCGGCGCGGGTAGCGGCAATCCCCCCCTTTCAGGAGCTCGCGACCACCGACGCGGACACGGGGCATATCGTGTCTGTGCGATGACCCATGTGCCTCGTGCTGAACGCCGCCGTTTGCCTACCCCATCGCGAGGGGCACTCGTGGTCATTCTGATCGCCGCCGTCGCGCTCGTGGCCGGCTATGGAATCGGTCGGGCGCACCATCGCGATCGTCACCTCGACATCGACGCGCTCGTCCGACACGCGTACGGGCGCGATGTCGGGCACTGTGAGGTCAACGACACGCTGACGCAGGAGATCCGCAAGACGGGCGGCGGGCAGACGGCGTACCTCTGCGGCCCCGCCCGGTACTCGGCGATCGTCAATGCATCCGGTCACGTCGACATCAGCGGGCCGGCGAGCGCGCAGCCGTAGCCTCTAGCGCTGAATCCGAGCGGTCGCACCGCGGACGAGGTCCTCGACCTCCGCGAGCGTCGCCGTCGAGGTGTCACCCGGCGTCGTCATCGCGAGCGCGCCGTGCGCGGCGCCGATCTCGATTGCGCGCGCCAGGTCACCGAGCTCGAGCAGCCCGTAGATCAGTCCCGACGCGAAGCTGTCACCGCCTCCGACCCGATCGAGGATCTCGAGTCCCGGCCGCGGGGTCGCCTCGGCGAACCCCGTCTCGCGCGACCACGCGATCGCCGACCAGTCGTTGACCGTTGCACTCCGCACCGTGCGCAGCGTCGTTGCCACGACCGCGAAGTTCGGAAACTCGCCTGCCGCGCGCTCGATCATCTTCCGGAACGAGCCCGTGTCGAGCTCGCTCAGGTTCTCGTCTGCGCCCTCGACCTCGAGACCGAGGCAGGCGGTGAAGTCCTCCTCGTTGCCGATCATCACGTCGATGTGCTCCGCGATCCGGCGGTTCACCTCCCGTGCCCGCTCGACGCCGCCGATGCCCTTCCACAGGCTCGGCCGGTAGTTGAGGTCGTAGGACACGACCGTCCCGTGGCGCTTCGCCGCGGCGACCGCCTCGATGACGACCTCGGGCGTCGAGTGGGAGAGCGCCGCGAAGATGCCGCCCGTGTGGAAGAGGCGCACGCCGAGCGTGCCGAAAAGGTGCTCCCAGTCGATCTCGTCCCGGTCGCAGCTGCGATGCCGCCGTGTTGCCGCGGTCGGAGACGCCGAGCGCGCCGCGCACGCCGAAGCCGCGCTCCGTGAAGTTGAGCCCGTTCCGCACCGTGCGGCCGATGCCGTCAGAGGGAACCCAGCGGATGAGGCTCGTGTCGACGCCTCCCTGGAGCACGAACTCCTCGAGCAGCCGGCCGACGTCGTTGTCGGCGAACGCGGTGACGACGCCGGTGCGCAGGCCGAAGCAACGACGGAGTCCCCTCGCGACGTTGTACTCGCCGCCGCCCTCCCACACCTGGAACCCGCGGGCGGTGCGGATGCGTCCCTCGCCCGGATCGAGACGGAGCATGATCTCGCCGAGCGAGACGAGGTCGTAGCGGCACTCGTCCGCCGGGCGAACGGCGAGAGAGGTCATCACGTGTCCCCGCCGCCGAGGGCAACCGCCTCGCGCGTCAGCCGCGTGATCGCGGAGAAGTCTCGCGCGGCCACGAGCTCCGGCGCGACCATCCAGCTGCCGCCAACCGCAGCAACGGACGGCAGCGCGAGGTACGACGCGGCGTTCGCCGCGCTGATGCCACCGGTCGGAACGAAGCGCACGTTCGGGAGCGGGCCGCCGAATGCCTTCAGGAGAGCGATGCCTCCGATGGCCTCGGCGGGAAAGAGCTTCAGCAGATCGAGACCGAGATCGACCGCGGCGATCACCTCGGTGGCTGTCGCGACCCCCGGAACGACGAGCACGCCGAGCTCGCGGCATCGTTCGACAACCGCCGCGCTCAGACCCGGGGTGACGATGAAGTGCGCGCCGGCCTCGACGGCCTCGTCGGCCTGCTCGGGCCGCACGATGGTTCCGGCTCCGACGAGGACGTCGGTCTCGGCCGCGATGCGCCTGATGGCATCGGCAGCGACGGCCGTGCGGAACGTGACCTCGGCAACCGGCAGCCCGCCCTCCGCGAGCGCCGACGCCACGGGCACCGCGGTCTCGAGCTCCTCGAGCACCACCACCGGGACGATCCGCCGGCCGAGAACTTGGTGCTCGTCGATCACAGCACGATTCAATCAACCACGGACGGGGCCTGTCGGCTCTTCCGTCGCGCGCCCGCGCTGCGACGCGTGAAGTCTCCGACGGCTACCGACCGCCAACCTGATTAGGCTCCGACCGGGAATGCGCCGATGAGCAGTCACCTCTACCTGTACCTCCTGTGCGTCGGCATCCTGACGGCGCTCACCCCCTGGGCAATCGTCGGCGTGATCGTCCTGCTCGGGTCGAAGGCGGGAGCCAGGGCGGCGGTGGCATTCGCGCTCGGCTGGTTCTGCGCCATCACCTTCATCGCCGCGATCGTGGCCGGTGGGATCGGTGGCCTCGGATCCTCCTCGCAGTCGCAGACGTCGGACGTGGTCTACATCGCCGAGATCGTCCTCGGCCTCGCCCTCGTGGCGTTCGCGGCGCGCAAGCACGCGCGCGACCGGCAGTCCGACGTGCCTTCCGCCGAGCCCGGCTGGCTGACGAAGCTCGACAAGATGGGCCCCCTCGTCGCGTTCGCCTTCGGCACGTTCATGATCAACGTCGTCTTCGTCGTCGACGCCGGCCTCCGCATCGCAGCCGCCGACTCGGACCCCTCTGCGGGGGTGACAGCGCTGCTCTTCTACTCCGCGCTCTCGACCGCGAGCCTGATCGCGGTCCTGGCCGTGTACTTCAGTGACCGTGCCGCCGCCGAGGCGAGGCTCGCGACGATGCGTGCCTGGATCGCGCGCAACAACGCCAACGTGATCACCGGCATGCTCGGTGCGGTGGGCATCTTCGTCGCGGTCAAGGGCATCGTCGGCCTGCTCGTCTGACGCTCCGGGCTCCGCCCTGGCTGCCCGACCGAGCGGCCGGCGTCATCGCGCCTCGGGCGGCGCGAAAGTCGAGCGCCTGAGCAGCGTCAAGGCCGCCGCCAGGGTCAAGAAGCAGATGCCGCAGGCAATGGCGGCACGCCAACCGTGCCCGTCGATCGCGGCCCCACCGATCACGGTGCCTGCGGCGATCCCGATCGACACCGACGTGCCGAACCACGAGAACGCCTCGGCGACCGAGCCGGCGGCGGCAACGCGGCCGATCTGCCCGTAGAGCGCAGCGACGATCGGCGCGATCGGCAGGCCCGCACAGAACATCAGCAACGCCATCATCCAGATCGACGTCGCCAGCAGAGGCAGCGCCATCAGCCCCGCGAGAAGGAACGCGCCGACGATGATCCGGCGGCGCTCGTCGCGGGTCGGGCGGAGGCCGGCGGCGAGGCCACCCACGAGCGAGCCTGCGGAAAAGCCCGCGAGCGCGACGCCCGCGAGTGCGCGGCTGCCCTGCGTCTCCGCAAACGCCGGCACCGCGATCTCGACGGCGCCGAACCCGAGTCCGAGCCCGATGCTCAGCAAGGCGATCGTGCGGACACCGATCGCCGAGAGGGCGCCGAGGCGGGAGCTGTGCCGCTCGGCCGCGGGACCGGCTGCCCGCACCGGCGGTATCCGCGAGAACACGAACGTCCCGACCGCGGCGAGGACGGCCGCGCCGACGACCGGGGCGACCGGGTCGACGATCGCGAGCACCGCCACGAGGAGGGGGCCACCGACGAAGATCACCTCCTGCAGCGCGGCATCGAGCGCGTACGCCGTCTTGGCGCCGTCCTCACCGGCGACCGTCGGCCAGATCGAGCGCAGCACCGACGACACCGGGGGCATCGTCAGGCCCGAAGCGGCGGTGGCCACTGCGATCGCGCCGATCGGTGCGTCAAGCGCACCGAGGATCGCGACGGTGCCGAAGAACGACGGGAACAGCACCATGCGCCGCTGCAGCACGAGCCTCGCGCCACGGCGATCGACCTGCCGGCCCCCGTACGGGGCTCCGATTGCGACCGCGATGCCGTAGGCAGCCGCGACGAGCCCGGCCTCGCCGTACCCGGCGCCGCCGCCGCGGATGAGGAGCACGAGCGCGAGCGCCGCCATGCCATTCGGCAGGCGGGCGACGATGCTCCAGGCGAACAGCCCCGCGGCGTGGTCGTTGGCGAAGAGCTCGCGATAGCGCGCGACACCGCGCGCCTCGGGGACGGACGGCGAGCTCAGGACGGCAGATCAGCCGCCGAGGGCAGCGGCCCGGGCGGGTCGAGAATCTTCTGGCGCCGGTGCTCGAGCCAATCGAGCACGACGACCTGGATCGCGCCGGCGAGAGGAATCGCACCGAGCGCGCCGATCACGCCGGCGAGCTCCGCTCCCATCAGCACGGAAACGAGCACGATCAACGGCGACAGCTGCACGGTGCGGCCGTAGACGAGCGGCTGCAGCACGTGGTTCTCGAGCTGCTGGTAGAGGACGAAGAAGACCACGAGCACGATGCCCGCGGTCGTCGAGTGGAGGAAGCCGACGACGCTGACGATGATCGCCGCGATCGTCGCTCCGGCCAGTGGGATCAGGTCGAGGATCGCGACGACGAGCCCGAGGGCCACGGCATAGGGAACGCCGAGCCCGAGCAGCACGGCGGTGGAGACGACGCCGGCGATCAGGCTGATCGCCAGGTTGCCCGTCACGTAGCCGCCGACCGTGCGGTAGATGTCACCGCCGACCTTGCGCCACCGGGGCTGGGACGCGTCCGACATCAGCCCGTAGATGCGCTCGACCCACGCCGGGCCTTCGAGCAGCATGAACAGCGTCAGGAACGCGATCGTGACGACCGCGACGACGGCGTTGAGGATGCTCTTCGTCACCGACAGCGCGGTGTTCGAGAGCCCGAGGACGCCGCCGACGCCGCTCTTCTCGATCGCCGCCCGAGCACGCTCGACGATGTGATACTCGCGCTCGAGGAAGCCCAGCCTGCCACGGCCACGTGTGAGGTCGTCGATGTAGCCCGGCACCGCGTTCGCCAGGTCGTTGACCTCCCGCACGAGCGTCGGCACGAATGTGGCGGCGATCCCGACCATCACGAGAATCGCACCGACGAACACGACTCCGACGGCCGGGCCACGCTTCATGCCGCGACGGACGAGGAACTCGACGGCCGGGTTGAGGGCCATCGCGAAGAAGAGCGCGATCAGCAGCCAGATGATCACCGATCGCGTCACCCAGATCACCTCGATCAGGATCGCGACGGCGAGCACGACCCCGATCACGGTCAAGATCGCGCGTGGCCGAAAGCGAACGATGCGTTCGTCGAGCATCCTGCGAGGATAGGGTTCGCGCTGGACGGCTCCCGCGACCCCGCGAGCTACATCTCGTGGCCCTTTGATCCGGCGCGGCACGCCGCCGGCGTCAGCAGGCCGTCGCGACAGAGCTCGGGCACCGGCGCGTGCACGGCGAAGGCACTGCGCAGATCACGCGTGAACCACAGATGCAGCATCTCGCTCCCCTGGCCCAACCGCGATCCCGCCGCGCACGCACCGTCGGCCGGGGCGAGCCCACGCTTGTCGCCCTTCATGCAGACGAGGTGCGAGTGCCAGCGACCGATCGGACCTGCCGGCGTCGGCCCACGCACGCCGCGCGGGACGCTGAACATGATCCCGATCAGGACGGGCCTCCTACCTGGCTCCGTCGCGTAGATCAGCGACTCGGGCCGGTTCGCGTCGAGGACGTGCTCGTCCGCGCTGAAGCGCCGGTGCTCGGCGTGGAGGTAGCCGACGGCGTTGTCGCCCGGTGCGCGCTTCGCGAGGTGCGTGTCGAAGCCGCTCGCCTTCGCTGCCGTGACGTCCGTCCAGCGGGCCGCCGCCGCACGGGCGCGCTCGAGCAGATTCCGCGCCGCCGCCCGCTGAGCGCTCGTCGCGAGACTCAGATCCGGGTATTGCCGCAGGTGCGCGGCGAGCCCGTGGCGAACGCCGGGCGCGAGCGAGGTCTGCCCCGCGGCGAGTGTGCACACCGCAGCGGCCGGCGCAGCCGGGATCGCGGCCGGCACGCACACGAGCGAGCAGACTGCGACGCCTGTGCCGAGCCGAAGGAGCTTCGCTTTCGACATTCGAACCTCTCCGCCGTCGGTCGCGATGGCGGCCGCCGGCCAGGATTGCTTCAATGTGCGCTACGCGGGTGTAGCTCAATGGTAGAGCCCCAGCCTTCCAAGCTGATTACGAGGGTTCGATTCCCTCCACCCGCTTCCCCGGACTGTTCGACGGATGGTTCTACTAATTCGGGAAGGATCCGAACCAGCACCACGAACGGGCCGTGGGCAAACTGTGCCTATCACCCCCAGACCGGGGCCTCGCACACTCACAATTCGGGAATGTCCCCGACAATAGGTGGCCCGTGAGGGCGACGATCTCCGGGGGCGGCGCGTTGGAGGCGGGGGCTGATCCCTGCCACGTCGGACGACCTTCTATCCGGCGTGACCGACGGTGGGCGGGATCGGGACGGCGGTGTCGGGCTGGTGGCGCCAGAGGCGGTGGGTGAGCCAGCCGAAGAGTGCGAGGACGAGGATGGCGTTCAGGGGGTGGAAGGCTCCGCCCCAACGGCCCAGACCCGGCAGCACGATCTGCACGAACGTCAGGATCGGCACCACGATCGAGACGATCCTGACGCGCCTGTCCGGGTACCAGGCGAGCAGCGCGACGATCAGGAACAGCAGCGCTCCCGGCATCGTCAGGAAGAACCCGAGTGCACGATGCGGATCGAGTGTCTTGGAGTCCGCGATGCAGCTCGCGCCGGCCTTGTTGCACTCCTCAGAGCTCTCGATGTTCTTCATGCCGAAGATGCCTTCGCCGGCGAGAAACACCTGCACGATGATCGCGATCACATAGACCGCCGAGAACCACTTCAGAACAGACCTGGCAACCCGACGGACACCGCTCATCTCGCCTGTACCCCCTCGGTCGTCATGAGTTAGGCGCGACCGTAACATGTGCGACCCGAATCGTCCATCCGCGAGATCCCCGGGAAAGCTAGGCAACTCCCGGCACTCGCAAGCCACATGACGAGAACCTCGCCTGCGCGAGCGTTCGGGAATATCGCCTCAGCGATCGCCTCGATTTTGCTGGCGGGGAGCGCTTGACATGTTTGGGTTGATTCAAGAGGCTGGCTCTTCGGGTTCTGTAAATCGTCGAACCGAGGGGTCAACTGATGGATGATGCGGCTGAGGCCGGTGTCGGTCGTGGGCGCCCGAATTTGTGGGCGTTGTGGGGTGTGGCGGCCGGGGTGTTAGGTGTGGTTACGAACGTCGGTCTCGACGATCAGTCGAAGCACTTGAAGACCCTGCAGCCGTGGGATGCGAACGTGGTCGGTGAACTGAACCGGAATCTGTATCGGGCCGGTGTGGTGACGGGGTTTGCGGCGATCGTCTGCTTGGCCTTGTTCATCGCGGGTTGGAAGCGGTGGGCCGAGCGTCGGACCGAGAGCCTGGCGGGAGGGGCGGTCACGGTCGTGCTCACGGTCAGCGCTAGCGCGTTGCTGGTGGGTTACGGCGTTAAGGGCGGTCTGGCGGAGTACCTGCCTGGCGGCTCGAACGCAGACAACTTCTCTCATTCCGCTCTGCTGGTGCTGTTCACGCTCAACGACACGGTGGGCTGGTATGCCTGGTGGGGTGTGGTCATCGCCGCTGGCTGCTGCGCCTGGCTCGGACTCCGCGACCGCGTCCTCCCACTCTGGGTCTCTGTGGTTGCAGTCCTTGTGGTGTTGCCGCCACTGATCGCAATGGTCCTCACCGGCGCTGTCGCGATCGCCGGCCTGACAGGGCCGCTTTGGATGATCGCACTGGGAATTGCGCTCGCACTCAAACGAGATCCACCCGCCGTGGCGTAGCGGTTCCCGTTTCTCCTATGTCAAGGCGGGGCTCGTTTTGAGGGTGTTGAAGACGATGCGGACGAGGAGTCGTTTGAGGCAGCGGATCGCTTCGCGGTTGCTCTTGCCTTCGGCTCGTTTGCGTTCGAGGTAGGCGCGGGCGGCGGGGTGGTAGCGGGACTGGGTGATCGCGATCCGGTAGAGGGCGGCGTTGAGTTGGCGGTTGCCGCCGCGGTCGAGCCGGTGCCGTTGGCTCTTGCCTGAGCTTGCTTCGAGCGGTGCGACGCCGCTGTGGCGGGCGAGCTGGGCGTCGGTCTTGAAGCGGCTGATCGGGCCGATCTCGGCGAGCAGCTTCGCGGCCGTGACGGCGCCGCAGCCGGGCAGCTCGAGCAGCGCCGGCGCGACGGCAGCCGTCCGTTGTTCGAGCTGCTGGTCGAGCTCGTCGATCGTCCGTGGTGAGCGTGCGGCAGCGGTTGACGAGCTCGCGAGCGATCCGCACCTGCACCTCTTGCTCGCGCCGGGCAAGCCAGCGGCCGACGCGCTCGAGGTGGGAGGCGCGGTCGAGTCTGCGCAGCGGCACGACGAAGGTCGGGTCGAGCTCGTGCAGGTGCCAGCGCAACCGCTGCTGGGTGCGCCGCCGCTGATCAACGAGATCGTCGCGATGGTCGACCAGCAGCTTGATCTCGCGGTGGACCTGCTCGCCCGGCTGCGGCCGCGGCAGGTCCGGCTCGCGCAGCGCCGCCCTGCGCGACAGCGAGCGCGTCGATCGGGTCCGACTTCCCGCGCACCCGGCCGGCCCGACGCTCCGGCACCGTCAGCTTCGGCGAGCACGCGCACCAGATCCTCGCCCAGGCCGAGCAGCTGCCGCTCAAGCCAGCGGGTGAACAGCCGGCAGTCCTCGACCGCCCACAGCCGCTCCGGGTCGAGCTCCGACAGCCCAGCCGATCAGCTCGTCGCTGCCGACCGCGACCGTCCGCTCATCGAGCATCCGGCCGGCCTCGTCGACGGCCACAGCGGTCACCGACTGCTTGTGCACGTCCACTCCGATCACGATCATTCAGCTCGCCTCCAATAGCCGTTGGGGGCGACCGGCGAGCGGACAGACCTCAATCGAGGCGAAGGCCACGCTCCTATCAGGTCACGCTCGACGGTCTCGGTCGGCGGCGGCGACACAACACTGGAAGTCAGACCCTACGGGACGACATTCGGAATCGAGTCAGCCGCCGCCGCCCGAGTCTGCGCCAGCTACCGGACGCTACCGCCCGACCGAGAATTGCCAGCAAAGGGTCTCCATCACATCGATCTTGCGGTCAGCGACGTCGCAGCGGTCGCTCGCGTTCTACCTCGACCTCCTCGGCCCGCTCGGCTGGAAGGTGACCAGGCGATATCCGACCTACAGGGGAACCGAGGAGGTGGTCTACCTCGGAACGGGAGAGGCGCACGCCGGCGCGCACGTTGCCGACCCCGGGCGGGTATCGGACTGCGACCGGCCGATGGCGGCGCTCACCAGTACTACGGCGTCGGAATCGAGCACATCGCGTTCGAGGTGGACACGAGGGATGAGGTTGAGGACGCGCACGCCCGCGCCGATGTCAACCGGCGCGAAGATCCACTGCCCGCCCGAGGAGGACCGCGACGAGCCGGGCTACTACGCGTTCTTCGCATTCGATCCCGACGGCATCCGGATCGAAGTCTTCTCCTGGACGCCGGAGCCGGGATAGAAGCCGCACTCTCCGACCGCGCGGACGCCCGATGCCCGTCCCATCGCATGCGCCAGCGTCCTCTTGCCCCGGTCGCTGGTGCGCGGTTGGCCAGCAAGTCCGAGACCTCCGTTCCGGCCGCGCAATCCCGCATGAACAGTGGCCTCAGTGTGTCAGTTAGCTGTTGGCCCTACTTCAAGCCCTGTCGGCCTTATCGACACCTTTCAGGGCCTTGGAACGGCCCACAGCGGACGCCCAAACGCAGTCGTCTCGCGGGTGGTTAGAACCACCGCGATTTGGGGGAAACGGATGGCATGTCTATGGCAGCACTCGTACGAGTCGACGACGACCAGATCTGGGTCGAACTGAAAGCCCTCCCCGCGGTTGGCGCAACGCTCGATATCGGTTTCCCCGTGGTGGTGATCGAATCGAGGCAGGTCGCCGGAGGCGGGATGCTCATCGCAGCACAGCGCGTAGATCATGAAGTGACCACGATGAGGATGACGGCCGAGACGCTACGCGACGAGGAGACTCGTTCCCGATCTAGATCTTGAGTCGTTCTTTGGCCCACTCGAGCCGGTCCGGACTTGGGCCGTTCCCAAGGAGGCGAAGCACGGTGCGGCGACACTACACCGTCGCGGCGGGCCAGAGGCAAGGAGCAACCCGTGTCAACTCGACGCACCGGCGGCCGGCGTCGTGGGCCGAACTTCTGGCCGGCCGGCGCGGAGGCGGCGGCGACAGATTGCGGTATGTCGCCGCCACCCCGCAGGAGGGATCCATCTGCCATGGAGCGTCAGTACTACCACCCACGGCTAATCGAATATTCCCGTTCTACGCAACCACAAACACGCCGCTGCCCGTCGTATGGGCGTGGCCCTCAAGAGCAAGCCTGGACAGTGGCGAAGTTGCCGCGGGTCGACGACGGGTTTGTTGTTGGTCTCTGCGGGTACGACGTCGGCATGGGCGAGCGATTGAAGGTGAAACTTGCGGGTGGGCACATGGAGTACCTCGACGTGGCGACGACTTCCGCGCGCGGGCTTGAGTCGCTGATCGAGCAGGGGCGAGTGGCGAAGGAGTGGCTGCCGACCGAGAATGGCAAAGGCGTCATCCGCGTGGGTGCGATCGTCGCGATGAGTGTCGAGGGCAAGGCCGACCAGCCGATCAGGGCGGAGCTAGACACGCTGACGCGACTCGACGATGAGCGTCGGTTGGCCGGTAAGCCTCCGATCGACGACAACAGCCTGGAGCGGCGGATCCACTAGAGCTGGCCGCCCCTCGCGGCCGTATCGCGAGCCCCATCCGGTGGAGCGAGGCCTGCCACGGCTCGTCTAACGCTGCGGCAACCTCGGGCGACCACCGACGGCCACAAGCGGAATCGCCACCAACACCTTGATGACCCGACGCGTACCCCGTTGATCGGCACCCGGATGAAGATGGTGAGCGGCACAGGGTGGTGCGGGCCAGCGTGGCGCGAGTGCTTTCTGCCTCCGCTCGTCAGCGCCGCAACGGTCGCTTCGGTGCGCGCGCCGAACCCAACCAACCCGTAAAGGCACCCGACAAGCTGGGGTCACTGTTCGAGCCGAGTAGCGACGATCCCGGCAGGGCTCTGGGATCTCGCGAAGAGCTAGGGAAGCGCCTATGCCGTGGAGTAGTCCTTGTTCCTGACCCAGAGGAACCAGACCGGAACCGCAATGGGGGCAAAGAGGAGTCCGACGATGATCCAAACGAGTTTCATGCCCCACGAGAAGTCGGCCCGGAACAGGATTTCGAGCAGCATCCAGATAACGAGGAGGTAGAGCGCGAGGACCAGCGCCGCGATCAGCCATGTCCCATCGGCGTAACCAAGAACAGTCATCCCTCGCTCATCCCTTCCCGGTCGGACACGGTTAGCAAGATCCTATCCACCGTCTTCGGACTTGACGCCACCGAGTCAGGATTCGTGTCAGGAACTACAGCCAGACACAGCCTGAATCAACCGGACGGGTAGCCTTTCGGCGGCCCCGAACGCAATAAGAACCTGCTGCATGACGAATCAGCGGGACTCTCCCGGCTAGCTTCCAAGCCGATTACGAGGGTTCGATTCCCTCCATCCGTTCTGCCTCCTGAAGCGCGCTGCGATCGTGCGCTCGCAGTGGACGCCTGAGAGGGCCACAGCCCATCGCGAGGAAGGCTTCGTGGATCTCGCCGGTGGTCGTGGCGGGCGAGGACCCGTTTGAAGCGATGGAGCCGGGCGAAGGTGTCCGACGACCAAGCGCACCTGGTCGAGCAGGAGCCGTGCTCGGTGTTGCGGCGCGCGATCGCGGGCGTGATCCCGCGGGCGCGGACGAACCGGCGGTACTTGTCGTGGTCGTCGCCACCGTCAGCAACCACCCAGCTCGTCCCAGACGCCGGCGGCAAGTCGCGCCGGAACCGAACCCGAGCTCCAGCGGCACGTGTAGGCACGCGATCCCCGTGTACAGAACGACCAATGACCCGCTCAGTGCCTCGCCGCGAACCCCTTCATTTTGATTCCAGTTCCAAACGCCTCCGAGGGTCGGTCTTTCGACCGCTTCTCGTTGACCTCGGCGAGCACTTCGTGGTTGGCGAGCTAGCGGCCGGGTACCACGTCACCGTCTGTAGGCAGGAGGCCCCTCCCGGACGGGGGCCTCCTGCCTCGGTGTTCTGCCCCAGTGTCTAGGCGGTGACTGGATCCGGGGCTTCGGCTTCGACGTCTGCTGTGCCGGACGTCTCGCTGTTGATCGTGATCCGCTTGGGCTTGGGCTGCTCGGCCTTCGGAGCGCTGATCGTCAGTACTCCGTTTTCGAAGGCGGCGGCGATCTGGTCTTCGACGATCCCCTTGGGGAGACCGACCGTGCGAGAGAAGGTGCCGTAGCGGCTCTCGAAGCGATAGAACCGCTCGGAGTCGATCTCGCTCGAGTGCGTCCGTGTGGCCGACACCGTGAGCCGACCGTCCTCTGCCTCGATCGAGATGTCTTCCTGGGAGATGCCCGGCAGCTCGAACGCGTAGCTCACGGCGTTCTCTGTCTCCCAGACATCGAGCGGCGGCAGCCACGACTGAGGCTGACGGCCAGCGCTTTCTGAGGTACCACTCAACAGGCGTGAGAGTTCGGTCTGAAGCGATGCCATGTCGCGTAGTGGGTCCCAGCGAAGAAGCGTCGTCATTGCTGAATGTCCTCCTTTGCCAACGACGGATTTACAGGTACGGAGACAATGTAAAACCTGAGTCTCTCTCTGTCAACTAAATCTTAGTCTCTATCTATCAAGTTTGGAACGGCTGCTGCCACGGCGCGAGACAGCTCACCGCATCCAGGTCAGACCCATTGCCGCTATCGCGATAGCAAAGGGCTCAGCCGACCCAGAGCCGGGCTCGCGGTACACGCGGACAGCAGCTCGCACTCCACGAGCCTGGCAACTGCGACCGTCTCGACGAGCTCGGGATCGCACCCTCGGTCGGCTCGAAAGGCGACGCCTTCGAGCAGCATCCAGCTAACGAGGAGGTAGAGCGCGAGGACCAGCGCCGCGATCAGCCATGTCCCATCGGCGTAACCAAGAACAGTCATCCCTCGCTCATCCCTCGGCCGGACGCGCGCGCGGCCACCAGGGAGAAGGTGGGCGATGAAGGCCGGGGGTACGGTTCAGGCCCCGACAATCCGCCTCTCGGAGCGTTACTTCGCAGGGCTCCCCCGGCCCTCGATCGCAGCTTAAGCAGCACGCCCGAGAAAGCAAGACCGCCGAACAGGCTCCTCGAGAGGATGGGGTCGGGCGTTTCGCTACGAGACTCCTCCCCGGACCGAGCGCCCGACCCGAGTGAGAGGGTGCGGCAGCCGCTCGTCCCGGCGCCCTTCTCCGCCGTATCGATCCCCTCTAATCGCTGCGAGGCTCGCGTGACTCGCGAATCCGAGCGTGCAGCTCCCGGCGCGCCTTCGACAGCTCGAGCTCCTGAGCGTTGAGCTCTTCCAGGTGCTCGGCAGATACCGGGTTGCCGGCTCCGTCGCCCATCGTCTGGGCGAACCGAATCCGCTCATGGAGCCTTGTGCGTCGCTTCGAGAGCCGGCGCTCCTCGTCCTCGAGTTGCTCGAGGCTCTCTGGGTCGCCCGTCTGATCGTCTCCCGGCACACGCCCATTCTGCCGACATCGATGTTCTCCGTCAGGCAGCATCTGCTGGACAGGTTGTTCGTCGACGTCGTTCGATCTCGTAGACCCACCTAAGCGGTCGGCCCGTCGATCTCGAACTCGCCGGCCACGCACAGGGGACACATCAGGCCCACGGAGACCCGATCGTCGTCCTCACGGCCGAGCAGCGCCGTCCACCCGACCGCACCGCCCTCAGCTTCGACCCCGCAGCTCTCACACACCAACGGTGTCGGGCTACCGGTGATCGTCGGCTCGTGGCCCATGGGAGGTTCTACCCCGTCACGGTCGCTGCGTCGCCCCCCAGATGGGTAGTCGTCATCCGCTCGACGGTCTACGAGGCCCCACCCGAGCCGCGTCGAGGTGCCGATTGCGTTCCCGACCTTGGGCACGGGCACGCTCTGTACGTGAGCGCCGGCTCGGTGTGCGACCCTGGTACGACGTGACCGAGTCGGCCCGAAGGCGAACCTACGTGAGTATCCTGACGGCCGTCCCGCTGGGACAACCGCGACTGACAAGGTCTACTGCTTGGTGGAGATCGACGTCGAGGTGGAATGCGACCTCGGTCGCGTCCTCCTGCGCATAACCAGCCCGGAGCAGCGCCTCGAGGCGCCATTCCCGCACCGCGTCGACCCAGGGTACTTCGAGCGAAGCAAGCTCAGCCACAGTCATCGTTCGTTCCTCCCAGCCGCAGGATGTAGCAACGATCCTGGCTGGTATCGGCAGCGAGGCACATCCCTTGAACGAGTGAAACCGACAACGTCCATACCTTCGGGTAGTTTCATGCGCGAACCCGTCGGGAAGCCCCGCGACGTGGGGACGGATTCCCTCCACCAGCTCTCTTCTTCTCGTAGCCCTGTGGCTCGTGCGACCCGGGCTGTGGCGTACGATCGAGCGATGGAGACCACACCGCCCGGCCGCTCGACGCTCACCGTCTCCCGGGTCGGCCTCGGCTGCAACAACTTCGGCCGCAGACTCGACCGTACCGCCTCCCTCGAGGTTCTCGACGCTGCCGTCGCGGCGGGGATCACGTTCTTCGACACGGCCGACGTGTACGGCTCGGGCGAGAGCGAGCGGATCGTCGGCGAGGCGCTCGCCGGCCGCTCGGACGGGCTCGTCGTCGCGACGAAGTTCGGCATGGACATGGAAGGGACGAACGGCGATGCACCCGGCGGCTCCCGGGAGTACGTCAGGCGTGCCATCGACGCCTCACTCTCCCGGCTCGGCCGTGACCACGTCGACCTCTACTACTACCACCGCCCCGACGGCGTCACTCCGCTCGAGGAGACGCTCGGGGCGATGCACGAGCTCGTGGTCGAGGGCAAGGTGCGGTGGCTCGGTCTCTCGAACGTCGAGCCCGCCCATCTGGAGCGTGCCGCCACGTTCGCGGACAGCGGCAACAGCCCGGTCGTGGCGGTGCAGAACTTCTTCAGCCTCATCCACCGCGACGACGAGGCTGACGTACTGCCGCTCGCGGTCGCGCTCGGCATGAGCTACGTCCCGTACTTCCCACTCGAGAGCGGGCTCCTGACCGGCAAGTACCGTGACGGCGAGCCGGAGGGAGCGCGCCTCAGCGGCCTGCACGACGGCCGGCTCAGCGACGAACGCCTTGCGCGGGCCAGGGAGCTGGAGGCGTTCGCGACGAGCCGCGGGCACACGCTGCTCGAGCTCGCGATCGGTGGGCTCGCCTCGATCGACGGCATCCCGTCGGTGATCGCCGGCGCGACCACGCCCGAGCAGGTTCGAGCCAATGTCGCCGCGGGGCGCTGGCAGCTCACCCAGGCCGAGCTCGACGCGCTCGCTGCGCTCTAGGGCCCGGTCGCTGCTCCCTTCACGATCGGGCCGGCGACGCCGAGTCGCCCTGATGTCCAGTCGAGCTGGTCGGCCCACGCCGCGTCCGACGGGGCGTGACCCTGGTCGTACCAGAGCACCTCGGCGGCTTTGCCGGCGGACGCCGCGAGTGCGTCGAGGGCAGCCCTCGGGACGACCTCGTCGTTCTTGCCGTTCTGGAGCAGGATCGTGCCGGCGCGCGCAAGCTTCACCCAGCGAAGAGGGTCGACCGTGCCGAGCTCCTGTTCGATCGCCGGCCGGAGCTCCGCCGGAGCCTGCGAGGCGTACTCACTCACGGGCGGTGAACCGGCCGAGAGGAGATCGAATGCCTTGACGCGGTCGTCCACCCCGGCCACGATCGCGCCGACCCTTGCCCCCGAGCTCCAGCCGACCACGGCGATCCTGTCGTCGTCCACCTGCGGCAGCGACTGCAGCACGTCGACCGCACGGCGCGCCGCGACGACCGTGGCGACCGCCGCCTTGCGCTCGGCGACGAGCTTCTGCGACGCCGTTCCGGTCGTAGCCGCGCCGTCGTCCGGCATCGTGATCGTCAGGGCGACCACGCCACGGGCCGCCATCCACGTCGCCGGGACGAGGAGCTGGGTGCGGTCGCCGCCCGTGCCGTGGAGGTAGACGACGCCGGGGAACGGACCCTTCCCGGGCGGCACGACGAGCATCGCGTCGATGCGCTTGCCGGAGCTCGTGAACGAGACGTCGTGGACGGCGATCGGGTAGCCATGGTTGACGACGCCGCTGTCCGTGTAGCGGAGCGGCGCCGAAGCGTCGTAGGCGAATGGCGTCCTGTCCGATGCCTCGCTGGTGGGCTTGGAACCGCCACACCCGGCCGTGGCAACCATGACGACGACGAGGAGCGCGAGAGCTTTCATGAAGGAGTCGGGGTGGTCGGATTCGAACCGACGACTTCTGCGTCCCAAACGCAGCACTCTAACCAGGCTGAGCTACACCCCGTACGGAGCACAGTGTAGGGACGAACTACACGGCGACGACAACCACGAGCTGCCGCGGGCCGTGAACGCCTTCGACGCGGTTCAACTCGATGTCGCTCGTCGCCGACGGGCCGGAGACGAGCACGATCGCACGGCCCTCGCGCGCGCTCGGCTCGAGGGCCGCGATCAGCTCAGGCACCGATTCGACGATCGCGTCAGCGCGGATCACGCACACGTGGAGGTCGGGCACGAGGCTCAGCGCCCGGCGGCCCTGACCCGGCCCGCCGTCGATAGCAATCGTGCCGGTCGTGGCACACCCGGCGGCGCTGGTCGTGAGCGCACCGTCGAGGCCGTCGAGCTCACGCGACCCGAGGTGGTGGTCCTCGACGAACTCGAACCCGGCGGGACGCAGCGCCGGGTCGAGATCCGGAGCGACGCCGACCCGCCGCGCGCCCGCCGCGGCCAGCGCGTCGGCGGCCGCGCGTTGCGGATCGTCCGTGACAACGACGAAGGCGCGGTAATCACGTACCCGTTCGACGAAAAGCCCGAGGACAGCAGCGCCGTCAAGCTCTCCGGAGCGGCGATACGCATGCGTCGCCACGGGCACGGCCGGCCGCCCGTCGAGCGCGACGCGAATCCGCGCGAGCACGGCGTCACGCCCGGTCACGGGACTCCCACCACTCACGGAACGTCTGCGCCGGTAGCGCCGGCAGGTCGCGCGACCGTCCCCAGGCGGCGAGCGGCCCGGGCGGGAAGTGCGTGATCCAGCCGTCGCGGGCGACAGGCCGTTGCAGCGAGCGGCCGAGGCGCTGGGCACGCTCGTAGCCCGCGCGCGTCCCGAACGCCTTCCCGAGCAGCTTCAGCGACCTGCCCTCGATGCCTGCCCGCTCGCGCGCGACCGACTTGCCCCGCTCGTGGACGAGGATCGACGGGATGTCGATCAGTACCGGGCAGACGTCGTAGCAGGCGCCGCACAGCGAGGAGGCGAAGGGCAGCGACGCGACGGGGCCCTTCTCACCTTCGAGTTGCGGCGCGAGAATGGCGCCGATCGGCCCCGCGTACGGCGAGTGATAGGCGTGCCCGCCGGTCTGGCGGTAGACCGGGCAGACGTTGATGCAGGCCGAGCAGCGGATGCAGCGGAGCGCAGGCCTGCCGCCGGGATCGGCGAGCACGCGCGTGCGCCCGGCGTCGAGCAGGACGAGGTGGAATCGCGTCGGGCCGTCACCCTCTCGAACGCCCGTCCAGAGAGAGGTGTAGGGGTTCATCCGCTCGCCGGTCGAGGAGCGGGGAAGCAGCTGCAGGAACACCTCGAGGTCACGAAACCGCGGAATCGCCTTCTCGATCCCCATCACCGTGATCAGCACCTCGGGCAGCGTCGTGCACATCCGCCCGTTGCCCTCCGACTCGACGACGCAGATCGTACCCGTGTCGGCGGCGGCGAAGTTTGCACCCGAGATCGCCACCCGGGCTCGCAGGAACGCCTCGCGGAGATGCAGCCGGGCAGCCTCGGCGAGCTCACCGGGATCGTCGGAGAGGTCGGGGCGGCCGAGCCGGGTGCGGAACAGGTCTCGAATCTCGACCCGGTTCTTGTGGATCGCGGGCACGAGGAGGTGTGACGGCCGCTCGTCGGCCAGCTGGATGATCAGCTCGGCGAGGTCGGTCTCGATCGGGCGGACGCCCGCGGCCTCCAGCGCCTCGTTGAGCCTGATCTCGTCGGTCGCGAGCGACTTCACCTTCACCACCTCGTCGGCGCCCTCGGCGCGGACGAGTGCCGTGACGATCTCGTTCGCCTCGGCCGCGTCGCGGGCCCAGTGGACGACGCCGCCCGCGGCTTCGACCGACGCCTCGAGCTCGATCAGCACCTCGTCGAGTCGGGAGAGCGTCGCATCCTTGATCGCTGCACCCGCTTCCCGCAGCGCCTCCCAATCGGGCACCTCGGCGACGACACCCGCGCGCTTGGCACGGATCGTGCCGGTCGCGTGGCGGATGTTGGCTCGAACCCGAGCGTTCGCGAGTGCGCCGGGAGCAGCGCGGGGAAGCTCTCGGGCCGCGCGTCGCGCGCCGCGCTGCTCACGAGGCGAGGATCTCCGCCAGATGCACGGGCCGCACGTCGATGCCCCGGCGGTGCAGGCCGCCGCCGATGTGCATCAGACACGAGCTGTCGCAAGCGCACACCGCCTCGGCGCCGCTCGCGACGACCGCGGCCAGCTTCTCGTCGAGCATCGCCCCCGAGACATCCGCGTTCTTGACCGCAAACGTGCCACCGAAGCCACAGCACTCCTCCGCGTCCGGCAGCTCGACGAGCTCGACGCCCGGCGCCCCGCGCAGCAGCCGAACCGGCCCATCGCCGACGCGGAGCAGCCGCAGGGAGTGGCAGGTCGGGTGGTAGGCCACCGTTCCCTCGTACGTCGAGCCGACGTCGTCGAGCCCGAGCACGCCCGTGAGAAACTGCGAGAGCTCCCATGTGCGCGCCGGCACGCCGCGCCCGTCGTCGCCGAGCAGGCCCGGGAAGTGCTCCCGTACCTGCGCCGCGCAGGAGCCCGAAGGGGTCACGATCGCGTCGAACCCATCGAATACCTCGACGAAGCGGCGGGCGAGGAGCTCGGCCTCACCGGGGTAGCCCGAGTTGCCGTGCATCTGCCCGCAGCAGGTCTGCTCGAGCGGGAACACGACCTCGATCCCGAGGCGCTCGAGCACGGTCACGGTCGCCTGGCCGACCTGGGGATAGAGCGTGTCGGCAAGGCACGTGACGAACAGGGCGACGCGATCGATCATCGCGGTGAGCCTACAAGCGTCCGCGGCGGCAGCCTCACGCTAGCCTCGATCGGTGACCGAGCTCGCACTACCGCCCGGAGAGCTATCCCGCCGCCGCCGGCCGCGCGTCGGGTACGCGCTGACGATCGTGGCCGCGACGATGTTTGCGTTCAACGGCGCCGTCGCAAAGGTCGGGCTCGAGGCCAGCGACATCGGAACGCTTCGCTGGACGGAGCTTCGCTCGACCGGCGGCTTCGTGGGCCTGGTACTCGGGCTCGCCATCGTGGCGCCGCACCGACTCCGCGTCGGCACGCGCCGCGAGCTCGGCTGGTTGGCCTTCTACGGGATCGTCGGTTTTGCCGTCGTGCAGTGGCTCTACTTCGTCACGATCGAGCGGCTGCCAATCGGGATCGGCCTGCTGTTCGAGTTCAGCGCCCCGGTCCTGATCGCACTCTGGGCGCGGTTCGCATGGCACGAGCCGGTGCGGCGCCGCGTGTGGCCCGCGCTCGGTCTCGTGATCGGTGGCCTGACTCTCGTGGCACAGGTGTGGCACGGCATGTCGCTCGACGGCGTCGGCGTCATGGCCGGGCTCCTCGCGGCTGTCGCCCTCTCGGTCTACTACCTGATGGGTGAGCGCCTCGTCGGCCGCCGCGACCCGATCTCGGTCGTCTGCTATGGGCTCGGCTTTGCGTCACTCGCCTGGGCGATCCTGCTGCCATGGTGGAGCTTCCCGACGGACGCGCTTCGGATCAGCGTCGAGCTCCCACACGGGCTCTTCACGGTGCCGGTCGGCGTGCTCGCGCTGTGGGGAATCGTGTTCGGCACGATCGTGCCGTTCTCGCTCTCGGTCGCAGCTCTCGAGCACCTTCCGGCCACGACCGTCGGCATCGTGGCGACGTTCGAGCCGGTCGCCGCTGCCGTGATCGCGTGGGTCTGGCTCGGGGAGGCGCTCGTCGCGGTGCAGATCATCGGCGGCGCCGTCGTGCTCGTCGGGATCCTGCTCGCCGAGACGGCGCGCTGACGAGCGCGGACGGCGCGACGGATACCCTGTCTGCATGGTCGAACGGGTTCTCCTCGCGTCTCCGCGTGGCTACTGCGCAGGAGTCGAGCGCGCCGTCGAGACGGTCGAGAAGGCGCTCGAGCACTACGGCTCCCCGGTCTACGTCCGCAAGCAGATCGTTCACAACATCCACGTCGTCCGCGACCTCGAGGCGCGCGGCGCGATCTTCGTCGACGAGGAGACCGAGGTTCCCCCCGGCGCCACGGTTGTCTACTCCGCCCACGGCGTCGCCCCGACCGTGCACTCCAACTCGGCCCGGCTCGCGCACAACGTGATCGACGCGACCTGCCCGCTCGTGACGAAGGTGCACGTGCAGGCCCGCCGCTACGCCGCCGAGGGCTACACGGTGATCCTGATCGGGCACGAGGGCCACGAGGAGGTCGTCGGAACGATGGGCGAGGCACCCGACGCGACGATCCTCGTGCAGGACGTCGCCGAGGCCGAGGCACTCGACCTTCCTCTTCACACGCGCATCGCCTATATCACCCAGACGACGCTCTCGGTCGACGAGACCTCGGAGATCATCGCCGTGCTCCGCCGACGCTTCCCGCAGGTGTACGCGCCGCGCAAGGAAGACATCTGTTACGCCACCTCGAACCGCCAGTGGGCTGTGAAGGAGATGCTCGCCGAGATCGACCTGCTCCTCGTGCTCGGCTCGAAGAACTCCTCGAACTCGAACCGGCTCGTCGACGTCGCCCGCGCCTCGGGCGTCGCCGGGCACCTCATCGACGACGAGACCGAGATCGACGAGCGCTGGCTCGACGGCGTCCGTACCGTCGGCATCTCGTCGGGCGCCTCGGCGCCCGAGAGGCTCGTCACGCGGCTCTGTGACTGGTTCCGAGCGCGGGGCGTCGAGCAGATCGAGTCGTTCCAGATGGTCAACGAGGACGTGACGTTCAAGCTGCCAGTGGAGCTGCGGCGCGAGCTGATCCTCGCCGAGAACCAGCTCTGACCTGATCCGCGCACGACGACGAGAGCGCCGGCGTCGCGTTAGTCAATCGCGATCGTCGGCGTGTCGATCTCGTCGGTCGTGACGCTGAGGGCCAGGGTCTCGCGGGCGATCCAGGCCGAGTGCTCGAGGAGATCCGCGTCCGCACTCGGCAAGACGAGGTCGATGCGGTCGGTCAGCTCGAGCCCCGCGTCCTTGCGCATCGAGTTGACCCGGTGGATCAGCTCGTAGACGCGTCCCTCGAGCGCCAGCCCGTCGTCCACCGCGATCTCGAGCGCCACGGTGACTCCGTCGGCTCCGGCAACGGCCCAGCCCTCCTTGCCCGCCCGCTCGACGAGCACCTCGTCAGGGCCGAGCTCGTGCCCGGCGGCGCGGAACCGGCCGTCACCGAGATCCTCGAAGTCGCCCGCCTGGAGCGCCGCCCGCACGGCACCGAGCTCCTTGCCGAGCTTCGGGCCGAGCGCGGGAAGGTGCGGCTTGACGCGCAGCTCGGCATCGACGTGCCCTAGCTCGACCTCCTTCACCCGCAGCTCCTCGGAGATCTCGTCGGCATGCGCCGCGGCAAGCGGCGCGCCCTCGACGACGATCCGACGCAACGGTTGCCGCAACTTCAATCCCGCCGCCGAGCGGGCCTGATGGCCGAGAGCGACGACCGTGCGGAGCTCGGCCACCTCGGCGAGCAGCCCTGCGTCGGGCGTGCGCGCCTCGGGCCAGCCGGCGAGGAACACCGAGGCCGGCGCGCCATCCACGGCCTCGGCCACGAGCGCCTGCCAGAGGTGCTCGGCCAGGAATGGCATCACCGGGGCGATCACACGGAGGCCCTGCACGAGCCCGAACCAGAGCGTGCGCAACGCCGTCTCGTCGCCCTCCCAGAACCGGCGCCGCGAGCGGCGGATGTACCAGTTCGAGAGATCGTCGACGTATGCGTCGAATGCGCGGGTGACATCGACCGTGAGCCAGCGCTCGTAGCCGGCCTGTGCTTCCTGCACGAGCTGCGCGGTCCGCTCGACGAGCCAGCGGTCGAGCGGCTGCAGGTCGGCGTCGGGACCGCCGCCCGCAAGGTCGGCGTAGGTCGGCTCGAAGGACTCGATCGCACCGTAATCGGCGAGGAACTTCGCCGAGTTCCAGAGGGTGAGCAGCTTCCGCTTGATCTCCTGCGCCGGGCCGAAGCCGAAGAGGAGGTTGCGGTCGGGCGGCTGCGCGCAGTACTGCCAGCGCATCACGTCGGCTCCCATGCGCGCGAATGCGTCCTCGGCGTCGATCATGTTGCCCCACGAGCCGTGCATCTCCTTACCGTGCTCATCGAGCATCTTCTCGTAGCCGAGCACCTTCTTGAACGGCGCCTTGCCCGTCAGCGCAACGGACATCAGCAGCTGCGAGTAGAACCAGAGCCGGATCTGCTCTCGCATCTCCGAAACCCAGTCGGCCGGGAACCACTGCTCCCAGGTCGCGTTGTCGGGCAGGTCGGCCGTCGTCAGCCCCTTCGCAGCACCGGTGGCGTAGCCCTCGGGCACGTACTCGGGGCTCTGCCAGCCGAGCGTCGAAAACGGGACGATGCCGGCGTCGAGCCAGACGTCGCCGACCTCCTCGACCCGCGTCACGGGCCGGTCGCATTTCTCGCAGCTGATCTGTACCGCGTCGATCCAGGGGCGGCGCAGCTCCTCGAGCTGGTCGAGGCCGCCGAGAGCACGCCCCTCGAGCTCGGCGCGCGAACCGATCACGTTCAGGTGGCCGCACTCGCAGGGGTAAAACGGGAGCGGCAGACCGTAGTAGCGGCGCCGCGAGATGTTCCAGTCGCCCATGTTCCGCAGCCAGTCGTCCATGCGCTTGCCCATGTACGCGGGCGTCCACTCGACCGTCCCGTTCGCGTCGAGCAGGGCCTGCCGCAGCTCGTCGACGGCGATGAACCAGTCGTCCGACAGCCGAAAGATGAGCGGCGTGTGACAGCGCCAGCAGAACGGGTAGCTGTGCTCCGTCGTCTCGGCCCGCACGAGCAGCCCGCGGTCGCCGAGGTCACCGACGATCTGCTCGGCGGCCTCGCCCGTCGAGAGCCCGTGCAGCCAGCCGTACTCGGGGTAGAACCGACCACCCTCGTCGACTGGAGTGAGCACGTCGAGGTGATGGATCTTCGACAGCTCGAAGTCCTCGCCGCCACAGCCCGGGGCGATGTGGACGATGCCGGTGCCGGTGTCGAGTGCAACGTCGTCCCAGGGGATCACCCGATGCTCGATCTTCGAGCCGGGCTCGAGCGCATCGAACGGCCCCGTGTAGCGCAGGCCGACGAGCTCCGACCCCTTCACGACCTGCGTGAACGTCTCGTCGGGGAACCGCGCGCAGGCCACCCACTCGCCGTTCTCGAGCAGCCCGTAGTCGGCTTCGGGATTGACTGCCGCCGCCACGTTCGCGGGCAGCGTCCACGGCGTCGTCGTCCAGACCACGATCCACTCGCTCTCGCGGTCGAGCAGCGGGAAGCGGACGTAGAGCGACGGGTCGCGCCGGTCCTCGTAGTGGCCGTGGAGCTCGTGGGCCGAGATCGAGGTGCCACAGCGCGGGCACCACTCGGTCGACCGGTGACCCATCACGAGCCAGCCGCGGTCGTTGACGTGCTGGAGGAAGCGCCAGATGTACTCGATGTTCGTGTCGGAGAACGTGAAGTAGTCGTTCCCCCAGTCCATCCACTGCCCGAGCCGGATCGAGCCCTTGGTCAGGTCGGCCGACGACTTGGCGACGACGTCCCGGCACTTGCGGGCGAACTCGGCGAGCCCGTACTCCTCGATCTCGCGCTTCGAGTTGAGGCCGAGCTCGCGCTCGACGCCGACCTCGATCCAGAGGCCCTGGCAGTCGAAGCCGTTCTGGTACCGCTGGTGGTAGCCACGCAAGGCCTTGTAGCGCTGGAAGACGTCCTTGAGCGTCCTACCCCATGCCGTGTGCACGGCGAGCGACTTGTTCGCGGTGACCGGGCCGTCGAAGAAGCTGAACCTCGGCCCGTCCGCGTTCTGCGCGCGCATCGTCGCGAATGTCCGCTCGCGCTCCCAGAGCGCGAGAATGTCACGCTCGAGGCGGTCGTGGTCGGGTTTGTCCGGAAATGATGCGAACATCGTGCGATTCTAGTTGGGAACAGTCCCGCCCCTCCCGACGTTGTAGGAAGGTAGAACGACAGAGAACGCATATCGAAAGGATTCAATGTCAACCGCAGTCAAGAACGACACATTCGAGCAGGAAGTACTCCAGAGCGACGTTCCCGTGCTCGTCGATTTCTGGGCCGAGTGGTGTGGTCCGTGCCACGCCGTCGCGCCCGTGCTCGACCGCATCGTCGAGGAGCAGGCCGGTGGCCTGAAGCTCGTCAAGGTGAACATCGACGAGGAGCGCGAGCTCGCCGAGCGCTTCGGCATTGCCTCGATTCCCACGATGATCCTCTTTCGCGACGGTGAGCCGTCCGTCTCGGTCATCGGTGCGCAGCCGAAGGGCGCGATCGAGCGCACGCTGGGCCTCACGTCCTAGGACGCTCCACTTCTCCCCTCTCCGACGAGCCGGCCATCCGCCGGCTCGTCGTCGTTTCTAGCGGCTGCCGGCAGCGGTGATCAGGCCGTCGAGGTGGTGCTCGACGAGATCGCCGATCCGCTCGATCGTCAGGTCGGGCACGGGATAGCGCGCGACGTCGGCGACGTCGAGCGCATAGTGACCTTGCCGCGGCCAGACCGTCGTGACCCGACTCCCCCACGCTGCCTTGACGGCTGCAAGGATCCTGACCTTGTCGTCGACGAGGACGTAGTGGTCGCCAGGGAGCCGCTCGATGACGTCATCGAGCTCGTGCTCCTTGTGGATGTAGATCAGGACGCGCCCGCCGACCGCATCGTGGAGGCCTGCACGCGAGATCTTGCGCGGCTGGAAGACCACGTCGCCGTCGCTCAGGATCGCCGTCGAGCCGATGGTCGCGCAGTGGTCGAGGGCATCGAGCGAGCCGGGAAAGAGCCTGTTTGCGAATGGGTACGAGATCAGGAAGCGCGAGACGGTGAGAACCCGCAGGTCACGGGGCCGCAGATCGCGATACCGCTGCAGCGCACCGAGATAGTCGGCATAGCCGAGCTCGTTCCGCAGCTCGTCGAACAGCTCCCAGTAGTGGCGTCCACAGTCCTCACCGACCTCGGCATCCAGATGCATACGCAGATCGGCGGCAACGCGATCGTTGTCGAGCAGCGTGTTGTCGACGTCGAAGAGGAAGACGACGTTCATGCAGCGCTACGGTACCGGGCATGAGCCCACGACACGTACCGGCCTCGGTGAGCGAGCTGCAGCGCATCGGGCTGTTCGGCTCGCTGCCGGGAGAGACGATCGTCAAGCTCGCGGGCCGCATGGTGCGCGAGGAGTTTCCGGCCGGGACACCGATCATCGTCGAGGGCGACCGAACCGACCGCTTCTACGTGCTCATCTCCGGCCTCGCGGCCGTGACCCAGGAAGGGCGTGGCGCACGCGCGATCCTTCGGCCGGGCGAGGGCTTCGGTGAGGTGGCTCCTCTGATGCGCATGGAGCGCACCGCGACGATCACCGCGATGACGACATGTGTCGTCGCGAGCTGTGACCGCGAGACGTTCGACGAGCTGCTGCGACCGCTCTACGTGTCTGACTGAAGAAGCACCGCATCGGACAGCAGGGGCCAGGCAACCTTCGCCCAGTCGCCAAACCGCCGCGTCGTCAGCACCGCACACGCGATCCCCCTGTCGGGATCGACCCAGAGGAACGTGCCGCTACCGCCGAAGTGGCCGAACATCCGCGGCGAGGTGAGTGAGCCCGACCAGTGTCCGTGCTTCGCGCCCTTGAGCTCGACACCGAGGCCCCAGTCGAGTGGCCTGAAGCGGCCGAAGTCGGGCAGGACGCCGTCGAGCCCCGGAAACTGGACGGCGACCATCTCGTCGTGTGTCTCGGGCGCGACGAGGCGTGGATCGAGCAGCTCGCGCCCGAGCGCGAGCATGTCGTCCAGGCACGCGTGCATGCCGCTGCCGGGGTGGCCCGACGGATCGAGCTCGATGCCGAGTGGCTCGCAGACGGCGGCGCGCACGTAGTCCGCAAACGGCATCTCAGCCCGCCGGCCAACGTGGTCGCCGAGCACGGCGAAGCCCTCGTTGGAGTAGATCCGGCGGCGTCCGGGAGGTGCGATCGGCGCTGCGCCGTCGAACGGCAGACCGGACGCGTGCGCGAGCAGGTGCCGCACGGTCGAGCCGGGTGGGCCGGCCAACTCGTCGAGGTCGACGACACCCTCCTCAGCGGCCACGAGCGTTGCGAGGGCGCTGACCGGCTTCGAGACGGATGCGAGGTTCACCGCACGACGCGTGTCGCCGCGCGTCGCGACCGTGGCGCCCGCGCGGGTCACGCCCGCCGCCGCAAACGGGACGTCCCAGCCGTCGATCAGGTGCAAAGCGTCCAACCCGCGGCGATACTACCCAGGCAATGGAACGCCGCCTCATCTCGGGCCATTCGCCGTTCGAAGCCGTCGCCGGCTTCTCGCGGGCGGTCATCGTGGGCTCGACGGTGCACGTGGCGGGCACGGCGCCGATTCCAGCCGACGGCTCGCCCACCCCGCAGAGCGCGTACGAGCAGGCTCGGCTCTGCCTGGCGATCATCGCCGAGGCGCTCGAGCGCGCTGGCTCGTCGGTCGACGACGTCGTCCGCACGCGGATGTTCATCACGGACGCAACGCACTGGCCGGACGTCTCCCGCGCCCACGGCGAGGTCTTCGGCGAGACGAGGCCGGCCGCAACCTGCGTTGTCACCTCGTTGCTCGACCCCGCATGGAAGGTCGAGATCGAGGCCGAGGCGGTGATCGGATGAGCAAGCAGCTGATCCCGTCCGACATCACCGGCAAGGGCAGCACCGGCAGGCCCGGCGCGCGCGCGAGCGTGCTCGATCACAGTTTCGGGCAGAGCGATGCGTACACGCTCGGCGTCGAGGAGGAGTACCAGCTGCTCGACGGCACCTCGTTCGATCTCGTCCAGCACATCGACACGGTGCTCGCCGCGATCGCGGGACACGAGCTCGAGCCGCAGATCAACCCCGAGCTGATGCAGTCGGTGCTCGAGATTGCAACGCCTGTGTGTCACACGCCGGCCGACGTGATGGGCGAGCTCGTCAAGCTGCGCGGCTACGTGTGCGGCGTCGCGCGGGCCAACGGCCTCCGCGTCGGCTCGGCGGGCACGCATCCGTTCAGCCTCTTCGAGCGTCAGCGCATCACCGCGAAGGATCGTTACCGCCAGCTCGTCGACCAGCTGCAATACATTGCCCGGCGCGAGCTGATCTTCGGGATGCACATCCACGTCGCGATCGACGGCCCCGAGAAAGCGATCAAGGTGATGAACGGTCTCCTGCCGCAGCTCGCACCGTTGCTCGCAATGTCAGCGAGCTCGCCGTTCTGGCGTGGCGAGGCGACCGGGCTGATGTCGAGCCGGCAGATGGTGTTCTCCTCGTTCCCGCGCTCCGGCCCGCCGCCGCGCTTCCGCGACTACGAGGACTACGCCGAGGTGGTCGGGCAGCTCGAGCGCACGGGTTGCATCGCCGACTACACCCACATCTGGTGGGACATTCGCCCCCATCCGCGCCTCGGCACGATCGAGATCCGGATCTGCGACGCCGTCACGCGCGTCGAGGACGCGGTGGCGATCACCGCCTACTGCCAGGCGCTCGTGAAGCAGCTCTCGGAGCGCTTCGACGCGGGCGAGGAGCTGCCCAGCTACCACCGGATCCTGACGACCGAGAACAAGTGGCTCGCCGCGCGCTACGGGCTCGAGGCGCCGGTCATGGATCTCGCCACGGGGCGCCGCAACAGGATCCCGATCGCCAAGCTCGTGCGCCGCACCGTGAAGGAGATCGAGCCGCACGCGCGCGAGCTCGGCTCCGAGCGGGAGCTCGAGGGCATCGCCGAGCTGCTCGCCCGCGGGAACAGCGCCGACCGGCAGCTGCGGACGTTCAATGCGAACCGCGACATCACCGAGGTCGTCGAGGAGATTGCGATGGCGACCGAGCTGCTGCCGTTCGAGGAATCCTGAGGTGCTCGGGCCCGGAGAGCACATTCCGGCTGCGCGGGTCTGGCAGGCGCCGCGCGAGGATCCTGTCGATCTCGCGATTGCGCTCGTAGGCGACGGGCTTGCGCTCCTCTGCTTCTACGTCTTCGACTGGTCTCCGGGGTGAACGAACGAGGTGATGCTCCTGCGTGACAGGCGCGACGATCTCGGAGCCGCCGGCGTCCGGCCCCTCGCAATCTCGCGCGACTCGCCGTGGTCGCACGCCGCGTGGGCGATGACGTTGGGCGTCGACAACATCCCGTTGCTCTCCGACTGGAACGGCGAGGCCACCAGGGGCTTCGGCGTCGGGTTCGAGCTTCAGGGCATGCGCGACGTCGCCGCGCGCAGCGCGTTCCTGATCGAGGGCGATACGGTCAGAGCCTCGTGGATGCTCGGGAGAGAGATGCCGGACGTGGACGCCGTGATCGCAGCGGCTTCCTCGTTGTCGCCCTAGCCCTCTACGCGGCCTGCGCGCTCTGGGCGACGTGGCCCGCGGTGCAGCATGTCGACGGCCGCTATCTGGCCCGGCCCGCCGTCGGCGACGGCGAGGCAGCCGCGGGAGATCACCTTCAGCTCGGCTGGGCGTTCTGGCTCCCCGGGCACCAGATCGAGAACGGCCATGCCCCCTGGGCCGATCCGTACACGTTCCAGCCGGAGGCGTCCGCGTCGCCGAACCTGCAGGGCTGGCTCTACGGCCTTCCGTACTGGCCGCTCCGGGCGCTCCTCGGGAACATCTGGGCGTACAACCTGATCGTCCTGCTCTCGATCGTCCTCGCAGGTGCGGTGACGTGCTGGTGGCTGCGGGCACTCGGGCTCGTGCGCGGGGCGGCACTCGTCGGTGGGCTCGTCTTCGCCCTCGCGCCGTACCGGCTCGGCCAGTCGACCGGGCACCTGCTCGGCCTGATCGCATTTCTCCTGCCCGCCGTGGTGCTCGCGCTCGAGCGGCGCCGATTCGTCTGGGCTGCGGTGGCGCTCACCGCAATCCCGCTCTGCGGGCAGATCCACCTGACCATGGGCGCTGTCGTCTTCGCGCTCGCGTACGCGTGGGCTCGCGTACCGCGCGACGACTGGTGGAAGGGCGCCGCCGGTGCGATCGTCGCGTCCTTCGTGGCGGTCGCGGTGCAGCGGGTTGTCGTGGCCGGGTCGATCGCGAGCGGGGGCCGCTCGTTCGGCCAGGTGCGCCACTACTCGGCCGAGCTGACGGACTTCATCACGCGAGGAGTCGGAGCCGGGATCGAGGAGCACGTATTCCTCGGCTGGCTGACGCCTGTCCTCGCAATCGCCGGCCTCTGGGCGATGCGGCGTCAGCGTGGCCTCGCTCTGCTTCTGAGTCTCGCCGTCGTCATACCGTGCATGCTCGCGCTCGGCGCGAGCCTGCCGCTGTACGAGCCACTCTGGCGGGCGCTGCCCCCGCTCCGCTTCGCCCGCGTGCCCGAGCGCCTGATGCCGATCGCGTGCCTCGCGATCGCGGCCCTCGTGGCGTGTGCGGTCGACCGAGCTGCCCGGAGCCCGCAAGTGGCTCTGAGCCACAAGATCCGGCTTCCCACGGCGCTCGTGGTCGGCTTTCTCATGGTCGCCCTGGCCCTCGATGTGCGCGTGCCCGTCTTCGGTGCCGTTGCGGCCGACACCCCGAATGCCGCCTACGCGGCGATCCGCGGGGACGGCCGCATGCTGGAGCTGCCGGTGTTCCGGCCCGACATCCACTTCGGCTCGGTGGCGATGGCCTACGCGCGGCAGTCGCCACGAGAGCGGCCGCTCGGGTACTCGACGACGGCACCGCCTGCTGCCGACCGGGTCGCCCGGCAACTCCGCTCTCTCTCGTGTGGCCGCGGCACGATCCCGGCCGACCTGGGCATCCGCCTCGTCGTCGTGCACCGCGGGCTGTACGAGCAGAGCGGGTTCTTCGCAGGCGACTGCGCGGTGCGCGCCGAGGCTGCGTTACGCAGCGAGGGCTGGCGATTGCTCGCCCGCGACGGCGCGATCTCGAGCTGGCAGCTGCCCTAGCGGCCGGGCAGGTCGGGTACGGTCAGGCGACCCATGGCGACAGAGACGGACTATCTGGAGGCTGTGCTCAACGCGAACGTCTACGACGTCGCGATCGAGACACCACTGCAGGAGGCGCCGCTGCTCTCGCAGCGCCTCGGCAACCGCCTGTTCCTCAAGCGCGAGGATCTGCAGCCGGTCTTCTCGTTCAAGCTCCGCGGCGCCTACAACAAGATGTCGCGCCTCCCTGCCGCAGAGCTGCGACGGGGTGTCGTCGCTGCCTCGGCGGGCAACCACGCTCAGGGCGTGGCGCTCGCCGCGCAGCGCCTCGGCACGGCGGCGACGATCGTGATGCCGGTGACGACACCGCAGATCAAGATCGACTCCGTCGCCGCCCTCGGCGCATCCGTCGTCCTCGAGGGCGACTCGTACGACGATGCCTATGCCGAGGCGAAGCGAATCGGGCGAAGGCGCAAGCTCGTGTTCATCCATCCCTACGACGACGTGGACGTGATCGCGGGCCAGGGCACCGTTGCGATGGAGATCCTCCGCGATCTCCGCGAGCCGATCGACACGATCTTCGTAGCCGTCGGCGGCGGCGGGCTGATCGGAGGCATCGCCGCCTACGTCAAGCGCCTCCGTCCCGAGATCCGCATCGTCGGCGTCGAGCCGGTCGACGCAAATGCAATGGAGCGGTCGCTCCGCGCCGGCCGCCGGATCACACTCCCCCACGTCGGCCTGTTTGCCGACGGCGTCGCCGTCAAGCAGGTAGGTGTCGAGCCGTTCCGCCTCGCCCGCAAATACGTCGACGACATGATCCTCGTCGACACCGACGAGCTCTGCGCTGCGATGAAGGATGTCTTCGAAGACACGCGGGCGATCGTCGAGCCGTCCGCTGCGCTCGGCGTGGCAGGCGCGAAGCGCTACGTCGAGCAGGAGGGCGTGAAAGGCCTGAACCTCGTCACCGTCCTCTGTGGCGCAAACATGAACTTCGACCGGCTCCGCTTCGTGGCCGAGCGCGCCGACCTCGGCGAGGCGCGCGAGGCGGTGTTCGCCGCGACCATCCCGGAGCGTCCCGGCAGCTTCAAGGAGTTCTGCCGCCTGCTCGGTCGCAGCAACATCACGGAGTTCAATTACCGCTTCGGTGACCCCGCGGAGGCGCACGTGTTCGTCGGCCTGAGCGTGCGCGACCGCACCGAGAAGGACGCGCTGCTCCGCACGATCGACCGAGCCGGGATCAGGACACTCGACCTGACCGACAACGAGCTCGCAAAGCTCCATGTCCGCCACCTCGTCGGCGGGCCGGCGAACGCGCCGCACGAGATCCTCTACCGCTTCGAGTTCCCCGAGCGGCCGGGCGCGCTGATGCGATTTCTCGACGCGATGAGCCACGACTGGAACATCAGCCTCTTCCACTATCGCAACCACGGCGCCGATTACGGCCGGATCCTCGCCGGCATCCAGGTACCGCCGAAGGAGCGCCGCGCGTTCCGTGACTCGCTACGGAAGCTCGGCTATCCGTACGTCGAGGAGACGGGAAACCCGGCAGCAGCGCTCTTCCTCGGCGCGTAGGAGCGAGTCGGTTTCACGACCAGGCAACGCGGGAACCATGGGTCGGACGCCATCCGGTGTCCGTCCCCAAAAACGCGAAGAGAGGAACCCCATGTCGTTGCTGTGGATCATCCTGATCGTCCTGCTCGTCCTGCTGCTTCTCGGCGGCTTCGGCTATTCCCGCCGGTAGCCGGCCTCTCCCGAAGGGAGGGGCACAGGGGACCCGTAGGTTCCCTGCTTCAGGATCCGCGCGCAGCGTGGCGGCAAACATCGGTTTCCTGGGAAGTCGCGATCCGCTCTTTCATCGCGACTTCCCAAGAAACCTGTCCACCTGCTCGGCGCAGAGGCGGCCCTCGTTGATCGCCCAGACGACGAGCGACTGACCGCGCCGAGCGTCGCCGGCGGCGAAAACGCCGTCGACAGACGTCGTGTAGTCGGGAGCCGCGGCGTTGCCGCGATTGTCCCGCTCCACGCCGAGCTGCTCGAGGACGAGCGGCTCCGGATGCAGGAATCCCATCGCGAGGAGCACGAGCTCGGCCGGACGTGACTCCTCGGTGCCCGGCAGCGGAGCGAACGGCGGGGCGCCGTCGTTCTGCGCCCAGTGAATCTGCTCGACGGAGCCGTTCGAGCCCGACAGGTGTGTCGTCGAGATCGCGAAGTCGCGCTCACCGCCCTCCTTGAGCGCGTAGGAGGTGCGGAGCTTCATCGGCCACTGCGGCCAGGGCGTCTGGTCGTCCGGGCGCTTGACGGGCGGCTCGCCGAGGAGCTCGATCTGGGTCACGGACGCAGCACCCTCGCGATGCGAGTTGGCCACGCAGTCCGCGCCCGTGTCGCCGCCGCCGATCACGATCACGTGCTTGCCCGCGGCCGTGATCAGCCCCTCGAGCGGCGGCGCCAGCGCGCCGGCCGTACCGACCTCGGCCGCGATCGCTCGCGCCCGGTCGTAGAGGTAGTCCATCGCGAAGTGAATGCCGTCGAGCTCGCGGCCCGGAACCGGCAGATCCCGCGGCACGCGCGAGCCCGTCGCCACGACGATTGCGTCGTTTGTGGCGCGAAGCTCGTCGGCGCTGATGTCGACGCCGACGTCGACGCCGTAGCGGAGCTCGACACCCTCGGCGACGAGCTGGTCGAGGCGCCGCTCGACGAGGCGCTTCTCGATCTTGAACTCCGGGACGCCGAACCGGACGAGCCCACCACCGGCCTCGTCGCGCTCGTAGACGGTCACCGTGTGGCCGCGTCGTGCAAGCTGCTGCGCACAGGCGAGACCGGCAGGGCCGGAGCCGATCACGGCCACCGTACAGCCGGTGCTCGTCGCGGCCGGCCGAGGCACGATCCAGCCCTCGTCCCACGCGCGGTCGACGATCGACAGCTCGATCTGCTTGATCGTGACGGCGTCGCCCTCGCGGATCTCGAGCACGCACGCGGCCTCGCACGGCGCCGGGCACAGACGGCCGGTGAACTCGGGGAAATTGTTGGTGCGGTGCAGCTGATCGATCGCCTCACGCCAGCGGTCGCGGTAGACGAGGTCGTTCCAGTCGGGGATCAGGTTGCCGAGCGGGCAGCCGTGATGACAGAACGGCACGCCGCACTCCATGCAACGCGCACCCTGGTTGCGCAGCTCGAGCAGCGGCAGCGGACGGACGAACTCGCGCATGTCGTGCACGCGCTCCTTCGGGTCGCGCTCGAGTGGCTCCGCGCGGCCAATCTTGAGGAAGGCACCGAGCTGGCCCATCTACCCGGCCTCCTCCTCGGTCTCGGCCGTGAAGAAGCCGCCGCCACCGGTCGAGACGGGATGGTCATCGCGCTCGATCTCGAGGTCGGCGAGCGCCCGCTTGTAGTCGTGGGGCATCACCTTGACGAACCGGGTCGCGATCGCGTCCGCGTTCGCGAGCACCTCGAGGGCGACGGTCGAGCCGGTGCGGTCGAGATGCTCGGCGACAAGTGTGGTGATCGTTGCCACATCGCCCGGCTCGAGCGGATCGAGCCCTACCAGCTCGCGGTTGCAACGCGAGGCGAAGGTGTTGTCGTCATCGAGGACGTAGGCGACGCCGCCGCTCATGCCCGCCGCGAAGTTGCGCCCCGTCCGACCGAGCACGACCACGATGCCGCCCGTCATGTACTCGCAGCCGTGGTCGCCGACGCCTTCGACCACCGCCGAGGCGCCCGAGTTGCGGACGGCGAAGCGCTCGCCGGCGAGCCCGCGGAAGTACGCATTGCCCGCCGTGGCGCCATACAGCACGGTGTTGCCGATGAGAACGCTCTCCTCGGGCGTGAAGCCGGCGTCGTCGGGCGGACGGACGCTGAGCGTGCCGCCGGAGAGGCCCTTGCCGACGTAGTCGTTGGCATCGCCGACGAGCGCGAGCTCGACGCCGGGTGCGAGCCAGGCCCCGAACGACTGCCCCGCCGATCCCGTCAGCGAGACGTGGATCGTGTCGGCCGGCAGGCCGAGCCTGCCGTGCGCAACGGTGACGTGGTGCGAGAGCAGACCGCCGACCGTGCGGTTGACGTTGCGAACGGGGAAGGCCAGCTCGACCCGCTCGCCGCGCTCGAGCGCAGGCCCTGCCTGCTCGATCAGCTGCCAGTCGAGGGCATCCGTGAGCGGCGAGTCCTGCGCACGCACGCGGCGCACGGGCGTGCCCTCCGGCGCCACGGGACGGGCGAGTAGGGCGCTGAGGTCGATCCCGCGCTCCTTCCACTGCTCGATCGCCTCGTCGGCCTCGAGCAGGTCGACGCGGCCGACGAGATCCTCGTAGGTGCGCACGCCGAGCCGAGCCATGATCTGGCGTGCCTCCTCCGCGACGTAGAAGAGGAAGTTGACGACGTGCTCGGGCTGGCCGGTGAAGCGCTTGCGCAGCTCGGGATCCTGAGTCGCGATCCCCACCGGGCACGTGTTGAGGTGGCAGGCGCGCATCATCACGCAGCCCGTCGCGATCAGGGCCGAGGTGGCGAAGCCGATCTCGTCGGCGCCGAGCAGCGCCGCCACGACGACGTCACGACCGGTCTTGATCTGGCCATCCGTCTGCACCCAGATGCGCGAGCGAAGGTCGTTGCGCACGAGCGTCTGCTGCGTCTCGGCGAGCCCGATCTCCCAGGGGATGCCGGCGAACAGGATCGACGAGAGCGGTGAGGCGCCGGTGCCGCCGTCATGTCCGGAGATCAGGACGTGATCGGCGTTCGCCTTGGCGACGCCCGCTGCGACGGTGCCGACGCCGACCTCGGCCACGAGCTTCACCGACACGCGCGCCCTCGGGTTCGCGCAGCGGAGGTCGTAGATCAGCTGCTTCAGGTCTTCGATCGAGTAGATGTCGTGGTGCGGCGGCGGCGAGATGAGGCCGACGCCGGGGGTCGTGAGGCGCACGCTCGCGATGTAGCGGTCGACCTTGTGCCCGGGCAGCTGCCCGCCCTCGCCGGGCTTCGCGCCCTGCGCCATCTTGATCTGCAGCTCGTCCGCGTTCGTGAGGTAGTCGATCGTGACGCCGAAGCGGCCCGAGGCAACCTGCTTGATCGCCGAGCGTCGGAGGTCGCCGTTCGCGTCGGGCGTGAACCGGACCGGGTCCTCACCACCCTCGCCGGTGTTCGACTTGCCGCCGATGCGGTTCATCGCGATCGCGAGGGTCTCGTGCGCCTCGCGCGAGATCGAGCCGAGCGACATAGCCCCGGTCGCAAAACGCTTCACGATCTCGCCGGCCGGTTGGACCTCGTCGAGGGGAATCCCCCCGTTCGCGTCCTCACGGAACTTGAGCAGGCCGCGGAGCGTGTACCGGCGCACCGCGTCCTCGTTCACCGCCTTGGCGTATGCCTCGTAGGTCTCCCACCGCTCGTTGCGCACCGCGTCCTGAAGCAGGGCGATCGTGTCCGGGTTCCACTGGTGATGCTCGCCGTCACGGCGCCACGCGTAGAGCCCGATCACGGGCAACAGCGTGTCGCCGTCGCCCGGGTAGGCGCGTGCGTGGCGGGCGAGCATGTCGCGCGCGAAGCTCTCGCTGCCGACGCCGCCGATGCGCGATGCGGTGCCGGTGAAGTGCCGCTCGACGAACTCTGGCGCAAGGCCGACCGCCTCGAAGATCTGGGCGCCGCAATACGAAGGCACGGTCGAGATCCCCATCTTGGACAGCGTCTTCAGGATGCCCTTGCCGAGCCCCTTGACGGCCCGGGCCTGGGCCTGATCGACCGTCATGTCCTCCGGCAGCCAGCCGAGCTCGACGAGCTCGGCGAGCGTCTCGAGCATCAGGTACGGGTTGATCGCGGCGGCGCCGTAGCCGATCAGGGTCGCGACGCTGTGGACGCTCCGGGTCTCGCCGGTTTCGACGACGAGACCGGCCTGGAGGCGTGTGCCCTCGCGCACGAGATGGTGGTGCACCGCGGCGGTCGCGAGCAGCGACGGGACCGCGGCCCGCTCGCGGCCGACGGCGCGGTCGGAGAGGATCAGGATGTTCGTGCCGGCGGCCAGTGCCTCGTCCGCCTGGCGGCAAAGGCGGTCGAGCGCGACGTCCATTCCGGCAGGGCCTTCCTCGACCGGCCACGTCATGTCGAGGGTGCGGGCCTTGAAGATCGCCGAGTGAACCTGCCGTAGCTGCTCGAGCTCGGAGTCGAGCAGGATCGGCGACTCGAGCACGAGCTGGCGGGCGTGCTCGGGCGTCTCGTCGAACAGGTTCTTCTCGGAGCCGATGCTTGCCTGCAGGCTCATCACGATCGCCTCCCGGATGGAGTCGATCGGCGGGTTCGTCACCTGCGCGAACAGCTGCTTGAAGTACGAGTAGATGAGTCGGTGGCGATCGGAGAGGACGGCGAGGGGCGTGTCGTTGCCCATCGAGCTGACCGCCTCCTCGGCGTTGCGCGCGAGCGGCGCCAGGATCACCTTCATGTCCTCGAGCGAGTAGCCGAACGCAATCTGGCGCTGGCGCAGCGACTCCGTCGGCATCGCATGCGGCATCCGCGGCGGGAGGTCGCCCAGTCGCACGACCTCGCGATCGAACCACTCCGCGTAGGGCTGCTGCGTGGCGACGCCCAGCTTGACCTCGTCATCCGGGACGATGCGACCCTCCTCGAGATCGACGAGGAAGAGCTTGCCGGGCTGCAGCCGGCCCTTGCGGAGGACGTTCGACGCAGGGATGTCGAGCACCCCGGCCTCGGAGGCGAGCACGACCCACCCGTCGCGCGTTTCGAGCCATCGACCCGGACGGAGGCCGTTGCGGTCGAGGGTCGAGCCGATCACGCGCCCGTCGGTGAAGGACACCGCGGCAGGGCCGTCCCATGCCTCCATCAGACACTGGTGGTACGCGTAAAACCCGAGCAGCTCCGGTGGCAGGTCGACGCGACCGGCGGTTGCCTCGGGGATCATCATCATCATCGCGTGGGGCAGCGAGCGGCCGCCGAGCACGAGCAGCTCGAGCACGTTGTCGAACACCGCCGAGTCGGACCCGCCCGCCTGGACGAGCGGCAGCACCTTGTGGAGGTCGTCGCCGAAGAGCTCCGACGCGAGCTGCGACTCGCGCGCGCGCATCCAGTTGATGTTCCCGCGAACCGTGTTGATCTCGCCGTTGTGGGCGATCATCCGGTACGGGTGGGCGAGCTCCCAGCTCGGGAAGGTGTTGGTGGAGAATCGCGAGTGGACGAGCGCGAGCGCGGACGCCGTTCGTTCGTCCTGCAGGTCGGGGTAGTAGCCGCGGAGCTGAGGCGCGGTCAGCATCCCCTTGTAGACGATCGTGCGCGAGGAGAAGCTCGGGATGATCGCGTCGGCGCCGCCCTCGAGCTCGAACCGGCGCCGGATCACGTAGAGCTTGCGCTCGAAGGCGTCCTGGTCGGCGAGCTCATCTGCTGCGGAGACGACGAGCTGACGGACGAACGGTGCAGAGAGCGAGGCCGTCCGGCCGGCAAAGTCGGGGTCGACCGGAACGTCGCGCCAGCACACGACCGACTGACCCTCCGCCTCGACGATCGCAGCGAGCAGCTGCTCGAGCGCGAGCCGCTGCCCGGCCTCGTGGGGGAAGAAGCACATCGCAACGCCGTAGCGGCCCGGCGCGGGCAGCTCCTCGGTGACGACGGCACGGATGAACGCGTCGGGAATCTGCAGCAGGATGCCGGCGCCGTCGCCCGTGCTCGGATCGGCGCCTGCGGCGCCGCGGTGCTCGAGATTGGCCAGAGCTTCGAGCGCTCTCCGCACCGTCTCGTGCAGCGGCTGCGCGTCGAGCCGCGCCACGAACGCAACGCCACAGGCGTCGTGCTCGTACTCGGCCCGATACAGGCCCTGCTCGGATGGTCGGGCGCTCGTCACCGCGTCAACCCCTTCAGGGGGTGGGATATCGCCGGCCTCGAAAACCGTGGGTCCACGCACACGATCTCTCCTCGGCTAGCGGTGTCGTGTGCGGGCGCGGTTGCGAAGCATCCCTTCAAAGACTAAAGGAATGCGGCGACGAGCGGTGCAGACGCCCCGCCAATGCGCCTGCTCAACCCAATTTCCGCACAATGTTGCGCCCCGGGCACCAGTACCATGGCTCACGTGAACGGGTCGACTCTGGCCGCGGCGGCACGGCCGACGCTCCGGATCCGCGGTACGGCGTACCCGGTCCTCCTGCCGACCGTTCGCGATCCCCGCCTGCACCTGGCGACCGTCATCATCTCGCTGCAGGTCCTGGGCCAGACCGCCTTCGGCTTTCAGCTCTCGATCGCGCAGATCCTCGTCTCGCTGCTCACCTGCGCCGTGATCGAGTTCGCGATCACGTTTCGCCGCCAACGGGTGATCATGTGGCCCGCGAGCGCGCTCTTGACGGGGAACGGCGTTGCTTTCATCCTCCGCGTGCCCGGTACGGAGCACGGCGACTGGTGGAGCATGAAGGGCTGGTGGATCTTCGCCGGCACGGCAGCGGTGTCGATCCTCTCGAAGCACGTGATCACGTGGCGCGGAAGCCACTTCTTCAACCCGTCGAACTTCGGCCTCGTCCTCTGCTTCGTGCTACTCGGCTCGACGCGTGCCGACCCGCTCGCCTTCTGGTGGGGGCCGATGTCGCCGTGGCTTGCTCTCGCGCTCGTGATCATCCTCGTTGGAGCCTTCGCGATCCTCTCGCGGCTGCGCCTGCTGGCGATCGCCGTCACGTTCTGGATCGCGTTCGCGATCGGCATCGCCGTGATCGCCGCGGCGGGCCACCAGATGACGGCCCGCTGGCACCTCGGCCCGATCACCGGCTTCGAGTTCTGGCGCGTGGTCGTGCTCTCGCCCGAGGTGATGATCTTCCTCTTCTTCATGATCACGGACCCGAAGACGACGCCCAGAAACCGGGTGGGCCGGTATGTCTACGCCCTTGCGGTCGCCCTGATCGCCGTGTTGCTCATCGCGCCCCAGGTGACCGAGTTCTGGACGAAGGTCGCGCTGCTCGGAGCACTCTGGATCGTCTGCGCGTCTCGACCGCTCGTCGACCTGCTCATGCCGCGGCTGCAGCCCGTGTTCTCACGTCCCGGCCGTCACCGCATCGGAGCGGCAGCCGTCGCCGGCGCGGCGCTGTTCGTCGGAGCGCTCGTGCTCGCGGGTATCCCCGCCCGGCCCGAAGCCGCCGTGGCCGAAGCCACCGTCGCGCCGACCGGTCGTCTGCCGCAGCTGACCGTGCTGCCCTCGAAGGGGGTGGCCACCCAGATCAACGCGAAGCTCGCGCGCCAGATCGCGGGCGACCTCGTCGCTGACCTCCGAATCGAGGCAGACGCTCTCCGCACCCGCGACAAGACGCGCGCCACGGCCGCTGCGGGTGGGACCCGGTTGCAAGGGATCTGGGCGCAGATCGGCGCGGCCGGAAGCAACGCGATCATCGTCCCGGAGCGGCACGTCGACAGGCTCAGGCTCGAGCTCGAGACCGCCGTCGGGCAAGAGCCACCGATCGTCGTTGCCACGGCGACGGGCACCGAGCGGCTCGCCACGTTCCACGGCACGCCACCTTCTGTCTCGTTCAGAGGCAACACGACGCCGTTCACCCGCACGCTCGAGCTCCAGCTCGATAGGGCGCGCTACATCATCGTCGGCTCGCGCGGTGGCACGCCCGAGGCAGTCGCGCCCGCCTCGTCGGCCGAGCTCGTCTCCTCCGGGCTCGGAGGCGCGCACCTCGAGAACGTCGCAGCCTCCGTCGGCGTGGACTTCCAGCAGAACGGCATCCACTCGCCGACGATCGACCCGAGCACGATGATGGGCGGTGGGGTCTGCTGGATCGACATCGATCAGGACGGCTGGCTCGATCTCTTCGCGGTCAACTCGTTCGAGCCCGGCGACCTCCCGTACTGGCAGGCGCACGGCGGCACGCCAAGAAGCGGGCTCTTCCACAACATCCACGGGCATTTCGAAGATGTGAGCCGCTCATCGGGTGCGGGCGTGCAGATCCGTGGCAACGGCTGCGTCGCCGGGGACCTCAACGGCGATGGCTTCACCGATCTCTACGTCACCGCGGACGGGTATGACGCGCTCCTCTGGAACGACGGGCACGGTCACTTCACGGAGGGCGCCCGGGCCGCCGGGATCACCACGTGGGGCTGGCACTCGGGCGCCACGATCGGTGACGTCAACGGCGACGGCCGACCCGACCTCTTCGTCGCGGGCTACGCCGACACGAACAACCGCATCCCGTCGAGCTCGGGCTTCCCGAACTATTACGCGGGAGTGCGCGATCTGCTCTACCTCAACGAGGGGAACGACGCCCACGGCCATGCCCGCTTCCGCGAGGTCGGGGATAAGCTGAACGTCGATCCGGGATCGCCCCAGCACGGGCTCGGAGCGATATTCACCGATGTCAACGGCGACGGCCGCCTCGATCTCTACGTCGCGAACGACGCCAATCCGAACCAGCTCTATCTCAACCGTCCCTGGCCCGGTGGAGTCGCGAAGGATCCGCTCCGGCTCGGCTTCCGCCTCGTCGAGCGTGGCACGAGCGCCGGCCTCGACGACCCGAACGCGGGCATGGGCATCGCAGCGGCCGACTACAGCGGTGATGGACGCCCAGACCTCCTCGTCACGAACTCGCACAAGCAGCTCCACGGCGTCTTCCGTAGCGCCCCGCCGGTCGATGGCAACCCGGTGTTCACCGACGCGCGCGCAGACATCGCCTCTGCTTTCGACACGAGCCTCGCCGGCTGGGGTGCGTCGTGGGTCGATCTCGACAACGACACCAACCCCGACCTCGTGCTGGCGAACGGCGCCATCCCGACGATCGGCCTGAAGCAGAGCGCCCAGCCCGTGCAGGTGTTCGAGAACCTCACCGGGCACAATCACCCAGGCGAGTTCGCTGCCGCGAGCACGGTCGTCGGGCTCGACGCGGCGCCCGAGGTCAACGGACGTGGGCTCGCCGCAGCCGACTACGACAACGACGGAAAGGTCGACGTTGCGGTCAACACGATCGGCGGCAAGCTGATGCTGCTCCGGAACACGGGCGCCAAGGGCAACTGGCTCGAGGTCACCCTCCCGCGCTTTGCGCCCGGCGCGGTTGTCACTGCCGCGCTCCCGGACGGTCGCCGCCTCGTGCAAGAGCTCCACGCCGGGAGCAGCTACCTCTCCTCCGAAGATCCCCGGGCGCATTTCGGGCTCGGGAAGGCGACCCGGGTGGACGAGCTGACCGTCCGCTATCCGGACGGCCGCATGACGAGGCTCCGCGGCGTCCCCGCCGACCAGGTTCTGACGCTCGGCTGACTCCGGGCGGATTGCTACATGCCCATTGCGTGATAGCCCGAGTCGACGTACAGCATCGTCCCGGTCACGTTCACGGCATCGTCGGAGAGCAGGTAGGCAGCAGCGCCACCGACGTCGTCTGCCGCGATGTGGCGATGGAGCGGCGCACGCTGCTCGAACATCTCCTCCATCGTCGTGAAGCCCGGTATCGAGCGAGCAGAAAGGCTGCGTACAGGCCCCGCGGAGACGGCGTTGACCCGGATGCCGCTTTGCCCGAGGTCCCACGCGAGGTAGCGCATGCTCGCGTCGAGGGTGGCCTTCGCGACGCCCATCACGTTGTAGTGCGGCACCGCACGGACACCGCCCAGGTAGGTCATCGTCACCACCGAGCCGCCGCCACGTTTCTGCATCAGAGGCTCCGCCGCCTTCGCGCAGGAGACGAGGGAGTACGCCGAGATGTCGACGGCCATCCAGAAGCGGTCTCGCGGGGTATCGATGAAGCGCCCTTCGAGATCCTCCGCTGCGGCGAACGCAACGGAGTGGACGAGCAGGTCGAGACCGCCGCCGAATGCCTCGCCCGTCTCGGCGAAGACACGTGCAACGTCCTCGTCCGAGCGCACGTCGCACTCCGTGACGAGCTTCGCGTCGACCGACTCGGCCAGCTCGCGGACGCCCTTCTCGATGCGCTCGCCCTGGAAGGTGAAAGCAAGCTCCGCGCCCTCCTCGTGGAGGCGCTTGGCGATCGCCCACGCGATCGACCTCTTGTTGGCGACGCCAAGGATCAGCGCCTGCTTGCCCTCGAACCTCCCGGCCATGCGACGATCCTACTGTGACGCTTCCGGACGCGCTGCAGGCAGGTATCGACGAGGTCGTCGGTACCGGCGACCGCCACGCGCTCGAGCAGGCTGCCCGCAGCCTCTCCGACACGTACCGTGCCGGAGGATCTGCGGCGACGCGCGCCGCGCACACGACGGGCGATGTCGCCGCCTACCTCGCGACCCGCGCGCCGGCGACCTTCGCGGCGGCGGCCGAGGTGTTTCGCCAGGTCGGGCTGGCGAGGCCCGGGTGGGAGCCGTCGTCGATTCTCGACCTCGGCGCCGGGCCTGGGATCGGCGCCTGGGCCGCAGTGCAGGCGTGGCCCGGGATCTCGGCCGTCACGCTCGTCGAGGCGGAGCCCGAGATGGTGCGTGCCGGCAAGGCACTTGCCGCGGGCGGGCCGGAAGCGCTGCAGCACGCACGCTGGATCGTGGCCGATGTCGGCGGTGCGACAGGCCGCGCCGACCTCGTGCTCGTCTCCTATGTGATCGGCGAGCTCGCGCCGGCCACACTCCCCGGGTTCACGCACCACGTCTGGTCGCTCGCAGCCGACACGCTCGCATTCGTCGAGCCGGGAACGACCGCGGGGTACGAGCGCGTGCTCGCCGCGCGAGAGACGGTGATCGCGGCCGGCGGCTCGACGCTCGCACCCTGCCCCCACGACGATCCCTGTCCACTCACCCAGGGCGACTGGTGCCACTTCGCCACCCGGCTCGCCCGCAGCCGCACCCACCGGCTTGCGAAAGGAGCCGAGCGCGGCTTCGAGGACGAGAAGTTCGCCTACGCCGTCCTCTGCCGCTCGCCCCACCCGTCGGCCGAGGCGCGGGTGATCCGCCGCCCTGACCCGCGGCCGGGCCACGTCGTCGTCGACCTCTGCACGGCGGACGGCCTCGAGCGGCGCACCGTGTCGAAGCGAGAGGGACCCGGCTACCGAAAGGCACGCAAGGTCGCCTGGGGCGACACGCTCTGACGAGGAGGCTTCCGTTACGTTGGAGCCGTGCAACGCGTCGCCGTCGTCACCGGGGCCTCGTCCGGAATCGGAGAGGCGACCGCGCGCCTACTCGCCGCCCGGGGATGGCACTGCATCCTCGTGGCACGCCGCGAAGACCGGCTCCGAGCGTTGGCCGAGGAGACGGGTGGGGAGGCCGAGCAGTGCGACATCGGTGACCGTGAGGCTGTCGAGGCGCTCGCGGCGCGCATCCTCGGACGGCACCCGTCGCTGCACGCGCTCGTGAACAACGCGGGCATGCCTGCCCGCCGCCAGTTCCCGAGCGTCGACCTCGACCTCGTCGAGGAGGTCGCGCGCGTCAACTACCTCGGTGGCGTCTGGCTGACGCGGGGCTTACTCCCCGGTCTCCGGCCGGCACCGGGCGGAGCGCGCAGCCACATCGTCAACGTCGTCTCGGTCGCCGGCACCGTCGCATCTGCGCCGTCGGGCGCCTATACGGCGGCCAAGCACGCGCAGCTCGCGTTCTCGCGGTCGCTGCAGGCAACGCTGCGCGGCAGCGGAATCGCGGTGCACTCGATCCTGCCGGGCTTCGTCGAGACCGAAGGGTTCCCGCAGCGGGAGCTGCGGGAGCACCGGTTCATGCGCCACATCGTCGTCCAACCCGAGCGGGTTGCCGAGACGATCGCCCGATCGCTCGGGCGCCGCAGCAGCGAGGTCGTCGTACCGTGGTTCCCGTATCGCCCCGCGGCCGTGCTCTTCGGCGTCGCGCCGGGGCTGATGTCGAAGCTCGGCGGACGCGCCGTCGCGAAGAGCCGGGCTTTCCAGGCAAAGATGACGGATGCGCCGTCGGAGGATGAATGAGCACGACGGCCGGAACCCGCCGGATCGCCGTCGTCACCGGCGCCTCGTCGGGCATCGGGCAGGAGACGGCGCGGCAGCTCGCGGCCCGGGGCTGGCACTGCGTTCTCGTCGCGCGCCGTGAGAACGAGCTGCGGCAGCTCGCCTTCGAGCTCGGCGGCGAGTACGAGATCTGCGACGTCGCCGACCGCGAGGCCGTGGCCGCTGCAACCGCCCGCATCCTCGAGCGCCACCCCGCGATCGACCTGCTCGTGAACAGCGCCGGGATCCTCGCGCGCGGCAGCTTCGTCGACGCACCGGTCGGCGAGATCGAGCACGCGCTCACCGTCAACTACCTCGGCTGCGTCTGGGTCACGCGCGGGCTGCTCGATGGGCTCCGTGAAGCTGCACGGACGACTGGGCGCTCCCACATCGCGACGATCGCGTCGATCGGCGGAGCGATCGTCTTCACGCCGGCCGCGCCGTACTCCGCGTCGAAGTTCGCCCAGGTCGCGTTCTCACGCTCGCTGCGGGCCTCGCTACGGGGCACGGGCGTCGAGGTGCACACGATCATGCCCGGGTTCGTGACGACCCCGGGCTTCCCGCATCCGAAGATCTTCTCGACCCCGATCGGGCGGCCGTTCGTCGTCGGGCCGGAGCGCGTGGCTAGGAAAGTACTGTCGGCGATCGAGCGCGGGAAGGCGGAGCTGATCGTGCCGTGGTTCCCGTACGGCCTCGGCGCGATGGCGCAGGCCGTCCTGCCGCGGACGACAGCCCGCGTGCTGAAGCACTTCGCCTACCCGAACGACGCCTAGCCTCTGGGGGCTAGGAGAGCCCGCCGCGCTTGCGCGCGACGTACCAGCCGATCTCGACCTCGTAGGTCGCACCAGGCGCCATCCCGCTCACGCGCCGCCGTTCCTCGCCTTCGAGCCCGACGAGGTCGAGATACCGCTCGAGGTCGCGCTCCTCGCGCGCGATCTCGTTCGTGAGCACCTCGAGGTCGTTGGCGTCGAGCAGGAAGCGGATGTCCTGGTCGGGCAGCAGACGGGTGTGCGAGGGATCGCGGGCGGTCTCGAAACGGTCGGTCTCGGCCGAGACGACCGGATCGACGAACCCGAGCTGGTCGACGAGCAGGATCCGGCCGCCCGGGCGCGTCACCCGCGCGAGCTCGGCGACGACGAGCTCGGGCCGCCGCGCATGGTGGAGCACGCGCATGCAGCCCGCGATGTCGAACGACCCGTACTCGAACGGCAGCGCGGTCGCGTCACCGACGGTGAGCTCGCAGTTCGGCGGCGCCAGCTCGTTGCCGGCGGCGACGAGGTCGGCGGAGAGGTCGATGCCGATGACGCGCTCGACGAAGGGCGCGAGCGCGAACGCCAGCGCGCCGGCGCCACAGCCGCTGTCGAGCGCGCGCTCGGTGCCGTCGAAGGGCGCGAGCAGCTGCTGGACGCGACCCCGAAGCGCCTGCGAGCGCTGCTCCTGCATCGCCACGCGATATCCGACCACGTCACTCATCGACGATCTCACGCTCCGATCGGGTGGCCCGCGAGACGATCCCGCAGGCGATCTCATAGGGGATCGTGCCTGAAACTCTCGCGTGCGCCTCGATCGGCGCGCCCGGGCCGATGAGCGTGACGGTGTCTCCTTCGCCGGCTGCGTCCGGTAAGACAACCGCGATCGCGTCCATCGAGACCGTGCCGATCACCGGCGCGTGCTCTCCGCCGGCCACGAGAAGCGCGCCCGTCAGGTCACGGCGGAAGCCATCGGCGTAGCCAACGGGGACGATCCCGATCCGCGTCGGCACGGTCGCCACGAAGCGTCTCCCGTAGCCCGTGCTCGCGCCCGCCGCGAGCGTCTTGACGAGAGCGACCGTCGACTCCCAGCGGAGCGCCGGGCGAAGGCCGTCCTCGGCCGGATCCGTCCCGAAGGGCGAGATGCCGTACAACGCAATCCCGCAGCGCACGGCGTCGAGGTGGGATGTCGGAAGACGGAGCGTGGCGGCGCTGTTCGCGATGTGGCGCGTCAGGTGCGAGTACGGCTCGGTGGCAACGAGGAAGCGCTCGAGCTGCATCCTGGCGAAGTCAGGGTCGGTGTCTGCCGTCGCGAAGTGGCTCATCAGGCCGACGACGCCCGAGCCTGGAGCAACGAGCTCGGAGAGGCCCCAGCGTCCCATGCCCGTGTCGAGCTTGAGATGCACCGGGAAGCCGGGCGGTGCCGCGCCGACGGAGGAGAGGCAGAGCTCGAGCCGCGCATCGTTGGCCGCAGCGATCTCGGCCGCCCCCGCCGGCCCGAGCAGGACGATGCGCGCGGCCGGAAGCGCGCGCCGCAGCTCGAGCGCCTCGCCGAGCGTCGCGACGCCGAGCGCGGTTGCGCCTGCCCCGAGTGCCGACCTCCCCACGTCCACCGCGCCGTGTCCGTAGCCGTCCGCCTTGACGACGGCCCACAGCTCGGCGGTCTCGAGTCGCCCACGCAGAACGCCGACGTTGTGGCGGATGGCGCCGAGGTCGATCGTGATCAGCGAGCGAGGCATCCCCACCATTGTGGCGACACACTCACATGTCGATCGTGCGGCCGTCCCACGCGAAGCTGACGTTGGTGCCGTCGGCCTGGAGCCGGCGCTCGACCTCGAGCAGCTCGGCGTACGAGATGCAGTCCATCTCCTCGATGTGACTCAGCACCACGTGGCCGGCTCCGAGCTGGGCAACGATCCCGAGCGTCTCCTCGAACGTCGCCTCGAACCGCAGCACCGGATGCTCCTCGTGGATCAAGCGCTCGCCCGTGAAGAGGTCGTACTCGCAAATGCCCATCGGCAGCACCGCGATGTCGCAGCCCGTCGCATGGGACGGGGGCGACCACCCGTTGAGCTCATCCATCGCGACGAGCAGCCGCCGGTCGCCGTCGGTGAGCTCAAACGCGTAAACGTAGTCCTCGCTGAGCCGGAACGGGCGCACGGTGACGCCTCCGATCTCGACCGTCTGGCCGTCCTCGAGCTCGTGGATCCGAATCCACCCTCGATCGCGCATGAACTCGAGATGCGCCATGCCTCCGAGCCAGATCCGGAAGTCCGCCGCGACCTGCTCGGGCAGGTAGATGTCGGTGACGAGCGGCCTCTTCGCCTCGAGCGGCCAGACCCGGAAGTCGCCGTTGCGCGTCTCCCAGACGCGTCGGCCCATCGTGTGGTCGGGATGCCAGTGGGAGTAGAAACACGCCGCAATGTCGCCGATCTGCGCGCGCTCGAGCTGGAATTTCGATTCCTCCGGCGTATCGAAGAGGATGTTCGGCCCGTGGACGAAGGTCGAAGGACCGCTGCGGGCAAAGCGGCCGCCTCGCTCCCGCGCTTCGGCGCACACGCGGCACTGACACCCAGGCCGTGGAATCGTCGCGGCCCCGCCGGAGCCCAGGATCTCGACCCTCACGCGATCGAGGCTAGCAACGCGTTCGCCACGAGCCTCTACGAGAGCGCTGCCGGCAGCTCGGCGATCACGTCGCTCGCGACGAGGCCTGCCTGGAACGGCGCCACCGCGGCTGCGAGGCCGTGCACCGTTGCCGCCGCTGCAGCGGCCGTGACGGCGTCGAGCCCCTTGGCGAGGAATGCCGCCACGACGCCGGTCAGCACATCTCCGGTGCCGGCGGTCGCGAGCGACGGCGGCCCCGTGTCACAGATGATCGGACCGCCCGTTGGAGCCTGGACGATAGAGCCGGCGCCCTTCAGCAACACGACGGCGCCAAAGCGCTCGGCGCAGCGTCTCGCTGCTTCGAGCCGGTGGGCATCGACCCAGCCGGAAGAGTCGGTGTCGAGCAGCCGCGCGAGCTCTCCGGCATGGGGCGTGAGCACGGTCGGATGGGACCGCGAGAACGGCTCGAGACCGAAGAGCGCATCGGCATCGACGACAACCGGCAGCTCGAGCCGCTCGAGCAAGCGACACACGAGCGCATGCGCTTCGGGGCGGCGGCCGAGTCCCGGTCCGAGCGCGACGGCATCGGCGCGCGCTGCCTCGGCCATGATCGTCGCCTCGGCCTCGTCCCAGTCGAAGGGGCGCTTGACAGGCTCGAGCGCCAGCACCTCAACCGCAGCGAGACACTCGCGCGGAACCGCGATCGTCACATAGCCGGCGTCGGCTCGGAGCGCTGCCATCGCGGTGAGCACCGGTGCGCCCGTCGTCCCGGGCGCACCGCCGACGACGAGCACTGCGCCGGCCGTGAACTTGGAGTCGCGGGCACCGCGGATAGGAACGTGCTGTAGAAGTACCGGGGTCGCCCGTCGCACCTCCGTCTCGACCGGAAGGAGCCCGATGTCGGAGACGACGATCTCGCCGGCGTGAAAGCGTCCCGGCGCGACGTGGAGCCCGACCTTGCTCGCGTGAAACGTGACGGTGAGCGAGGCGTTGACGGCAGCACCGACGACCTCGCCGGTCGAGGCATCGACGCCCGAGGGCAGGTCGACCGAGACGACCGGCAAGCCGCAGGCGTTGATCCTGTCGATCATCGCCGACGCGTCGGAGCGCGGAGCGCCGTGAAAGCCGGTGCCGAAGAGGGCGTCGATCACCACGTCGCACCCCTCCACGGCATCGGTTTCGACTGCCTCGCGGCCCGCCTCGCGGAGCACGCGCGCCGCAATCCGCCCATCGCCGCCGTTCGAGCCGCCACCGCAGACGACAGCGAACCGGCGGGCATAGGGATACACACGCATGGCCTCATAGGCGACCGCGGCGCCGGCACGCTCCATCAGGTCGGGTGCCGTCACCGGGAATCCCGGGAACGCCTCCTCGGCCGCCCGCATCTCGCCCGCGGTGCAGAGTGCCTCGTAGCCCGAGCCGATCACCGCGGTCAAGCCTCGAGCCGCACGACGCAGGCAGCGCCCGCCATCGTGTGCGAGTGGGTCAGCGAGACGTCGATCTCCCGCATGCCGACCCGCTCGGCATAGCCCGCTGTGCGTCCGGTGAGGGTCACGCCCGGCTTCGGCGGCCCCACGATCTCGATGTCCTTCCATGTGAACCGGACGCCGCAGCCGAGAGCCTTGCCGACCGCCTCCTTGCCGCAGAAGCGGGCCGCATAGCTCTCGGCCGGGTTGCGCCGGGTCTCGCAGTACTCCTGCTCGGCCCTCGTGAAGCAGCGATCCCGGAATCCCGGTCGTTCGAGTGCCCGCACGATGCGGTCGATCTCGATCAGGTCGGTGCCAATCTTGACGGGCAAGGTTAGAGCGACCGCTCGAGCCAATCGGGGAGCTGGGCAACAGAGCTGAGCACGATCTCCGGGACGAGGCGCAGAGTCCTCGAGGCTCTCGGGGCGGAACTTGCCGGTGCGGACGAGAGCGGTCCGCATCCCGAACGATTGGGCGCCGCGAACGTCGGCGTCGACGTCGTCGGTCACCATCCACGTGAGCTCGGGCTCGGCACCGAGCGCATCGAGCGCTGCTGCAAAGTAGGCGGGACTTGGCTTGCCGAGCACGGTGGCGTCGACGCCGGTCGCGTACTCGAGGCCTGCGACGAAGGCGCCCGCGTCGAGGAGTGGGCCGCGGCTCGTCTGCCACCACTTGTTCTTGTGCAGGCAGTAGAGCTCGGCGCCCATCTGCAGCTCGGCGAAGGCTCGGCCGAGATTCATCCACGAAAACACCTGGTTCGGCTCGGTCGTCTCGTCGCAGCCCCCGAGCAGCACCGCGTCGGCGTGGTCGCCGACGAGCTCGATGCCCTCGAGGTCGGGGACGATCGCGCCCATCACGAGTGCGAACACGCGCTTGCCGGCGAGCTCGCGCGCCGCGGCACGCGGCGTCGTCTGGAGCTCGTCGTCGTCGAGCTCGAGGCCGAGCGTCCGCAGCTCCTCGGCGAGCATCGCGCGCGGCCGGGTCGAGTTGTTGGTCACGAACCGGAGCGAGTGTCCCTGGCGACGGAGCCGGGCAACGGCCTCGGCAGCGCCGGGGATGGGCTCGCCCGAAACATGGAGGACGCCGTCGACGTCGAGCAGGATGCAGGCCATCCCGGCATTCTCCCAGAGACGACAGGGTCGCGGCGACGACGCAGCGAAAGTGGCAGCGTCCCGCCCCGCTACCGTCTTCGTATGAGCGCGAGTCACGCACACGATCAGGCCAGCAGCCACGGCGGCCCGCACGTCCACGCCATGGGCAACTCGCTGCGGTCGCTGCTGATCGCACTCGTTCTCAACGCGGTGTACACGCTCGTCGAGGTGATCGCAGCGCTGTTCGCCGGCAGCCTGTCGCTGCTCGCCGACGCGGGGCACAACCTGTCCGACGTGGTGGCACTCGGCGTCGCGGCCGGAGCGGTTCTACTCGCCCGACGGCCCGCCACCCCGAACCGCAGCTTCGGCTTTCAGCGTGCCGAGATCCTGGCCGCGCTCGTCAACGCCGTCTCATTGATCGTGATCGCGATCATCGTCTTCGTCGGCGCGGCCCGTCGGTTCGCCGATCCGCCCGACGTTCCGGGCGGCTGGCTCATCGTTGTCGCGAGCATCGGCCTCTTGATCAATGTGATCGGTGCCGTTGCCGTCTTCCGGCCCGGCGGCCACGACCTCAACCTGCGGGCGGCCTACATCCATCTCGTCGGGGACGCGCTCGGCTCGATCGGCGTGATCGTCACCGGCATCGTCATCGTCACCACCGGCTGGCGCTACGCCGACCCGCTCGTGGGCGTCCTGATCGGCATCTTCCTCGTCGTCAGCTCCTGGGGCGTGCTGCGCGACTCGACCATGGTGCTGCTCGAGGCGACGCCACGCGGCCTCGACGCCGAGGTGATCGGCCGCGCGATCGCTGCCCAGCCCGGCGTCGTCGAGGTGCACGACCTCCACGTCTGGCAGATCACGAGCGGGTTCCCCTCGCTCTCGGCGCACGTCCTCGTCCGAGAGGGCGACGACTGCCACGGGATCCGCCGGGCCACCGAGCACATGCTGGGCGAGCGGTTCGCGATCACGCACACGACGCTGCAGGTCGACCACGAGATCACGCCGAGCCTCCTCACGATCGCGCCGCCCACACGGTCATGACCCCGGCGAAGAGCGAACCCATCGGCGCGTGACCCGATCCGTCCTGCTCCCGCTCGCGGAGATCGAGCTCCGCGTCTCCCGTTCGAGCGGGCCGGGCGGCCAGCACGCAAACACGTCCGAGACCCGCGTGGAGGCCGTCTTCGACGTCGAGGGGTCCACCGCGTTGACGTCGAATCAGAAGTACAGGGTCGTGGCGCGCTCCGGGCCGGTGCTACGCGCGGTCGCCCAGGACGAGCGGAGCCAGCTCCGCAACCGCGAGCTCGCGATCGACCGTCTTGTGGCCCGCCTCGCCGAGGCGTTGCGCGTCGAACGCAAGCGCGTGCCGACGAGGCCCTCGCGCGCCGCGCGGGAGCAGCGCCTCGATGCGAAGAAGCGCCGCGGGGCGACGAAGCGGCTGCGCCGGATCGACGGTGGTGAGTCAGCGTGAGTGAGCTCGAGCCGGAGCGGCTGAGCCCGCTCCTGCGCGGGGCATTCGGCGCGCCGTACCTCTACTTCACGGAGATCGGCTCGACCCAGGACGTGTTGCGCGACGGCGACCAGCCACACGGCGCCGTCGCCCTTGCCGAGCACCAGACGGATGGACGCGGCCGCTCAGGCAGGCGCTGGGAGGACGAGGCGGCCGTGAGCCTGCTCTTCTCCGTGGCGCTTCTGCCCCCCGCCGGAGGGCCGTTGCCCGAGCTCTCGCTGGTCGCCGGGCTCGCAGTCGCGTCCGCACTCGAGCGCGAGGCCATGGTGCCCGCGCTCGTGAAGTGGCCGAACGACGTGCTCGTCGACGGCGGCAAGGTCGCCGGCATCCTGCTCGAGGCGGCGGGCACCGGGTCGTCTGCGGGGTCGGGATCAACGTCAACCAGGGCGCCGACGACCTGCCGCCGACCCCACGGTTCCCGGCCACCTCCCTCCGGGTCGCTGCCGGGCAGTCCCTTCGACCGCGCACCCGTCCTCGTCGGCGTGCTGGCCGAGCTCGAGCACCGCTACGCGCAGTGGCTCGCCGCCGGTTTGGCCGGGCTGGCCGACGACCTCGAGCGCCGAAACGCGCTCCGGGGCCGCCGCGTGCTCGTCGAAGGCGGCCGCCACGGCACCGCCGACGCGATCGCGCCCGACGGTCGCCTTGCCGTCGTACTCGACGACGGCGAGGTCGAGCTCGTCGGGAGCGGCGAGGTCGAGATCATCGGGGCCTGAGACGGGCGAGAGCCGCCCACTCTTGCGGCGTGTTCGCATTCTCGGCCGAGCTCAGCCGCGGGTCGACGGCGTCGAGCTCGGGATCGGAGATCAGCTCCCACTCGCCCACCTGTCGCACGGCACTCGTGCGCGGGACGTCCCTGAGCCCGAAGGCACCGTCGTCGAGCAGCCCCTGCAACCGGGGCGCGATCCGCACGCGGTAGGCCGCGAGGAGAGGCTGGGAGCGGCCGCCGATGATCGGCACGACGGCGTCGTCGCCCTTGTGGAGGGTGCGGAGCACGGCCCGGACGAACGCGGGCTCGAGCAACGGCGTATCGACGCCGCAGGCGAAGGCGACGTCGACCTCCCCGGTCAGCGCCGTGAGCCCGGCATGCAGCGCGGCAAGCGGCCCATCGTAGGCGACAGCGTCGTCGACGACGATCGCGTCGAGCGGCGGCAGCATTTGCCCGGGCGCGCGCACGACGCAGACCGGCGCTCCGCCGACCCCGTCGCGGACGACGGCGACTGCATGCTCGACGGCCGTCCGACCGTGCCACTGAAGGAGCGCCTTGGGCTCACCCATCCGGCTCGAGCGACCACCGGCGAGAACGACGGCGCCTTACGCAGCTCAGTGATCGCCGCGGGCCTGCACGTGCTGGTAGCCGAAGCGGCCCTTGATGCAGAGGTTGCCGCGCGTCACGTCGTGGTCGTCCGGGCTCGTGACCTTCACGATCGCGTTGTCCTGCACGTGCAGCTCGAGGTTGCAGCCGACGCCGCAGTACGGGCAGATCGTCTGCGTCACGGCCTGGTCGTCCGCGCTTCCACTCCCCCGCCTCGCGCAGCTCGTGCTCGCTGCGGAACATCAGCGCGCCGGTCGGGCAGACCGCGATGCAGTTGCCGCAGTAGACGCACGCCGACTCGGGCAGCTCGACGACGTACTCGGTCGAGATGCGCGCGTCGAAGCCGCGGCCCGCGACCGTGATCGCGAACGTGTTCTGGTACTGCTCGCCGCAGGCGTCGACGCACTTGTAACAGAGGATGCACTTCGAGTAGTCGCGCACGTAGAGCTCGTTGTCGACCTTGACCGGCGCCGTGCGACGGTGGCCGCGGTCTGGCCGTCGGGCTCGACGTGATGGCCCGGTGCGCTTGCGGTCGCGCTCGGGATCGGGCGGCGCCGGCGGGCCGAAGCGCTCGGGCCGCGCGTCGTAGTCGGCCGAGGTAGCCCTCGGCGACGCGGCGTCGTCGAGAGGTCGACCGACGACCGAGCAGCTCGAGCACGAGCTTGCGCGAGTGCCGCACGCGCTCGGAGTCGGTGCGCACCTTCATCCCGGCCTCGGCCTTGCGCGAGCAGGACGGGCGCGAGCACGCGCGCGCCCTCGACCTCGACGACGCAGACGCGGCAGGCGTTCGCCGGCTGCGAGCGTGTCGCCGTAGCAGAGCGTCGGCGTCGTCGATGCCGAGCTTGCGGCAGCGCGTCGAGGATCGTCTGGCCCTCGAACACGCGCACGGGCTGCCCGTCGACCTCGAGCTCGACCATGCGCTTCGGCGCGCAGCAGCTGATCCGCTCACGTCGTACCCCCGAAGACGCCGAGGCGCCCGATCGCCGACTCGATCGCGCTCGACGCCGTCTGGCCGAGGCCGCAGATCGAGGCGTCGCGCATGCACTGGCCGATCTCGGCGACCAGCGCGAGCTCGGCGCTCGACACCGCCGCGCGTCCGGCCCGAGACGAGGCGCGCGAGCGCCTCCTGCTGGCGCACGGTGCCGACGCGGCAGGGCACGCACTGGCCGCACGACTCGTTGCGGAAGAACGCGGCGATGCGCATGCAGGAAGCGCGGCAGGTCGACGCGTGTCGTCGAGCACCAGCACGACGCCCGAGCCGAGCGTCGTCTTCGCCTCGCGCGCGCCCTCGAACGTGAGCGGCAGGTCGAGCTCGTCGGGCCGCACGAAGCCGCCGGCCGCGCCGCCCAGGAGCACGGCCTGCAGCTCGCGCCCGCCGGCGACGCCGCCGGCCAGGTCGAGCAGCTCGCGCAGCGTCGTGCCGAACGGCACCTCGTAGACGCCGGGGCGCTCGACGTTGCCCGAGAGGCAGAAGAGCTTCGTGCCGGTCGAGCGCCTCCGTGCCCGTCTCGGCATAGCCGGGGCCGGACGCGCGAGCACGATCGTCGAGCACGTTGACGAGCGTCTCGACGTTGTTGACGACCGTCGGCTTGCCGAAGAGGCCCTCGACGACCGGGAACGGCGGCTTGTTGCGCGGCTCGCCGCGGAAGCCCTCGATCGAGTTGAAGATCGCCGTCTCCTCGCCGCAGATGTAGGCGCCGCCGCCCTTGCGGATCTCGATGTCGAACGCGAAGCCCTCGCCGAGCACGTCCGTCGCCGAGGTAGCCGCGCCGCCGCGCCTCGTCGATGCGCCGCGCCGAGGATGCGCGTGCGCCTGCGGGTACTCGCCGCGCAGGTAGACGTAGCCGAGCTCGCAGCCGGTCGCGTAGCCGGCGATCGTCATCGCCTCGATCAGCGAGAACGGATCGCCCTCGATCACGACGCGGTCCTTGAACGTGCCGGGCTCGGACTCGTCGGCGTTGCAGATCAGGTAGTGCGGCCGCGCCGGCCTGGTGCGCGACGGCCTCCCACTTGACGCCGGTCGGGAACGCCGCGCCGCCGCGGCCCATCAGGCTGCGAGTCCTTGAGCTCGCGGATGACGCCCTCCGGCGCCGAGCTCGAACGCGCGCCGCAGCGCCGCGTAGCCGCCCTGCGCGCGGTAGTCGTCGAGGCTCGACGGATCGACGTGGCCGATGCGCGCGAGCAGCAGGCGCAGGGACTCCTCGCCTGCCTGCGGCAGCGGCGGTCACGGGGTCGGCCCCGGCGACTCGCCGCCCGTCGATCGCCGGCGAGCACGGTCGCCGGCGTCGACCGGCGCGAGCACGTGCTCGCTCCGGCTGCGTCGCCCGCGACCGTCAGCATGCGCGGCGGGCGCGCGGTCGCACTGGCCGAGGCACGGGCTGCGGAACCAGGTCGCCGAGCCGTCGGCCGATCGAGCTCGCCCTCGGCGCCGAAGTGCTCCTCGAGCTGCGCGATCAGCTCCTGCGAGCCGTTGCAGCGGCACGCGAGGTCCTCGCACACGTGGACGACGCGCGGCGGCCGCGGCTCGACGCGAGCAGCGCGTAGAACGTGGCCACGCCGTAGGCGTCGGCCGGCGGGACGGTCAGCCGCTCGCAGACGTGGTTGAGCGCGCCCGGGCTGATCCAGCCGATGCGCTCCTGCACGGCCAGCAGCGCCGGGCAGCAGCAGGTGCCGCCGCGCGCGGGCGTCGTGCCCGCTGCCGCGCAGCGCGTGGCCCTGCCGGCCCGAGCGCGCGCTCACCGCCGTCCCAGCCGACGCCGGCGGCCCGAGCACGTGGTCGACCGCCGCGCGCTCGGCGGCGGTCGGCGCGGCGTCGAGACGAGGTGGATGTCCATCAGTCTCCGGGCGATCGCTGGCGGGCTCGGCGACGCCGGCCTGCTCCTCGCGCTCGGCGGCGCTCGAGCTTCTCGACCCGGATCGCGGCGGCCTTGAACTCCGCGGTGCCGCACTTCGGGTCGGTGACGTCGATCGTGAGCAGGTTCGTGTCGACCTGGTCGGGGAAGTGGAACGTCATGAACGCGAGGCCCGGGCCGCAGCGACGGGTCGATCGTGCACCGGCGCCTCGACCGAGCCGCGCCGCGACGACACGCGCACGATCTCGCCCTCGTCGAGCTAGCAGGCGCTCGGCGTCCTCGGGCGAGAGGTCGAGCGACTCGCCGCGGTGCAGCGGCGAGCGGTAGCGATTCGTCTGCACGCCGGTGTTGTACGACTCGAGCCGGCGGCCCGTCGTGAGCCGGATCGGGTACTCGGCGTCGAGCGCCTCGTAGGGCGGCCGCGTGCTCGACGACCGAGAACGGCGCCGGCGGGCCCTCGAGCGGCTCCGCCCACAGGCGCGCGTGCAGGAACGGCGAGCCCGGGTGGCTCCTCGTCGGGGCAGGGCCACTGGATGCCGCCCGTGCTCCTCGAGCCGCGCGTAGCTCATGCCGCGCGTGCATCGGGCGAGAGCGAGCGCAGCTCGTCCCAGACCTCCTCGGCGCGTCGGCTCGCCCCAGTCGAAGCCCATGCGCGCGCGCGATCTGCGCTGATGATCCACATGTCGTCGCGCGCCTCGCCGGGCGGATCGAGCGCCTTGCGCACGCGCTGCACGCGCCGCTCGCGAGTTCGTGACGGTGCCCTCGGACTCGCACCACGAGGCGGCCGAGGGCAGGACGACGTCGGCGAGCTCGGCGGTCGCTCGTCAGCAGGATGTCCTGCACGACGAGGAAGTCGAGCTCCGACGAGCAGCTTGCGGGTCGCGCTTGATGTCGGCCTCGGACTGCGCCGGGTTCTCGCCGATCACGTAGAGCGTGCGCAGCTCGCCGCGCTCCATGCCGTGGAACATCTGGGTCAGGTGCCAGCCGTAGCGCGGGCACGATCGGTGCGTCCCCAGGCCGCCTCGAAGCGCGCGCGCGCGTCGTCGTCGCGCTCGATGTCCTGGAAGCCGGGCAGCTTGTTCGGGATCGCGCCCATGTCGCCGCCGCCCTGCACGTTGTTCTGGCCGCGCAGCGGGTTGCAGCCCCGAGCCGCAGCGCCCGACGTGGCCGCAGAGCAGCGCGAGGTTGATCAGCGAGAGCACGTTGTCGACGCGCGACGTGGTGCTCGGTGATGCCGAGCGTCCAGCAGATCATCGCCGCGGTCGGCGCGCGCGAAGGCGTGCGCCGTCTCGCGGATCACGTCGGCCGGCACGCCGGTGATCCGCTCGCCCTCGGCCAGCGTGAACGGCTCGACCGACGCCGCGTACTCGTCGAAGCCCGTCGGTCGCGTGGTCGATGAAGCGCGTGGTTCGCGAGGCCCGCGTGGATGATCTCGCGCGCCATCGTGTTGGCGAGCGCGATGTCGGTGCCGACGTCGAGCCCGAGCCAGCCGTCGGCCCACTGCGCCGACGAGGTGCGGCGCGGGTCGACGACGAAGAGCCGCGCGCCGTTGTGCACGCCCTTGAGCAGGTGGTGGAAGAAGATCGGGTGCGTCTCGCGGGCGTTCGAGCCCCACAGGAGGATGACGTCCGTCTCCTCGATCTCGTGGTAGGACGACGTCCCGCCGCCCGCTCCGAACACCGTCGCCAGACCGACGACGCTGGGTGCGTGTCAGGTGCGGTTACAGGAGTCGATGTTGTTCGTGCCCATCACCTGGCGCGCGAACTTCTGCGCCAGGAAGTTCATCTCGTTCGACGCCTTCGAGCACGAGAACATCCCGAACGAGTCGGTCGTGTCGGCCTGCGCGCGCCCGCGCGAAGCCGGCCGCGGCGCGGTCGAGCGCCTCGTCCCAGGACGCGGGCCGCAGGACGTCCGCCGTCGCGGACGAGCGGTGTGGTGAGCCGTGATTTCTTCGTGCGCATCTCCCGCAGGATGGCTGTCCCGGAAGGCTGCCGTCAAAGTGAACGGATCGACCGCGTCATAGATCCCGTCTATCATCGCTGAATGGATCTGCGCCATCTTGCATACCTCGTGGCTCTCGTGCGCGAGGAGCATTTCGGCCGCGCGGCGGCGTCGTGCCACGTCTCGCAGCCCACGCTCTCATCGGGGATCCGGCGGCTCGAGACTCAGGTCGGCTTCACGATCGTGCGCCGCTCGCAGCGGTACGAGGGGCTGACGCCCGAGGGCGAGCGTGTGCTCGAGTGGGCGCGGCAGATCCTCGCCGACGTCGGCGGCCTCGATGCGGAGCTCGATGCGATGCGCGGCGGACTGACGGGGCAGCTGCGGATCGGCGCCATCCCCACCTCGCTACCGTCGGTCTCGCTGCTCACGACGCCACTCTCACGCAGCCATCCGGGCATCACCGTGGCCGTGTACTCGCTCAACTCGCGGCAGATCGAGCGCGGCCTCGCGGAGTTCGAGCTCGACCTCGGCGTCACGTACCTCGACTCCGAGCCGCTCACCGGCGTGCGCGGGCTCGCGCTCTACCAGGAGCACTACATCCTGCTCACCGACGAGGACGGGCCGTTCGGCGGACGCGACGAGGTGACGTGGGCGGAGGCAGCGACGCTGCCGCTCTGCCTGCTGACCGGCGACATGCAGAACCGGCGCATCGTCGACGGCATCTTCCACGAGGCCGGCGCCGAGCCGAGCCCGACGCTCGAGACGAACTCCATCTCGACCCTGATCACGCACGTGCGTGACGGACCGTGGTCGAGCGTGATGGCGCACGCTTTGCTGCACGCGTTCGACGCGCCGCGCGGGATGCGGGTGGTTCCTCTCGTCGAGCCCGCGACGACGCGCACGGTCGGGCTCGTCTGGCTCGACCGCGACCCGGAGCCGATCCTGGCGCGAGCCTTGCTCGAGGTGGCCGCCGGAGTCGATCTCGACCGTGCGCTCAGACCGTGATGCGCTCCGGCCTCGAGTAGACGTTCGCGCGACCGTCACGGACGAAGCCGGCGAGCGTCACGCCCATGTCCTCGGCGAGCTCGACTGCAAGCGACGAGGGTGCACCGACCGCAACGACGATGGGGCAGCCCGCGACTGCCGCCTTCTGGACGAGCTCGAACGAGAGGCGCCCGCTGACGCAGAGGATGTGGCCGCGAAGCGGCAGAAGCCCGTCGAGGAATGCGCGTCCGATCACCTTGTCCATCGCATTGTGACGCCCGACGTCCTCACGGGAGCACACGAGATCGCCGGCCGGGGTGAAGAGCCCCGTTGCGTGCAGGCCACCGGTCGACGCGAAGGCGGCCTGCGCCTCCCGGAGCCGGTCGGGCAGCGTTGCGAGGAGCGACTGCGGGATCGTGAGATTGCTTTCGACCGGCGCCGACTCGACTGCGATCGCCTCGAGGGCGCCCTTGCCGCACACGCCGCACGAGGAGGTGGTGTAGAACGACCGCGCCAGCCGGCCGGCGTCGAAGCCCGGCGCCTCGAGCTCGATCGTGTTCGCCGCCAGGTCGTCGGGAACGCGGGCAGAGAGCGGACGCAAACCCTCGGAGAGCGCGAACCCGAGCGCGAGCTCCTCGTCGTGGCCGGGGGTGCGCATCGTGACCGCCACGGGTGCCCCGCCGATCCGCAGCTCGAGAGGCTCCTCGACGGCGAGCCTGTCCTCTACCTCCTCCCCGCCCGGGAGTCGAACCACGCGAACGGCGGAGGTACTGTAGGGCGGTGGCGCCTCCCGCTTCCGCGTCATCGTGTCGCAACCGTACCCGCGCCGACCCGCGGCTGCCCAGTCGCCGGAGGATGCAATGACAGCGCTGCACGGAGCGAACGTCGCAACCTCGTACGACGCCTGGGTCGCTGCGCTGCGCGATGCCGGAGGCTTACAGATGCTCTCGACCGAGTTGGTCGATCTCGCGCTCGCCCGGGGCCGGGTGACGGGGGAGGCGGTCGTCGCGGCGCGCTCGGCCCCGGCGTTCGATGCGGCTGCGATGGACGGGATCGCCGTCGTCGCGAGTACCACGACTGCGGCGCCTGCCACCCTTTCCGACGATGCATATCGCGCGATCGACACGGGCGATCCCCTGCCGGCCGGCATGGACGCCGTCGTGCGGCGGGAGGACGTCACGGTAACCAGGGGCTCCGTGACGCTTGCGCGCGCCGTCGAGCCGTACACCAACGTCCGCCAGGTGGGCGAGGACGTCGCCGCCGGCGAGCTCCTCCTCCCCGCGGGCCGCCGGTTGCGGCCGGCCGACCTCGCCGTCATCGCCTCGGTCGGCGAGACCGCGATCGCCGTCCGGCGCCGTCCGGTCGTGGCGATCCTGCCGTCCGGTGACGAGCTCGTGCCGCTCGGCTTCGATCCGGGTCCCGGCGAGGTCGTCGAGACCAACTCGCTGATGCTCGCGGCGATGGTCGAGGGGGCCGGCGGCGTCGCCGTGCGGCTACCGATCGTCCCGGACGACCCCGACGTGTTGGCCGGCACGCTCGAACGCGCCGCGGCCGACGCCGATCTCGTGCTGCTCGTCGCAGGCTCGGCCAAGGGCCGCGGCGACCACGCCGTGTCGGTGATCGACCGCATCGGGCGGGTCGTCGTCCAGGGTGTCGCAATCCGGCCGGGCCACCCGGTCGTCCTCGGCCTCACCGGCTCGACTCCGGTGATCGGCGTTCCCGGCTACCCGGTCTCGGCAGCGCTCGCGTTCGAGCTCTTCGGCGTCCGGCTGCTCGGCGAGCTTGCGGCGCCCGGGGTCGGCCGCCGCATCGTGCAGGCGGTGATCGGTGTTGACATCCCGTCGCATGCCGCCAGCGAGGAGTGGATTCGCGTTCGGGTCGGCCGCATCGGGGCGAGGCTCGTCGCGGTGCCGACGCGACGGGGTGCGGGGATGCTCAGCTCGCTCGCCAGAGCCGACGGGCTCGTGAGGATCGCGGTCGGCGCAGACCACGCGGCCGCGGGAGAGGAGGTCGATGTCGAGCTGTTCGCCTCGCCGGCCGAGCTCGAGCGGACGCTGCTCGCAACAGGCTCGACCGAGCCGCTGCTCGACGCGCTCGCCGGGCGCCACCCGCTCGTCGCGGACGCGGACGGCTCGGCCAACGGAGCCGCATCGCTGACCTCGGGTCGCTGCCATCTCGCGCTCCTCGAGGTCGAGGACGTGCCGCCCGCGTCCGTCGTCATCGGTGTCTGGGAGCGCCCGATCGGGCTCATCGTCGCACCCGGCAACCCGCTCGCCATCGACGGTCCGGCGGGAATGTTCGAGGGTACGACGCGCCTCGTGAACCGCCAGCGCGGCTCGTCGTCGCGGCGGTTCCTCGACGTGCTGCTCGCGGAGCACGCGCTCGACCCAGCGTGTGTTCGCGGCTACGCCCGCGAGGCTCGCTCACACGCCGCTGCCGCCGCCGCGGTCGCCTCGGGCCTCGCCGACTACGCCGTCGGTGTGCGCTCTGCCTGCATCCGTCATGGACTGGGCTTCGTCCCACTCGAGACGCGACCAATTGCTCTCGTGGCCGGCGCCGACGACGACAGGCTGGAAGGGATCCGCTCCCTTCTCGCGTCGGATGCGTGGCGAGCCACGATCGAGGAGCTCGGCTACGCCGCGCTGCCTCGGAGCTGACCGGTTCTCGCGGCGCGCGGTCCGGCGGGCGGTCTAGGCTCCCCGTGTCGCTCATGTCACGAGCGACGTGACCAACAAGCTTTCGGGAGGAAACCGTGGACGCACCAACGATGAGCAACCGCCTGCTGGCCGAGGTCGTCGGGACCTTCGGCTTCTTCTTCATCGGCTTCAGCGGAATTTCAGCGTCCGTCAACCTGCCCGGCTCGATCGCTCCCGCCGGCGTCGCCGCAGGCTTCGGCCTCGGCCTCGGCCTGATGATCGCCGCCTTCGGCCAGATCTCGGGCGGCCACTTCAACCCCGCCGTCACGTTCGGCCTCGCCGTCGGCCGCAAGTTCCCGATCGCGGCCGTCGTCCCGTACTGGGTCGCGCAGCTGATCGGCGGCTTCATCGCCGCGATCGTCGCGACGATCCTGTACACGAACGACGTCAAGGACTCGCTCGTCACGAACCCCGGCGCGGGAGTCCAGGACTGGCGGGCGATGCTGATGGAGCTCGTCGCCGTGTTCCTGTTCGTCTCGGTGATCATCACCGTCGCGACCGACGACTCTGCACCGTGGAAGGGCGTGCTCGCTCCGCTCGCGATCGGCGGCTTCATCTTCACCGCAGCCGTCACGATCGGCCCGTCCTCGGGCGGCTCGTTCAACCCGGCGCGCTCGATCGACCCGGCAATCTGGGCCGGCGAGTTCGGCAGCCTGTGGATCTACATCGTCGGCCCGCTCATCGGCGCCGCGATCGCGGGCGGACTGTCGATCGCGCTGCGGAACGACAAGCCGCTCAGCTCGGAGACGAAGACCGGCTGAAGCCTGTCGCTCCGCGGCTACTCGACGGTGACGGTCTTCGCCAGGTTCCGCGGCTGATCCACGTTCAGGCCGCGTAGGCGCGCGATCCGGTAGGCGAGCAGCTGGAGCGGCACGACGGCCAACACGGCCTGGAGGAACGCCGGCGAGCGCGGGATGAAGATGACGTCGTCGGCGTGGTGCTGGATGTCGTCGTTGCCGTCGGTCGCGATTGCGATCACGTGGGCGCCGCGCGCGCGGACCTCCTGGATGTTCGACACCATCTTGTCGTAGACGTGGCTGCGCGTCGCGACGACGACGACCGGTGTGCTCTCGTCGAGCAGCGCGATCGGACCGTGCTTCATCTCGCCGGCCGAGTAGGCCTCGGTCGGGATGTACGAGATCTCCTTCAGCTTCAGCGCGCCCTCGAGCGCCACCGGCAGGCCGATGTGACGGCCGAGGTAGAGGAAGAACGGCTTGTCGAAGTGGCGCTGCGCGATCTCGTCGATCGGGTGGTCGCCGTCGAGGAACTGCTGGATCTTGGCCGGCAGCTCGTAGACCTCGTCGAGGATGAACTTGAACTCGTCCTCCGGCAGCGTCTCCCGCACCTGCGCCAGCTTCAGCGCGACGAGAAAGAGCAGGCTCACCTGCGCCGTGAACGTCTTCGACGCGGCGACGCTGACCTCGAGGCCCGCGCGCGTGTAGAGGACGGAGTCGACCTCGCGGGTGATCTGCGAGCCCATCATGTTCGTGATTGCGACGGTGCGCGCGCCCATCTCCCTCGCGAGCTTCATGCCCGCGATCGTGTCGCGGGTCTCGCCCGACTGCGAGATGCCGATCACGAGCGTGCTCGCGTCGAGCACCGGGTTGCGGTAGATCCACTCCGAGGCGATGTCGTGCTCGACGGGCACGCGCGCCCACTCCTCGATCGCATACCGGGCTGCGACGGCAGCGTGGTACGACGTGCCTGCGGAGAGGATGACGATCCGGCGCAACACCCTGAGGGCGTCGTCGTCGAGGAAGCCCTCGAGCTCGAGGCGTCCATGCCGCACGCGGTCGCCGATCGTCTCGGCCACGGCGTCGGGTTGCTCGTAGATCTCCTTCAGCATGAACGTCTCGAAGCCGGCCTTCTCGGCGCTCTCGTCGTCCCAGTCGAGCTCGATCAGCTCCCGCTCGACCGCGCTGCCGTCGTCGGCGCGCAGAAAGCGGGCACCGGCGGACGTGATCGAGACGAGGTCGCCGTCCTCCGGGAAGTGCACCTCACGCGTCTCGCGCAGGAACGCTGCCGCGTTCGACGCGAGAAACGTCTCGCCGCGGCCGATGCCGACGACGAGCGGGCACTGCATGCGGGCGCCGACGAGCAGCCCCGGGTGGTCGCGGTGAATCGCGACGAACGCGAAGTGACCCTCGAGCTCGTTGAATGCGAGGCGCGTCGCCTCGAGCAGGTCGCCGTCGTAGTGCTCCTCGATCAGGTGGCTGACCGTCTCGGCGTCCGTCTCGGAGGTGAAGACGTGGCCGGATTCGCGCAGCCGCTCGCGTAGCTCGCGGTAGTTCTCGACGATGCCGTTGAGCACGATGGCGAGCTCCTGGGCGTCCTCGACGGCAAGCGGATGTGCGTTCTCGGTCGTGACGCCGCCGTGGGTCGCCCAGCGCGTATGGCCGAGGCCCGTCGTGGCCGGTGAGGTGCTGTCGCCGGCGGCCAGCTTCAGGTTCTGCAGATTGCCGACGGCACGTGTGTAGACGAGGCCGTCCTCTTCGAGAAGGGCGATGCCGGCCGAGTCATAGCCACGGTATTCGAGGCGCTCGAGGCCGTAGAGGAGCAGGTGCTTGCACTCACGGGGTCCCACGTATCCGATGATCCCGCACATTGGCGATCCTCCTTCGTCGGTCCCCGCCTACTGGTGGCGTGGGGGTTGACTCCGCCGCATCCTCGGACAATTCCGCGACGACGGCCGACAGGCTACTGGTCGGGCTGCGACCGGACGAGATGGGCGACTCTACCACAGAGGGCCGCTGCCTCTTCCTCACTCTGCGACTCGACGAGCACGCGCACGAGAGGCTCCGTTCCGGAGGCGCGAACGAGAATCCGACCTCGTCCGGCGAGCTCGCGCTCGAGCTCTGCGACGTCACGCTGGAGCGGCGTCCGAGAGCCCAGGACGGGCGACGCGGACGTTCTCCTTCGCCTGCGGCAGGAGCTCGAGCACCGAGGCTCGTGCGGCGAGGGAGCCGCCGTCGAGTGCCCGGCAGAGCAGCAACGCGGCTGCAAGGCCGTCTCCCGTGACGTGGCCGTCGAGCGTGATCACGTGGCCCGACTGCTCGCCGCCGAGCACCGCGCCCTCGGCGCGCATGGCGGCGAGGACGTTGCGGTCGCCGACATCGGTCGTGAGCACGCGGATGCCTCGCTCCGCCATCAGGCGGTGGAAGCCGAGGTTCGTCATCGTCGTCACCGCAACGCTGTCGACGCCTTGCGCCAGCGCGAGCACGGCCAGGACCTGGTCGCCGTCGAGCGCGGCACCGTTCTCGTCGACGGCGAGCATCCGGTCGCCGTCACCGTCGAATGCCACCCCGAGGTCGTACTCGCCCGATCGCACGACCTCCTGCAGGAGAGCAAGATCCGTCGCACCGCAACCGACGTTGATGTTCTCGCCGTCGGGGGCCGCCGCGACCGTCGTCACCTGGGCGCCGAGCTGCTCGAACACCCCTGGCGCAATCGTCGAGAATGCGCCGTTGGCGCAGTCGACGGCGATCCGCATGCCCGTCGAGGGGCAGCCGAAGTGTTCGAAGATGTGCTCGACGTAACCCGCTGCCGCATCCGGCGCCAGCTCGACCGAGCCGACCCCGTTGGCCGGCGGGGTATCCAGGAGCCCCTCGATCGCCTCCTCGTCCTCGACCGAAAGCTTGTGACCTTCCGCGTCGAAGAGCTTGACGCCGTTGTACTCGGGCGGGTTGTGCGAGGCAGAGAGGACGAGACCGAGATCCTGGGCAAGCAGCGCCACGGCCGGCGTCGGCAACACGCCGCCGACGACCGCCGTTCCCCCGCCGAGACGATCCCCGCACGACGGCGTGCTCGAGCGCTGGCCCGGAGCCACGGGTGTCGCGCCCGATGAAGACGCGGCCGCGTCCCGCCCAGGTCGTCGAGGCACGGCCGAGCTGCTCGACGAGATCGAGAGTGAGCGTCTCGCCGACGATGCCGCGAACGCCATCGGTGCCGAAGTGAGTACGAGCCATGGTTTCGTCGCCGCGGGGGCGAGAGGGAGCACGCGTTTGGAGCGCGTGCGGTCTAGCGCTTCGAGAACTGCGGCGCCTTGCGCGCCTTGTGCAGGCCGGCCTTCTTGCGCTCCACCTGGCGTGCATCCCGCGTCAGGAAGCCCTCACGCTTGAGGACGATGCGAAGCTCGGGGTCGGCCTCGACGAGCGCACGCGCGATGCCGTGGCGCACCGCCCCTGCCTGGCCGCTGATGCCACCGCCGTGGACGCGCACGCGGAGATCGTAGGTGCCCTCGGCTCCGGCGGTCTTCAGCGGGCCGAGTGCGGCGGTGCGGTGCGATCCGCGCGGGAAGTAATCCTCGAGCGTCCGACCGTTGATCCAGGTCTTGCCGTCACCGGGCCGGAGAATGACGCGCGCGACCGAGGTCTTGCGCTTGCCGGTGCCGAGGTACTGAGCGATATCTGCCATTACGGGGTCTTCAACTCCTTGGGCGCCTGCGCCTCGTGTGGATGCTCTGGGCCGGCATAGACCTTGAGCTTGGTGAGCTGCGCCGCAGCGAGCTTGTTCTTCGGCAGCATGCCCTTGACAGCCTTGCGGATGACCTCGGTCGGCCTGCGATCGAGCTGCTCGCGCATCGTCCGCGTCTTCAGGCCACCCGGGAAGCCAGAATGCCGGTAGACCATCTTCTGGTCGAGCTTCTGGCCGGTGAGATGAATCTTCTCCGCATTGACGACGATCACGAAATCACCCGTGTCGACGTGCGGCGTGTACTGCGGCTTCTGCTTCCCGCGCAGCGTGTCGGCGATCTGCGTCGCGAGCCGGCCCAGGGTCTTCCCCTCGGCGTCGACGACGTACCAGTCGCGCTGGATCTCTCCCGGCTTGGCGGTGTAGGTCTTCATCAGTCAGAAAGAAGGCGGTCACGTGACCGCACGACGGCGCAGTGTAGCAGGGGATCAGCGTCGTTTGGCAGGACGAACCTCTCATCGGCTGCCGCGGCCTGCCCCAGGTTCAGCCGCTAGGATGGCCGCAGCGAAACGGGGAGCTCGGGCACGACCGGGCTGAGAGGGCGGATCGACGCGCCGCCGACCCGCAGAACCTGATCTGGGTAATGCCAGCGGAGGTATGCGCGTGCACCACCGAACGGTCGTCGTCGTTGCCGGAGGGCGCCCTTCCTCGTTCCCCGTGCCCGCGCTGCCGGCGGAGATCACCGTGATCGCCGCGGACAGCGGCGTCGACCTGGCACTCGCCCTCGGGCTCCACGTCGACGTGGCGATCGGCGACTTCGACTCGGTCTCGGCGGCGGGACTCGCGACCGCAGAAGCAGGCGGCGCCATCGTCGAACGGCACCCCACCGCGAAGGACGCCACCGACCTCGAGCTCGCGCTCGACGCCGCGATCGCGCTCGAGCCCTCACGGATCGTCGTGATCGGCAGCGCGGGCGGGCGACTCGACCATCTGCTCGGCTCGATCCTGCTGCTCGGTGACGCCCGCTACGCCGGCGTCACGGTCGATGCCTACCTCGACGGCAACCGCGTATCGGTGATCCGACATGCGAGGACGTTGTCGAGCACACCCGGCGACATCGTCTCGCTGCTGCCGGTGCACGGGCCGGCCGAGGGCGTGTCGACGAGCGGGCTCGAGTACCCGCTGCACGACGAGACCCTGCCGGCGGGGACGAGTCGCGGCGTCTCGAACGTCTTCGCCGCACCGGAGGCCCGCGTCACCGTCGCGCGTGGCTGCCTGATTGCCGTCCAGCCCCGACCCGAGCGAGAGGAATCCTTGTGACACTTTGGCACAAAATCGGGGCGGGGCTCGCGGTCTCGCTCGCGCTCGTGGCCACCGGTTGTGGCGGCTCCGCGAGCGACAGCAAGGAGGTCGTGCTCGTCACGCATGACTCGTTTGCGATTCCGAAGCCGGTGAAGGCCGCGTTCGAGAAGGAGAGTGGGCTGAAGCTGACCGATCCTGCAGGGCGGCGACGCGGGCGAGGTGGTCAATCGCGCCCTCCTGACGAAGGGCAACCCACAGGGCGACGTCCTCTTCGGGATCGACAACAACCTGCTCTCGCGGGCGCTCGACGAGGGCCTCTTCACGTCGTACACCGCGGACGGCCTCGACCATGTCGATGCGCGCTACCAGATCGACCCGACCCACTCGGTGACGCCGATCGACCACGGTGACGTCTGCCTCAACGTCGACCGCGCGTGGTTTGCCACCCACAAGGTCGCACCGCCGCGGACGCTCTCCGATCTGACCCGACCGCAGTACCGCAACCTGCTCGTCGTCGAGAATCCCGCCACCTCGACGCCGGGGCTCGCGTTCATGCTGGCCACGGTGGCCAGGTTCGGCGAGAGCGGCTGGCAGGACTACTGGCGCAAGCTGCGCACGAACGGCGTCCTCGCGGTCGACGGCTGGGAGGAGGCGTACACCGCCCGCTTCTCCGGCGCGGGCGGAAGCAAGGGGAAGCGGCCGATCGTCGTCTCGTACGCGACGAGCCCGGCGGCCGAGGTGATCTACGCGACGAAGCCGACGAAGACGGCACCGACGGCTGTCGTGACCGCGAGCTGCTTCCGGCAGATCGAGCTCGCAGGCGTGCTCGACGGCGCCAGGAACGTGAAGGGCGCGCAGGCATTCATCGACTTCATGCTGTCCGAGAAGTTCCAGGCGGCGATGCCGGAAAGCATGTTCGTGCTGCCGGTGCGCGACGGGACGCCGCTGACCGCGGCATTCCAGAAGTACGCCGTCTCCCCCGCCAACCCGCTCGAGCTGCCGACGGCCGAGATCGGCACCAACCGCGACCGCTGGATCGACGAGTGGACACACGCCGTCCTGCGCTGAGCCGCGGCGGACAGCTCGCCACGATCGCCATCCCGGCGGCGTTTCTCGCGCTCTTCTTCGCGTTTCCGCTCGCCGCGATCCTGGAGCGCGGGCTCACCTCCGCGGGCGGGCTCTCGCTCCCCGCGGGCACGGCCAACCTCCTCTGGTTCACGATCTGGCAGGCGGCCGCCTCGACGGTGCTCACCCTCGTCGCGGGGCTGCCGCTCGCCTGGGCAATCGGACGATTCAGGTTTCGGGGACGGGCGCTCGCGCGCGCGCTCGTGCTCGTCCCGTTCGTGCTGCCCACCGTCGTGGTCGCGACCGCATTCCTGACGGTGCTCCCCGACGGCTACGAGCGCGGCGTCTGGGCCATCCTCGCGGCACACGTCTTCTTCAACGTCGCGGTCGTGACGCGCATCGTCGGCGGGGCCTGGGCAACGATCGACCCGCGAAGCACCGCGGCGGCCGCGGTGCTCGGCGCGGGGCCGCTCAGGCGGGCACGCGAGGTGACCCTGCCCCAGCTCGCCCCCGCCCTCTCCGCCTCCGCGGCGCTGACGTTCCTCTTCTGCTTCACCTCGTTCGGCGTCATCCTGATTCTCGGCGGCCCGGGTCGGGCGACGGTGGAAACGGAGATCTACAACCGTGCAGCGCGGCAGTTCGACCTCCACGCGGCAGCGATGCTCTCGCTGCTGCAGCTCGGCTGCGTCGCCCTCGTGCTCACGTTCGCCGGCATCCTCGAGGCGAGGGTCGCCGGTGCCGGCACGGTCGCCGACGAGGAGGACGTCCTTCGCCGACCGGTGGGCTGGGAGCGCCTCGCGGTCGCGGGAGTGCTCGGCGCCGGAGCGCTCGCGCTCCTCTTCCCGCTCGTCGTCCTCCTGGAGCGGTCGCAGGGCAGCTGGGGTGCCCTCTTCCAGCCGACCCCGGCTCTCCTCGTCGAGCCGTGGAAGGCGGCTGTGTTCTCGATCGTGTTCGCGAGCGTCGCCGCGGCGATCGCACTCGCCGTCGGGGGCCTCACCGCGATTGCCCTCTCCCGCCGGCCCGCCGGCCCCGTCGACGGCTTTGTCCTGCTCCCGCTCGGCGCCTCGGCCGTGATGCTCGGCTTCGGGTTCCTGATCGCCTTCGACGAGCCACCGGTCGACTTCCGCTCGTCGTGGTGGCTCGTCCCGGTCGCCCAGTCGCTCGTCGCCGCGCCCTTCGTCGTCCGCATCGTCACCCCCGCCCTCCGTTCGATCGACCCGGCGTTGCGAGAGGTGGCGGCGACCCTTGGCGCTCCACCGCTCCGCAGCCGCCGCGAGATCGACGTGCCTCTCGTCGGTCGAGCGTTCGCCGTCGCCGCCGGGTTTGCCTTCGCGATCGCACTCGGCGAGTTCGGAGCGACCGTCTTCGTCGCCCGCGCCGAGCAGCCGACGCTGCCCGTCGCGATCTTCCGCTTCCTCGGGCGGCCCGGCGAGACGAACCAGGGCATCGCAGCGGCTCTCGCCGTCGTGCTCGCGGTGACCGCGGCCTGTGCCGCCCTGCTCGCCGAGCGAGCTGCAGACGGCCGCGGACGGGCGCTCTGATGGCACCGGCGCTACGGGTCGCCGGGGCGAGGGTCGTGCTCGGCGGTCACGTGGCGCTTGCCGGCGTCGACCTCGCCGTCGAGGAAGGTGAGACCGTCGCTGTCCTCGGCCCGAGTGGAGGCGGCAAGTCGACGCTCCTGCGGGTCATTGCGGGGCTCCAGCAGCTCGATGCCGGGTCGGTACTACTCGACGACCGTGCGCTCGAAGGCACGCCCCCGCACCGGCGGGGCATCGGCCTGATGTTCCAGGACGATGCGCTCTTCTTCCATCGCGACGTCGCGGCCAACATCGGGTTCGGTCTCCGCATGCAGGGCGCCTCCCGAGGGGAAATCACCGCCCGGGTCACGGGACTCCTTGCGCTCGTCGGTCTCGAGGGTCGCGAGCACCGTGCCGTGACGTCCCTCTCGGGCGGAGAGCGCAAGCGCGTCGCCCTGGCCCGCGCGCTCGCACCCGCACCTCGGGTGCTGCTCCTCGACGAGCCCCTCGGCGCCCTCGACCGCCCGCTCCACGACCGGCTCGTCCTCGAGCTCCGCGAGCTCTTCGTCGAGATCCACCAGACCGCGGTCTACGTGACCCACGACGTGGCCGAGGCCTTCGCGCTCGGCAGCCGCGTCGCGGTGATGCGTGGAGGGACAATTCTTCAGGTGGCGAGCCCGGAGCAGCTCTGGGCCGCTCCTGCCGATGCCTGGGTGGCGCGGTTCGTCGGGCTCGAGAACGTCGACGAGCACGGCGCGACCTCGGTCGTCACGCGACCCGAGGGAGTCGTTCTGCACCCGGACGACGGCGGTGACGCCACCGTCGTTGCCACTCAACGCGACGGCGCGGTGGTCACGCTGCGCGCCCGCTTCGACGACGGCCGCGAGATCGTCTCCGCCCATGCGGGCCTCGCCGCCCCCGTCCCGGGAACGCGCGTCCACGTCCAGGTCGATCCAACCGCCGTGATCGAGGTGCCGACGAATCTCTCGGGCAACTGACGGGCGTTCAGCTCACGCCAAGGCGGCGTCAGTCCTCGCCGTCCCCTTCGTCCTCTTCGTCCCAGGCGTCATCGTCGTCATCCTCATCCTCGAGCTCGTCCAGCTCGGGCAGCTCGGGGTCGTCCCAGGCCTCACTCACGGCCGTCCCCTTTCATCGTGGACCGCCGCGCCACGCGGCGTCGACCGAACGCTAGCGAGCGGAGCCGCCGAGTGTCGGGGCAAAGCCTCTAGCGCTCGCCGGCACAGCGCGTGTCGCCCGCCATCAGCTCGTCGAACACCGTCGTGACCGACGCCGCAGCGGCGCGGTCGGCGGACGTCAGGCCGGGACCTTCCCACTGGATCACGGGGGTGACGCCCGGGCCCATCACCGTTATGCGGTATCGCTCACCCGGCGCCGGGGGGCGCATCGCCGTGCTCGGATACCCGGGGAACGGCTTCTGGGGGACGAAGCTGTGGCAAAACGTGCCGGTCGGCTTGTGCGCGAGGATTCCCGACTCGCGCTTCCAGCCGGGGCCGTAGGCGGAGTTGAGCGTGTCGATGTACAAGTTGCGGCCGTAGCGGTCACGAGGGTTGCCGTCACCGGTCGACCCGAAGCCGTGCACCGGGTTGTCGAGGTACGTGAGCCGGCCGAAGAGCCCCTGCCAGGCGCCGCCGTAGGTCCAATGGGTGTAGACCTCGAGCTTCGGCAGATCGCCACTCCAGTGCGACACGTGCAGCTCGTACTGCGTCTGCGCGGGGAGCCAGGGGTCGAAGCCGAGGAGCGGCAGGTTCCGCTGCCACGACTGGACGGCCCAGTAGCTCCCGTCCGGCGCCTTGCAGGCACCGACCACGTACGGGAGCGCCGGCCCGTCGTAGGGCACACAGGCGTTCTTGAACGTCGACCAGTAGCCCGACTTTCGATATTTGCCCCAGCCGCCCGCGTAGTCCCGCTTGAAGCGCACCTGCTTGACGGTGGGGTCGAGAGGCGCGTTCGCGTTGATGGCGCCCCACAGGAGGACGTGGCGCACCTGCCCGTTCGCGCGCGTGTACGTGAGGAGAGCCTCGCCCTTCGGGTTCACCGCGAGCGACTTGAGCGTCGCATTGGGGTCGGTCAGCGCCTCGCTCGCGAGCGCCGGGGCCGCGAACGCGCACGCCGCGACGACGCAGACAGGGAGCAGGAGCAGCCGCAGAAACCGCACGAGGCATTCATCGGCGAAGCCCGCGGTCGGACCCGACCCTCGATTCAGGGACGTGCGGAGCGGCCTGGTTCAGGGTACAGCCGGGTTCGCGCGGCCTGTTGCAAAGCGTGTCTCGCCCTACCAGTGCTCCCAGTGGACGAGCTGCTCGAGCGGAAGGCGCCGCTGCGTCAGCCGTGAGACGAGCGGGCTGTCGTCTGCGTCCTGCGGCTGCTTGCCGATCGTGACGACGCAGTTGAAGTGCACGTCCGAGGGCATCCCGAGGAGCTCCTTGAGCTCCGGCACCGCCTCACCGGGCACGCCGTACACCCCTGCCCCGAGCCCCTCGGACAGCGCGGCGAGCTGGATCAGCATGAAGAGCGATCCGGAGTCGACGTACCAGTACGGCGCCGGCCACGTGATCTCGCTCCCGTCGACCAGCTTGTCCTCCTGCCGGTAGCGCTCGTGGTAGCTGGCCTCGCGCACGCCGATCACGACGTGCACGGGCGCGACGGAAATCCACGGAGGCATGCCCATCGCGACGTACTCCTCCTCGCCCGCGAGCCGGGCAAGCGCGCGACGGGTGTCAGGCTCCGTGACGACGACGAGCCTGTGCCCCTGGCTGAACCCCGCGCTCGGCGCTCGGCGCACCGTGCCGACGATCCGCTCGATCGTGTCGTGGTCGATCGGGTCGGGCAGGTAGTCGCGCACCATCCTGCGCCGCTTCAGTAGCACGGGAAACGGGTCGGGCGCTATTCCCATTCGATCGTGGCCGGAGGCTTCGACGAGAGATCGAGAGCCACCCGATTGACACCGCGAACCTCGTTGATGATGCGGTTCGAGATCGTCTCCAGCACGTCGTAGGGGATCCGCGCCCAGTCGGCTGTCATCGCATCCTCGGAGGTGACGGCCCGGATCACGATCGGATAGGCGTACGTTCGCTCGTCACCCTGGACGCCGACCGATTTGATCGCGGGCAACACGGCGAAGCTCTGCCAGAGATCCCGGTACAGCCCGGCGCGGCGAATCTCCTCCTGCAGCACCGAGTCGGCGGCGCGAAGGATGTCGAGCCGCTCCCTCGTGACGTCTCCGATGATCCTGATCGAGAGCCCGGGACCGGGGAACGGCTGGCGCCAGACGAGCCGCTCGGGCATGCCGAGCTCCTCGCCGACGCGGCGCACCTCGTCCTTGAAGAGCAGGCGCAAGGGCTCGACGAGGTCGATCTTCATGTCGGCCGGCAACCCACCGACGTTGTGGTGCGACTTGATCTTGGCCGCAACCCCGTCGTCGCCACCCGACTCGATCACGTCCGAGTAGAGCGTTCCCTGGACGAGGAAGCGCGTAGCCTCACCGAGCTTGCGCGCCTCCTCCTCGAAAACGCGGATGAACTCCTCGCCGACGATCTTGCGCTTCGTCTCGGGATCGGTGACGCCTGCAAGCTTCGTGAGAAATCGGTCCTCGGCGCGCACGTGGACGAGAGGCACGTGGAAGTGACCTCCGAACGTCTCCACGACCTGCTCCGCCTCGTTCGAGCGCATCAGCCCGTGGTCGACGAACACGCAGGTCAGCTGGTCGCCGACCGCCTTGTAGACGAGCAGCGCCGCCACGGCCGAGTCGACGCCACCCGAGAGCCCACAGATGACGCGCTCCGACCCGACCTGGGCGCGGATCCGCTCGACCTGCTCCTCGATCACGGCTGCAGGCGTCCAGCTCGGCGGCGCGCCGGCGACCTCGTAGAGGAAGTTCTTCAGGATCTCCTGTCCATCCTCGGTGTGAACGACCTCTGGATGGAACTGGACGGCGTAGAGGCCACGGGCCTCGTCCTCGAAGGCTGCGATCGGTGTCGAGGGCGACGACGCGGTGACGCGGGCCCCGGGCGGCGGAGCCGTGACCGAGTCGCGATGGCTCATCCAGACGACCTGGTCGGTCGCGAGGTCATGGAACAGCGCCGACTCGCCGAGCGCCGCCTCCGCCTTGCCGTATTCGGAGATGTCGTTCGACTCGACGTTGCCCCCGAGGTCGCGGGCCATCACCTGCATCCCGTAACAGATCCCGAGCGTCGGGATGCCGAGCTCGAGCACGTCGGTGTTCATCTGCGGCGCACCCTCGGCGTACACCGAGGCCGGGCCGCCGGAGAGGATCAGGGCGAGCGGGTTTCGCGCGCGTACCTCGGCTGCCGTGATGCGGTGGCTGACGATTTCGGAGTAGACGCGCGCCTCACGCACCCGACGCGCAATCAGCTGGCTGTACTGGCCGCCGAAGTCGAGCACGAGCACCGGCCGATCCTCGGCCGCCGGCCGGGGCACGGGAAAAGGCAGGACTTCGGCGCTCTCAGCCACGCCGGTAATTCGGTGCGTCCTTGGTGATCGTGACATCGTGCGGATGGCTCTCACGGAGGCCGGCGCCGGTGATCCGCACGAAGCGGCTCTCCGTCTTCAGCTGCTCGACCGTGGCTGCGCCGCAGTACCCCATCGCCTGCCGCAGGCCGCCGACGAGCTGGTAGACGATCGGCGCCACCGGTCCCTTGTAGGGAACGCGGCCTTCGATTCCCTCGGGCACGAGCTTGTCGACGTCCTCGACGTCGCCCTGGAAGTAACGGTCCTTCGAGAACGAACGGGCCTTCATCGCCCCGAGTGACCCCATGCCGCGGTACTCCTTGAAGCGCTCGCCCTGCACGAGAATGACGTCGCCCGGCGACTCGTCCGTACCGGCCAGCATCGATCCGAGCATCACCGTGTCGGCGCCGGAGGCGATCGCCTTCGCGACGTCGCCCGACGAGGTGATGCCCCCGTCGGCGATCACGGGCACACCGTGCCGGATCGCCACCTCGGCGACGTCGAAGACAGCCGTGACCTGGGGGACGCCGACGCCGGCAACGACGCGTGTCGTGCAGATCGAGCCGGGCCCGACTCCAGCCTTGAGGCAGTCGGCACCTGCGTCGATCAATGCCTCGGCCGCCTCGCCTGTGGCGATGTTGCCGGCGATCAGCTCGATGTCGAATTCGGACTTGATCCGCCGCACCATCTCGACGACAGCGCGAGAGTGACCGTGCGCGGTGTCGACGACCAGGACGTCGACTTCTGCGGCGACGAGGGCGGCGGTGCGCTCGAGCGCATCCGTGCCGACGCCGACCGCGGCGCCGACGCGCAGGCGCCCGCGCTCGTCTTTCGTCGCGAGTGGGTACCGCTCGCGCTTCTGGATGTCCTTGACGGTGATCAGGCCCCGCAGCCGGCCGGTCGCGTCGACGATCGGCAGCTTCTCGATCTTGTGCCGCCCGAGCAGGAGCTCGGCGTCGGCGAGGTTCGTGCCGACAGGGGCGGTGACGAGGTTCTCGCTCGTCATCAGCTCGCGGATGAGCGCGTCCGGACGGGCTCCGAAGCGGAGATCGCGGTTGGTGAGGATGCCGACGAGCACGCCGTCCGGGCTCGTGATCGGCACGCCCGAGACGCGGTAGCGCGCCATCAGGTCGAGGGCGTCGGCCACGAGGTCGTCCGGGCCGAGCGTCACCGGCTCGACGATCATGCCGGCCTCGCTGCGCTTGACCTTGTCGATCTCGGCGACCTGATGCTCGATCGAGAGGTTGCGGTGGATGATTCCCATCCCGCCCTCGCGTGCCAGTGCGATCGCGAGCGTGGCCTCGGTGACCGTGTCCATCGCCGAGGAGACGATCGGGATCTCGAGCGCGATCGTCGGCGTCAGCCTCGTCGCCGTGGCGACGTCGTTCGGAAGAACTGCCGACTCCGCCGGAACGAGCAGCACGTCGTCGAAGGCGAGGCCTTCCTTACCGAACTTGCCGTCTCGATCGAGCTCGAACTCCAAGAGTCAGTTGACTCTACCAAGCGGGTCGGGCGACAGCCCGAACCCGGCGTCCGCCGGCCTACGCGACCGTGGGCTGAAGCTCGTCGACCTCGACGAGCGACACAACGCGTGCGGCCTCTCTCGGGTCGAAGCGACCGGCGCCGACCTCGAGCACGGAGGCCGAGCCTGCCGCGACAGCGAGGCGTAACGCCTCCTCCGCGGTGTGCTGGTCGGCAACCGCTGCAAGCCAACGAGCAAGCAGCACGTCCCCGGCCCCGACGACCGAGACAGGCTCGAGCTGCGGCGCCTTCGCCCGGTAACGGCGCACCTGGCGCTCCTCCCGCACGAGCGCGTAGCACCCGGTCTCCATCGTGATGTGGACGTTCCGGGCGCCCATCTCTGCGATTCGGTCGAGTGCCATCAGGAAGTCGTCGTCGTCGTCGAGCTCCTGCCCGACGAGCTGTTCGGCCTCGTGCTGGTTCGGCGAGACGAGCCATGGCTCGGCCTCGATGCCCCGGCGCAGCGGCTCGCCCTCGGCGTCGAGCACGACGCGCGCGCCGAGCTTCGTCATCTCGCGCACGGCATCGGCGTAGAAGCCCTCGTCGACTCCGCGCGGCAGCGAGCCTGCGAAGACCACCGTCGAGGCGCCGCGTGACAGGTAGCGGAGCTTGTCGAGCAGGATCTCGAGCTCCTCCAGCGAGACCTTCGGGCCCCACTCGTTGATCTCGGTGTACGTCCCCGCGGTTGGGTCGACGACGGCGGTGGAGGTGCGCGACTCGTCCTTGATCCGCACGAAGTCGTTGAGGATCGCCTCCTCGGTCAGCTCCTCGACGATCCGTGTTCCCGTGCGCCCGCCTGCGAGGCCGGTCGCGACGACGGGCACGTCCAGCCGCTTCAGGGCCCGTGCGACGTTGATCCCCTTGCCGCCGGCGAGCGCGATCACGTCGCTCGCCCGGTGGCGGTGGCCGAGCTTGAAGATCGGGACGGTCAACGACCTGTCGAGTGCGGCGTTGAGGGTGACGGTGACGATCACGCGAGTGACCCCTTCCGGGACGTGGACGCTACGAGACGAGCCCGACGAGATGGTGGGCAGTGCGGCGGGCGTACCAACGAACCTTGCCCACCGTGCCGACTGCCGAAACCGACTCTGCGGCGACGAGCGGTGTGCGGGCTATCAGCCTACCTCCCGCGAACACTCGCACCTCGCCCACCTGCTGTCCCTGGGCAACAGGCAGCGTGAGGGCCCTGCTCAGGACGACGCGCTCGACGAGAGGCTTCCCTACGCGCACCGTGCGGACAACGTCGGTGCGCGGCACGAGCCTCGTGGGAGAGTGGCCATAGCCGGTCTCGGCGAGCCCGTAGACACGACGACGGTCGATGGCCTTGACCCGGTGGTACTGAGCGAGGCCCCACGCGAGGAGGCCGCCGAGATCGGCATTCCGTTGCGCCTCGCTCGGCGAGCCGAGCACCGACGCGGTGATGCGGACGTGGTCGCCCTGCACGGCTGCCACCTGCGACCAGCCGGCGTCGTCGGTATGCCCCGTCTTGGCGCCGATAAGCGGCAGCGTCCCGATCAGCGCATCGGTGGACGTCAGCGTTCGACCGCCGGCGATCGTGGCCGTCGAGCGGGCCGACCACGTCCTGATGAACGGGTTGCGGAGCGCGGCCGTCAGGAGCGTCGTCATGTCACGAGCACTCGAGACATGACCGGGCTGGTCGAGACCATGCGGGTTCTCGAAATGCGTCGAGGCGAGACCGAGCTCTTTCGCCTTGAGGTTCATGAGCTCGACGAACCGCGGGATCGAGCCATGGCCGACGTAGACGGCGAGCGCGGTGGCAGCGTCGTTTGCACTCGGCACGAGGGCAGCGATCGCGAGGTCGCGCACGGTCAGCTTCTCGCCCGCCCGCAGGTCAACGCTCGACTCGCCGACCCGGGCCGCTTCCGGCGTCACGGTGACGACGTCGGAGAGGCGCGCGTGCTCGAGCGCGACGAGCACGGTCATCAGCTTGGTCATGCTCGCGGGGGCGCGTGCAACATCGGGGGCGCGCGCCGCGAGGACGACAGCGCCGGGACCGCCACGAACGATGTAGGCCGGGGCGACGACCGGAGGTGGAGAAGCGACGGCGGTGGCACAAGAGGCCGCCAGCGCGACCACCGCGACCGCAAGAAGTCCCCGACGCATCTCCAGGAATGTAGCCCTCGGCCGTGCCTACCAGCCGGAGGCAGCCCAGATCTCTGCGGCAAGGCGGGCCGCCTCGCTTCCCGCGGCTGCGCGCCAGTCGTCCTCGCCGTCGCGATACGCGAAGATCACCGAACGTGACGCGTTGACGAGCGCGCTGGCCGGCCCACTCGTGAACGCACGGGCGACGTCCGCGGGGGTTGCTCCCTGGGCGCCGACGCCGGGCAGCAGGATGATCGACTGTGGCATCGCCCGTCGCGCGTCGCCGATCACCCGCGGAACCGTCGCGCCGACGACGGCGCCGACGCTCGACATGCCACGCTCGCCCACGAGCTCGGCCCCCCATTCGGCCACGAGTCCAGCCACGTGCCGCCACACGGTGGTGCCGTCGGAGAGGACGGCCTCCTGCAGGTCGCGGCCACCGGCGTTGGATGTCCGCACGAGAACGAAGAGGCCGGCGCCGTGATTCCGGCAGGCGGAGAAAAACGGATCCATCGAGTCCGTGCCCAGGTACGGATTGACCGTGAGCGCATCGGCGAGCGGCGGGGCCGAGCCGCGTGGCTCGAGGAACGCGGCCGCGTAGGCGCGCGCGGTCGAGCCGATGTCGCCGCGCTTGCCGTCGGCGATCACGAGCAGGCCGACCTCCGAGGCATAACGAGACACCGACTCGAGCGCCACCCAGCCGTCGCTCCCGAGTGCCTCGAAGAACGCGAGCTGCGGCTTGACGGCGACCGCGTACGGAGCGACGACGTCGATGATCCCCTTGCAGAACCGGTCGACCGCAGCGGCAGCCGCAGCCCGTCCGAGCACCGCCTCGCCTCGCAGCTCGACGGGCAGGAGGTCGACGCGAGGGTCGAGCCCGACGACGAGCTGGCTGCGCTTGCGCTCGACGGCCTCGGCGACCCGGTCGGAGAACGCCGCAACCATAGGCGCCTCGTCGTCCGGTCGTATGCTCACGCAGCCAAGGCTACTCCGTTCGCAGCGGCGATGATCGCGTTACGCTCGAGCGCGACGATCCGCAGCTCCGGGGCCGGTCGCCGCATGAACGTGGCGAGCAGCAACAGCTCATCAGCGGCGGTGCCCGCGAGATCGTCGGAGCGGTGGCGGTCGACCGCATCGAGGCCCGCATCGACCTCGAGATGCGCGCCGCCGCCGCGCGGCACGGTGCGGCGGCTGACGACGCAGCCCGCAACGAAGACGGCCCTCACCATTCCCTGCTCGAGCGCCGGCACGACGAGGCAGGCGCGCAGGCTCCGGAGCCGCCCGAGCTCGTCGAGGCGCTCGACCACCTGCTCGAGCGCGGCGATCCGGTCGCGCAACCGTGCTGCGTCCTCGAACCGGAGGTCACCGGCGAGCCGCCGCAGCCGCAGCCGCAGCCCGGGGAGAACGTCCCGCGGATCGTCACCCTCGTAGCCGTCGAGTGCCTGCGCCGCACGGCGCGCGAGCGAGCGTCCCGAGATCGGACCGTGCGGCGTCGGCTCGGTGCCACACACCCACCGCGCCCCGCGGCGTCGCAGGTAGACGTGGCGATCAGGTCGCGTGCCGCGGGCATTGGCGGGCGGGCGGAGCTCCCGCAGGAGCCGCAGCTCGTCGAGCGCCGCCTCGAGCTCGCTCCCACACGGCTGCCAGTCGATCTGTGCGAGCGCGCCGAGCGCGGCCTCGACCGCCGGCCGCTGCCGCTCACCCGAGAAGTACGAGCGGAGCCGGGCGCTGAGGTTGCGCGCGCGTCCGACGTACAACGCCTGCCCGTTGGCGTCACGGAAGACGTAGGTCCCCGGGCTGGTCGGCGCCTCGGCCACGAGCGACCGCTTGGCGTGCAGTCGGCGCGCGCGCGGTGCCGACAGCTCGACGAGGTCGGCCACGGTCTCGGCGCCGCGCTCCTGGGCGAGGCCGATCAGCGCGATCAAGATCTCGGCCGTCGCCTCGGCGTCGGCGAGCGCCCGGTGACACGGTACGACCGACGTCCCGAAGAAGTGGGAGAGGTGCGCAAGACCGAACCGCTTCGTCCGACCGCTGAGCAGGCGGCGGGCGAGCCAGACCGTGTCGACGACGGGCGAGGCGACGCGGCGCCCGGTGAGCCGCTCGACAGCACGGTCGAGGAATCCCATGTCGAAGCGTGCGTTGTGGGCGACGAGAACGGCATCGTCGGCGAACGAGAGGAAGCGGCGGACGGCGAGATCGGCGGCGGGCGCACCCCGCACGTCGCCCTGCGCGATACCCGTGAGGGCCGTGATCGCCGTCGGCAACGGCACGCCGGGATTGACGAGCGTCTCGAACGTGGCGCCGGCGCCCAGCGAGTCGACCCGCTGGGCGCCGATCTCGACGATGCGCGAGCGGGCCGGCGAGAGCCCCGTCGTCTCGAGGTCGAACACGACGAACGATGCGTGCTCGAGCAGGATCGCGGCCCCCGGTGGGTCGGCGAGCCCGACGGCGGCGCCGCGCCAGGCAAGCCGCGCGTCACCCGCGACGACGTCGTCGAGCAGCGCCCGGGCGATCGCTGTCGGGGCTGAGGCGAGCGCGAAGAGCGACCGGGCGGCCTCGCCGACAGGCACAGGCCCTCGTCGCGCCTCGACGAGCTCGACGAGGCGGTCGGCGCCGTCAAAGGAGAGCTGCATCCTTGCGATGGTAGTCGAACGTACGTTCGACTACAAATCGAACAAAGAGGGCCCCGGAGGGCCCTCTCTGCTGCTCCACGGAGGAGAGAGAAGCCGCTAGTTGACGGCCTTCTTGAGCACCGAGCCGGCCGAGAACTTCGGCACGGTCGCCGCCCTGATCTGGACCTTCTCGGTCGGGTTACGCGGGTTGACACCCATGCGGGCCGCCCGATGCGTCGTGTGGAACTTGCCGAACCCGGTGAAGTTCACCGTGTCGCCAGCCTTCAACGTCTCCTCGACGGTCTCGAGGAACGCGTCCACTGCGGCGCCTGCATCGCGCTTGGAGAGGCCGCTCTTTCCGGCCACTGCGTCTACGAACTCCTGCTTCGTCACTTCACTCCTCCTGCTAGATGGTCGTTATTAGGACCGCCGGAGACCCTAACACTCCGGGCGGATGGCTCAACCATGCGGATCTCTGTCGATGTGCCTCTGCGTCCGGTCGGCGGTCGACGCGACCGAGCGCTCGCTCCACTCCGGGCTACTCGCTCGGGGCGCGCCCGGCGAGGAGGTCTCCTGCTCGGTAGAGGGTATGGAGCCGCACCCCCATCCGGGCGAGGGCGTCCGCCCCGCCTTCTTCACGGTCGACGACACACACCGCATGGCGGACGACGAGGCCGGCATCCCGCAGCACCGACACCGATTCCGCCAGAGCACCACCGGACGTGACGACGTCCTCCAGAAGGCACACGATGTCCTCCCGGTCGAACGGGCCTTCGATCCGATTCGCTGTGCCGTATTCCTTGGTCTCACCGCGCACGATGATGAACGGTAGTTCGGACGCCATGGACGCAGAAGCGGCTAGGGCAACCGCTCCGAGGGCCGGCCCGGCCAGGCGGATGGTGTCTGGCTCGACATCATGGGCCACCTCCGCGAGGCGAGCTCCGAGCGCCCGCAGCAGGTCGGGCCGCGTCTCGAATCGGTACTTGTCGAGATAGAACGACGAGCGCTTGCCGGACCGGAGCAGGAAGTCACCCTCGAGGAGCGCGTGCTCCACGAGCATGCGACCGAGGTCGTCCGTCACGGGTCGAGCGCCTCTGCGGCGATCTGCGCGATGCGATCGAGCTCGGGCGAGCCCCGGTCGAGCGTCACCGCCGAACCGTCGCCGTACCCGATCGTCGCACTCGGCCCGTCGCCGGCGGTGCCGCGATTGAGAAACCAGTAGACGATGGCGCCGAGCGCGGCGAGCCCGAGGAGCTTACGCATTTCCGGCTCCCCGCTTCTTCTTCGCGGCGGGTTTCGGCTGTTCAGCCCCGTCCAGCCGGCGGAGCGCAGTGCGGAGGTCGTACACGACGAGACCCGCGGTCGGCTCGGGGACCGTCCGGGCCACCGCGCTCCGGCCACCCTCGGTGACGACGAAGACGCTGCCGCCGTCGAGCGCAACCTCGATGCGTGCGACGTCACCGGCCGGCCGGACGTCGGCTGCAGCGGCGAGCAGGTCGGACGCGATCCGAGCCAGCTGCTCGCCGCGTTCCGGCGTGCCCGAGCTCGCGAGCACGAAGCCCGAGCCGCCGAGAATCGCCACATCCACGATCTGCGACGAGAGCGTCAGCAGCTCGGCGAGTGCCTCGGTCGGCTCCATGGCCCGAACCTAGCACGTTGCCGACGGTCCGGCGGAGCGGCAGCCGGGAGGGTCGGGATCAATGCAACGACAGTGCCGAGCCCAGCGCGGCGGCCGCCCGCGCGCGGTGCGAGTGGACCGTTTTCCAGTCGTCGCCGAGCTCGGCTACGGTGCTCGTCTCGCCCTCGGGCACGAAGATCGGGTCGTACCCGAATCCCTCGCCGCCACGACGCTCGTGTCCGATCGATCCGGCCAGCGTGCCTTCGGCGACGACGTCCTCGCCGCTCGGTCCGAGCGCGACGATCACGCAGACGTACCGCGCCCCGCGGTCTTCGAGCGGCGCAAGCTCCTCGAGCAGCCGGTCGACGCCATCGGTCGCCCAGCGGGCCGAGGCGAGGCCCGGCCTGCCACCGAGGCCGAAGGCCTCGATGCCCGAGTCCTCACCGATCACCCAGGCGTCCGGCGGTGCGGTACGGCGTCCGTGGAGGGCCTTGCCTCGCGCGTTCTCCTCGTAGGTCGTGCCGGTCTCCGGCGGGAGCGCCTCATCGTCGATCAGATCGATCTCCCACCCGGGTAGGGCACGGCGGAGCTCGACGAGCTTGTGCGGGTTGCCGGAGGCGAGCCGTGCTCTCACGGGCGCGACGCTCTCAGAGACGGGGCGCGTCGGCGGCGGCACGCTGGGCCACGGCCAGCCGCTCGATGCCGCCGGCGGCGAGGTCGAGCAGGGCGTCGAGCTCGTCGCGCGTGAACGGGTCCCGCTCGGCGGTCGCCTGAACCTCGACGAGGCGGCCGTCGGCCGTCATCACGACGTTCATGTCCGTGTCCGCCTGCGAGTCCTCGGGGTAGTCGAGGTCGAGCACCGCGAGGCCGTCGACGACGCCGACCGAAACCGCGGCCACCGAGTGCGGGAGGGCTTTCGAGAGGCCCATCCGGTCGAGCGCGCGATAGGCGGCGACGTAGGCGCCGGTGATCGCGGCGCACCGCGTGCCGCCGTCCGCCTGGAGCACGTCGCAGTCGAGCCAGAGCGTGCGCTCGCCGAGCGCCTCGAAGTCGCAGACGGCGCGCAGGGCGCGACCGATCAGGCGCTGGATCTCGACGGTGCGGCCGTCCGGACGACCGCGGGAAACGCCGCGCTGAGTACGATCGCCCGTCGAGGCCGGCAGCAGGGAGTACTCGGCCGTCATCCAGCCGCGACCCTTGCCGCGCAGCCAGCGCGGGATGTCCTCCTCGATCGTGGCCGTGCAGAGCACCCGGGTCTTGCCCTGCGACCAGAGCACGCACCCGTGCGGCTGCTCGAGAAAATCGGGCAGGACGTCGAGTGCGCGCAGCTCGTCGGGGCGGCGGCCGTCATGGCGCGCCGTCATGCGGCCACGCTCTCGAGCTCGGCGACGCTGACGCGCTCGACGTCGGCGATCGGAAGCTGCAGGAAGCGGCTGCCCATCGCCTGGAACGCGTCCGGGTCTCCGGTCGTGAAAAAGCGGTAGGTGCCTTCGCGGCCGATGTCGTTCTCGATCGCCTTTCGGGCGAGCGTCTCCGACACCTCGCGGGCCGTCTCGTCAGCCGAGAAGACGAGGGTGACGTCCCGGCCGAAGACGCGTTGCAGGATCGGACGGATCAGTGGGTAGTGCGTACAGCCGAGCACGACGGTGTCGACGTCGGCCTCCTTCAGCGGCACGGCGGCCTCGCGCACGGCGGCGACGGTGGCCTCGCCGAACGGATCGGCGCCCTCGATCAGCGGCACGAGCTTCGGGCAGGCGACGGGGACGACCGTGACGCCGGCGTCGAGCGTCCAGATCAGCGCCTCGTAGCGTCCGCTCGCGACGGTTGCCTCGGTCGCGAGCAGGCCGACCCGCCGGTTGCGCGTGGCGCGCACGGCGGCGTGCGCCTCGGGCTGGATCACGCCCAACACCGGCGCCGACAGAGCGCGCTGCAGGTCAGGCAGGGCGGCGGCGGTCGCCGAGTTGCACGCCGCGACGACGAGCTTGACGCCCTGCTGCTCGAGGTAGCGGGCGATCTCGCCGGCGAAGCGGCGAATCTCGTCGAGCGGCCGCGGCCCGTACGGTAGGCGCGCTCCGTCACCGAGGTAGACGAAATCCTCGTGCGGCATCGTCACCAGGCACTCGTGCAGGACGGTGAGCCCGCCGACACCGGAGTCGAACACACCGATCGGTCGGGCATCCACGGGCAGGAGTGTAGACGTGACTGCTGCCCGGGGGGCGGTGCGACGCGTGGAACGGGCACGCGCGCCGATCAGGGTTGCTCGACGACGCCGGCGCGGGGGTCGAGCCGCGCGATCCTTGCGTGCGCCAGGCGCAGCTCGTCCCCCGTCGCGACCCGTGCGAGGGCGCGCCAGAGCTCGACGTCGTTGTGATCGAGATCGAGGCCACGGCGGAAGCTCTCGAGCGCGTCACCCGTCCGACCCTCGCTCCGCTCTGCCTCACCTCGAAGTCGCCATGCATCGGCAGACCAGGGCTGCAGTGCGGCGGCCCGGCGCGCGTCACTCACGGCAGCCGACCAGTCGGCCGCCCTCAGCTCGTCCGCTGCCCGGGTCGTGAAGTGGCCGCCGGCCCACACCCATGACCCGACACATGCGACGGCCGCAAGCAGCAGCGCCGCCGAGCGTCTCGGCACGCGCGCGACCGGTGCGGCCCGATCGCCCTGTGGGGCCGCGAGCATGAAGCCGGCGAGGAAGAGAAGCCCGAGGAGCGCAACCGTGATCTGCCAGTCCCAGTCCACCGCGAGATGGACGAGGAACGCCACGTACGCGCCGGCGGCGGCGCGGACGAGCGGATCTTTGCTTGCCCGCACCGCGGCGACGAGGGGCACGATCAGGCCGGCGATCAGCAATCCGAGCCCCACCGGGCCGAGCTCCGACAACGTCTCGAGGAAGAGGCTGTGGGCGTTGTGCGCCGTCAAATCGACGTGACGCTGCTCGAGCCAAACCTGGCTCCAGGTGCCCGCCCCCGAGCCGAGCAGCGGGTGCCCTGCCGCACCGTCGAGCGTCGCGCGCCAGTAGGCCGAGCGAGGCTCGCTCTCGCGGAGCGCGAGGGCTACAACGGCTCCCACAGAAAGTGCAAGAACGCCGAACGTGACCCATCCCGGCCGCCTGCTCCTGAGCGCCACGACCACGGCGGCGCCCGCGAGCAACGCGAGCCAGGCGGCGCGGCTGTCGGTCCGTTGAAGTGCGAGGCCGAGCACGAGAACGCCCGGGACGGCCGCGGGAGCCCAGCGCGTGCCGCCGGCGAGCGCCCAGCCGCCGGCGAGCACGATCGCCGCGGCGCAGACGATCGCCAGCGCATTGGCATAGCCGAGCGGCGCGTCTGGGCCGGAGAACAGCGACCAACCGGCAAGCACGAGCGCAGCGACGAGGAATGCCAGGACTGCGGCGCCCCGAGCCTCGCTCCGTCCCGCGACAACGCCCGCCGCGATGCCGACGAGCACGAGGATCGCGCGCTGGAGCTCGTTCACGGTCAGCGGCACGCTCGCCGTCCAGGCAAGCGAGAGAGCGGTCCAGCCTGCGAGGAGGAGAAACGCGACAGCCACGAGCATGTCGAGGCGAAAGACATGCACCTCGCGCGAGAGGATCGCAACGAGCAGGAACACCGACAGCATGACCGTGGATGCTCCCCACGACGTCGCCGTGTACCCCCCGTCGAGACGCGCTGGGCCGAGGAGCACGAAGAGGAAAAACAGCACCGGCAACGCTCGTCGGAGCTCGGGCGGCGCCGAGCCGGGCGTGCCGAAGCGATGTTCGTCAAGACCGGGAATGCAGGTCAGAGTGCCATGCGTGCGGCGCTCCCGCTCACGGCTACGGACGCCGACTCTGGCGACCATGAACTCTGGCGACCAGGACGCGTACTGGACGACCCGGTGCGGCCGGGTGCACTGTGTCGTGCACCCGGCCGCACCTGACAGAGCGCGAGCGTTACCGGGCGAGCCCGAACTGGACGAGCCGACGGGTGGAGATGCCTGCCAGCGGATCCCCGCCCGATCCCCGTGCGCGAACGAACATCTGCACGTTGTATGCAGGATTCTTCGGGAAGTCCGCCTGCGGGACGGTCGTAAGCGTCACCCAACCATCCTGCTGGGTCAGCTGCTCCGGCGGTGTGCTCGTCACCTCGGGCGTCGAGCGGACGAAGACGAGGGCGCCCCGGACGACATAGCCGCGGCTGTCCTTCACCTTGACGCGCACGCTGATCGGAGCGTTCGACGAGACCCGCACCGGATTCGGCGAGAACTGGACCTCCGCAACCACGAGCCTTTGGCCGGCGGCGAGGCTTACGCTCGTCACAGGGATCGAGGTCTCGCCATTTGCGAGCTTGATCGCTCCTGCGGGGCCGCCCGACGCGATCACGCCGGTCGCGCCCGAGAAGACGGATGTCTTCCCGTCGTTGTTCGAGGCCGTGACCCGAAACCTGATCCTCTGACCGACGTCTGCGGTCTGCAACTTGTAGGTCTTCGCGGTTGCGCCGCCGATGTCGGCGCACGCAATTCCGGCCGCGTCACACCGCTGCCACTGGTACGCGTACGAGGTCGGCGAGCCAGTCCAGCTGCCATCGTTCGCCGTCAACGTCTGCCCCTCGGTGGCGGTGCCCGAGATCGTCGGCGCCGTCGAGTTGACCGGCGCGTACTGCGCCGCCGCGGCAGAGACGGACGACGCGGATCCCATTGTGGCGAACGCCGCGACGGCTATGACCGCGAGCGCCAGGGCGGCCGCCGCGCGGCCCAGGATGGTTCGGTTGGTACGGGAGTGCGATTGCATGTGAGATTCCTCCTCGTGGGGATAGTGCGTTCTTTACCCATCGGGACGTTCACAAACCGGATTCCGCTCCGATGTGACCAAAGGCTCGTCGTTTGCTCACACGGCGCTCACAAACGCGAGAGCGTCGAACCCACCCGGCCGGCGGGTCGGCCGAGCCTCTATCGTCCCGTCATGCGGGCAACAGTTCGCCTCGGAACGTGCAGCTGGGCCGATGAGGGCCTGCTCAAGGCGTGGTACCCGCGTGGCGTCTCGACAGCGGAGGCGCGGCTCCGCTACTACGCCGAGCGCTTCGACGTCGTCGAGGTCGACTCGCCGTTCTATGCCCTCCCCGACCCCGACGTCACGCGGCGCTGGGCCGAGAGGACGCCCGACGAATTCACCTTCCACGTCAAGGCAAGTGCCGCAATGACCTTCCACGAAGGAGAGCCAACAGACGAAGCCTTCGGTGAGTTCCGGGGAGCGCTGGAGCCGCTCGAACTCTCCGGGAAGCTGCGTGGCGTGTTGCTCCAGTACCACCCGCGCTTCGTAAAGACGCACGAGGCGAAGGAAGAACTAGCTCGCGTGCGTGACCGACTCGACCCCCTTGTGCCGCTGATCGAGTTTCGTCATCGCTCATGGATGGAACCAGACGAGCGCTCCAGCACCCTCCGCTACCTCGAGGAACAGGGGTTGGCGTACGTCTCGGTGGATGCTCCCTTGACTCGTGCAACCAACGTGGCACCGCGCGTCGCTGCTGCGACCCACGCGATCTCGGTGATCCGCTTCCACGGCCGCAATGCGCAGACCTGGAACATCCGTGGCGGCACCGCCGCCGACCGCTTCGACTGGATGTACTCGGACGAGGAGCTTGCTGAGTGGGTCGCACCGACACGCCGTCTCGCAGAGCAGTCGGACGAAACGTATGCCCTCTTCAACAACAATCGAGATGACTTCGCCCCACGGAGCGCCGTGATCTTCAGAGGTCTTCTGGATGAGGCAGGGGTCGCAGCTACCGGAGGACTCGACCTCCCACCCGCAGAGATGACGCTGTTCTAGTCGTGCGTACGCAGTACGTCAGCTTGCCGCCCAGGTTCTTGCAGCCTCGGACTCGGCGAGCGGGAACGTCTTCACCTCGCCTGGGATCAGCCAGCCGAAGGCCTTGACGCCATCAATGTAGGCCCGGTGATCGGAGACGAAGGCGATCTTCTCGAAGTGGCTCCAGTTCCTCGCGCCGATTTTGGTATCTGCCCACATCGCACCACCGCTGTATCCCTCGAAATCCTTGCCGAGCACATACAACAAGCGGATCTTGGCGTGCGAAGCAACGGCTGCCTCGATAGCAGGATCGACCACTGACTTGTAATCTGCCGCCTCGACCTCACCCACTGCCTCGAAGCCGATGACGTGATCGGGTAGTCCGTCGAGAAGTCGAATCATGGTCTTGCTCCTCTCCGAAGAAGCCGGAGCACCGCGCGCTTCATCAACAGCAGTGATGCTCTTCTCGCTTGACGAGGAAATGGCTAGCTCCTATTCAACAACAATCGAGATGACTTCGCGCCCGGAAGCGCGGTGATCTTCCGGGGCTCCTGGACGAGGCCGGTGTCGCATCGACCGGGGGACTCGCCCTACCACCGGCCGAGATGACCCTCTTCTAGCCGCCCGTCACCGAGGTGCCCCCTGGCGCCGAAGTCGACTCGTCGCCCATCGACGTGAGCGCAAAGCCGGCAACGACGAGCCACAGCGCCGCGGCGAGGAAGGCCACGAATCCGAGCGGAGTGAAGAAGAGAACGCCGATCGGGAGCGCGGCCCATCCAAGCCACTGCATCCGTCCGGCGGCGGGAATCATCATGCCCGCGGCGCCGAGCAGCATGATCCCCAGGCCGCCGGCGAAGAGGAGGAAATCCTCGGCGTCGAGCGCATTCAACGCCTGGGCCGCTTCGGGTGCCGCGTGGTGACGGACGGCCTCGCTCAACGCCAGGTGCAACACCGCCGCGACGAGGAACCCCGTGGCGCTGATCGCCGCGCCGCAGAGGAACATGACGCGCCAGAGGGACGAGCCCACCCCTCGTTTCGTCATGGCGACGTACGCGCCACCCGCAAACAGGGCGAGGAAGGCGACACCGACGGTGACGACGTACGCGGCGGCCGACTGGCGTGCGCCGTGCGCGGTGTAGAACGCCACGATCTCCGCCGGCGAAGCGCCGATCCCCGGGGTGTTCCCGCCCAGGATCACGATCCCGCTGACTGCCGCCGCGACGAAGATCGGGCCGCCGAGCGGTGCCAGACGTCTCAGGTTCATTGCTACTTCCTCCTCTCTACCGGATTCATCGGAGCAAGTGCACGTCGAGGACGGACTTGTCTCCGCTCGACCCGAGGTCGCGCAGCTCGACCGTCCCCCGGGCGCCCGCGTAGCTGCCGGTGCCACCGACGATCGGGAGCGTGAACCTGCTCGGCCCCTGCCCAACCTGTCCGATCCCCTCGACGCGCAACGAGCCGCCGTGGAGAAACAGCTGGCCGGCGAGCTCGATGGTCGCGCCGTGTGCCCCGAACGCGGACACGAACGTCAGCGTCGAGGTCACGCTGCCGACCCGCGCTCCGCGCTTCGTGCCCTTCCAGGCGTAGAGGCCGTCCCGGAGGAAGACGCGGTCGCCGGGTCGCGGCTCTCCGGTGCCTGCGTCGAACGCCGGGGTCGAGGTCTCGCTGAGATCGAGAAGGTGCAGCACCTGCGGGGCATCCGCCGCACCGGCGCCGCTGCCTCCGAGGAAGGCGGCCGCTACTCCGGTCGCGAGGGCGAGAGCGAGCTTCATCGGTGACCTCCTGGCCGTGGTGTTCGTCCCGCCGGCGGCGGGCTGAGACGACCGTAGGCGCATCAGCCGCCACGCACATCGACGCTGGCCCCGGTCTTTCGACGGTGGCCGCACTGAGGCGCGACTCCGTGCTGGCACCGATTGCCAGGTGCCGCGCCGGGGAGGACAATGCGCCGAATGGGCAGCCTCCGCACCACGGCCGGGATCATCGCGCTGGCGTCCGCGCTGACCGTGACGCTCGACGCCACGGGCTTGGCGCCGAGCCCCGACAACACAACCGAGCCCGGCTGGATCTGGCTGTTCGGGGGAATCGCCACCGTCGCGCCGGCGGCCGTCGGGCTCGCCATCGTCTGGCGGCAGCCGACGAATCGCGTGGGCTGGATCATGATCGTCGGGGGGTTCCTGGCCGGCACGTGGACATCGCTGATTCCCGACCACGGCTGGTCGCTCCAGGTCGGGCGGGCGGTCTGGCCGCTGATCTTCGCCTGGCCGGTTGCCGTCGCGCTCGTTTTCCCCGACGGGACGCTGCTGACGCGGCGCTGGCGCTGGGTGGCCAGGCTCGGGGCGTTCAGCTTCGCGGGATTCATGGCCGTTGCGCTCCTCGACAACAGCACGTTCGGCGCGCCGGACGCCGGCGTGACGAACCCGATGCGGGGCGTCACGGTCCCCGGCTGGCTCGGCTGGATCTGGATCCCGCTCTGGCTCGGCATCCTCGCCACGTTGATCGCGGGCGCCGTCGCGGTCGTTCTGCGCTTCCGTCGCTCGCAGGGCGTGCAACGGCTCCAGGTGAAGTGGCTCGTCTGGGCAGTCGCGCTCATCCCGCTCGGCCTCGTGGTCTGGGTCGTCTCCGTCGTCCTCCTCGGGTTCGACACCGCCGCGTTCGCCTTCCTGCTCCTCGGCCAGACGGCAGTTGCCGCTGCCGTCGGAGTTGCGGTCGAGCGCTACCGGCTCTACGCGATCGACCGGCTGATCAACCGGACGCTCGTCTACGTGATCCTGACGCTCGTCCTCGCGGCGACGTTCGGCGCCGTCACGCTCGGTCTAGGCGTCGCCATGGGCCAGGGCTCCCCCTGGGCAACGGCCGCTGCCACGCTCGTCGCCGCGATCGCGTTCCGCCCCCTGCGCTCCCGCGTCCAGGGCGGCGTCGATCGCCGCTTCGCCCGGCAGCGCTACGAGGGCCTCCTCTCGGTGAAGTCCTTCGAGGAGCGCGTGCGCGAGGGCCAGGCCGAGCCCGAGGAGATCGGGGCGGTCGTTGCCGCCGCGCTCGACGACCCCCTCGCAGAGATCCTGTTCTGGCTGCCGGAGACGGCAGCGTTCGCCGATGCCGCGGGCACCGTGGTCGATGACCTTCCCGACGACCAACGCGCCCGCTCGGAGATCACGCGGGAGGGGTCGAAGACGGCCGTGCTCCTCCACGACCCCGCCCTGCTCGAGCGACCCGAGCTCCTACGGGGCATCCTCGGAGCGGCCACGCTCTCGATCGAGATCGCGCGCCTCCGCGTCGAGGTACGCCGGCAGGACGCCGAGGTGCAGGCCTCGAGAGCACGGATCATCGAGGCGGGCTACGAGGAGCGGCGGCGGCTCGAGCGCGACCTCCACGACGGCGCCCAGCAGCGGCTCGTCTCCCTCGGCCTCCAGATCAGGCGGATGCAACGCACCCTGCCGCCGGAGGCCCGGATTCTGGGGCCGGCACTCGACCGGATCGTCGACGACGTCGGCTCCGCCATTGCCGACCTCCGCCAGATCGGCGCCGGGGTTCGGCCGTCACGGCTGGACGACGGGCTCGCAGCGGCGCTCCGCGACCTCGCCGAGACGGCGCCGATCGACGTCGAGGTCGAGGCGCCGATCGACCGCGTCCCCGCCGGCGTCGAGGCGGCGGCGTACTTCGTGGCGTGCGAGGCCCTCACGAACGTGGTCAAGCACGCCGCTGCGTCGAAGGTGTCGCTGCGCGCGCGCCAGGGCGAGGGGACGCTGCGCCTGTCGATCACCGACGACGGGGTCGGCGGCGCGATCGCGAGGCGCGGCACGGGGCTCGCCGGGCTGCGAGAGCGTGTTGCGGCCCACGGGGGGACGCTCAGCCTCGAAAGCCCGATCGGCGGCGGGACGCGCATCGAGGTGGCGATCCCATGCGCATCGTGATCGCCGAGGACACCGTCCTGCTTCGTGAGGGGCTTGCAGGCCTGCTCGAGGATGCCGGGCACGACGTCGTCGCCCGCGTCGGCGATGGCGACTCGCTCCTCGCGGTCGTCGCGGAGCACGAGCCCGACCTCGCGATCGTCGACGTCCGGATGCCTCCGACCTACGAGGACGAGGGGATGCGGGCGGCCGTGGAGATCCGCCGCACCCATCCGCTCACAGCAGTGCTCGTCCTCTCGCAGCACGTCGAGAGCCGCTACGCCGTCGAGCTCGTCGGGTCCGGCGGGGGCTTCGGCTATCTCCTCAAAGACCGTGTCCTCGATGTGGACGAGTTCCTCGATGCGGCCGACCGCATCCAGAGCGGCGGCTCGGCGCTCGACCCCGAGGTCGTCAAGCAGCTCCTGCAGCCTCCCCGAGGCCACAGTCCGCTCGACCAGCTCACCCCACGCGAGCGCGAGGTTCTCGGGCTGATGGCCGAGGGGCGGACGAACGCGGGGATCGCCAGGCACCTCTGGCTCACCGAGAAGACCGTCGAGACACATGTCAGCTCGATTCTCGGGAAGCTCGGGCTGACGAGCTCGGTCGACGACCACCGCCGCGTCCTCGCCGTTTTGACGTACCTCAACCGCTAGCGCGCCGGCGGCCGCACGGGCAGCCGGTGGCAGAGGAGTACCGCGGCGTGCAACCCGCAGGCTACGCTCGCGACATGCGCGTGCTCTCGATCGTCCACGAGCCGACCTCGACCGGCGGCGGAGGCCTGTTCGAGCACATCGTCGAGCAGCGCGGCGACCGACTCGAGCGTTGGGTCACAGTCGACGGCGGCCCGGGGCCGGATGCGCCCAGCGGCTACGACGCGATCATGGTCTTCGGCGGGGCGATGCACCCGGACCAGGACGCAGAGCATCCGTGGCTCGCTGAGGAGGCGTCGTTCATCCGCGAGGCAATCGCCCGTGAGGTGCCTGTCTTCGGCGCCTGCCTCGGAGCCCAGCTCGTCGCACGAGCGATGGGTGCGCACGTCGGCCCTCTGGCACATCCCGAGGTGGGCTGGCATGCGGTCACCGTCAACGAGGCCGGCCGCAGCGATCCGGTCCTCGGGGTTCTTCCCGGTCACATCCAGGCGTTCCAGTGGCATTACTACGGGTTCGCGCTTCCGACCGGAGCGGTGCTCCTTGCGGAGAACGATGCAGCACCGCAGGGCTACCGGCTCGGGGAGCGGGCCTGGGGCGTGCAGTTCCACCCCGAAGTGACACGGCACATGCTCGACCACTGGTTCGTCGAGGGCTCGGAGGAGCTGCCCGATCCCGACCTGATTCGCCGTGAGACCGACGAAAACCTCGGAACCTGGAACGAGCACGGCCGACTGCTGTGCGCCGCCTTCCTCGACTACGCGGCGGGTTGACCGTCTTCGATCGGAAGCATCCCGTCGGCCGACCACTCGTGCCACGAGCCGGCGTAATTGCGCGCGACGTAGCCTGCCGCGCCGAGCACCTGGGTGGCCATCGCCGAGCGACCGCCGGAGTGGCAATACGCAATCACCTCCGAGCCCTCGGCAGCACCGACGAGTGCCCGGATCCCTTCGGCGCCGCCCGCGGCCATCAGCTCCTGGAGGTCGACGTGACGCGCCCCGGGTACGTGCCCCTGGCGCGCGTCGCACGGATACCCGGCCGCGCCCGCGTACTCCGCTGCCGTCCGGACGTCGAGCACGACCAGCCCGTCCTCGCCGAGTCGCCGCTCGAGCTCGTCGCGATCGACATCGCTCACAGCGCTGCCACCACTGCTATCTCGGCGGCGACCGACGGCCGTTCGGCGAGACGCCCGAGCCAGTCGTCGAGGCGCCGGTACGGCGTCAGCGAGACACCGAGCATGTCGCGGGCCCTGATCACCCACGGCACGAGGGCGATGTCGACGAGCCCGAAGCCCGCGCCGGTGAGGAACGGGGCAGTCGCGAGCACCGCGTCGAGCTCGGCGAGCGCCGCCGCGAAGGCGGCTTCCGCGCCCTCCTGCTGTCGCCGCAGAGCGTAGTACGGTCGCGTGAGCTCGTCGTCACGGAAGATCAGCAGCCGCGCCGCCGCACGGGCCACGGGATCGGAGGGCAGGAGCGCCGGCTCGGGGTAGCGCTCGTCGAGGAACTCGTTGATCACGACGGACTCGGGCAGGACCCACTTTTCGCTCTCGATGATCGGGACCCGCCCAACCGGATTGAGCTCGTAGACCCATGCCGGCCGATCCTCGAGGTCGATCACGACCACCTCGTGATCGATGCCCTTCTCTGCGAGGGCGATGCGGACGCGCGCGCAGTACGGACAGCGAGGTGCGTCGACCAGCTTCAGCATCAGCGGTCGATCCGATGAGCCGCGGCGTCGGCGGGAGCATCCGCCCAGCCGTGCTCAGCGCCGGTGAGTCCGAGCGTCGATGCAAGCGCGGCCTGGAGCTCACGTGCCGGCGGCAGATCTGCAGGCGAGGCGGCGACGGGCGCCGCCGCACGCACCGATGCCTGCGCGGCCCCGGTGTAGCGCTCGACGACGACAGGGTTCGCGTGGAGTGCAACGACCTCTCCCGGCGGGAGCGTCCCGTAGAACTCCGGCACCGAGGCGTACTCGTCGACGATGCCACCGCGATCGAAGAGGATCATCCGGACGAGAGCCTCCTGCTCGACGCCGATCGAGATCACGACGAGCCCGGTGCGGGACGAGATCTCCTTCGCGAGCCGCCGGAGCATCGCCGGGTCGCGGTCACAGACATCGTCGTAGACGGTCACGTAGCCGCCGCGAGGCTGGGTCACGATCGACCCTGCCGAACGGCCGGGAAGCCGAGGCACGAACATCTCGACCGCCTTCACGATCGCGTCGACAGCGTCCGTCTGGGCGTGGATCGAGCCGAAGGACGCGGCGGTCGCCTCGGACTCGCCGAGCCTCTCGGCCAGCGCCGCAACAGGCGTCGCGAGGACGAGTACCTCGTCGCGGAAGCCCCAGCGGGCATAGGCGTTGCGCGCCGCGGTGTTGGTCGCCATCACTTCGAGGTCGATCGTGTCGACTCCGTCGGCGCTGAAACGCGCGACGACCTCGCGTACGAGCGCCTCGGCGACGCCCGCCCGTCGCTCGGCCGGTCTCACGTAGACGTCGGTGATACGCCCGACGCGCGGGCCGCGACGCTGGGCGAGGATCATCCCGATTGCGGCGCCATCCCTCTCGGCAACCCAGCCGAGGCCGGATTCCACGATCGCGCGGATCTCGGCGAGCTCGGTCGCGTCATCGACGACCTCGTGCGCGGGGGGCGGCACCTCGGCACTGAACGCGCGCCAGAGCTCCTCCAGCACCGGAAGGTCGGCGCCGGTCGCGCCACGAACCGTCATCCGTGCAGCCTCGCCCCGGCCAGCAGCATGTGGCAGGCGACGTTGCGCCATTGCCCGAATCGTTCTCCCACCTCGCGCACCTCCGTCTCGTCGAGATCTCTGCCCTCACCGTAGAAGAACGACACCGCCTTGCGCACGCCGAGGTCGCCGGCAGGCCAGCTGTCCGGCCGCCCGAGAGCCCGGGCGAGGAACCAGTCCGCCGTCCAGCGGCCGAGCCCGCGTTGCGCCGTGATCCGATCGATCACCTCGCCGTCGGGCAGATCGGCGAGCCTCGCAATGTCGAGGTTGCCACGCGCGACCCCGATCACGTACTCGGCCTTGCGCGTCGAGAAGCCGACCTCGCGGATCTCACTCTCGGCGGCCTGAGCGATTCGCTCCCGGGTGGGAAACGCCCACACCGCGCCGTGCCGGACGCCGAAGCGCTCGATCAACCGCGAACGCACGGCGAAGGCGGAGTGGAGGGAGACCTGCTGCGAAGTGATGAGGCCGACGAGCATCTCCCACGGATCCGGGTGCAGCGGCGGGCGGTACGCGCGGAGCGGCCCGGCGAGCTGCGCGAGTGTCGGCTCGGCGGTCGCCGCCCAGGCCCAGAATCCCTCGAGGTCGAGCGGAGCGCCGAGCAGCCATCCCGCCTCGCGCAAGATTGCGGCGTCGGCCGGGTCGGCCTCGACACCACCCGGTGCGGCCTCGAGCCGCACCTCGCGCCCGCCGATGACGCGGTGCAGACCGCCGTCGTGCCAGGCATTGGCGCGGTCGACGCCGTAGGAGCGGAACCGCTCGGTGGATGCGAGGAAGTCGTAGGGCTGTGGCAGCACGAGGAGGGCCATCACTCGATCGTACGCTCGATCGCCGACTACGCCTCGAGCGCCTCACGAACGTCATGCAACGTCTCGAAAGGCTCGTAGGCGACGCCGTGCGCGGCGAGGTAGAGGGCGAGGCCCGAACGGGCGAACACCCGCTCTGCAGCAAGCGAGGCGCAACGGTCAGAGACGCCGTCACCGACGTAGACATAGGGCTCGGTGCCCGCAAGCACGACCCGTTTGCACGGCTCACCGCACACGTCACACGGCTCCCGCTCGAGGAAGGTCGCCCGCCACCCGGTCGGGTCGGACTCGACCCGATTCGCGACGAGGCGCGCGGAGACGCCCTCCCGGTCGAGCACCGGCTGGATCAGCTCGTGGAACCCCGCCGAGACGATGAGCGGGTCGTGCGCGGCAACGAGCTCGGGCAGTCCCGGCCTGACGACCACGGTATCGAGCAGCCAGTCGAGCACGATGTCGAACGGCGCCGAGATCGTTGCCATCTCGATCCCGATCACCTCGTTCAGCGTCAGCTCGCGGCCGATCTGCGCCTCGAGCGCGTGGAAGACGTCGAGATCCCCGAACTCCTCGATCGCCATGTGGAGCGTGTCGCGCTCGGTGATCGTGCCGTCCCAGTCGAGAACGAGCCGCGTCATGGGCCTCCAACAGGGCAGGCGAGCGTTCCGATGCCCTCGACCTCGAGCTCGACGTCTCCGTCGACTCCGTCGAGCACGACGACCGGCGGTCCCGCGATCACGTCTCCCGGACGAAGCGTCGTCCGGTGGCCGGCGAGCGCGATCGCCTCGGCCCACACGAACGGCGCCGGAGCACCTTCGACGTCTCGCTCGCCGGCGGTCAGCCGGCACTCGAGCCCGGCCGGACCCGTCTCGTCCGGCGTCACGACTACGGGCCCGAGCACGATCCCGAAGTCGGACTGCTTCACGCCGGGCTGCTCGGCGGGGTCGCGCCACTCGACCATCGCGGTCGTGCCGCCGATCTCCCCGTCGGCACCGATCACGACGGCGATCCGCGCCCGTGCCGAGAGATCCGCACCGAGGACCGGGACGTTCGGACCGACGACGGCAGTTGCGTTGGCGAAGCGGAACGACGAGCCGTCATCGAAGAGCCGCACCGTGGGCGGGTACTGCACGGGCACGAGCAGGGTGACGTCGGCGAGCGGATACTCGGCATGCACTCGCGACCCACCACCGACGAGGAAGAACGACTGCAGCGTCTGCGCTGCGAGATGCAGCATGTGGTCGCCGTCGATCCGGCCGACCCACCCGCGGTCGAGCGGGTGGTCGTTCGGATGGAACATGCAGATCCGCATCGCTGCCTATTCAACCTGGAGCGCGCATCCCTGGAACGGATCAGGGCTCTGTGTGAACGATCACCTCGGCGACGCCGGGCACGACGATCCAGATCTGCTCCTCGACCCGTGAGGCCGTCGCGTGGGCCGCGGCGAGGCTCTCGGCGGGATCGAGCGCGAGCGTGAGGAAGACGACGAGGCCCTCGTCGGTGTGCAGGAAACGCACCGCCCGGGGCGCCTCCCCCGTCGTCTCGCGGACGATGCGCTCGATCTCTGCGGGGTCGTCGTCGGCCTCACGGCCGGCCGCGGGCTCGGCCAGCGGCTCGAGATGGCTCTGCACGTCGACGATCTCCGGCACCCCGTCGACGATCGCCTGCTCGACCTGCTCGGCAATGCCGTGGGCCTCGTCGAGTGCGAGCTCGCCGGGCAGCTTGAGGTGGAGCGAGACGTGAAAGCCGTCGGGAAGCTCGATCACCGAAAGGTTGTGGATCTCGCGGACGCGCGAGTTTGCCATGGCGGCCTCGCGCACGCGCTCCCGGAGCGCTGCCTCGATCCCTGCCGGCTCGACGTGGACGACGACGTCGCTTCCCGGCAGAGCGGCGTGCACGGCCGCCTCGACGCTGTCGGCGACGGCGTGCCCCTGGCCGACGGCGGCACCGGGAGAGACACCGATGACGACATCGGTGAACGTGCGACCCGCCGCCTGCCGCAACCGGAGGCGTCGCACCTCGACGGGCGGGTCGAGCGCCGCGATCGCGGCCCGCGCCGACCGCACGGCATCGTCCGGAGCCTGGTCCATCAGCACGTCGACGTTCCGTCTGATCAACCGCACAGCGGCGACGATGACGAGGAACGCGACGAACAGGGCAGCCACCGAATCACCCTCGGGCCAGCCGCCACGCACCGCGAGCAGGCCGCAGAGGACTGCGAACGTACCCAGGAGGTCGCTGCCGAAGTGGAGCGCGTTGGAGGCGAGCGCAGGGCTCGAGAACCGCCGCGCCGCTCGCAGAGAGACAACGGTGCGCGAGATGTCGATCAAAATTACGATGCCGACGGCGGCGAACACCCACCACGCCGCGGATGTGTCGATCTCGATCAGGCCGACGAGTCGTGCGACCGCGAGCGCGCCGACGGCAACGCTGACGAGCATCAGCACGCCGGCCTCTGCGAGCGCTGCCAGGTGTTCTGCCTTGCCATGGCCGTAGGGGTGAGATCGGTCGGCCGGGCGGCCGGCGACGCCAATGGCGAAGAACGTCAGCAGCGCGGCGACGAGGTCGGTGCCCGAGTGCAGCGCCTCCGAGATAAGACCAAGGCTGCCGCTCGCGAGACCGGTGCCGAGCTTGATCACCATCAGCGCGACGGCGGCGCCGACCGAGACGAGAGCAGTGCGTCGCTGCGGGCTCATCGCCGCAGAGTACTGCGGTGCCCGGGGATCGAGGCCCTATTCCCCCGGCGAGACAGGCGACCGTCGTCGCGCCGCCAGGATTCCGACCCCGATCAGCACGCCGCCGGCGATCTGGACGATGTCGATCGTCTCCCCGAGCAGCACGACGGCGCAGATCGCGGCCGCGAACGGCTGCAGGTTCGTGGCCAACGTCGCCCGCGAGGCACCGATGCGGTCGAGCGAGCGGAACCAGAGGATGTTGGTGATCACGAGCGGGCCGAGCGTGGCGAACACGAGTAACACCCACACCTCGAAGCCGACGTTCCAGTCCTGCGAACGCGTCTGAGGCAGGCCGACGAGCGCGATCCCCACCCACGAGAGCGGCAGCACCACGGCGCTGATTCGGGAGGGTGAGTAGCGGGCCATCAGCGGCGTGATCAGGATCGAGTACACGGCCCATGTCGCAGCGGTGAGAATCCCGAGCAGGATTCCGGCGGCGTCGCCGCCGATCTCTCCACCGGCCCCGAGCGCAACCAGGGCGACGCCGGCGACGGAGAGCGCAGCGCCTGCCCAGAACCGTCGCGGCAGCACCTCCATGCCGAAGGCGAGCCCGATCAGAGCGGCGAAGATCGGCGTCGCGGCGAGGATCAGCGCGATCACCGAGGCCGACGTCGTCTTGAGCGCGTACACGAAGCCGAGCTGGTTGACGAAGAGCGCCGTCGCGGCGCCGAAGACGAGGCCGAGATCGCGGCGCGCGATCCTCAGGGACCGCTCGGCTGCGAGCGCAATCGCGATGAACACGAGCGAGGCGAGCGCGTAGCGCACGGTCGAGTACGCAAGTGGCAGGAAGCCATGCGTGAGGATGTAGCGGCTGACCGTGAGGTTGAGCGCCCAGAGCACGATGGCCGACAGCAGCATCACCTCGACGGATGTCGGCTTGCGCATCGGACTGACGCTAATCGTTAGGGTTGACACCGCGATGGCAGAGCCGACATTCGACGACATAGCGGCGCTCGTCGGGCCCGCCACTCCGCACTTCGCGTTCCAGCTGCGGGCGCGGGTGCGAGAGCTGATCGCCGACCTGCCCGCGGACGACCCGGTGCGCGCGTTCGGCGAGGAGAAGATTCGCCTCCTCGACGATCTCGGGCACGCGTCGTCGAAGGCGGAGGACGACGAGCCGGAGGAGCCGCGGACGCGGATCGGCTGGGACGAGATTCCGTCCTCTGCACCTGCAGCCCGGCCGCTGCCGCGCACGGATTGACCTGATGGGACGGTCGGTGCTCGTCACGGGCGGGTCGCGCGGGATCGGCAAGGCGATCGCACTCCGCCTCGCGCGTGAGGGCGCCACGCGGGTCGCGATCGGGTACATGCGCTCGGACTCGGCCGCGGAGGAGACGGCCGGCGAGCTCGAGGCCCTCGGCGCCGCGCCGGTGCTCGTGCGCGGCAACGTCACCTCGGAGCGCGTGCTCGAGCAGGTCCGCGAGCTCGGACCGATCGACGTCTTCGTCCACAACGCCGCGACCGGAGTGATCCGCCGCGCTCTCGAAACCGAGGACAAGCACTGGGACTGGACGCTCAACTCGAACTCCCGCTCCTTCCTCTCCCTCACCCGCGTGCTGGCGCCCTCGATGCCCGTGGGCTCGTCGATCGTGGCGATCTCGAGCCTCGGGTCGATCCGCGTTCTCGACAACTACGCCCTCGTCGGCACCTCGAAGGCCGCACTCGAGTCGCTCGTGCGCTACCTCGCGGTCGAGCTCGGGCCGGCGGGGATTCGCGTCAACGCGGTGTCGGGCGGCGTTGTCGACACGGGTGCGCTCGACCACTTCCCGAATCGGGACGAGATGCTCCAGATGGGGCAGGCAAACGCAGCGGGGCGGCTCGTCACGCCGGAGGACATCGCAGGCGCGGTCTCGTTCCTCAGCTCTCCTGCGGCCGAGATGGTGCGCGGCCAGACGCTGATCGTCGACGGCGGCTTCAGCCTGGTCGCTTAGGCACAGAGCGGACGCCGACCACCGCGGCAAGAGCGGCGACCGGGAGCTCCGCGAACAACGCCAGGCCGATCGCGACCCAGCGGTCGTTGCCGTCGGAGGTCATCACGTCGAACCATGCGTCGCACACGAGTGCGGCGCCGAGTGCGCCGCCGAAGACCGGCGTCCAGCGTGAGCGGCGCCGGAACGCGATCACGGAGGCCGCCGCGAGCGTTGCAAGCCCGAGGTCGAATCCGACCCAGACGACATCCCAGTTCGGTGCCACATGCTCCCGCGGCAGCACGACTGCGAGGTAGAGCGCCCAGGCGGGAAGAAGGAGCGCAGCGCCTGCCAACACGACGATCCCGATCCGCAACGGTGACCACGCACCCGCACCGCTCAGCCCGGCCGGGAGCCTCATCGGCGGACCAGCGGCTTCGGGATCTGACCCTCTGCCCACGCGGCCGCGAGCCCCGCGCGCGCCAGGCCGAGTCGTCCCTCGTAGAGGACGTACCGCGGCTCCCAGCGGGGGTCGAACTTGGCGTTGAAGCGGTAGAGACTCTCGATCTGGAACCACGCGTCGGCCCAGCGGAGCACCCGACCCGCCGCGCGCTCCAGGAGGTTCTCGGGCTCCGTCAGCAACCGCGCGAACGCGGCGAAGTTCAGCGATACCTCTCCGATCCCGCGCTCCCGGAAGGCCCCGATCGAGCGGGCGACGAGAAACTCCGTCAGCCCGTTCGGCGTTTCCGGGTCGCGCCGCATGAACGAGAGCGAGACCGCCTCGCGACCGTAGGACGGCACGAAGTGGAGAAAGCCACGGACGTGGCCCTCCCCGTCACGCGTGATCGCGACGACCGTGTCGTGTTGCTGCGCGCCGCCGAGCCGCTCGAGCGCCATCGTGAAGCCGCGCTCGTCGGCCCCGGCGCGCCAGGCCTCGGAGACGCGCTCGAGCTCGGCCATCGTGTCGTCGTCGACGTCGGCGAGGGTTTCCATCGCGAAGGTGTACCCCGCCTTCTCGATTCTCGACACCGACTGGCGCACCTTGCGAATCGCGCGACCCTCCAACGAGAACCGCGCGGTCTCGACGATCGCCTCGTCGCCGAGGTAGAGGCGCCGGAGGCCGAGCGCCTCGAACGCCGGCGCCGCTCCCGCGCTCACCGCTACCGCACCGAGGCGCAGCCCGCGGAGCTGGGCGAACGCGGCGGCCTTGAGGAGGAGCGCGGGCACGGCATCACTCGGGCCGACCGGATCTCCGGCACACAGCATCACGCCGCTCTCGACGCGATAGCCGAGGAACGCTGCGCCGTCGTCGGTGAAGAGATACTGCTGGTCGCCCCGGAGCTTGAAGAACGCGAGCGTGTCGTGGCCATGCCGGCGCACGAGCTCTCCGACCGCCTGCCGCACTTCCGGGTCGGGGAGCGCGCGGGGCGCCGCGACCGGGCGAAACACGAGCCAGGCGGCGGAGCCGAGCGCCGCGAGCCCGAGCAGGCCGACTGCGAGAGGAAGGTGCCCGCCCTCGTCTCCCAGGTGCAGGCGGCCGGGCTGCCAGGCGAGCAGATTGAGCGTCTCGTCGAACCAGCTCGTGAAACCGGCATCCGGTGCCGCGATCGCGACGGCGACGATGCCGAGGAGGATGGTCGCCGTCGCGATCGCCGGAACGCGCCACGCCGCCGAGCGCAGGCGGACCGGGTCACCGCGGACGTTGAACGCGTCACGCCCCCACCAGAGCAGTGCGGCGCCCGCGGCGGACAGCGCCGCCTCCTCGACGTCGAGGCCCTTGACGATGTCGATGATGACGAGTCCGCAGAGCACGACGATTGCCATCTGCCACGCGACGTGCCGGCGGCGACGCAGATAGAACGCACCGACGAGGAGCGCGACCGACGCCGGCACGGCGACCGCGTGGAACACGTGCATGACGCCGATCGGCTCGACCTGGACGAGCACGTGGCCGCGCCAGTGGGCGTTCGGGGTCAGGGCCGAGAGGAGGTTGACGACGCCGAGCACGGTCGCCACGATCGCCGCCGCGGCCGGCACCGCAGCGCGCGAGATCGAGAGAGACGAGAGGGAGCGTTTCACGGCCTCATCAACCGCGGCCGACAGCCCTCGCCAGGGTCGCCTTGGCAATGACGCCGGCCATGTGAGGATTCTCCTGGAGCCTCCGCAACGAGTACTCGTACCACCGTCGGCCGAACGGTACGTAGACGCGGAGCGGATGGCCCGCGGCGACGAGCTCGTCGGCCCGGCTCTCGCGCACCCCGAGCAGCATCTGGAGCTCGTAGCTCTGAGGCGGGAGCAGAGCAGTGCGTACGAGAGCCTCGCCGATGAGGTGCTCGTCGTGCGTCGCGATTGCAACGCGTGAACCATTGTCGAGCAGTGCGTCGAGACACGAGACATACGACCGCCGGATGACGTCGGCGTCCTGGAACGCGATCGCGCCAGGCTCGAGGTAGATTCCCTTGCAGAGGCGGACGCTCGGGCGTAGGTCGCGGAGGTCCGCGATGTCGGTCAGCGTTCGCTTGAGGCACGCCTGCAGCACGATGCCGACGTTGTCCAAGCCTGCCTCCCGCAGCCCGCGGTAAACGGCGATGGTGTCGTCGACGCACGATGCGTCCTCCATGTCGATCCGGACGAACGATCCGCGCCCGGCCGCTTCGTGAACGAGAGTCTCGAGGAGCGACCGGCACAGCTCGAGGTCGACCTTGAGGCCGAGACCGGTGAGCTTGACCGAGATGTTCGCGTCGAGCCTGTCCGTCGCGATCGCCGCGAGCACCTCGCCGTAGGTCGCGGCGATCGCCTCCGCCTCCGCGGCGCTGTGCACCTCCTCGCCGAGCACGTCGACCGTCGCGCGCCTCCCGGCCGCGTTGAGGGCGACCACCGTGGCGCGCGCATCGTCGAGCGTCGGGCCGGCGATATAAGGAGCCGAGACCCGCCGGACGAGAGAACGCGGGACGGCGGGAAGCACGGAGGCAACGGCACGGTCGAAGATGCCCAAGGGGACGCGAGTGTACCGCGCCTACAGTCAGCTCTCGCGCATGAACCCCTGGCGAGCGGCACTGACGAGCGCCACCGCCTCGGGGAAGAGCACGCGCATCGCATCGCGGAGCGCGGCCGCCTGCTCGTCCGGCCCACCCGTGGGCTGGACCTGCTTGAGGGCGGCCGCGGTGAGCTCGACGGCGGTGCTGAGCGTCAGCGTCGCGAACTGCTCGCGTTGCGCCTCCTTGACGCTCTCGGACTGGGTCTCCGCGAACTCGCGCAACCCGCGCAGGATCTCCTCGGGGTCACCGCCCAACGGAAAGAAGCCACCGCCCTCCATGCCCGAATCCTACCCTGCGTCAGGTGGTCAGCGGCACGAGGTAGGTCGCCTCGATCTCCTTCTGCAGCTCGTCGATCGTGCCCTGGGCGCCCTTCAGCGCAGCCGTGAACGGCGATGGCGCGGCAGGGTCGAGGGCCTGCTCGAGCCGGCGCGTCGCGGCGCCGATCTCGTCGAGTCGCGCCGGCGAAGCGAGCTGCGGGGGCGTCCCGATCGTCTGCTGCAGCGCCCGGACGGCATCCTCGGCCTCGTCGATCCCGTCCGGATTCTCGGTGAGGCGGAGTGCGACGAGCTGCGAGAGGAGCTCGTCGAGATCGCCGCCGACCGCGGACTCCCCGGCGATCTCGCACAACGCCGCGATCGCGATCACATCGCGGATGTCACGGCGGTCGCGAACCGCCCCTCCGTCGTCGTCGACGACGAGCCACGATCGCTCTCCTGCCTCCGTCTCGAAGGCGCAGAGGTACCCGCGGAGGCCGGGAGTGGGCTCCGCGGGGAGGACGGCGCTCAGCGCGCCACCCTCCGGGGCGAAGCGCGCGACTCCCGCCGCAACTCGCTCGAGATCGGCGACCAGCGTCACCGTGCCAGGATAGGGGTTGATGACCGACCGACGCGACCAGGCGATCGAGCTCTTCGCACCCCTCGGGCCGAGGTACGACCGCCTCGGCGCGCTGCTGTCCTTCGGCCAGGATCCGCGCTGGCGCACGGCGATGGTGTCGCACATCCCGCGCGACGGCGGCCACGTGCTCGACGTCGCGACGGGCACGGGCCTCGTGGCGGAGCGGCTGCTGACCCAGGGGCACCCGGTGACAGGCCTCGACCAGAGCCCGGGCATGCTCGCTGTCGCCCGGAGCAGGTTTGGCGACCGGGTCGAGCTCGTCGAGGCATCGGCCACCGCGATCCCGTTCGCCGACGCCTCGTTCGACCACCTCACCTTCACGTACCTGCTGCGCTACGTGGACGATCCGGCAGCGACGCTCGCCGAGCTCGCGCGCGTCGTGCGCCCCGGGGGAACGATCGCGAACCTCGAGTTCTGCCTCCCCCGGGGCGTCTGGCGGCCGCTCTGGGATCTCTATGTCGGGGTAGGCCTCCCCGGGCTCGGCCGCATCGCGTCGAAGGGCTGGTACGACGTCGGTCGCTTCCTGGGCCCGTCGATCCGCGGGTTCTACGAGCAGTGGCCGCTCGAGCGCCAGCTCGAGCTCTGGCGTGCCGCAGGCGTGCCCAGCGTCCAGGCGCGGCGGATGAGCGTCGGCGGTGGCGTCGTGATCTGGGGCGCCCGGGCGTGAGACCGGCGTTCTACGCGCTGCAACGAGGAGGCTGGCGTGACTACGTGACTCTGCTGCACGCGCCCTACACGGCGTGGCATCTCGCCTACGTCGTCGTCGGCGGCTGCCTCGTGACCGAGGTCTCCTGGGATCGCCTCGGCCTCACCGTTCTCGCGTTCTTCCTCGCGATGGGCATCGGAGCCCACTCGCTCGACGAGCTCGCCGGGCGCCCGTTGCAGACAGCGATCCCCGGCGGCGTCCTCGTCGCGCTCGCGGTCCTGTCTGTCGTCGCTGCTTGCGCGATCGGGCTCGCAGTGGCTCTCGACTTCAGCCTCTGGCTCCTGCCGCTCATCGCGATCGGCGCCTTCCTCGTGCCCGCCTACAACCTGGAGCTGTTCGGCGGCCGCTTCCACTCCGACCTCTGGTTCGCGATCGCGTGGGGGGCGTTCCCCGTCGTCACCGGCGCGGTCGCGGTGGCCGGCACCGTCCGCGCCGCGACGGTGATCGCCGCCGTATGGGCAACCGTCCTCTCGCTCGCCCAGCGACGGCTCTCGACCCCGGTGCGGCGAAGCCGCCGTGAGGTCGCCTCTGTGACCGGCGAGCTCGAGCTCGCGAGCGGCAGCCGGGAGGTGCTTACCCGGGAAGCGCTCGTGGAGGCGCCGGAGGCGGCGCTGAAGCTTCTCGCGGCAGCGACGATCCTGATCGCGGCAGCGCTCGTCGCGTTCCGCCTATAGCGTTTCGGTCGTGATCGTCTGGATCCTTGCCGCGTGCCTGATCGCCGCGATCGTCGCCGCAGGCGCCCTCTGGATCGTGCTCTGGCGTACCCGCGAGCGCGCGGCCCGGACCGACACCATCGTCGCAGAGGCGCGCGCCGCGATCCAGGTGACCGTCCGCGAGGAGACGGCAGCACAGGTGGACGAGATTCGCCGTACCCTCGCCCGGGAGCGGGCGGACACGATGTCGCAGCTCGCCGCCGAGGAGCGGCGGCTCGGCGAGGAGCGACGCTCGATCGTGGCCGAGCGCGAGCGACGGGTGAGCGAGAGCCTGTCCGGCACGCTCGTGGATGTGGAGCGCAAGCTCGACGAGCGCCTGCAGGGCGTCGCCGACGACCTCGATCGGGCCGAGCGCCATCTCGAGGCGCAGCTCGCGCGCCTCACTCAGCGGCAGCAGCAAGCCATCGCAGAGGTCGAGGCGCGTATCGAGCGCGAGGCCGCCGAGCTCGGGACGACGAACGACGAGCAGCGGCGCGCCGTCGTGCGGCTCCGCGAGGAGCTCGAGCGAGCGGCGGCGTCGGCCGTGACCGAGGCACTCGACGAGCTCGAGGCGCACACGATCGAGCGTCGCCGTTCGGTCGAGGAGATCACCGAACGCCTGCGCATCAGAGAGGCAGCGATCGCCGAAGGCATCGAGCAGGCCGAGACGGATGCGCGCGCCCGGCTCGAGCTGACGCTGATCGAGTTCGAGCGACGCCAGACCGAGCGGCTCGAGCGGGTAGCCGAGCGCGAGATCGAGCGCCACGCGGCGGTCGCGGCGACAGCATTCGACGAGCGGATGCGCGAGATTCGCGAGGAGGCGGCGACGAGGCTCTCTCGCGAGCTCGACCGCGCCGTCGAGATGTTGATGCGCGAGGAGCTGGCGCGGCGATTGGATGGAGCGTAGGCCCTCACCAACCAATCGCGGAAGGGATCGTCTTAGCGATCACGAATCCTCCGGCACGCGGCGGCACCCAACGCACCCAAGGGCACACATGGCTGAGATCACCGAGACACACATCGAGCGTCAGGGAGAGCAGGCCAAGGTGGAGAGCTGGCGCCTCCACGTGCTGATCGAAGCCGGCTTCCCGCTGCCGCTCGCCGAGCGGCTCGCCGCGAGCGACGCCGACCTCCACACGTGCGTCGATCTCATGCGGCAGGGCTGCGCGCCCGCGACCGCCGCCGAGATCCTGCTCTAACGCCCTCCGCCCCGGCGCGCCGCCGTCTACCCTGCCAGGGTGAAGGTCGAAGCGACGTTCCACGGCGACCGCAAGGTCTTCGGCGTCTCCGCGTTCAACCAGGGGATCGGGATCTACCTGCGCCGCCTGCCCTCGCTCTGGGTCGAGGGTGAGGTCACCGACCTGCGCCGCAACGAGGCGTGGGCGTTCGTCTTCTTCACGCTCAAGGATCCCGCTACGGGCGCCTGCGTACGTGCGACGATGCCGCGGCGCCGGTTCGACGAGCTGGCGCTCGCGTTGAGCGACGGCGAGCGGGTGCTGGTCGAGGGCAAGGCGGAGATCTACGAAGCCAAGGGCGAGCTGAGCTTCCGCGCCACTACGATCGAGCGTGTCGGGCTGGGCGACCATCTCGCGTCGATCGAGCGGCTCAAGCGCGTGCTCGCGGCAGAGGGTCTGTTCGCTGCCGAGCGCAAGCGGCCGCTGCCACGCTTTCCGCGCGCGGTCGGCGTCGTCACCGGCGCCGACGCGGCAGCGCGCGGCGACGTGATCGCCTCGATTCAGGCACGGTTCCCGGCTGCCCACATCGTCATCGCCGAGACGCGCGTGCAGGGTACAACGGCGGGAGCCGGGATCGCCGCCGCCCTCGGCCGGGTCGCAGCCCACCCGGCCGTCGACGTCGTCATCGTCACCCGCGGCGGCGGCAGCTTCGAGGATCTGCTCCCGTTCAGCGACGAGGCCGTCGTGCGCGCGTTCGCCCGCTGCCCCGTGCCGGTCGTCTCGGCCGTGGGGCACGAGCAGGACACCCCACTCTGCGACCTCGCCGCCGACGTTCGCGCCTCCACACCGACCGCCGCCGCGCGCCTCGTCGTGCCCGACCTCGTCGAGCTGAACGCCGGCCTCGTCAGGCTGCGTGACCAGTCCGACGCCTCGATCAGACGCGTCCTGGCGCGCGACCGCGAGCGGCTCGACCGCGACCTGCTGCGTCTCCGCTCAGCACCCAAGCTCCTTCTCGAGCGGCAGCGGATCGCGCTCGACCACGCTGCGGCCCGGCTGCAGGCGCTCTCCCCACGCGCGACGCTCGCCCGCGGCTACGCCGTCGTGCGCTCGGGTGGCTCGGCCGTCAAGGATGCTGCGATGGTGACCCCCGGCAGCTCGCTCGCAATCGAGCTCGCGACCGGCGGTCTCACTGCGACCGTGACCGAGGCACAGCCGTGAGCACCGGCGAGGCGGCAGAGCGGACGTTCGAGGACCTGAAGCGGGAGCTCGAGGAGATCGTCGGCAGGCTCGAGCGCGGCGACGTCGCGGTCGACGAGGCGATCGAGCTGTGGCAGAGGGGCGAGGCTCTCCACCGGCGCTGCGCAGCACTGCTCGAGGCGGCCGAGGGCCGGATCGAGGAGCTCTCGGCAGCTCCAGATGACAGGAACGCCCCCGCGCTGTAAGGTCACGCCCATGTCGCAACCCTCAGCTGATCTCATCAGGGGCGTGCCCCTCTTCGCCGACCTCGACGACAAGACCGTCGAGCGGCTCGCAGGCGAGTTCATCGAGCGCCACTTCACCGAAGGCGCCGCGATCGCGACCGAAGGGTCTGACGGACTCAACTTCTTCATCGTCGCAAGCGGCGAGGCAGCGGTCACGGTGCACGGCGAGGTCGTCGGAGCGCTCGGCCCGGGCGCGTCGTTCGGCGAGGTGGCACTCGTCGACAAGTCGGCGCGGTCGGCGACGGTGACGGCGACGTCACCGATGATCGCGTACGCGCTCCCCGTCTGGAGCTTCCGGCCGTTCGTCGAGCAGCGCCCGGAGCTCGCCTGGAAACTCCTCGAGATCCTCGCAGAGCGACTCCGCGCCGCCCAGTCCCGCTAGGAACCGGTCGTGGCCGAGACCGTGGCCGCCACGCCGTCGGATGCAGAGCTCGTCGCGTCGTGCCGTCAAGGTGATTCCGAAGCATGGAACGCGCTCGTCGAGCGCTTCTCGCGTTACGTCTCCGCCATAGCGACGCAGGCGTTTCGCCTGCCGCCGCACGACGCGGAAGACGTCTTCCAGACCGTCTTCATGCGGGCCTACGAGCGGATCGGCTCGCTTCGCTCCGATGACGCCATCCGGCCGTGGCTCGGGCAGCTGACACGGAACTGCTGTCTCGATCTGCTGCGCTCGTCGGGCCGCATGGTGCCGTCCGACGAGATCGAGGAGCAGGCCGTAGACGACGTGATCGCCCGCCTCGACGAGGCGATGATGGTGCGCGACGGCCTCTCGCGTCTCGGCCCCGAATGCCGTGAGATCCTCGACCGGTTCTTCGCGCGGGATGAGAGCTACCGGACGATCGGCGAACAACTCGACATCCCGGCTGGCACGATCGCCAGCAGGATCTCGCGCTGCCTCGGCCATCTGCGCGCAGAGGTCGAAGGATGAGGGAAGAAAGTGCCACTCTCCCGCGTCGTGTGGACATGGTGATCGAATGACGACGTACGACGAAGAGCGCCTCGGCGAGCTCCTTCGCCTTCTCCCACCGGCCAAGCCCGGTTGGGTCGAGGCAGCACAGGAGCTGCCGCGGGCACGTGTCGACCTCGACGCGCTGATCGAGCGGGCCGAGCAGGACGCCACCTTCCGGCAGGCTCTCGTCGACGACCTCGAAGACGCATTGCGCGTTGCCGGGGTCGAGCCACGTCCCGTCGTCGTCGAGCACCTGCGCAGACGCTTCGTCGCGTGAACGACACGGGCGCGATCGACCGCTTCCTCGACGAGCTCGAGTCGCCCGCGCCGTCACCATGCGGCGGCACTGCGGCCGCGTTCACGGGAGCGATGGCCGCGGCGCTCGTCACCATGGTCGCCCGAGGCTCGTCGGATTGGGACGACGGCGCCGGCATCGCGTCCCAGTCCCGGGCGCTACGGTCACGGCTGACCGCACTCGGCGAGGAGGACGCGACGGCGTTCGCAGATGTCCTCGTGACCATGCACGACACGAGCGGCACTCCCGAGCAGCGCGACTTCAAGCTTGGCCTGGCGCTCCTTCGGGCGGCCGAGGTGCCGCTACGGATCGCCGAGTCTGCCGCTGACGTTGCCGAGCTCGCTGCAGCCGCCGCTACCGAGGGCTCACCCCACCTCCAGCCGGACGCGACCGCCGCGGCGGCGCTCGCCGAGGCGGCAACGCAGGCCGCGACGCATCTCGTCGAGATCAACCTGGCAATCGTCCCCGGCGACCGCCACTCGGAGCGGGCCGCGCTGCTGGCGGCAGCGGCAGCGGCAGCGCGGGCACGCGCGCTCGGAGCGAGGTGAGCGATCGGTTGTTCCCCGCCTGGAGCCTCACCGCCGAGGCGGCCGGCTCGATCGGGATCCCGGCCGCGTGGCCCGATCGGGTCACGAGGGACTGGGCGATCGGCGGCGCGACCGGCGAGGGCGTCGACGTGTGCATCCTCGACAGCGGCGTCGACGGCGGCCACCCGCTCGTCGGGGGGGTCGAGAGCGCAGTTGCCGTCACCCTCGACGGCGAGGAGACGACGATCGAGCCCGACGATCTCGGAGACGTTTGCGGCCACGGCACGGCCTGCGCCGGGATCATCCGCTCGCTGGCGCCGGCATGCCGGATCCATAGCGTCCGGGTGCTCGGCGCGGGCAACACGGGCAGCGCCGATCTGATCCTCGCGGGGCTCCGCTACGCGATCGAGCAGCGCTTCGAGGTCGTCAACCTCAGCCTCTCAACGACCAAGCGCAAGTTCGCGGAGCTCCTGCACGAGCTCGCTGACGCCGCGTACTTCGGCGGCACGGTGCTCGTCGCCTCCGCTCACAACATGCCCGTCGAGAGCTACCCCTGGCGCTTCTCGTCGGTCATCTCGGTGGGATCCCACGAGGGCGACGACTCGTTCGAGTGGTACGCCAATCCCAATCCGCCGGTCGAGTTCTTCGCCCGTGGCGTCGACCTCGAGGTGGCCTGGTTCGGCGGCAGCACGCTCCGCGCCACCGGCAACAGCTTTGCCGCGCCGCACATCGCCGCATTGTCGGCACTCGTGCTCTCGAAGCACCCGGGACTGACGCCGTTCCAGCTGAAGAGCGTCCTCTACTTGACGGCATCGAACGCAGGAGGGAACAGATGACGGAAGGCTCGAGCTACCAGGAGGCCGTCGCGACCGGAATGCTCCCGTCGGAGGAGAGCCATCGCGCACTGCTGCAGTCGATCGTGGATGTCGCGCGGGCGATCTTCGGCGCCAGGGCGTCATCGATCTTCCTCCTCGACCGCGAGACCGACGAGCTCGTCTTCGAGGCCGTCTCCGGCGAAGGAGAGGGTGACCTGATCGGGATGCGGATCCCCTCGAGCACGGGGATTGCCGGCTGGGTGCTCGTCACCGGCCAGCCGATCGTGATCGACGACCTCCAGCAGGACCCGCGCTTCGCGCGTCAGGCGGCCGAGCGCACCGGCTACGTCCCTCAGGGACTGATGGCGGTGCCGCTCGCAAACGGGGACACGATGCTCGGCGTGTTGCAGGTCCTCGACCGCTCGAAGGACCGCGCCTTCTCGCTCGGCGAGATCGACCTGCTGATCATGTTCGCGAACCAGGCCGCGATCGGTCTCGACCTGCTCCAGACGGCGCGTCGCGCACGGGCGGTGGCGGAGCAGGGTGAGGGAGGTGAGGCGGTCGTCGGAAGGCTCGCCGCGCTTCTTGGGAACGCGGAGGATGACGAGACGGGCCGGCGGCTGTTGGAGGCGCTCGAGGCGGTGCTGGCGCGGCGCGCGACATAGTCGGCTCGAACCAAACAGAAGAGGCGCCCGGAGGCGCCTCTTCAAACGATTGCTGTCGCCGCCGTGGAGGCGGGCCGTCCTTCGCAGGCTCAGGCGAGCTTGGCGATCTTGGCGATCTTCTCGGGACCCGCGAGGCGATGGCCTTCGAAGTCGGCGCCGTCGTCCGCCGACGCGGCCTTGACGTCCGAGATGTCGCTGAGCTTCTCCGGGCCGCTGAGCCGATGACCCTCGAAGTCCGCCTCGACGTCCTCGGTCTCGCTCTTCTTCTCCGGCTGATCCGTCATCTCGATCTCCTTTGGACTCGGTGCCCGATTCGGGCCTGGTACGTACTAGACGCACGAGGTTGGTGCAATCTTCCCTCCAATGTGGTGAGGTTGCAACCGATGATTCCGACTGGGTGTGGATGAGCGGTCTCGGGGCGCGCATCGGCGAGTCGTTCGGCTCGCTTGCGCGCGTCTTTCGGAATCCCGGACTGCGCCGACTGGAGCTCGCGTTCCTCGGCTCGACGATGGGCCACTGGACGTATGTCGTCGGCCTCTCGGTCTACGCGTACGAACAGGGAGGCACAACCGCGGTCGGCATCATCTCTGTCCTGCGCCTGCTGCCGGCGGCCATCGCGTCGCCGTTCCTCGCGACGCTCGCAGACCGGTATCGCCGCGAGCGCGTGATGATGGGCACCGATCTGATTCGCGCCGGGCTGATGGCGCTCGCGGCCGCCGTGATCGCGACCGACGGCCCCGCTCTCGTCGTCTATGCCGTCGTCGTGCTGACGAATCTCGTCGGCGTGGCGTTCAGGCCGGCCCAGGCCGCGCTCCTCCCCGGCCTGGCACGCGATCCCGCCGAGCTGTCTGCGGCAAACGTGGCCGCGAGCACGCTCGACGCCGTCTCGACCTTCGCCGGGCCGGCGATCGGCGGCATCATCCTCGCGCTCTGGAACGTCCAGGCCGTCTTCGGGCTCAACGCCCTCTGGTTCCTCTCGTCGGCCGTGTTGCTCATCGGCCTTCGGGCCCCGGCACCTGCTTCCTCGCCGCTCGATGAGGCCGGCAACCGGCCCGGGTTCTTCTCGGAGCTGCGCGAGGGGATGCGCGCCGTCGCGAGCAACCGCAACGTGGCGACGGTGACCGGGCTCTACACCGCTCAGGCCTTCATCGCGGGCGCCTTGAACGTGCTCGTCGTCCTCGTTGCCTTCGAGCTGATCGACGCGGGCAATTCCGGCGTCGGCTACCTGAGCGCGGCGCTCGGAATCGGCGGCTTCCTGGGCGGCTTCGCGGCGCTCGTGCTCGCGACCCGCGGCCGCCTGGCGGCCGACTTCGGACTCGGCGTGGTGCTGTTCGGTGTGCCGTTCGCCGTGATCGGCCTCGTTGCCACCTACCCCGTCGCACTGCTGGCGTTCGCCGTCGTCGGGATCGGGAACTCCGTGGCCGACATCGCGGCCCTGACCCTGTTCCAGCGCATCGTCCCGGATCATGTGCTCGGTCGCGTGCTCGGGGTGCTCGAGGGGCTTCTGCTCGGCGCCATCGGCCTCGGAGGTCTCGCCGCCCCACTCTGCATCGCCCTCGTCGGCACGAGGCCGTCGCTCATCGCAGCGGGCGTCCTGCTGCCGGTGGCGACGCTGCTCGTCGCCGGCCGGCTGGCCGCGATCGACCGCACTACCGCGGCCCCCGCGCACACGGCTCTCCTGCGCGGCGTCCCGCTGCTCGGCGTTCTTCCCGAGCCGGTGCTCGAGTTCCTCGCCTCCTCCGCCGTGCCGTCCTCGGCCCGCGCCGGCGACGCGATCGTCAGCGAGGGCGAGACGGGCGATCGGTTCTACGTGATCGAGAGCGGCGAGGTGGAGATTCTCGGGAGAACCTTCGGTCCTGGCGAGTCGTTCGGGGAGATCGCGCTCCTGCGTGATGTGCCGCGCACGGCAACGGTCACAGCGGTCACCCGTGTCGAGCTCGTCACGCTCGAGCGCGAGATCTTCGTTCCGGCCGTGACCGGCCACGGCCCCACCCACGCCTCGGCCGAGCAGATCGTGGCCGAGCGGCTCGGCTCGTTCAGCCCGCTGCTCGGCTGACCGCCCGTGCAGCTTCCTCCTGCTCCTCACGCTCGACGAGCGCCGTCTCGTCGGCAGCCTGCTGCTCCTCCATCGTCTTCAGCGATGCGAGCGAGAGGCCTTCGCGGGCCAGGAAGATGAGCCCGACACCGACGCCGACGGACATCTCGACCGCCTGCAACACGAGCCCATAGGCGAAGCCGGTGCCGTAGGGAACGCCGTACTGCACGAGTGGCAGCGCCACGGCCGCCTGCAGGAGGCCGATGTTGCCGGGCCAGAGCGGGAAGATGATCGCCACGTTCATCAGCACGAGCACGAGGCCGGCCGCCGGCAGCGGCAGGTCGAGGTTGAACGCCTCCATCACTGCCCAGACTGCGAAGAGCTGCATGAGCCAGCCTCCGAGCTGGCACATCGCCGCGGCGAGCGCCGGCAGCGGCCTCCGGAGCACGGCGAGCCCCTGCCGGGCCATGATCGCGAGGGCGCGCAGGCTGCCCATGCCCTCGTGCACGCGGCCGCCGCCGGAGCGGGCGAAGAGAAGGCCCATCATCAACAAGGCAAAGCCGACGAGGCCGAAGATGATCAGGCTCGTCAAGGCCCAGTGCGGGATCTTCGCCGTCATCAGGACCCACGTGACGAGGAGCGCGACCGGAAAGAGGTCGAACAGGCGGTGCGCGAACACTGTCCCGAGGAGCGTCGCGCTCGTGCCCTTTCCGTGCGGTAGGTGTCGCCGTAGGACGGCGACCCGGGCGAACTCGCCGGCACGCGCGGGCAAGACGGCGTTGCCGAGGAGCCCGATTCCGAAGGCCGAGAAGACCTGGCCGAAGCGCGGGTGCGGCTCCGGCAGCGCCTGGTCGATCGTCAGCCGCCACGACAGGGAGCGGGCGATGACCGAGAGCAGGTTGAGGAGGACACCGATGATCACCCACCGCCAGGAGACTGCATCGAACGCGTGGTACACCGTGTTCCACTCGGGTCCACGCCACCAGATCGCGGCAATGGCGGAGCCGAGCAGGGCGAGCACGAACAGGCCGCGCGCCCAGGGATTGCGAGCGAGCATTGCGACGCGCTTCACGCAGCGCGCCTCGCGTCGGCCTCGATCGCACGCTCGTAGATCCCCTCGAGCCGGCGGGCGATGTCATCCCAGGCATAGCGCTCGATCGCAAGCGCACGTGCTTCCTTGCCCATCGCCACGCGCCGGGGCTCGTCGGCGAGCAGCGAGGCAATCGCCTCGACGAGCGCACTGGGCTCGTCCGGCGGCACCGTGACGGACGTCTCGGGCGTCGTCACCTCGCGGTAGCCGGGGATGTCGGAGGCGACGACGGGGAGCGCACACGCGAATGCGCGCGTCAGCACCATCCCGAAGCTCTCGCCGCCGAGTGAGGGAGCGATGAGCGCCTTCGTCCGCCCGAGCAGGGCCGTGAGGTCCTCCTGCGGCAGGAAGCCGAGGATGTCGATCCCCTCGTCCGACACGCGCAGCCGGCTGAGGAGCAAACGGACGGCGAGTGGATCCGACCCGCAGACCTGAAGGCGGGCACCGGTCCGCGCACGGATCTCGGGCCAGGCGCGCAGCAGGACCTGGAGCCCCTTACGTGTCTCCTGACGGCCGGCGAAGGTGACCGTGTGCTCGCGTCCCGTCGCATCGAGGCTGTCGGGGATGAGGACGCCGTTCGGGATGATCTCGTAGTCGCCGGGCAGCCAGCGCGACGCAGACTCGCGCGCCCGCTCGGAGACAGCGATGCGCTGGTCGATCCGGCTCGCGAGGAATCCCCAGGCGGGGATCGCCGGGCTTCATCCACCCGAGCTCGCCCGACGCGTGGTGGGTGGCGACGATCGGAGCGGTCGCGAGAGCGAGGACGGAGATGCACGTCACCGGGGTCATCGGCTCGTGCAGATGGAGCACGTCGAAGCGCTCCTCCTCGAGCACCCGCTTGATCCGGAAGATCGCGCGTGGGCTGAGAATGATGTTCGGGAGCGACCCGTTCGCAGGCACGATCACCGAGCGACCGATCGCGATCACGTTCGGCGGCGGATTACCGTGACGGCCGACACGGGGATGGAGGACACGCGTGAACTGACCCGGAGGGTCATTACCCATCACCAGCCGTACCTCGTGCCCACGCGCCTCGAGCGCTTCGGCCTGGAGCTCGGCGTGCTCGACGACGGCGCCCCAGAACGACCACGAGAACGGCACCACGATGCCGATCTTCACGCGGTGAGCTTAGAGGACGCGGGTTCCCTCTGACCGGAGGTTAGGCCGATTCGGCGGTGGCGCCGGGCAGCACGCGCTCCCAGAAGCCTGCCAGCCGGCCCAGCTCGCGCTCGTCGAAGCGATCCACGAACCGGGCGCGGACGCCCGCGAGGTGCGTGGGCCGCGCCTCCGCGAACCGTGCCCGGCCCGCAGCCGTCAGCTCGGCGTTGAGCCCGCGCCGGTCGGACTCGCAGCGCACCCGCTCGACCGACCCCGCGAGCACGAGACGATCGACGAGCCGCGTCAGCCCGCTCTGGCTGAGGACGACAGCGGCCGCAAGATCCGACATCCGCATCCGGTGCTCGGGGGCCTCTGCAAGCACGAGGAGCACCTCGTACTCGTGCAACGAGAGCTCGTGTGCCGCCCGCAACTCGGCATCGAGACCGCTGACGAGATCGGCGTGGGCGCGCAGCATGCCCCGCCACGCGGCGAGCTCCGCCGAAGTGAGTGTGGTGGTGGTGAGCGGAGATTCTTGCATGTGCAACTCTACTACTTGACACAGCAAGTATCACTGAGGGGGAGAGTTCCGTCCAGCACGTCGGACGAGGCACGGCGAATCGAGTATTCGAAACGCTGGGTAAGGAGAGTTCAATGCACTTCGAAGGCATTCACCACGTGACCTGCATCACCGGCGATGCGCCGGGCAACGTCGATTTCTACACGCGCGTGCTCGGCCTGAGGATGGTCAAGAAGACCGTCAACCAGGACGACCCCACCGTGTACCACCTGTTCTACGCAGACGAGGCGGGCAGCCCCGGCGCGGACATCACCTTCTTCGAGTATCCCGGCGCCCGCCGCGGCAGGGCAGGAGCGGGGATGGTTCACACGATCTCCTTTCGCGTCGGCTCCGAGGGCGCGCTCGACTTCTGGGAGGCTCGCCTCGGCGCCGAGGGCGTCGCGACGGATCGAAGCGAGGGCCGGCTCCGGTTCGACGATCCCGAGGGCCTCGGGCTCGAGCTCGCGGTCGTCGACACCCTCGACGCGCCCCTCGTGGCAGAGCATCCCGAGGTGCCTGCCGAGCATGCGCTCCGCGGCTTCGACAGCGTTCGTGCGTTCACGGCCACCCCTGAGGCAAGCCGCGAGCTGTTCGAGACGACGCTCGGCTTCACCCCGACGGGCGACGAGGCGTGGGAGGCGCGCGGCACCGTGCGCGGCGGCGGCTACGGCTTCGACCCCCCGCCGGCGTCCGGCCCGGGCATCCCCGGCGCCGGCACCGTGCATCACGTCGCGTGGGCCTCGAACATGGACGAGCAGGAGGCTTGGCTCGACCGCGTACGCGGTGCCGGCGCCCACGCCAGCGGGATCATCGACCGGTTCTGGTTTCGCTCGATCTACTTCCGCGAGCCGAGCGGGGTGCTGTTCGAGATCGCGACCATGGGACCCGGGTTCTCGATCGACGAGGATGCCGAACATCTCGGCGAGACGCTGATCCTGCCGCCGGCGTTCGAGCACCTGCGAGCCCAGATCGAGCCCGTCCTCACGCCCATTCCCGATCCGCGCGCCGCCTGGACGAGCTCGTGACGCTCGAGATCCATTCCCTTCAGCGCCCTGCCGACGGTGCCCCCGAGGGCGCGCTCGTCCTCTTCCACGGCCGTGGTGCGGACGAGCGCGACCTCTATCCGCTGCTCGACGCGCTCGACCCGGAGCGGCGGCTGCTCGGCATCACGCCGCGCGGCCCGCTGTCGCTCCCGCCTGGAGGGTCGCACTGGTACCGGCTCGGAGGTATCCCCACCCCGGACCCGAGCACCTTCTTCCCGAGCTACGAGGCGGCAGGTGCTCTGCTCGACGCCCTGCCCGTACCGATCGAGCGGGTCGTGATCGGCGGCTTCTCGCAGGGCGCGGTGATGAGCTGGGCGCTCGGGCTCGGGAGGCTGGCGAGCGGGCCAGCGCGGCCACGGCCGGCGGGGATCATCGCGCTCTCCGGCTTCGTGCCCGAGGTCGACGGCTTCGACCTCGACCTCGACGACCTCGACGGCTACCCCATCGCCGTCGCCCATGGTTCGCACGATCCCGTGATCCCGGCGGAGTTCGGCCGCGCGGCGGCGGAGCGGGTGCGGGTGGCGGGCGCCGACCTCCTGTGGCGGGAAACGCCCGTGCCCCACACGATCGATCCGCGGGTGCTGCCGGAGCTACGGGAGTTCGTAGCCGCTGCAACGCGCTGACGCCCACGCACTCGGACGGGTAGAGCGAAGGGATCGGTGGTCTCGAGCGTTAGACAAGGTATGCAACGCGGCTGGAAATTCTGGACGGCACTCTGGATCGTGTACATCGTCTGGGGATCGACCTACCTCGCGATCAAGATCTCGGTGCGGACGATGCCGGCGCTGCTCTCCGCCGGGCTGCGATTCACGCTCGCAGGGCTGCTGCTGGCCGCGATCCTCACCGTCCTCCGCACATCCCTGCGGGTCCCGTGGCGGGAGGCCGGGGCAGCCGCCGGCCTCGGTGTCGCGCTGCTCGGCTTCGGTGTCGGCGTCGTCACGCTCGCCGAGACACGGATCGACTCGAGCATCGCCGCGATGATCGCCGGCTCGGTGCCGCTCCAGGTGATCCTCTGGCGCACGATCGCGCGGGAGCGGATCGCAACGGCGACGAGGTTGAGTGCCGTGGTCGGCCTCGCGGGCCTCGCGTTGATCGTCATCCCGACCGGCGTCTCGGGTGGCTCGCAGTCGATCGGGCTCGCGATGATGCTCGGCGCGTCGATGGCGTGGTCGACCGGATCGTTCTTCTCCAGCAAGCTGGCGCTCCCCGCGAACACGTTCGTCGCGACCGCGTACGAGATGCTCGGCGGCGGGGCCGTGCTCGTCGTCGCCGCTCTCGTTCGCGGCGAGGGCGGAGCGCTCGGCGGGATCTCTACCGCCTCGTTCGCCGCCTGGCTCTACCTCGCCCTCTTCGGCTCACTCGTCGCGTTCACCGCCTACGCCTGGCTGCTTCACAACGCGCCCATCTCCCAGGTCGTCACGCATCAATACGTCAACCCGCTCGTCGCGATCGTCCTTGGCGCGCTCGTGCTCGGCGAGACGTTCGATGCGACGACGATCGCAGGCGCGTTGGTCGTGATCGGCGCCGTCTTCGCCACAATCCGCAGCGAGAGCCGCGGCCCGGCCTCCGTCCCCGCTCCCGTGGCGGAGTCCCGATCGGCGCCACCACTGCGCGCGAAGTAGGGGTGATCTACGCGTCGACGTGGGTGCGGCGATGCGCGAGGAACTCGAGCAGGTCGGAGCGCGTCAGGATTGCGACAGGTCGCCCTGCGCTCCCCACGACGACCGCGGCGCTCGGGCCTGACAGGTCCGCGAACACCTCGTCGAGCGACGCGCGCACGTCGACCGCGGTGAGCGGCGGCTGCATGGCTACAGCGATGTCCTCGTTGAGCGCGTCCGGGTTCTTGAAGACACGGTCGAGGAGGCTCCGCTCCTGGATCGAGCCGACGATGTCGGTGAGCGACTCGGCCGTTCCATGCCGCACCACCGGCAGCTGGGAGATGCTGTAGCGCTGCATGAGCTCGATGGCGGCGCCGACCTTCTTCGTCGACTCGATCGTGACGAGATCGGGAAGGTTGGTCTCCTCGCCGCGCTTGAAGCGCAGCACCTCGTCGATGGCGGGCGTCGGAGCGGTGCGCTCGATGAAGCCGTACTGGAGCATCCAGTTGTCGTCGTAGAACTTCGTGAGGTACGAGCGGCCGCCGTCTGGCATCACCATCAGCACGCGCGCCTCGGGGCCGAGTCGCGCTGCGACCTGGAGCGCAGCCCACGCCGTTGACCCGCACGAGCCGCCTACGAGGAGGCCCTCCTCGCGCGCAAGCCGCCGGGCAGTCAGGAACGAGTCGCGGTCGGAGACGCGTACCCACTCGTCCACGACCTCGGGGCTCATCGTCGTCGGCCACGTGTCCTTCCCAATTCCCTCGACGAGATACGGGCCGAGTGGATGATCCTGATCCTCGGTGTAGACCGAGCCCTCCGGATCGGCGCCGACGATGAGCACCTCGGGCTTGCGCTCCTTGAAGTAGCGCCCGACGCCCGAGATCGTGCCGCCGGTGCCGACCGAGATGACAATCGCGTCGATCTGGCCGCCCTCCGTCTGCTCCCAGATCTCGGGTGCTGTGGTGGCGTAGTGCGCCTCGGGGTTCGCCATGTTGGAGTACTGGTCGGGCTTGAAGCCTCCGGGGATCTCCTCTGCGAGCCGATCGGACACCGAGTAGTACGACTCCGGCGAGTCGTGCTCCACCGCTGTCGGCGTGATCACGACCTCGGCGCCGTACGCGCGGAGGGTCGAGATCTTCTCCTGGCTCATCTTGTCCGGCATGACGAAGATGCAGCGGTAGCCCTTCGATGCAGCCGCAATCGCAAGCCCGACGCCGGTATTGCCTGAGGTCGGCTCGACGATCGTGCCGCCGGGCCGCAGCTTCCCCTCGCGCTCGGCCGCCTCGATCATCGCAAGGCCGATACGGTCCTTGTTCGAGCCGCCAGGGTTGAGGAATTCGAGCTTGGCGAGCAGCGTCGGCGCCACGGACGCTCCGAAGCGGTCGAGCCGAACAATCGGCGTCGCGCCGACGAGGTCGAGGAGGGTCGGATAGATCCGGCTCACGGGGGGAACACTACGCTGCGAGAAGGAGTGCGGGCAGCCGGATCCGTATCTTTCCGCACGTCGATCCGGTGTCGGGACGGATGGCAGAGCAGCCGTTCGACGGCACGATCCGAGCATGCACGACCGCAGCGCAACCGAGCACCACCGGCTCTGCACGGTCGAGCTGATCGCCGAGGGCCACGCGAGCCGTTGCCCGGGGGACGCGTGCGCCTTCTGGGATCGAGGCTGCGTCCTGACCCGCGTCGAGGTCGAGCTCGACGGCAGGCCCGAGGTGGCACAGTTGTTGGTCGAGCTCCGACGGGACCTCGAGGCGGGACGCGCCATCGAGATCACCGACGCCCGGACGATGCTCGCCGGGGCCTTCGACGGCGGCGGCGAACCGAGCGAACCGCTCTGACCGCGGTCAGCTGCGCGTGAGGCGGCGCGCGCCTTCGACGCTGCCGCTCCGGGCCGCGAGGCTCTGGATCTCGACGTGCTCGCCCGTTTGCGGAGCGTGGATGATGCGGCCACGGCCGATGTAGAGCCCGACGTGCCCGAGCCCGTGGAAGAAGACGAGGTCGCCCGGCTTCAGGTGACCGCGGTCGACGGATCGCCCGTACGAGTACTGGGCGGCAGCGTTGTGAGGAAGCTGGATCCCGAGCCTGGCGTAGACGTACGCAACGAGACCGGAGCAATCGAATCCACTCGGCGAGCTGCCGCCGTAGTGGTAGGGCACCCCGATCTCGGCGGCGGCGAGGCGCGACGCCCGCTGCCCGAGCGTCGGCGGCTTCGGCTGCGGTCTGACGTGCGGCGCGGCGCGGAGCGGTATGGCTCCGGCGATCCGGGCGGGGTTCGCCACCGCCGGGAGCGCAGGTCTCTCCGTCCCTGCGGCAGCGCTCGCAGCGGAGAGGAGAAGCACACAGAGCACGAGCAGGCAGATGCGGGGTAGAAGGGCCATGACGTGGTCACCGGAACGCAGCACGGGCGCCGGAAACGGCCCGCCGCATCGCAGTGACCGCAGAATCGTAGCAGCGCTCATCCGGCCCACCGGTGCGAAACACCTTCTTTACAGCGATGCTGCCGGTATGGCGGTACGAATCGACGGCTCGCTCGAGGGCATCGACTGGGCGCAGGCGAAGGCTGATCTCGCGGCGGATGGCTTCGACAACGGACGCTCGGCGGCCGCGCTTCGGGCGTCGTTCTACCAGTCCCAACACGTCGCCTTCGCTCGTGACGGCGACCGGCTCGTCGGGATGTCCCGTCTGCTTTCGGACGGCGTCTGCAATGCATATCTCGTCGACGTCTGGACGATGTCGTCCTACCGGCGTGAGGGCATCGCCTCGGCGATGGTACGCCTGCTCGTCGAGCAGGTTCCCGGCCAGCACATCGGGCTGCAGACGGATGATGCGACGGCGCTCTACGCCTCGCTCGGCTTCCACCCGCAGCCAGAGTTCTGGTCGATCGTCGCCGGCCGCTGGCTCGAGAACGACGCCAACCGCTGATTCCGGGAGGCTCGAGGCCGTAAAATCTCACCGTGGACTACGACGAGCCGGTGCTCCGGGTGGCGACGGTCGATGATGCAGCAGCCGTCGAGCGGCTGATGAAGGAGTCTGCCGCGATCCTGTTCCCGCGCTTCTACGACGGGCGGCGGGCGACGAGCGCCGTTCGTTACGTGGCGGTGGCCGATCCCTTGTTGCTCGCCGACGGCACCTACTTCGCGCTCGAGAGCGACGGCGAGATGGTCGCCTGCGGCGGCTGGAGCAGGCGCGACCGGATGTACACGGGGAGCGGCGACGGCGCCGAGGATGCACGGCCGCTCGATCCTGCGACCGAGGCGGCGCGGGTGCGGGCGATGTTCGTCCGCGCCGACTGGACCCGGCGAGGGCTCGGCCGCCGGATCCTCGAGGCATGCGTGGCTGCAGCGCGGGAGGAGGGCTTTCGCGCGCTCACGCTCGTCGCGACGCTTCCCGGCGTGCCGTTGTACCTCGCGTACGGCTTCCAACCGGTCGACGAGATCGACGTCGAGATGCCGGATGGGGTCACGATCGAGTGCCTGTCGATGGAGATGCCGATCGACGGGCTCCAGTCGAGTCAATCGAGCGCGTCCAGCGCGCGCTGACGCAGAACGACGTACGGCGTGAGCCAACGTGCGAGCTCCGTGAACCCTTCGATCCGAACCTCGTACACCCGCCGCTGCCCGGCCGTCCGCGCCACGACGAGGCCCGCCTCGCGCAGCACGCGCAGGTGCCGCGAGGTGTTCGATTGGCTCATCCCGGTCGCCTTCACGAGCGCCCCGACCGGCGCCGGGCCGGCCCGCAAGAGGTCGAGGAGCTGTCGCCGCCCAGGCTCGGCGATCACGTCGAATGCACTTCGCATGCCGCCATTCGACCATCCTGTTATATGCGTGTCAAGTCATATATCGGCGTGCCTGTCGATCTCGACAAGACCCGATCGTCGCCACCACGAACACACACCCGAGTAGGAGGACGAGATGAGGTTCCTGATGCAGATCTTCCAGGGCGAGGCACTCGAAGCGTGGGCACGGCTGTCCGAGGAGGAGCAGCAGGGGGTCGCAGCGGGCTATGCAGCGCTCAACGAGATTCCCGGCGTGACCTCCGGCGAATGGCTCGCCCAGCCCGAGGCTGCGACGACGGTGCGCGTGCACGACGGCGCGACCGTCGCGACCGACGGACCGTTCGCGGAGACGAAGGAGGCGCTCGGCGGCTACTTCATGTTCGAGGGCGACGACCTCGAGGCGGCGATCGCCGTCGCAGCGCGCGTGCCGGCGATGCGCTTCGGTGGCGCCGTCGAGATCCGACCGCTCGTGAGCTACTCCTAGCCGATGACGGCAACATGCGCAACGTCGATCAAGCGTCCCAGCTGAGACGTTCATACGATCGCGGACATGAGCGCTACGGACGACGCCTTCGCCCGGTTTCTCGTGGTTCTTGCGGCCTCACTCGACGATCACGAGACGTCGGGCGAGGCACTCGCGTCCCGCGTGCACCTGTCCCGGTTTCACTTCGATCGACTCGTCTCTGCAGCCGCCGGAGAGCCGCCCGCGACGCTGCGGCGCCGGGTGCTCCTCGAACGAGCAGCGTATCGGCTCGTCACGACGACCGATGAGCTGTTACCGGTGGCCATCGATGCTGGTTACGCCTCGCACGAGGCGTTCACCCGCGCGTTTGCCCGCGCGTATGGGGAACCGCCGTCCCGCTGGCGTCGCAACCCGACGGAATTTCGGATCGATGCGCCGAGCGGCGTGCACTTCCATCCGCCAGGGGCACTACGCATCCCTGCCGACAGAAAGGTGGGATCCATGGATCTCCTCACACGCATGGTCGAGCATCACATCTGGCTCGTCGCCGAAATGCTGATTCGGGCCGAGCACCTGCCGGCCGACGTCCTCGACGCACCCGTGGAGATCTCGGTCGAGGGCATCGACGACGATCCGACGCTGCGCTCGCTTCTTGCGCGGCTCGTGGGCCAGCTGGCGATGTGGGAGGCGGCCACGAGCGACGCGCACTACGACCTCTCCGCCGAGAGCGATCAGAGCATCCTCGAGCTTCGCGAGACGCTCGCGCAGGTGGGGCCGGCATTCCTGTCGCAGATCCGCGCGATCGTCGCGGACGGGCGACTCGACGAGACGTTCGTCGACGCCATCTGCGATCCGCCCGAGGTGTTCACCTACGGCGGCATGCTCGCCCATGTCCTGACATTCGCAGCCCATCGCCGCACGCTCGTCTGTGGTGCGCTCGCTGATGCGGGAGTCACCGATCTCGGCAGCGGCGATCCGATGCGGTGGGTCGCGTCGGGCAACGCCTCCAGCTGACCACTGCCACAACGGCGAGACACCGAAAGGAGCACGACCGCATGCTCTCCATGACCAACTATCCGAAGGACTACATCGACCGGTGCCAGGCGAAGGTCGATGCGCACGTTGCTGCGTACAACCGGCTTCACACAGCCACGGCGGACGATGCAGCGGCCAAGGCGTTCGAGCCCGTCTTCTTCAACAACATGGTCCTGGTGCTCGACGCGTACTTCGTCCACCGGGCGCGGGGGCTCGAGCTGAAGGACGGCAACCCCCTGAACGAGGTGAGGGTGATGTGCAACTCGATGATGCAGCACGACGACCTCCTGACAGCGGATAAGTCGATCAAGCTGTCGCCCGAGCAATCGGTCTGCGGCATCGCGTTCGGCGAGCGGATCGTGCTGGACGAGAGCAGCTTCGGGCGGCTGTCGACCGCATTCTTCGACGAGATTCGACGCAAGTACCTGTAGTCGGCTGCCGACTACACCCGTGGCTTCAGCTCGAGGACGACGCGCGTCCCGGAGCCGTTGCGCTCGATCGTCGTGCGATCCATCGTCGCCTTCATGATCAGCGTCCCACGCCCGCGCGTCGGATCTGGCTCCGGCGTCCGCCACATACCCTCGTCCTCGATCGTGAACGTCAGCAGGTCTGCGCGATGCTCGAACCTCAGCTTGATCGTCCCGCTTCGCTCGGCGTACCCGTGCTCAATGGCGTTGTTGCATGCCTCCGACACCGCGAGCACGGCATCGGTCTGCTGCTCCTCCCCGAACCCGCGCCGGTCGAGCCACGTCCTCAGACGCGATCGCACGCCGTGCATGAGCGTCGAGTCGGCGGATATCTCGATCTCCATGAGCGCCGGCACGCCGACATGCCGCACGAGGAGCAGCGCAATGTCGTCCGTGGCCGAGAGCGGGATCACGAGGTAGTCGAGCAGCCGGTCGGCAGCCTCTGCCGCCGCCAGGTCAGATCCATCGCGCAGCAACTCGGCGAGCCGATCGATGCCGTCGTCGATGCTGACGCCGCGCCGCTCGACGAGCCCATCCGTATACGCCAGCACGGCGCCGTTCGCCGGAAGGGTAAAGCGCGCCTCGCGGAGCTCGTCCGCCGTGGCCCAGCCGAGCGGCGGCGCGTTCGCCTGGTCGAGACGCGTCACGGTGTCGGTCTCCACGTCGAGCAGGAGTGACGGGGGGTGGCCGGTGGAGGAGTAGGCAACCTCGCCCGTATAGGGATCGAGTGTGAGAAAGACCGCGGTCGCCATTCCGTCGAGCGGGACGAGGCGCGTCAGCCGGCCGGCGATCTCGACGGGTGACGTGTAGTCGTACGCGAGCGCGCGGAAAGCGTTGCGCAGCTGCCCCATCAGCACAGCCGCAGGGATGCCGCGGCCGGCGACATCACCGACCGTCAGATGGAGGATCCCGTCGGGTCGTCTGACGGCGTCGTACCAGTCGCCGCCGACCGCGAGCCCGACACCACCCGCGTTGTAGCGTCCTGCGAAGTCGAGCCCCTCGATCGCCGGGAGCGCATCGGGCAGGAGGCTGCGCTGCAGCGCGATCGCGACGTCGTGCTCGCGCTCGTGACGTCGAGCGCGGGCGAGCGCCCTCGACGCATGGGCCGCGTGGGCGGTGAGCAACGACTCCTCGACCCCGGTGACCGACCGGTCGTCAGGGAGCAACAGCGTCACCGAACCGGTCGGGCGTCCCGATTGCGTCCTCAGAGGCAGTCCATAGAGCGAGTACGTGATGGGCGTCAGCGTCGCGGTCGACTGGCCGAGCACCGGCGTGAGCTCGGGGCCCGACAGCGCGATGTGGTCGGTGGCCTCGTAGGCGAGCACCGCTATCGCCGCGACCGACGGGTCATCGCTCGCGAGGCGCTGCTCGCCGGGAGGCTCGAACGTCGAGATCGTCAGCTCGGACTGCTCATCCTCCCGGACGGCCACGATCACGCTGGCGTCTGGGAATGTTGTCGCCAGCGCCGTTCCGAGCGCATCCGAGACCTCGGCGGTGGCGGACGCATCGCCAAGTGACTGCGCAAGCTCGTCCCAGTGCCTGATCTGGAGCCGCTCGGCCTCCTGCTCCCGGCGTGAGCGCAACAGCGCCCAACCGATTATGCAGAGAACGGCAAGCACAGCCGACCCGATCACGGCGAGCTCGAGGGCGAGCCCGCGCCGGGCCGGAGCGAAGACGGTCGAGGCCGGTCGGTCGATGACCGTCGTCCAGGCCGCCGCCTTGGAGTTGGAATAGGCAACCACCCGCCCGCCCGAGCCGTCGAGGCCGCGCACATCCGTCAGCACCCCCTCACCGCTCCTGATGCGCGGCAAGATGGCCCTGTTCGCGGGCGGGGCGAAGCTCGCGAGCGTCACCTGCTGGCCAGCCCGGTCGAGGATGACGAGGCCCTGAAAGCCGAGGTCGATCGAGCGCTGATCGGTCGCCGAGGGACGGAGCTCGAGCGCTCCGGCGAGAACGCCCGTGAGCCTGCCGGCACCGTCACGCGTCGGGACGGCCATGATCACGACGCGCCCGTTGCCGCTGCGTGCCAACAACCCCTCGCTGACGAACGGCGTGCCCGACGAGACAACCGCCTTGAAGTACGACCTGTCGGCGACGCTCAACGCCGGCACGCCTTTGCGCTCGACGCTCGAGACCCGATTGACGCCCTGACGGTCGATCCAGCCGATCCCCCCGGTGAACGTCTTGGCCGTGCCGTGCTCGAGTCGGGCGAAGTAGGTGCGCATCGCCGGCTCGTCGGCTTGGACGACGGACGGCGATGCCGCGATCGAACTGAGGATGGCGAGCTGCCCGGCGAAGTAGGTGTTGAAGACAGTCGACGCGAGTGCCACGCGTGCCTGAAGCTCCCCTAGGGATTTCTCCTTCTCCCGGTCGTACTGTCGCCACGCGAGCACCGTGGAGACCCCGACGACCAGCGTCAGGACGAGGAGCGCGCCCATACCGAGGCGTCGGCGAAACTTCGACGAGGCGCCTCCGAGCGCCGCTTCGAGGCCACCCGTGCCGTCCTCCCGCGGGAGCTCGTCGGGGGCAGACATCAGCCCTCCGAGCCCGGCCCGCCGTCTCGCGGCCGCGCCATCGCGAGCGCTGCCGAGCGATCCTGCTCGAGCGGGACGATCTGCGACAGCAGCGTGATCGAAAAGACGCGCTGCGCGACAGCGCTCGGCGCCGCCACTACCGCCGTGCCGCCGCGGGCCTCCACCGACCTGACCGACTGCACGAGCGCATTGATGCCGCTCGAGTCGATGAACGTGACCCCGGCGACGTCGATCACGACGTGCGAGCGGCCCCCACCCTCGAGGTCCGCCATGCGGACTGCGAACTGCTCGACGCTGACGACTTCGAGCTCACCGACGAGCTCGACGAGAGCAACCCCTTCGACCGGGAACGAGATATCGATCGACAGCGGCTCGGGCGTCGCCTCGTTCACATGCACTCCCTTTCGAAGTCGGGGAAACGCTACCAGTGTGCCTCGAACGCAACGGCTCGCTGGCCGGTAGCGTGAGGTCGGTTTCGCGCACGACTTCCGGAGGACGCCTTGAGCACCGCATTGTTGTTACACGCCGGCATCACCGACAGCCGCATGTGGCACCCGCAAGAGGTGGCGCTCCGTGCCGCGGGATTCGACGTGCTCGCGCCCGACCTCCGAGGCTTCGGTCGGCGTCCAACCGGGACCGAGCCGTTCGCCCACGTCCGCGATGCCGAGGCGTGGCTCGACGGCCCGGCCGTCGTCGTCGGCGGTTCGCTCGGAGGCCGCGTGGCCCTCGAGCTCGCGGTGCTCCGGCCCGATCTCGTCGAGCGGCTCGTGCTCATCGCGCCCGGACTCCCCGGCTGGGCCTGGTCGGACGAGACACGCGCAGGCTGGGCCGCCGAGGAGGAGGCCTTCGAGAACGGCGACTTCGACGCGGCCGCCGAGGCGAGCCTGCGGCAGTGGATCGACGGGCCGCGCCGTACGCCGGCTGACGTCGATCAGACGCTGCGGTCGGATGTCCGCGACATGCTGCTTCGCTCCTACGAGCTTCAGAGCGCGGAGGAACCGGACGAGGAGGATGTGCTCGAGCCGCCGATCAGCGAGCGGCTCGGCGACGTGCGGTGCCCCACGCTCGTGATCGTGGGCGACGAGGACATCGACGACATGCAGGGCATCGCCGCCCACGTCGCCGCCTCGATCGACAACGCGCGACTGGCAACGGTCGCCGGTGCGTCGCACCTCCCGAGCCTGGAGCGGCCCGACGAGGTCAACGCGATCCTGCTGCCCTTCCTGCTCGGCGGCTAGCGAGACGGTTGGGCGACGCTGTCGTGCTCGAGGCGGCGACCGAGACTGACGACGTCGTCGGTCGAGTAGCCGAGCGCCTCGTAGAACCTCACGGCAGCGAGGTTCGTTGCCCTGATCTGGAGGTTGACCTTCGGGCAGCCGAGCATCTCGAGAACCCTCTCCGCCTCGGCCATCAAGGATCGCCCCACACCCGACCGTCGTGCAGGCGGGAGAACGGCGAGGTAGTTCACCCAACCGCGGTGCCCGTCGTACCCGGCCATGACAGTGCCGACGATCTCCCCGTCGGCGACGGCGACGATGAAGCCTTCGGGTTGGACCGCGAGCTTGCGCGCGATGTCCTTGCGAGGATCGTTCCAGGGGCGCGTCAGGCCGGCGGCCTCCCAGAGGGCGACAACAGCCCCCTCGTCGTTGGGGGCGAACCTTCGGACAACGAGGGTCGAATGGTCGATGCCGGCTGCCACGACCCCGTTCTATCACCCGGGCAACGCCAGGACGCTCGTTGACTCCTAGAAGTAGTCGATCGTCGGAACCGCAGCCGTCCCGGCAAGACAGCTCTGGAGATAGAGCGCTGTTCCGGGGTCGCCCGTCCAGAGCGTATGCCGGCCGCGGCCATGCTCCTCACGAGCCGCCGCGACCTGCTCGATCGAGTGCATTGCGAACCGACGGGCGCGGTCGAGCCACCGCTCGTCGCCCGTGCGCTCGAAGAGCTTCAGGAACGCGTACCCGTTTCCCGCAGTGCCGTGGCAGAGCTGGGCGCCCTTGCGAATTGGCCCTGCCTGCCACGTGAGCTCGCCGCCGCCGAGCAGCATCTCGGTCAGCTGCTCGTCGTGCGGTGCGAGCGTCGCGAGCGACGCGACCATCCCCGGCGCACCGTGACACCACTGGGTGCGAATCGGCTGTGGCGAGCCGGGCGGCTCGTGCGCCGGGGGCCACTGGCAGAGCCCCTGCTCGCGCTGGGCGTACCTCGCGAGCGTCGCGATCGTTCGGCCCTCGACCTCGGCGCGACGGGTCGGATCGAGGAGCCCGCCCCCGGTGAGCGCGACGACGTTGCCGGCGAAGCCGTGCGCGGGACCGAGGTAGTGCCCCGTCTTGCCGTACAGCTCCTGCGTCCAGAGATCGTCCCGCCACTCGGCGAGCAGCAGGGTGGCCGATTCGTCCCACGCCTCCCGCCACTGCGGATCGCCCGTTCTGGCGGCCATGACGTGGGCGGCGATCATCGTGCCGGCCGAGCCCCACATCAACTCCCAGAACGGGTTCGAGACGTTTGCACGCACGGCCTCGAGCAGCGACTCCGCCTGCCAACGGGCAGGAGCGACGGTGTGCGCGACGAGCAGGATTCCCGACTCGCCCATCAGGAGTGACGGCGTCGTTCCCTCACCCAGATCCTGGAAGTCCGGTTTGGCCCGATAGTGCTCGACGAGGCCTACCGCGACCGGCGCCCAGTCTCGCTCGAGGTCGACCAGACCTGCGCGCTCGAGCTCGTGCAATGCCCAGATCACGCCCGATGCGCCGAGGTAGAGCGAGGACACTGCCGGCAGAGGCCCATCGTCGAGATCGCGCGGATGTGCAGGCCAGAGCTCGATCTCGTCGAACGCAATCTCCGTCTCGGCGACGATGCCGCCGATCGCAGAGCGCACGCGTTCCTCGTTCCAGGGACGCTCGGTCAGTCGTTCGTGGCTCGCGGGGTCGTAGAGCACGGCCTGACGACGATACCGCCGGGGAGTGCTATCCGAAGAGGATGTCGTTGACGCTCTTCGCCCCGTCGGCGCCCGCCGCGAAGCTGCAGGGACTCGACGCGGAGAGCCGGTAGCCGCCACTCTTGCGCTTGACGAGGCGCGGGTTGACCTTCCGGTTCGCGGTCATCGTGAAGCCGGTACCCGAGGCCTTGGGCACGTCGGCGCCCCAGATGCAGTTGTCCCTGACCACGTTTCCCGACCCGACAGGGCTGCCGGCCGGGCCGTACGCGCTGTGAACGACGACCTTGCCACTTCGCACGATGACGTTCTGCTCGACGCGGTTTCCCCGCGACGCGGTTCTCGTATCGCCGCCGAAGTAGAACCCGCTGCCGTTGTCCACGATCAGGTTCCGACGCGCAACGGAGAACTGAGCGTTCGGGGAGAAGGCAATCCCGTCGCCACCACTGTTGCCGTAGATGATGTTGTCGACGATTCGCGCTCCAGCGGAGATCGCGGCGAGCACGCCGGCGCCGTATTGGCCTCGTGAGGCGCCGTGGCAGCTGTGAAGGACGTTGCCGCTGATCACCGCTGCGCGCGCGTGATCGAGCACGACGCACGAGCGACCGGCATCCTTCAAGCTGCCCGGGCCGACGAAGGTGCGGGTCAACGAGGTCGCGTACCCACGCAGGATCACCGTACCGGGGACGCTCAGGGGCCGCGCGCCATTCGTCGCGTTCAGATCGAGGTTCGTGAGCGTCAGGTACCGCGTCGCCTGGGTCGTCTCGATACCGTTCGCGAGCGTGGCCCGCGGGCCGCCGGGAGCGGTCGTGATCGTGACCCGGCCCCGGGACGTGCCGCTGCCCGTGATCACCTCGCGCTTCTCGAACGACGAGCCTGGCGGCAGGCATCCGACCTGCCCGGGCGCGAGGGAGCGCGCCAGCTTGTCGAGCGTGAGCAGCGGGCTCGCCCTCGTCCCAGGGCTCGAGTCGGCGCCGTCTGGCGCTGCCCAGAGGTTGCAGCGCACGGCAACCGAGCTCCCTCCAGCGACGCCGACGAACGCGCTCGAAAGGATGATGGCCAGCACGACGAGTGCACCCCGTAGCACGTTTGAATGGTACCCCGGCCCCCGCGATGCGTAAGATCGTCGTCGATGCGCGTCTCGGCCGGAGCGGCTGACGAGCCGGTGGCGACTGTTCATCCGGCCGGGCTGATGACACAGGGGCGGACCCTGCTCTTCGCGTTTGCAGCCGGCGTGGCCGTCGGAAATCTCTACCTCGCGCAGCCCTTGCTCGACCTCATCGCGCGCGACCTCCACGGGTCCGCGGCTTCGGCCGGCTGGCTCGTCACTGCGACGCAGCTCGGGTACGCCGCCGGCATCCTGCTCATCGTGCCGCTCGGCGATGTGCGGAACCGTCGCCATCTGGTTCCGGTGATGATGCTCTGCGCCGCGGCTGCGCTCGGGCTGTGTGCGCTGGCACCGTCGATGGCCGTCCTCCTCGTGGCGGTAGCGGTCCTCGGGGTGACCACGGTCGCGGGCCAGATTCTCGTGCCGCTCGCCGGCGACCTCGCCGACGCCACGAGCCGTGGGCGCGTCGTCGGCATCGTCGTGTCGGGAATCCTGACGGGGATCCTCGTCTCCCGGACGATCAGCGGGCTCGTCGCCGACGCGGCGGGGTGGCGCCTTCTCTTCGCGGCTGCGTCGGCCGCCAGCATCCTGCTCGCTGCACTTCTGTACCGGAGCATCCCGCCACTCGAGCCGAAGACGCACCTGCGGTACCCCGCACTCATCGCCTCGGTCGCCGGCGCGGTTCGTCGGGAGCGGACTCTTCGGTGGACGATGCTGCTTGGCGCCACCGGCTTTGCGATGTTCACGATGTTCTGGACGTCGTTGACATTCCTCCTCAGCGCCCCGCCGTTCTCGTACCCCGTGTCCGTGATCGGCCTCTTCGGCCTTGCCGGGCTCGCGGGTGTGCTCGCCGCCCAGCGCGCCGGCCGCCTTCACGACCGCGGCTGGTCGCTCCAGGCAACGGGCGCCGCGTGGGTGCTGGCCCTCGTGTCGTTCGTCGTCGCGACAATCGCCGGCAGCTCTGTCGTCCTCATCCTCGTCGTGATCGTCCTGCTCGACATCGCAATTCAGGCGCTGAACATCCTCAACCAGACGCGGGCCTTCGCGATCTCGCAGGAGGCCCGCAGCCGCATCAACACGGCGTACATGACGTCGAACTTCATCGGCGGTGCGATCGGCTCGGCGGCCGCCTCGATCCTCTGGGCTGCCGACGGGTGGGCGGCCGTCACCGGCGCGGGAGTCGTGCTCAGCTGCTTCGGGCTCGGCGTCTGGGCGATCGGTCGACGCGGTAGGCTCGTCGTTGCGGCGCCGGAAGCCGTTTCGGCCACGACCTGAGACCTGCCGAGCTACGTTCGCTTCGAGGTGTATGCGTCGCGCAATCCCTGCCCATCGAGGATCTGTGGGGCGCATTTCTCGATCCGCGACTCCCGAGTCTTGGCCTGTTTCGGCGCCGAGAAGTGGAGCACGTACTCCCGCTGGCGTCCGGGCGTCAGGGCGTAGAAGGCGCTCTCGAACGCACCGTCGATAGCGAATGCGGCCTCGAGCTCCGCCGGGATGGCGAGCTCCATCCGCGTTGCGGGCGGGATCTTCTGGCCGGACTTCTCGATCTCGATCGCCTCGGCGACGTAGGCCTTCACCGTCGCCGCGACGTCCACGATCTCCTCGACAGCCGTGAACCGGATCTGGCGCCCGACCTTCGTGTTCTCGCCGGTCTTGACGAGGATGTCCTCGGGATCGCTCAACAGGACACCCTTGAAGAACAGCAGTGCGCAGTACTTCTTGAAGCTCTGGAGGATGACGATGTTGCCGCCCTCGAACGTGTAACACGGCTTGCCCCACTTGATCTCTTCGGTCAGAGGGCAGGCGAGCAGAATCTTGCGCAACTCCCTGATCTCATCCTGCCACTGCCGGGCTCGGCTCACGTATGCGTCGACCTTGGGATTCACCGTTCGCCCCCTGCGTGCTCAGTGTCGGAAGTGCCGGCGGCCCGCGAAGACCATCGCGACGTTCGCGTCACGCACGGCTGCGATGACCTCGTCGTCGCGCTTGGAGCCGCCCGGCTGGATGATCGCTCCGATCCCCGCCTCGAGCGCGATCTCGGGACCGTCGGAGAACGGGAAGAACGCGTCGGAGGCGAGTGCGGCTCCCTCGAGTGAGTGGCCGTGCGACCGGGCCTTCTCGACGGCGATCCGCACCGCATCGACCCGACTCATCTGGCCGGCGCCGATGCCGAGCGTCTGCCCGCCCCGCGCGATCACGATCGCATTCGAGAGCGTGTGCTTGACGACCGTCCAGGCGAAGAGGAGGTCGTCCCACATCCCCGGTGAGATCTCGCCGCAGACGACGTCCATCGCGTCGAGCGGGTCTGGCTCACCGTCGCGCTCCTGCACGAGCACCCCGCCGAGAACACGCGTCAGGTCCCATTCAGATGGATCAAAAGCGCGTCGCTCGAGGTCGTTCAGGATCCGCAAGCCGGGCTTGTGAGCGAGTGCCTCGACGGCCACGGCGTCGTAGCCTGGTGCGAACAACACCTCGACGAACTGCTCGCCGAGTCGCTCCCCGAGTGCGGCGCTGACCGGATGCGTCATCACGACGACGCCGCCGAAGGCCGAGATCGGATCGCAGGCGAGAGCCTTCTCGTACGCCTCCTCGAGCGTGTCGGCAACCCCCACGCCACACGGGTTCGCATGTTTCACGATCACGCATGCCGGCCCGTCGAGCTCGAGCGCCAGCAGTCGCGCCGCGGAGAGGTCGTTGAGGTTGTTGTACGAGAGCGGCTTGCCGTTGAGCTGCTCGACGCGGGCGAGCAGGTGGGTACGGGCGCCGCGCTCGGAATAGAAGACCGCGCGCTGGTGCGGGTTCTCGCCATACGAGAGCTCCTGCGCGAGATCGAACGTCGGCACGAGCGTCTCGGGGAAGCCGAGCCCGCGGGAGAACCAGCGCGCGACGGCGCTGTCGTAGGCCGCGGTGCGAGTGAACGCGCGTGCGGCAAGCGTGCGTCGGGTTTCGACCGAGACGTCGCCCTGGCGCAGCGCCGAGAGCACGAGCTCGTAGTCCGCCGGCCTGCAGACCGGGATCACGTCGGCATGGTTCTTCGCCGCCGCACGCAGAAGGGCGGGGCCGCCGATGTCGATCTTCTCGATCGCCTCGTCCCATTCGACGTCGAGTCGGCCGACCGTCTGCTCGAACGGGTAGAGGTTGACGCAGACCAGGTCGATCGCGGCGATGCCGTGGGCGGCGAGATCAGCGACGTCCTCGGGCACGTCGCGGCGCGCGAGAATGCCGCCGTGCACCGCCGGGTGCAGCGTGACGACGCGATGCCCGAGCATCTCGGCGAAGCCGGTCAGCTCCTCGAGTCGGATCACGGGGATGCCTCCGTCGGCAAGCAGCTTCGCGGTGCCGCCGCTTGCGACGATCTCGAAATCGAGTCGGACGAGCTCCGTCGCGAAGGCTGCGACGCCCGTCTTGTCGAACACCGAGAGCAGCGCGCGCCGCCTCATGCGGCTGTCAGCTCCCGCACGACCTCGGGCAGCAGACGGTGCTCGGCCGCCTGCACCCGGGCGCGGAGGGTGTCCGGCGTGTCGCCCGCGAGCACGGGTACGCGCTCGGCCGCGATCACGGCGCCCGTGTCGATTCCGTCGTCCACGTAGTGAATGGTCGCAGCCGTCTCGGCCACCCCCGCTGCGAGCACGTCCTCGATCGGGTGCGCGCCGGGAAACGCAGGCAGCGGAGCCGAGTGGGTATTGACGACACGGCCCGGGAAGCGGTCGAGGAAGTCCGGGCGCAGCAGGTGCATGTACCCCGCGAGCACGACGAAGCGCACGCCGCGTTCCTCGAGCCAGTCCGCCATCGCAGCGTCACGTTCCTCACGTGCGGAGAAGTCCTCGATCGGGAAGGCGGTCGCGGGAATGGATGCAGCGGCGGCGCGTTCGAGGGCACGCACGCCGACGCGATTCGAGGCGACCGCGGCAATCGGCAGCTCCGCGTCGATGAGGGCCTGCAGATTCGTCCCCTCGCCGCTGACGAGCACGCCGATCATCCCGCCCACTCCACGCCCTCGACGCCGCTCTCGACCCGGCCGATCACGACATCGGCGGCGGTGACGTCGGCGGCCGGGATGACGGCGCAGTACCCGATGCCGATGTTGAAGACCCGGCGTAGCTCGTCCTCCGCGACGCCGTGCTCCGCAAGCCAGCCGAACACCGCGGGTCGCCGCCACGCACCCGGGTCCACGATCGCCCCGATGCCGGCCGGGAGCACCCGGGCCAGATTGCCGGCGATGCCGCCGCCCGTGACGTGCGCGAGCCCGCGCACGTCGGCCCGGGTACGCAGCGCGCGAACGTCCTCCAGGTACAGGCGGGTGGGCGGCAGCAGCAGATCGGCATCGAACGGCTCGTCACCGACGATGCGCCGCACGAGCGAGAAACCATTGGCGTGAATCCCGGCGGACGCGAAGCCGATGACGGCGTCGCCCGCCTCGATACGTGAGCCGTCGACGACACGGTCACGACTGACGACGCCGACCGCCGTGCCGCAGAAATCGATCTCGCCCTCACGATAGATTCCCGGCAGCTCCGCCGTCTCGCCGCCGAGAATTGCGCAGCCCGCCGCCCGACACACGTCTGCAGCACCATCGATCAGCTCCGCGACCTGCTCGATGTCGATCGAGTTGGCGGCAACATAGTCGAGGAAGAACAGTGGCTCGGCGCCCGTCGTCAGCACGTCGTTGATGCAGTGCGCGGCGAGGTCCTCGCCGCACCAGCGGAGGCGGTTGCCCCGCCGGCCGAGCACGAGCTTGGAGCCGACCGAGTCGGTGGACGCCGCCAGGAGCAGTCCGTCGTCGATCGCGAAGAGTCCCGCGAACGCACCGAATGCACCGACGACGCCGGGCGTGGCTGTCGAGGCGATCGCGCCACGGAGACGATCGACGATCGCGTCGGCGGTCTCGAGGGACACCCCTGCTGCGGCGTACGTCTGCTCGGGCGAAGACACGAGAACGAGCCTAGCGATCCGCCCGGAGGCAGTCGCCGGTGTGGCACGATAGGCCGGTGACGGCCGCCGACGTCCAACGCTGGCTCGATGCGTACATCGCCGCGTGGGCGAGCTACGAGGAGGCCGCGATCGCCGCACTGTTCACCGACGACTGCACGTATCGCTACGACCCGTTCTCGGATCCGCTCGTCGGCGCGACTGCGATCGCGGCGGACTGGCTCAAGGAGAAGGACCTGCCTGGATCATGGGAAGCGGCGTACAACGTCTTCGCCGTCGACGGCACGCGGGCGGTCGGAGTCGGCGAGACGTTCTACCCGCACGAGAACCGACGCTACGCCAACACCTACCTGCTCGAGTTCGCCGTCGACGGGCGCTGCAGCTCGTTCACGGAGTGGTACTTCCTCGACCGGCGAGCGACGAGCTGACGCCGGCTCAGGCCGGAGCCGGCTCGAACCGCATCTTCGTGCGACCGCCTGTGGGCATGCTCGTCGGGTACTCGCGCGTGAAGCAGGCGCGGCAGACCGAGCCCGCAGGCAGCTTCGTCGCCGACTGCATGCCGTCGAGGGAGAGGTAGTGGAGCGAGGTGGCACCGATCCGCTCGCGCATCTCCTCGACCGAGCGGTGTGAGGCCGCGAGCTCATCCTCGTCGGCCATGTCGATGCCGTAGAAGCACGGTGACACGACGGGGGGTGACGAGATCCGCACGTGCACCTCGGCGGCCCCCGCGTCGAAGAGCATCGCGATGAGCTGCTGCATCGTGTTGCCGCGAACGATCGAGTCGTCGACGATCACGACGCGCTTCCCGGCGACCTCGTCGAGCGGGTTGAACTTGAGTCGGATTCCCTGGCGCCGCAGCTCCTGGTCGGGCTGGATGAACGTCCGCCCGACGTAGCGGTTCTTGATCAGCCCCTCCTCGAACGGAATGCCCGAAGCCTTCGCGAACCCGATGGCCGCCGGGGTGCCCGAGTCGGGAATCGGCATCACGAGGTCTGCGACGACCGGTGCCTCGTCGGCGAGCCGCTGCCCCATGCGGACGCGGCTCGAGTGGATCTCGCTGCCGCCGAGCCGCGAGTCGGGACGTGCGAAGTAGACGTGCTCGAAGATACAGGCGGCGCCGCGCCCCTCAGGGACTGCCTGGGCGCTGTGAATCCCGTCGTCGTCGAGCCAGAGCACCTCGCCCGGCCGAACGTCACGGTCGACGGTGGCGCCGATCAGATCGAGCGCGCAGCTCTCGGAAGCGACGACCCAGTCGTCGCCGATCCGGCCGAGCGTGAGTGGCCGAATGCCGTGCGGGTCACGGAAGGTGACGAGGGTGCCGTCCACGAGCGCCACGACCGAGTAGGCACCCTCGAGCCGGAGCATCGTCGCGGCGACCGCCTCGGGTAGCGGCGCGGGGTCACGCGCGATCAGCGCGGCAATCACCTCGGTGTCGGAGGTGGATCCGAGCCGGATCCCGTCGGCGACGAGCTCGTCGCGCAGCGCTTCGGCGTTCGTCAGGTTGCCGTTGTGGCCGAGCGCGACCGTACGCTCGCGACCGTGATGGACGAGCGGCTGCGCGTTCGACCAGTGCACGCCGCCGGTCGTCGAGTAGCGCGTGTGACCTATCGCGACTTCGCCGGGGAGCGCTTGCAGCTGCTGCTCGTTGAAGACCTGCGCCACGAGCCCCATGTCGCGCAGCACCGTGAGGCGGCCGCCCTCGGAGACAGCGATCCCGGCCGACTCCTGGCCGCGGTGCTGCAGCGCGAACAGGGCGAAGTACGAGAGCCGCGCCACATCGCGCTCGACCGACCGAATTCCGAAGACGCCGCACATGTCTAGAGCTCACGCTCCCAGACGGCCCGGAGGTCGCCGAGCGCGACGCCGAGGATCTCATCGCCTCCGACCTCGCCGATCCGCCGGAGTGCGACGTCGGAGCCGAGCGGATCGGTCTCGACCTGCCCGGGTGGAAGTGCGAGGATCACCTGGCCGCAGCCCTCTCCGAAGAGCGTTCGCGGATCGTCCGGGAGGTCGAGCGTCGCGCCGACGCCGGAGTGCAGCGCGGCCTCGGCGAGCGCGACGGCAAGGCCGCCGTCCGAAACGTCGTGCGCGAGCGAGCAGCGGGGTGCGGCAGCCGCGACGAACGCGATCAGCGCCGCCTCGGCCTCGAGATCGAGGGTCGGCGGCGCTCCGGAGATGGTGCCGTAGCGCGCCTGCACCTCCGAGCCGGGGAACGCCGGCGTTCCCGTCGAGGCGAGCATGACCACATCGCCCGCCTTCCACGTGTCCGGCACCCGGCGAACGTCCGGCACGAGGCCGACGCAACCCACCACCGGCGTCGGGTGGATCGATCGGCCGTCGGTGTCGTTGTAGAGCGAGACGTTGCCGGAGACGATCGGGAGCTCGAGCGCTTCACACGCCCGCGCCATCCCTTCGATCGACTCGGCGAGCTCCCACCCGATCTCGGGTTTCTCCGGGTTGCCGAAGTTGAGGCAATCGGTGAAGCCGAGCGGCTCGCCGCCTGCGCACGCGACGTTGCGCGCGGCCTCGAGAATCGCAGCGGCACCGCCCGTGAAGGGATCGAGCGAGCCGACGCGCCCGGTGCCGTCGAGCGTGAGCGCAAGCCCTCGGTACGACGGCCGCAGGCGCAGGATGGCCGCATCGAGACCCGGCCGGCGGATCGTGCGGGACTGGACGAGCTGGTCGTAACGGCGGGTGACGAACGCACGCGAGCACAGGGCATCGGAACCGAGCAGCTCGAGCAGCACGTCGGCGGTCGGCGGGAGGGCGGGCAGCGAGAGCTCGGCACTCGGCTCGCGCGGCTCCCGCTCGACGGTGTACCGGGGGCAATCCTCGGTGAGGTAGCGGGCCGGGATCGTGCCGGAGACATCGTCGTGCCAGAGCGCGCGCAGCTCGCCGGTCTCGGTCACCTCGCCGATCACGGCACGGTGCAGCTCCCAGCGGTCGATCACGGCCTCGACCTCGGCCAACCGCTCCGGGGCGACGATCGCCACCATCCGCTCCTGCGACTCGGAGATCATGATCTCCCAGGGCTCCATCCCCGCCTCGCGCTGCGGGACGCGGTCGAGGTGGACGTCGATGCCATAGTCGGCCGCCATCTCGGAGAGCGACGACGCAAGGCCGGCGGCTCCACAATCCTGGAGCGAGAGCACGAGCCCACGCTCGACGAGCTCGACCGACACCTCGATCAGGCGCTTCCCCGTGAAGGGGTCGCCGACCTGGACGGAGGGGCGCTTGTCGGCGGCTTCCTCGCCGAGCTCCTGGCTCGCGAGCACCGAGGCGCCGCCGATGCCGTCGCGGCCCGTCGTGGCGCCGTAGAGGACGAGCAGCGCTCCCGCGGTGTCGGCGCGCGCGCTCATCACGGAGTCTGCCGGCAGGAGGCCGACGCACATCGCGTTGACGAGGCAGTTGGACGCATAGACGTCGTCGAACACGACCTCGCCGCCGACGTTCGGCACGCCGACGGAGTTGCCGTAGGCGCCGATCCCGCCGACCGCACGCGAGAAGTGATCATCGGGTTGACCGAAGCGAAGGCCGTCGAGCAGCGCAATCGGCCGCGCGCCCATGGCGATGATGTCCCGAAGGATGCCACCGACTCCGGTCGCGGCGCCCTGGAACGGTTCGACAGCCGATGGGTGGTTGTGGCTCTCTGCCTTGAAGGTCACGGCAAGCCCGTCGCCGAGGTCGAGCACGCCTGCGTTCTCGCCCGGGCCCTGCAGCACGCGCGCGCCGCCGCTCGGTAACCGCTTCAGCAGCAGGGCCGAGTGCTTGTACCCGCAGTGCTCCGACCAGAGGAGCGAGAACACGGCCAGCTCGAAGTGATTCGGCTCGCGCTCCATCAGTTCTTGGATACGCGCGTGCTCCCCGTCCGTGAGGCCGAGCTGGCGGTGGAGTGGCTGTTCCGCGACTGAGCTCAGAACGTCAGTCTAGCGGCGCCTCCCGACGTCCCCGCTCCTCTCGGATCGAGCCTGCTGGACGGCACCTCACACCGGAGGGGTACCGCTGCGTTTACCGTCACGAAGCCGTGACCCGACGCGACGCCGCACTCCTCTTGCTCCTCTCCGCGATCTGGGGCTCGTCGTTCCTCTTCATCAAGCTCGGAGTCGAGACGCTCGAGCCGTCGGTCGTCGTCTTCGGACGGCTCGTGTTCGGCACCCTGACGCTCCTCCTGCTCCTCGTCGTACTTCCCGGACGGGGCGGCCTGACGCCGCTTCGCGGCCACCTCGGGCCGATCGTCGTGCTCGGCGCACTCAACAACGCGATCCCGTTCTGGCTGCTCGGCTTCGCCGAGACCCACCTCGACTCCGGCCTGACCGCGGTGATCCAGGCAGCAGCTCCCATCTTCACCGTCATCCTCGCCTCGCGGATGGACGTGACCCAGCGTGTCACCGGGCCTCGGCTGATCGGGGTGGGCGTGGGGTTCGTGGGTGTGGCCCTGCTCGTCGGCGTTCAGCGCGGCGGCGACCTCGTCGCCGCGCTCGCCGTGCTCGGCGTTGCGCTCTGTTACGCAACGTCCGTCCTCTTTGCCGGGCTGACGGTGCGCACGATTCCGCCGTTGCAGGTGTCGATCGGCCAGCTTGCGTGCGCGGGGGTCATGATCGCCCCGTTCGGGCTCAGCCAACTGCCGGCCACGATGCCTGCCGCGAAGGTGTGGCTCGCCGTCGTGGCGCTCGGCGTGCTCGGCTCGGGCATCGCGTATCTCCTGTACTTCGCGATCATCGCGAGCGCCGGCGCGTCACGCGCCATTCTCGTCACCTACCTCGTGCCCGCGTTCGCGCTCGCCTACGGCGCCGTGTTCCTGGGCGAGGGCGTCAGTGCGACCGCGCTCGCCGGCCTCGCGCTCGTCCTCGCGGGCACCGCGCTCGCCACCGGCCTCGTCCGTGCGCGTTCGCCGAACGTGCCGACATGACGAGCCGGTACTGGCCCCTTCTTCTGACGCTTGCGTCCCTCTGGGGGGCGTCGTACCTCTTCATCAAGGTCGGCGTCGACGGCGGCTTCTCGCCCGGCGCCCTGATGACGGCGCGCACGGTCATCGCGGGCGGCGTGCTGTTCGCCTACCTGGTGGCGACGATCGGCACGCGAACGGCTGTCCGTCGCCTGCGCGAAGCGTGGCGGCAGGCGATCGCGCTCGGGTTCCTCAATGCCGCCGCTCCGTTCTGGCTCGTCGCGTGGGGCGAGCAGCACATCCCCTCCGGCTCGGCGGGGATCGCGCAGGCGACGGTGCCGATCTTCTCGCTGCTGATCGGGCTCCGGTTCCTTCCCGGTGAGCGCATCGGCGCCGGCCGTGTCGTCGGCGTCTGCATCGGGCTCGTCGGCGTCGCGTTCGTCGCGGGCGGCGCGCCCGGCAGTGGCGCGATCGCCGTGATCGGGACGCTCGCCGTCGTTCTCGCCTCGATGTTCTACGCCTCCGCGGCGATCTACAGCCAGCTCCATCTCACGGGGACGATCTCCGGCCCGGTGCTGGCGACGGGATCGATGCTCGCAGGCGGCCTCATCCTCCTGCCGCTCGCGATCCTCGACCCGCCGACGTCGATGCCGACGAGCGGCGCGATCGGGTCGCTGTTGCTCCTCGCGCTCCTCGGCACCGCGCTTGCTCAGCTCGTTCTGTTCCGCACGGTGGGGCTCTTCGGCGCGCGGCGGATGAGCCTCGTCACCTATCTCATGCCGGGCTTTGCACTCGGCTATGGCGCGCTCATCCTCGACGAGCGCGTGAACGCGTCGGCCCTGATCGGTCTGGCCCTGATCCTGCTCGGCGTCGCGCTCGGGTCCGGCTCGCTCCGACTGCGGCGCCGTCGGGTCGAGTCTGGAACGGAGAGCCTCTAGATCAGGATGCGAAATGCGGTCGGCGGCGGGCAGCCTCGCCGGACGAGCTCGGTTGCATCGTGAAGGTCGACGCTACGGTCGAGCGCAAGGACGAGGGCGGCGTCGCTGTCGAAGCCGACGGCGAGGAGCTGCTCGATCCGCCACCCGAGCACGCGGGCGGCGGGATCGGGTCGTGCTTCCTCTGACGCATCGGTCTCGACCGCCTCGAGTGTCGGATCGGCGCTCATGCAGCTCTCCACTCGCGTGTCTGGGTCCGATTCTGCTCTTCCACGTACCGCGCGGTGGCGTACGAGGACGCTTCCGCGTGCCCTAGCTCGAGGGCCTCTCGTGCGAAGCGGTACCACTCGATCCACGTCGTGAGCCTCTGACCGTCACCCATTGCAGCGCCCCTCCTCGAGGGAGTCGTGTTGTCTGCATCAAGGTGTATCGGCAGGTTGTTCGGAAACCTTGCGTACCGGTTGCGGCCGCGCTTCAGCAGGGTTAAGAACGTGTGTCGATGAAGCGCTCGAGCCGTTCCAGCGCCTCGGGCATGGCTGCCCGGCCGAAGCCGAACCGTACGTGGGCCGGCTCGTCGTAGACGGCGCCGGGAAGGAGCAGGACACCCTCGGCGGCGACGAGCTCCTCGCAGAGCGCCGTCGCATCTTCGGTGCCGCGCAGGCGGGGGAACCCGATTGGGCCGGCGGTCGGCCTCACCCACGCGAGCAGATCGCCGTGCCGCTCGAAGAACGCGTCGAGCAGCAGCAGGTTCGCGAGCACGATGCCTCGATTACGGTCAGCGAGCGCGTCCCGGTGCCGGAGCGCAAGCGCACTCAGAAGCTCGCTAGGCGCGCTCGAGCAGATGGTGGTGTAGTGCTTGAGGTCGACGATGCGCCGCAGTGCGTCGCGGTCGCGGCACGCAAGCCAGCCAAGGCGCAGGCCTGGCAGCCCGTAGGTCTTCGACATCGAGCCGAGCGAGAGCGCGCGCTCGTAGAGGTCGCACGCCGCCGGCAGGCGGTCGGCCGGGTCGTGCTCGAGCTCGCGGTACACCTCGTCGGAGAAGAGCCACGCGCCGCGCTCGGCGCAGAGCTCGACGACGGCGTCGAGCACCGCGGGTGACATCAGCACCCCGGTCGGGTTGTGCGGGCTGTTGATGTAGACGAGCTTCGTGTCCGGCCGCAACGCGGTGCGGAGCGCATCGAGATCGTGCGCCCACCCGTCACTTGCCGATCGCCGCCACTCGGTCACCGTCGCCCCGGCCGACCGCGCAACCTGGAGCGCCGACTCGTAGCAGGGCGTCTCGACCACCACGTGGTCACCCGGCTCGAGCAGCGCGTGGTACGCGACGAAGATGCCCTCCTCCGCCGCGGCCACGACGACGACGTCGTCGGGTGCCACGGTCTCGTAGATGGGAGCGATTGCCTCCCGGAGCTCCGGCGCTCCGACCGACTCCGTGTAGCCGAGCCGCTGCGACAGGAGCGTCTCCATCGCCCCCGGCTCGAGCGCGACAAGGTCCGCAACGGCGACCGATTCGGCATCGCTCGACGAGAGCATGTACGGCGCCGTGAACTCGTGGACGGCGTAGTACTGCTCGATCCGAAACGGTGCGATCTTCACGCCTGCACCCTACGTTGGACGGGTTCTAGGTGATGACGGCTTCGGCCTCGCCGTGCGCAGCGGCGAGCACGTCGCCGCGCCGGAGCAGGACGAAGAGCATGACCGCGCCGGCCCCGAGGAACGCTGCGCACCCGATCCACGCGATGTGAAAGCCATCGACGAGCGCCTGCGCCGTCTGCGACTCGGTGGGCTTGCCACCGGCCGACGAGAGCACGTCGGCCGTCTTGTTGGCGGCGAAGGTCGAGAGCAGCGCGAGACCCAGCGCGCCACCGACCTGCTGAGACGTGTTGAACAGCCCGGACGCAAGGCCGGCGTCGTCGACCGGGATTCCGCTCGTCGCGATCAGCGTCAGGGGCACGAAGGTCAGTCCCATCCCGATCGAGGTGAGCATGATCCCCGGCAGGATGTCGGCGAGGTAGGTGCTCTCGGGCGTGAGCCGGAGGAACAGCAGCATGCCCACGACGGCGATGACCAGGCCGACGATCGGTACCTCGCGGGCACCGAGCCGCGGGATCAGCTGCTGGGAGGCGATCGAGCCGACGATGATGCCTGCCGTGAACGGGAGGAATGCAAGGCCGGACTGGATCGGTGAGAAGTCGAGCACGCGCTGCAGGAACAGCGTGTTGAAGAAGAACATCGCGAAGAGCCCGCAGGCGACGATGAGCATCACCACGTTGGCACCGCGCACCGTGCGCACAGCGAAGATCGAGAGCCGCACGAGCGGCTCGGCCGAGCGCGTCTCGATCGCGACGAATCCGATCAACAGCACCGCTGAGAGCGCGAGGATGCCGATCACCTGGCCCGAGCCCCAGCCGAGCTCGGCCGAGCGGACGATCCCGTAGACGAGGGCGATGAGGCCGGCAGTGACGGCCACCGCGCCGGGGATGTCGAAGGTCTTGTGCGCATGCTCGTCGCGCGACTCGGGCACGTAGCGGAGCGAGAGGATGAACGCGACGATCCCGACCGGGATGTTGACGAGGAAGATCCAGGGCCACGAGAAGGTCTCGACGAGGATGCCCCCGAGCAGCAGCCCGACAGCGCCTCCGCCGACGGCGATCGCGGACCAGACGCCGAGCGCCTTCGTCCGGTCGGCCCCTTCCCTGAAGGTCGCCGTCACGATCGAGAGCGCGGCCGGCGAGACGAGCGCGGCCCCGAGGCCCTGCAGGCCCCGGCTCATGATCAGCCACGTCGACCCCGTTGCCACCGCACACAACAGCGAGGCAGACGTGAACAACACGAGGCCGATGAGGAAGACCTTCTTCCGCCCCGCGAGGTCGCCGGCTCGGCCGCCGAGGAGCAGGAAGCCGCCGAAGATCAGCGTGTAGGCGTTGACGATCCACTGCAGGTTCGTGTCCGTCATGCCGAGATCCGTCTGAATCGTCGGCAGGGCAACGTTGACGATCGTCGCGTCGAGAATGACCATGAATTGCGCCAGGCAGACGAGGACGAGGACGAGCCAGGGGTTCACGCGGGCGGTCACCTCGCGAAGCTATCAGCGCGGCCATGGGTGACCGGTGCGGTTAGCCGCACTCTTGCGTAGTCTCGGGACGCGAGGCGCAACAGGACGCGCTGCCGCCTGCCACCACCGCAAAGGAGAACGCCATGGAGCTCATTCACACCTGTTACCGCATCACCGATCCGGAGCGGTCGATCGCGTTCTACGAGGCGCTCGGGCTCGAGAAGCGGCGCGAGCTGCCGATCCGAGACGAGGCGATGAACTACTTCCTCGGCGTCCCCGGCAAGCCGGTGCCGGAGCTCGAGCTGACCTACAACTTCGGCGTCGACTCGTATGAGCTCGGGTCGGCGTACGGGCACATCGCACTCACGGTCGAGGACATGGCCGAGACGCTGGAGAAGCTCGCGGCCCAGGGCATCGAGCCGGAGCGCGCGCCGTACTCGGTGCGCGAGGGTGGATCGCTGCTCTGCTTCGTCCGCGACCCCGACGATTATCGGATCGAGCTGATCGAGCGCAACGACTACTGAGTCACTGGGTGGCGAGCTCGATCTCGGCCGGCAGCTCTGACGGCTGTACGGGCTCGAGCTCGCCGCGGGTGCGCGCGTCGAAGTAGACGTAGCCCGTGACGAGGGCAACGAACGGGAGCGCCAGCGCGTAGACGACCCCTGCGACCAGGTTCAGCAGCGCAAACGGCATGCTCGTGAGGAAGATCAGCACCACGCCGAGGAGCGGCCCGGCGGCCAGGGCGATGCCCGCGCTGACACCGACGAGCGAGCCCGTGCGGATCCAGCGGCCACGCACGAGGCCGGCACTGCGACGAAGGGCCGAGATCCCGTTGCGATCCTCGAGCTCGACGGCGGGCGCGAGCAGGCACCACCGCACGGCAAGCCAGATCGCCACCGGGATCAAGAAGGCGGTCGCAGAGAGCAGCACCCAGACGACGACGAAGAGCGCGATCGAGCGGAGGAGCGGCCGGAGCCGACGCAGGGCGATCTTGTAGGACGCCACCGGCCCGATCGGGCGGCCCTCGTCGATCTCGACAAGTGCGCACGCGATCGCCGCCTGGACGAGCCCGAGCCCGAGCAGCGTCAGGGTCGTGCCGATCACGAGCGCGAGGAACGCAAACGTTCCGGCGCCCTGGCCGGTAAGCGTGCCGACGAGGTCGACGAGGCGGAACACGAGCCACTGCAGGAACGTGATCACGACCGCGAACGGGATCAGCAGCACGCCGATGCCGAGAAACAGACGGGGGTGACGCACGTACATCGCTCCCGAGGCGGAGATGATCTGCCCCCACGAGCGTCGCCGGGCTAGCCGCAGCGGCGCCACCGGCCTCCAGGTCGCGCGCACTGCCGCGAATACGATCAGGCCGAGGATTGCGCCGAGGACGAGAAGCGTCAGCCCGGGGCTCCGGAGCAACAGCACGAGCGCCTTCGACCCCGTCGCGACGCCGCTGCAGAACAGATCGGTGGCGCCCGTGCCGAACACGCCGCCGGCCGGCACGGCATAGCCGCGATCGCGCCAGTGCTGCGACCACTCGATCGGGTGCAGCCACTGGTCCTTCATGTTCGGGACCGGTCGGCCCGTTGAAGAACGCCGCCTGAAGCTCGCCCCAGCGCCCCTCGAACGTGATCCACGGGAAGGCAGCCTTCGCCGCGGCCGGATCGCTCGGGATCGTCTTCACGGTCGGCATCAGCTCACGATGCGGCCCGACGGTGTTGTCGCAGCCGACGCCCGCGTCGGCCGAGCTGCCGAGGTAGAGCGCCGAGGTGAACTTGTTCGCGTGGGAGCCCGCCGCCGGATACACGACGGGATGCGTTCCGTCGACGACCTCGAGCTTCTCGTCTCCCCAGGCCGCGCCCTCGGCACCTTCGTGCGAGCTGTAGCCCACCCTGACCGGATCCTTCGTCAGCGCTTGGGAGGCGTCGGCGGCGTCGAAGACGAGCTGCGTCATCTCCCAGTCGCCCTCGTGCGTGTTGTTGAAGTCGTTGAACGGGTAGAAGAACCAGTACTGCAGGGCGAGCTTGCCGGGGTACGCCGGGTCGGTTGCGACATGCGCGTAGACCGTCGGCTGCGAGGTCTTGGTCAGTCGTCGCGCCCAAAGCTCGTAGTCGCAGCCGGCATCGAGCGGGTCGCCCGGGAAGTCGAGGTGATACTCGTAGCGATTCTCGAGGTCCGTCGCGTCGGGCCCGATCTTGACGAGGTCGGTGCGGTTCCACGGCCCGCGAAGCGCGACGGTCGGCTCCTCGAAGAGCACGTTCACGTCGGTCGGAATGTAGGGCTCGCCCGGCCCGCACTCGACCGGCTGATCGACGAGGCGGACGACCGGCGCGTACTTCTGCGCGAGCGCCTGCTCGTCCTCGACCCCTGCGAGCGCCGTCGGGGCGAACGCGATCGCGACCACGCACGCGGCGAGCCCGACCAGCAAGCGCCGGACCCGCCCGTACGGACGGGTGCTCGTCGAGCGATTGCCGGTCACGCGTCCGCCGTCTTTGCCTGTTGCCGTGCTCGTCGATTCAGACCGGGTAGCGAAGGATTGCGGCGACCGCACCGTCGCCCGGGATGTCTCCGCGACGAACCGCCAGCACGCGGCCGCCGGTGAGCCAGACCCGTCGGGCGATCTCGTCGACGACGCCGTACCCGATGGCGTTCTCGGTCTCCATGAAGGTGACGGCTCCCGTGTCGTCGTCGACGACACCCGGGACGACCTCGTCGATGTCGACGAGCACGGTGTCGACAGCCCCGAACGTCGCCGCCCTGGCGACATCGACGATGTCCGTCGCGGTGCGGAGCTCGGACGTGCGGCGCCCGAAGAGGTCGTGGATCGCGAGCAGCTCGTCCGCGTAGATCCCGTCGAGAACGACGCGCGCACTCGCGACGAGGTCCAGTCCGAGGTGCCCTCGGGGTTGCCCGCGATCGTCGCCGCCGCGAGATGGGGGTACGTGTTGACCGATCGGAACACACTGTCGAGCGGCTCCGTCGCCGCGAGGATCAACGGCACGTCGACGCCGTTCAGAAACGGCCGGAGAGCCTGGTCGATCTGCCTCGAGTACTGGCGGAGGCGCTGCCCGAGAGCACCCTCGTCCCGGCCGCTCGGAGACTTGCTTCGGATCGACGACTTCCCGACGGCGCTCTCGACGTCGCGCGGAAGATCGGGTATGGCGATCTCGGTCGGCTCCAGGTCGTGCATCACCTCGACGACCCGCACGGAGCCCTGGGCGAGCGCGAGGACATAGCCGACCTGCGGAAACGTCACCGCGCGCAGCAACGGCTTGATGTGGACGCGGTCCGATACCTCGACCACGTTGCCGAGGTGGTTCGGGAGCCGAAAGGTCGTCAGCGACGTCGGCGTCACGAAGATCGCGAGGCTCCGCGCCTGGTAGCGCCAGAGCTCGCCGTCGTCGTCGAGCTCCGCGACAGCCTCGTCGATCGCCGAGATGTCAGCCTTCGCGGCACCGACGGCCTCGAGCTGGCGCCGGGCCTCGCTCGCGAGGTTCTTGAGCTCGATGCGCTCCGCCTCGCCGCTCGAGGTCGGGTCGGTCGCGAGGTAGAGAGAGACGGTTGCCGGATGTCGGCTCTCGAGCAGCCGGTCGATCTGGGCTCGGGTTGGCAGATCAGTGTGCAGGTTCACGCCGATGTCCTCACTGGTAGTTGGAGCCTTGATCCTATGCGGCAGGCTCGGCGCGTGGCTCGGAGGCGAAGAGGTCGAGCCCGAGCCGGCGCGAGAGATCGCGGGCTACGAGCTGACCCTTGACGCTGTTCCCCGCCTCGTCGAGCAGCGGGGCGAACGTGCCGAGGCCACCCTTGCCGGGTGCGACGGTAAGGATGCCGCCGCCGATACCGCTCTTCCCGGGCAGGCCGACGTCGTAGAGCCAGTCACCCGATGTCTCGTACAGGCCTGCGGTCGTCATCAGGGCGAGCGTGTACCGACACGTCACCGCATCGATCACGCGCTCGCGGGAGATCGGGTTGACGCCGCCGTCGGCGAGCGTGGCCCCCATCACCGCCAGATCCCTCGCGCTCACGTCGAGCGAGCACTGACGGGTGTACAGATCGGTTGTCTCCGCCGGATCGAAGTAGATGCGCTCGTAGCTCTCGAGGAGCCTCGCGATGCTCTGGTTGCGATAGTTCGTCTCGGATGCCGAGCGGTACACGTCCTCGTCGACGGATAGTGGTCGGCCCGCGAAGCCCGAGAGGCAGCGGTGGATCGCATCCCACTTCTCGTCGGCGGTCGAGCCGGGAACGAGGCTGGTGGCTGCGATCGCGCCGGGGTTGACCATTGCGTTCGTCAATCCCTTGCCGGACTCGACCGCGGAGAGCGAGTTGAACGACTGTCCGGTCCCGTTGACGCCGAGCTTGTGGCGTGCCTCGGCGGGACCGAGCGCCTCGCAGACGAGTGCGAAGACGAACGGCTTGGACACACTCATGATTGCGAACTCCATGTCGGCATCACCGGCCGTGACCACGCTCCCGTCCGTCCCGGCCACACAGATGCCGAAGCGGTCGGGATCGGCGTTGGCGAGCGCAGGATAGACCGTCGATCGCTGTCCGTCGGCGTTCGCTCGGTACCGCTCGTAGACCCCGTCGACGAGCCGCGCGACCCGGGGCGCCGCCGGCAGCTGGCCCGTGGAGACGTACGCCTCGAGGCCCTCGTCTTCTGTCGCTCGGCCGGATGTCATGTGGCCGAGATTACTCGCGTTGCCACGCATGCCTGGCGCGCCGGCGCGATCGAATGGCCCGGGCGCCATCGTCAGAGGTAGCGGTTTCGCTTGAGCCATTGCATGGCGCCGAAGCCCCAGGTCGGTGGCAGGTAGAAGGTCGAGATGCGGTAGAGCAGCACCGGCCGCGACCGCTGCCTCGGGAGCCATCCCTGCCGACGTGAGACCCAGCGTTAGGCCGAACTCCGCCACGCCGACCCCACCCGGAACGGGCACGAAGCTCGCCAGCAACGAGACGCTGATGTTGATCACGAGCAACTCGGTGAGCGGGAGGTCGTAGCCGAACCCGCGTGCGAAGAGGCCGAGCGCGATGGCGAACAGCAGCTCGGTGCCCACGCTGCCGAAGACGAGCAGCGCGAGCTTGTTCGACGCCCGCAGCGTCCCGAGAGCGCGGCGCACATCCGGCCAGAAGCGGCGTACCTGGTCGACGATCAGCCTGCGAACCCGGGGCGCGAGAACCAGGAAGGCCACCGAGCCGACGACGATCACGACGAGGATCCACAAAAGGGTGCGCGTCCCACCCGACGGGAACGGCAGGTCGAGCGCCAGCGTCGATTCGGAGAAGATGAGGAGGACGCCGAGCAGCACCGCCTGGACGACCGTGCCGACGAACGAGTCGATCGCACCCGACGCTACTGCGATCGGCGCCGAGAGGCCCTGCCGTTGGAAGAACCGAATGCTGATCGCCATCCGGGCCAGGTTGGAGGGCAGAGCGACGTTCATGTACCCCATCGCGAGCTGCATCGTGTACACCGGGCCGAACGGGAGCGAGACGGGGACGGAGCCGAGCGTCGAGACGGCCTGCGTCAGACGTGGGAGCTGCGCGACGAGGAATGCGACGAGGAGCCAGCCCCAGGCCGAGTCCGCGACCGACGACCACACCTCCTCCCAGTCCACCCCGCTCGCGGCATCGATGATCGTGTAGCTCGCGAGCCCGAGCAGCGCGAGCTGGACCGCCGACCACCACGTGACCCGGCGAAGCTTGACGGGCTCCGGCGCCTCCACCCCTGTGACCGTCACCGCCTCGTCGCGGAAGTCGTCGACGTCGATCGCGGCCGCCCTGAGCTCGCGGCGGAGGGATGGGCTGAAGGCCGCGGTCTGCAGGAACGGGAGGAGGGCGGCGACGCCGTCGTTGCCGAGCGCATCGATCGCGGCCGCGAGGGCTCGCTCCTTGCCGACGAGGCACGCCGTTGTGACCAGGAGCTGCGCCCGGTCGGTCACGAGCTGCAGCGCGCTCGGGGCCACGGTTGCGCTGCCGAAGTCGGCGATCCCGACTCTGCCGTCGATCACCGCAACCGCCATCGGATCGAGCTGTCGATGGGCGATCCTCGCCTCCTCGAGGAGCGCGAGCGCCTGCCACGCCTCGCGCACGAGCCCGTCATCGGGCTCGAGGGTCGCGAACGGCCGGATCGAGCCGCGGAGCACGAGCAGCGCATCGTCGTCGATCGTTGCCGCAGCGGTAACGACGTCTTGCGTGGCGAGACCCGCGTTCCGGGCGAGCAGCGTCACGAAGGCTTCGTGCTCCGCCGCCTGGAGGCGGCCGAGGCGGAGGGAGGTGTCGCCCCGGTACCAGACGCTTCGCCAGAGCGTGGCGACGAGCTGCGTGTCGTAGGCGTCGCGTCCGTACACCTTGACGAGCAGCGCTCGCCCGGCCTCATCGGAGGCGCGCAGGTGATAGACGCCGGCGACCTGACGATCGGCTACACGAAGGTCCCTGGCGACAATGCCGAGCTGGATCAGCCCGGCCTCGACGTCCGCGATGCCGGGCCGACCACCGGACGTGCCGCTTGCGAGCCGTACTGCAGCCGCGGCGACGATGCCGATCAGCACGGCCGCTACCGTGCCGAGCGGCGTGGTGCCGCCAAGCGCGGCGGTACCGAGCACGCCGAGGGCGAGCACTGAGCGGCCGAACCTGCGCCAGGGACGAACGAGGTGGGGTGAGACGGCAACGATCACCGAGGCGGCCTCCGCCAGCCGAACGCCCGGGAACCGCGGCGCGGCAGCCGTTCCGGCGAGCACGTCCACGAGGTCCGGCCAGTCGCCGATCGTAAGGCGTACCGAGCAGATGCCGAGGACCGTCGCGAGGCAGAGGGACGCTAGCGCCTGCAGGACGACGACGAACCGTCGCCGCACGACCGCGATGGCGAGCAAGACGATGGCGAGGAACCAGGGAGCATCGGTGAGGAACCCCCAGACGGGGTCGAGCCAGGGCGGCAGGGCGGCGAGAAAGCGCTCCAGCGACCGCTCGAAGGACGACGGCGGGTAGGCCGCAACGGTGACGAGCAGTCCAACGAGGGCGAGCACGAGGAACACCAGGTCGGTGGCACGCCGGGCGCGCGGCTCGCCCCGCGGTGAGGCGAAGACCTTGAGGCCGCGGGCGAGGAGCTCGACCGGCGCCTGCACGCCGCGATTGGCGCCTGGTTCGGTCATCAGAACGGCCAGTAAACGGGAACCAGCAGGACGGCGACGATGCCGAAGAGAGCGAGCAGTGGCAAGCCGAGCCGCCAGTAGTCGCCGAAGCGGTAGCCGCCCGGCTCCATCACCATCAGGTTCGCGGGAGTCGCGACCGGGGTGATGAAGGCCGCGGCGCTCGCGACCGCAATCGCGATGAGCACGGGCTTGGCGGATACATCGAGCTCGGATGCGGCCGAGACGGCGATCGGGATCATGATCAGCGCCGTCGCCATGTTGCTGATCAGCTGGCCGAGAACGAACGTGAGCAGAACGAGCCCGAGCACGAGCGCGTGTGGCCCGGCGTCGCCGACGATGTCGATGAGGCTTTCCGCTAGCGTCGCCGCCGCCCCGGTCTCGGTCATCGCGGTCGAGAGCGGAATCATCCCGGCGACGAGGATCACGGTCGTCCACTGGATCCCGCGATAGGCCTGGTCGATCGTGAGCACGCGTGTGAGGATGATCGCGATTGCGGCGACGAGCCCGGCGACCGCGGGCGGCACGGCTCCGGTTGCGAGCAGCACCACCATCACCGACAGCACGACGAGTGGCGCGCTTGGCGCCGTCTCCGAGCGGAACCGCCTGGCGTCGGACGAGATCCGGCTCGTCGACGACGAGAACGCCGGGGTCGTCGAGATGCTCCTCGAGCGCGCTCCACGGCCCCTCGAGGAGCAGCGTGTCGCCGGCTGCGAGCACCGTATCGCCCGGAAGATCCTCGCCCTTGCGTTGCACTGCTAGGACGACGAGGTCGCCGCTATCCGTTACTTGATACGGGAAGACCGTCTCGCCGATGAGCTCCGAGCGAGGAGGGATGACGATCTCGGCGACGCCCGCGCCGCGCTCGAGTCGCACCTCGTCGGGCGCGAGGCCGTACTGCTGCACGAGCGTCTGTGCATGGGCGCTGAAGTCGCGTGTGACGGTGCGGGGCGTGCGGTGGGGTAGGAGGCGCTCGCCGAACAGCACCACGATCGCGACGGTGCCGGCGACGAGCGGCATGCCGACGAGGGAGAACTGGAAGAACCCGATCCGCCCCGCGCCGGCGTCGCTCGACGCTTCGGACACGATGACGTTCACCGGCGAGGCCGTCAGAACGAGCAGCGAGCCTGCGTGCGCCGCAAAGGCGAGCGGGATCAGTAGCTGTGACGGAGAGCGACGGAGCCGCGCTGCCATCACGACGACAACGGGCGCGAGCGCCGCGACCGATCCGTTCGGCGTGATCAGCGCAGTCAGCACCGCGCAGAGCAGCATCGTCAATACGAGAACGCGAGTGCGGCTCTCGCCCGCCCCGGCGATCAACTGCTGGCCGGCCCACGACGTGACGCCCGTCGCATCGAGTGACTCGCTGACGACGAAGAGCGACCCGATGAAGATCACCGAGGGATCGCCGAACCCGCTGAGGGCCTGATCGAGGTCGAGGACGCCGGTCGCCCAGAGTGACAGCGCCACCCCGACGGCAACGATCGCCACGGGGAGCTTGTCCCACACGAACACCGCCACGACGGCGCCGAGGATCAGGAACGTGATGGTGGAGTCGCTCACGGCTCAGCCAGACGGGACGGCGGCGGCGGCCGACAACGTACCGCTAGTCGAGATGGACAGGCGATCCCGGTCCGAGCGGGATCCCGATGAGGTACCACGCGACGAAGAACAGCGTCCACGCGACCGACAGCACGAGGACGAACGGCAGCATCATCGAGACGACGGTGCCGATCCCGGCGTTCTTCTTGTAGCGCTGCGCGAAGATGACGATCAGGGGGAAGTAGGCCATCAGAGGCGTGATCACGTTCGACGGAGAGTCGCCGACCCTGAAGGCGGCGAGCACGGTCTGTGGCGCCACGTCGAGCCGCAAGAAGAGCGGGATGAAGATCGGGGCCAGGATGGCCCATTTCGCGATCGCCGCCGGCATGATGAAGTTGACGAGGAACGCAATGAACACGAAGCCGATCAGCAGCCAGAGCGCTCCGATGTCTGCCGACTCGAGCCAGTCACCGAGCTTCACGGCCGCGACCTGGGCCATGTTGCTGTAGTTGAAGTACGCGATGAACTGGGCGATCAGCAGGAAGAGGAACAAAAGCCCGGCGAGTCCCGCCCACGACTTGGTGATCGAAGCGATCACCTCGTCGCTCCCCTTGAGCGTGCCCGCCCCGCGGCCGTAGGCAGGCCTGCGGCGAAGAAGATGATCGTGATGATCACGATCAGGCTGTCCATGAACGGCGAGTTACCGATGATGTCACCGGTGATCGGATCGCGCAGCGGGGCGTCGGGCAGGACGGTGAGGAGCGTGATCCCGATGAGGACGGCGGCCGTTGCTAGGACGGCGTACCGGATGCCTCTCGCCTCCGCCTCGGGCGATACCACGACTCCGTGATCGGCATCGAGTGACGCGTCGTCACTCTCGGAGTCCGGATCGTGGGCGCCGAGGCCGCGCTCGACGATGAACATCGACACGAGCGACACGACGAGCGTGACAAAGATGGTCGAGCCGATCCCGAAGTAGAGGTTCGCCGCCAGGTCGATGGTGCGATTGGGGTCGGACAGAGCGATAGCGTCGTTCGTGATCTCGGTCAGGACGCCGTCGAGGGGCGTGATCAGGAAGTTGATTCCGAAGCCGGCGGCAACGCCGGCGAACGCAGCCGCCATGCCCGCCAACGGATTCCTACCGACGCTCTTGAAGGCGGCGGCACCCAAGGGTATGAGCACGAGGTAGCCGGCGTCCGAGGCGACGCTCGACAGCACGCCGATGAAGACGATGATCGGCGTCAGCATCGCAGCGGAGGTTGCACCGACGAGCTTCCGGATCAGCGCTCCGATCAGCCCCGAGGCCTCCGCCAGGCCGACGCCGATCATGACGACGAGGATGATCGCGACGGCGGCGAAGTTCCGGAAGCTCGCGACGAACGACGTGAACATGAACCGCACGCCGTCGGCCGAGAGCAGGCTCTGGATCGACGCCGTCTGCTTGACGATCTCGTACTCGCCCTCCTGCACCGAAGCGTCCGGGAGCCCGCCCGAGGGCTGCGTCGAGCCGCCCTGCACGACCTCGTCGACCGAGATCGGCGGGGGCTTGGCGACCTCGTAGGTGACGCTGATGTCGGCCCACGACAGCAGCGCCGAGAGAACGACGACGCCCACAGCGAGCCAGACGAACAGGATCGCCGGATCGGGCATCTTGTTGCCGCCGCGCTCGATCGCACCGAGGATGCGCTCCATCGTGCCGGCCGGAGGCGTGGCCGCCACCGGTGTTGGCGACGGCTCGCTCATTCGGCAGCCACGGCTCGACCGGCTGCGAATGCCTCGGCGAAGCGCCCGAAGAACTCGGCCTCGACGACGACTGCCTTCTCGAATTCCTCGATCAGCAACCGCTCGTTGGGAGCGTGGATGTTGGCGTACCCGTCGCAGGCGCCGAGCAGCAGAAGCTCGGCCTCGGGCACCGCCTGGTGGAGCGCGTTCACGAGCGGGATCGAGCCACCCGTCGCCGCGTACGACGCCTCCACTCCCCAGGCTGCCTCCATGGAATCGCGCGCCGCCTGGTACGCAGGCCCGGTTGTCTCGGCAAGGAACCCGTTGCCCGTCGCGCCGGGGTGCACGGTCAGTCCGATCCCGAACGGCTTGACGGACTCGAGATGGCGGACGACCGCAGCCTGCGCCTCATCGGCGTCCTGACCCGGATGGACCCGCGTGTTGATCTTGGCATGGGCGTACGCATTGACCGCGTTGAGCGAATCTGCGACAGACGGTATGTCCATCCCGATGATCGTGATAGCCGGCCCCGACCAGACGCGCGAGCCGAGGTCGCCCGTCCCGACGAGCGGCAGGCCGTCCCTCACCTCGGCAAGGCTCCTGAACTCGTCCTCCGACGAGCCGTCACCTGTCCAGGGCTCGCGTCGCAGGCCATCGACCGCCACGTCACCGTTCCGATCGTGGAGGGTTGCCAGCGCCTGCACGAGGACGCCGACGGCATCGGGAGCTGCGCCGCCGTACTGGCCGCTGTGCTTCGGGCCGGCGAGCGTCTCGACCTCCATCGTCGTCTGCACCATGCCGCGGAGTCCGATCGTGAGCGTCGGGACGCCCGGCCGAACGCTCCCCATGTCGGCAATCAGCATTGCGTCGGCTCGGAACAGGTCGGGATCGGTCGCGGGATAGTCGAGCAGCGCGCCGCCGCCGACCTCCTCCTGGCCTTCGATCACGAGCTTGATCCCGACGGGTGGCCGTCCGTTCCAGACCCGAAGCGCGCCGACGTGGGCGATGATGTTGGACTTCGTGTCGGCCGAGCCGCGGCCGAAGAGCGCACCGTCCCGCTCGGTCAGCTCGTACGGCGGCGACTCCCACTCGGCGTCGTCACCCGCCGGAACGACGTCGTAATGGCAGTAGAGCAGCACCGTGGGCGCACCCCTCGGCGCCGGGATCTCACCGATGATCACGGGGGCAGTGTTCGGGAGCTCGAGCACGCCCACCTCGACGCCGACGCCGCGAAAGAGCTCGGCGACGAAGTCGTGGGCGCGCATGATCTCGTGCCTCGTCTCCTCGGGAAAATCGACCGCCGAGACGGAGGGGATCGCAACGAGGTCGGCGAGCTCCTGCGTCAGCTCGGGCATCAGCTTGGCGACGGCTTCGGCAATGGCCCCCACGAGCTTCTCCTTGGACGAGTGGCTGCTCCACACGTGCCCGGGGAGGGCCGCGGAAACGGACTGCGAGAGTCGGACGATAGTGGGACACAATCCTCGGCGCAAGCGGTGCCGGCCGTGTTCACCAGATCGAAACCGGACGGTGCGCGGCCGACCGTTACCTGAAGCACTAGGCTCCCGTGGTCGCTAAAAAAGGGGGACGTACGATGGCTGATTCGATCGGCACGGGAACGAAAGACGATCCCTGGCAGCTCCAGACTCCGCCCGGTAGCTCCACCTACACCATGTACCGGGACGAAGAAGCGGACCCGCCGGCGCTCGTCTGCCGGGTCGGCTCGACCGAGCTCCGCTACCAGCTGCGCGCGATCGAGGATCTGCACGCGATGCTGAAGGAACGCGGCGACTGGATCCCCCTAGGTGGCGCTGACGAGCAGAAGCCGGCCGCCGAGGGAACGGTCGAGGCGTGGGGCCGCTCGGCCGACAATCCGGTCGGCGGCTGGTACGGCCTCAAGAAGGGGCTCCGCGGCCGCTTCGGCGTCTACCTGCCGCCGCTCCTCGAGGCGCTCGGACTCGCCGAGGTGACACACGAGAAGCGCAACAACCAGATGCGGGCCCGGTGAACGGCCGCGTGCTTGCGTAGTATCCCGACCATGGAAGAGCACCGCACGGCCGAGGAGCTGCACGCCGCGCTGGACGATATCCGGCGGTCGCCGGCAGCAGCCGGAACAGTCGAGCTGATCGTGCGCCGACCCGCCGAGGACGACCGGGAGGTGCTCGCCGAAGCGATGCTCGATCTCGATCAAGGCCTCGTGGGCGACGCGTGGAGGGCGCGGGGCAGCAGCCGTAACCCGGACGGGTCGGCAAACCTCGACGCCCAGCTGACGCTGATGAACGTCCGCGCCGCGAGGGCGATTGCCGGGAGCGACGAGCGTCGCGCGCTCGCGGGCGACCAGCTCTTCGTCGACCTCGACCTCAGCATCGACAACCTGCCAGCCGGAAGCCGCCTGGCCGTCGGAGACGCCGTGATCGAGGTGACTGCAGAGCCGCACACCGGCTGCGCCAAGTTCAGCGCCCGCTTCGGCAGCGAGGCGCTCAAGTTCGTGAACAAGTCCCCGGGCCGCGAGCTTCGCCTCCGCGGGGTGAACACGCGCGTCGTCACGTCGGGCGCCGTCCGCCCGGGCGACGCGATCTCGAAGCTCTAGAGGCCGCCGATCCCGTCGCCGAGGAGCTTGGCGCCGATCAGCAGCAGGATCACGGCCATGATGACGCCGTTGTTGCGCGCCATCCACGTCTTGAGGCGCTCGAGCAGCGTATCCGCGCGGTCGCCCATCGAGAGCGCGATCACGACGGGCGTGGAGACGCCGATCGCCGCGATCACGGTGAAGACAACCCAGGCGACGGCCTCTTCACCACCGGTGGCACCGGAGCCCGCGACGGCCGCGGCACCGGCCACGATGAGCAGCAGGTTCTTGGGGTTCAACACGTTGAGCACGACGCCCGCGCCGAAGGACTTCAGCGGCGTGAAGCCGTCGAGCGCGCCCATCCACTTCGGCATCGCAGCCTCCTCGCCCTCGAGCGGCCGACCGCGCCACTGCCTGGCGGCAAGTGCGACGAGTACGACGCCGAGAACGAGCTTGAGCGTGGACGTTCCGCTCGAGGGCCCACCATCGCTACTCGTGCCGGCGCCGACCCCTGCAGCCACGAGCAGCCCACCGACGATCGCCGTGCTCACGATGCTGCCGGCAACGTACGCAATCCCCTTGAGCTTGCCGCTCGTTCCGGTGAGCAGCAGCACCACGGCGATGATCGGCAACGGGCTCAGAGCCACGCCGACCGCCATCGTCAGCATCTGACCGATCGCCTGTCCCATCGTCCGGCGATCCTAGAGGTTCGCGCGCGATACCGAGGTGAGCGCCACCGGCAGCATCGGACGAGCAGAGTAGGCTCCGCCTCAGATGGAAGCGGTGGAGGCACTCGTGTTCGACTTCAACGGGACGCTTTCGGACGACGAGCCGCTGCTCCTCGCGATCTACCAGGAGCTCTTCGCGCGCCACGGTCGACCGCTCTCCTCCAGCGAGTACTTTGCGACGCTCGCCGGGAACACGGAGGAGGCGATCATCGGCACGTGGCTCGGCGTCGACGGCTCTCTGCTCGGAATGCTCGTCCAGGAACGGATCGCGACCTACGCCGAGCGTGCGGCGAGCGGCTCGACGGTCACCCACCCCGTCCGGGAGGCCGTGCGCTACGCGGCCGCCCGCGTGCCCGTTGCGATCGTGTCCGGCGCGTTCCGGGCCGAGATCGATCCTGTCGTGGCCGCGGCCGGGATCGCGCCCGAGCTGAGCGTGATCGTCACCGCGGACGACGTCACGCAGGGGAAGCCTCACCCCGAGGGGTATCTCCGCGCCGTGCAGATCCTCGGGATCGACCCGGCGCGAACGATCGCGTTCGAGGACACGGAGGCCGGGATTGCATCGGCCAGGGGCGCGGGTCTTCGTTGCATCGCCGTCCGCGGCACGCTGCCCGACGAGCGACTCGGCCGCGCCGACGAGCTGGTCGATGCGATCGACGTCGCGCTCATGAAACGACTGCTCGGGTAGGCCGCTCATGCTGCTCGCCGTCGACCAGGGAACGACGGGCACGACCTGCCTCGTCGTCGACGACAGCCTGACCGCGATCGGACGCGGCTACCGCGAGATCGTGCAGCACTATCCCCGACCCGGATGGGTCGAGCACGACCCGCTCGAGCTGTGGGAGAGCGTGCTCGAGACCGCCGCAGCAGCGCTCGCCGACGCCGGGATCGCAGCGGGCGAGCTGTCGGCCATCGGTCTCACGAACCAGCGCGAGACGACGGTGGTCTGGGAGCGGGCAACCGGCCGCCCCGTGCGCCCTGCGATCGTCTGGCAGGACCGGCGCACCGCCGCGCGGTGTGCAACCTTGCCGGCCGAGCTCGTCCGCGCGCGCACGGGTCTCGTCTGCGACCCGTACTTCTCGGCGAGCAAGCTCGAGTGGATCCTCGACCAGGTCGATACGCCGCAAGAACGGCTGGCATTCGGGACCGTCGACTCGTGGCTCGCCTGGAACCTGACCGGCGGTGCGGCGCACATCACCGACATCACGAACGCATCACGCACGATGTTGCTCGATCTCGAGACGGGAACCTGGGACGACGATCTGCTCGACCTCTTCTCGATCGAACGCTGTCTCCTGCCGACCGTGGTCCCCACTTGCGGCGCTGTCGCCGAGGCCTCGTTGCTCGGTGCGACCGTGCCGATCGCCGGCATCGCAGGCGATCAGCAGGCGGCGCTCTTCGGACAGGGCTGCTTCACCCCGGGCGCGATGAAGGCGACGTACGGCACCGGAACGTTCGTCCTCGCCCACATCGGGGAGCTGGCCGCGCCGGTCGCTTCGGGCCTGCTCAAGACCGCCGCAGCAGTTTCTGCCGGCGAGCCTGCCCAGTACGCGGCGGAAGGGTCTGTGCTCGTGGGCGGAGCGGCGATCCAGTGGCTCCGAGACGGTCTCGGGCTGATCGTGACCGCTGCCGAGAGCGAGCAGCTGGCGCGGGAGGCAGGCTCGAACGGCGGCGTTTTCTTCGTGCCGGCGCTGACCGGTCTCGGCTCGCCCCAGTGGGATCCCGAGGCACGCGGCCTGATCGCCGGCCTCACGCGCGGCACGACACGCGCTCATCTCGTTCGTGCGGCGCTCGAGGCAATGGCGCATCAGGTCGCCGACATCGTCGACGCCCTGCCGGTCGATGTGGGCGTGCTCCGGGCCGACGGTGGGGCGACGGCCAACGGCTTCCTGATGCAGCTGCAGGCCGACCTCATCGGTGTGCCGGTCGAGGTGAGCGCCGACAGCGACGCGACTGCTCTCGGAGCCGCTGCGCTCGCCGGGCTGGCCGTCGGCGTCTGGCCGGACGTCCGGGCGATCACGCCGCTGCTTCGGCGCGGAGCCCGCTACGAGCCGTCCCTCGCTGCCGGCGACATCGAGCAGGCCCGAGCGGACTGGCGGCACGCTGTCCGCCGCGCGACACTGCCCCGGTGACGTGGGTCATCGCCCACCAAGAGACGGCGGCCTGGTCGTCTTCCACGACCTCTGTCTCGACCGGCTCACCGAGAACGCTGTCCATCGCGCACGAGACCGCTCGCAGCGGCCACGAGAACGGCGGACGTCGTGCAGCGTCGCACCACGCTCGCGGCCCGCGGGCTTTCCAACGGAACGCTGGAATCGCATCTCGAGGAGCTTCTCGTGGCACCCGTGCCGGGATGACGTCGGTTAGGCGCCGACTCTGATTGGATAGGGCCTGTTCACGTCGAGAAGAGAGGCTGATGATGGCGACGGTCGAGGAGCCGAGGACGTTCATCCGTCCTGACGGCAAGGAGAAGGTGACCGGCACCGGCCGCTACACGGCCGATCTCGTGCTCGCCGGGCAACTCGTGGCCAAGTTCCGCTACGCCGACCACGCGCATGCACGGATCACCCGTATCGACGTGACGAAGGCGCGCGCCCTCCCCGGCGTGCTGGCGGTCGTGACCCACGAGGACGTGCCCGACGTGCTGTACGGCGGCATGGTCAAGGACCGTCGGCTCTTTGCGAAGGACACGGTGCGGTTCGAGGGCGATGTCGTCGCCGGCGTCGCCGCGACGACCGCGGAGATCGCCGAGCAGGCGGCGTCCCTGATCGAGGTCGACTACGAGCCGCTCCCCGTCGTGACCGACTTCGAGTCGGCGCTCGCCGACGATGCGACGCTCGTGCATCCCGGCTGGGAGTCGTATCGCGGTTCGAAGGCACTCGGCCGGCACGACAACACGCTCGGCTACTCGACGATCGTCAAGGGCGACGTCGAAGCAGCGCTCGCCGGCGCCGACGTCGTCGTCAAAGGCCGCTACGAGACCGACTCGGTCAACGGTGTCCCGATCGAGCCCCGCGCGGTCGTGGCACAGTGGCAGGGCGACAAGGTCACCGTCTGGACATCGACGCAGGTGCCGTACGCCGCCCGCGGCGGCATCGCCGACACGCTCCAGATCCCCGAGTCACACGTCCGGGTGATCGTGCCGCTCCTCGGCGGCGGATTTGGCGCCAAGTGCGACTTCCACTTCGAGGGCCACGTCGCAGCGCTCGCCCGGGCAGCGCGCCGACCCGTCAAGCTGGTCTTCTCCCGCCGCGAGGAGTTCGTCGCGGTCGGGCACCGGCGCGAAGGCATGGTGATCGAGCTAGAGACCGGTGCCCGGGCCGACGGCACGCTCGTCGCACGGAAGGCGCGGCTCGTGCTCGACAAGGGCGCCTACTGCGGCGAGGGTGGCTTCTTCGCGCAGATGGCGGCGATGCACGCGCTCGGCCCGTACGAGCTCGAGAACGTCCACGTCGAATCGTCGCTCGTCTATTCGAACAACCAGCCGTCTTCCTCGATCCGCGCTCCGACGGCACCCCAGGTGTGCTGGGCGCTCGAGCAGCACATGGACGAGCTTGCAGCCGCGCTCGGCATGGATCCCGTCGACCTCCGACGTCACACGCTGATCGAAGAAGGCTCCGTCACCGCGACGGGTCAGGTGCTCGAGCGGATCGCGATGAAGGAGACGCTCGAGAAGGCGGTCGAGCTGATCGGCTACGGCCAGGAGCTTCCCGAAGACGAGGCGATCGGCGTCTCGGTCGGCTGGTGGCCGTGCTTCGCCTCGCCGAGCGGTGCCTACGTGAAGCTGAACCCGGACGGCACGGGCACGATCATCACCGGCGCGCAGGAGAACGGCACGGGCGCGGTGATGGCGATGCCGAAGTACGTGGCCGAGCAGCTCGGGATGCAGCCGGAGGACTTCTCCCTCCTCTACCAGGACACCGACGCGGCGCCCTCCGACATGGGCTCGTGCGGCTCCCAGACGACCTTCAACAGCGGACGTGCCGTGATCTCGGCCGCCGTCGACCTGCGCGAGCAGCTGCTCGACGCAGCGGCCGAGGAGCTCGAGGCGTCGAGGGAGGATCTCGAGCTTCGGGACGGCGCGATCCTCGTGAAGGGCTCGCCCGACAAGTCGGTCACGATCGCGAAGCTGGCGGGCGGCGGCACGTTCCACGGCAAGGGCGCCGGCGAGGTACCGGAGGCACCCGAGGCGTTTCCCGCCGAGGGCTGCGTCGGCCGGCTCGGGCTCGAGTCGTTCCACGCGCCGCAGCTGATGGCGCACGCAGTGCGGGTACGGGTCGATCGCCGCACCGGCGTCGTCCGCGTGCTCGAGGTCGCCGCCGCCCACGACTGCGGCACGATCCTGAACAGGATCGGGGCCGACGGCCAGGTCTACGGCGGCGTCGTGATGGGCATCGGTCAGGCCCTCTCGGAGGGAACCCAACTCGATGCGGAGGGCCACCAGCGCAACCCGCACCTCACCGACTACAAGCTCGTGACCGCGTCGGATGCGCCGAAGATCGACATTGCCTGGATCGAGACCGACACGCCGAACGCCGGGCCGAAGGGGTCGAAGGGCGTCGGCGAGCCGCCGTGCGTCCCGACCGCAGGCGCGGTCGCAAATGCGATCGCCCAGGTGATCGGTGCGCGGGTGCACAAGCTGCCGATGACGCCGGAGCGCGTGTGGGAGGCGGGAGCGTGAGCGTGCAGGCGTTCACCGCCGCGACCACGGTCGACGCCGCCGTCGCGGCACTTGCCGGCGGCGCAAGGCCCGTTGCCGGCGGCACCGACCTCGTCGTCGGCGCCCGCTCGGGCAAGTCGATGCTCCCGGAGAGCATCGTCGCGATCCACCGCATTGCCGCGCTCCACGGTGTCGAGGTGCTCGACGACGGGCACGTACGCCTCGGCACACTCGCGAGCCATCGCGAGATCGTCGTGAACGTCGACATCCGCGCGCGCTTCAGCGCGCTCGCCGATGCCTGCGCGATCGTCGGCTCGCACGCGACGCGCGCGCAGGGGACGATCGGCGGCAACGTGATGAACGCCTCGCCGGCAATGGAGACCGGCGGGCCGCTCGTCTGCTTCGGCGCGATCGCGACGCTGCAGTCGCCCTCGGGCTCGAGGCAGATCGCGATCGCCGACCTCTGGACCGGCCCCGGCGCGACCGCCGCCGAGACCGACGAGCTGCTCACCGAGATCCACATTCCTGCTCCTCCCGTCGGCACGGGCAGTGCCTACCTGCGGCTCGAGTATCGCCGCCAGATGGAGATCGCTGTCGTCGGCGCCACTGCTGTCGTCACCGTCGCGGACGGCACGGTGACCGACGCACGCATAGCGATGACGGCTCTCTCCCCCACGATCCGGCGCGTTCCCGAGGCAGAGGCCGCTCTTACCGGCAGCGACGGCGGCGCCGACGCGATCGCTGCGGCGGCGGCAGCGGTGTCGGCCGCTGCAACACCGATCTCCGACGTCCGCGGCTCGGCCGACTACCGGCGCGCGATGGCCGCCGTGATCGCCGGTCGCGCTCTGGAGACTGCTCTCGGACGCACCCGCAAGGAGGACGCATGAAGGTTGCGACGACGCTGAACGTCAACGGCATCGCCTATCCGGTCGAGCTCGAGCCGGGCACGAACCTGCTCGCCGCGGTGCGCGACGTCATCGGCCTGACGGGCTCCAAGGAGGGCTGCGACGACTCCGAGTGCGGCGCCTGCATGATGCTGCTCGACGGGCAACCGGTGAACTCGTGCTCCTACCTCGCACTTCAGGCCGAGGGCAGCTCGGTCACGACGGTCGAGGGGCTCGCCGACGGGGACACGCTCGCGCCGCTGCAGGAGGCATTCCTCGATCTCGGCGGCGTTCAGTGCGGCTTCTGCACGCCGGGCATGCTCGTGTCGGCCACGGCGCTGCTCGCGCGCAATCCCTCACCGACCGAGGATGAGGTGCGGATCGGGCTCTCCGGGAACCTCTGCCGCTGCACCGGCTATGACGGCATCGTCAAGGCCGTGCTCAGCGTCGCGGGCACCGCGTAGCGGTTCACGCCATGCGTGCGGAACCTCGCCTGGGCCAGTGATGCTTCTATGTTTGTCAAGCGTCCACGGACGATCCGTTCTCGAGGAGCCTGTAGAGGCTGCGGGCGAGGTAGCCTTTGAGGCGGCAGCGGTTGGCTTCACGGCGTGTTTGGCCTTCGCTGATTCGGCGTTCGATGTAGGCGGTCGTGGGCGGGTGGATTCGGCGTCGGGTGACGAGGATCTGGTGCAGTGCTCTGTTGAGCTGTCGGTCGCCTGAGCGGTAACCCTCAGGTGTCAACGGAAACGGGGTAACTCCAACTCCATTTCGCGTGGTCGCAGCCGGGTCTTGTGTTCGTCGCGCTGGTGTTGAGGTGCTGCGTGGGCTAGAACTGTGGCTTGCCGATCAGAGGGAACGCGCGGGGTCAGATCGATGCTGTAAGGAACGTTTTCCGCAACGGTGCCCTGTGGCGTCTCGAGGTTGCCTGGGGTGGCTACTGGATCGTAGATTGGGCGTCGTTGCTGGCGCTGTCGGTATGGGCATACCGCGCGGGTGGGGCGGAGGCCGTAGGGGTCATAGGGCTGCTGCGGATGCTGCCTGCTGCGTTCGCGCTTCCCGTGGGAGCGGCTGTGACGGACAGGTTCCCTCGGGAGCGGGTTCTCGCTGTCGTGTACGGCGCCGAGGCCCTGCTGCTAGGCCTGGCGGCCTGGGCGATTGGGTCGGGCGGCCCGAGTGTCGTCGTCTACGGAGTGGTCGTCTTGATTGGCGTGTGCGCGGCTCCTTGCCGTCCCGCGCAGTTGTCACTGACCCCGTTGCTGGCACGTTCGCCCGCTGAGCTCGTTGCCGCCAACGCGACCGCGATGGGCCTGGAAGGCATCGCCACGATTATCGGGCCGCTGCTCGCGGGTCTGCTCCTGTCCCTGAGCGGCGCGGCGGCCGCACTGGCCGCTGCCGCCGTGATCTCCGCTGCGAGCGCTTTGCTCGTGAGCGGGATCGGATCGACCTCCGACCCGACGAGAGCAGCCCGGCATGCCTCCGAGCCGGTTCTGGCCACCCTCGGCGGCGGCATCCACGAGCTGAGGCGCCTGCCCGAGGTCGCCGTGATCATCGCCGCCTTCTGCACCCAGTCACTGGTTCGGGGGATGCTTAACGTTTACGTGGTCGTGCTCGCCCTGGCGACCTTGTCACTCGGCGACGGTGGTGTGGGCGTGCTCAACGCAGGCTTCGGCGTCGGCGTGATGGTCGGTGCTCTGGGCGTGACGTCGTTTGTCGGTCATCGGGCGCTGAGCCGCTCCTTCGCGTTCGGGCTCGCGCTCTGGGGCCTTCCTCTCGTCGCTGCGGCCGTCTGGCCGCGGACGGGAATCGTGTTCGCGGCGATCGTAGTCGCGGGCGTGGGGAACGCAATCCTCGACGTCTCGGGGTTCACGCTGATCCAGCGGCTTGCGGACGATCGGCTCCTCGGCCGAGTCTTCGGCGTCATGTACATCGGCGTCATCGCCACCGTTGGCCTCGGTTCGATCCTCGCACCCCTGCTGATCACCGCCGTCGGGCTCCGGCCCGCCCTGGCGCTCTCGGGGATGCTTCTGCCTGCACTGGCGCTTGTCATCTACCGCCGGATCGGCGCCGCGGACAAGCGCAGCGTCGTACCCCCGGCGACTCTCGACGTGATCGGGTCGTTCCCGTTGTTCGCGCCGATGCCCCCGCTCTGCCTCGAGAAACTGGCCCGTTCAGCCACCCTTCTCGAGATCGCAGCCGGGACTGCGGTAATCAGCGAAGGCGAGCGCGGCGACACCTTTTACCTCGTCATGGAAGGCAGCCTGAGCGTCAAGGCTGACGGTGGGCTGCGCCAGGCCCTCGCGGCGGGCGACGGCTTCGGAGAGATCGCTCTCCTCCGCAACGTGCCGCGGACAGCAACGGTCGAGGCCCGAACGGAAGTGTCCCTTCTCGTCATCCACCGCGCCGACTTCCTCGCCGCGGTCCTAGGCTCCCCCGACTGCGCAACTACGGCAGAAGCCCTCATCGTGGCCCGCACCGAGCCGATCGACGCCGTCCAGCTGCTCAACTGAAGTAGCTCTTTGTCCGACGGCGTAGCTTCCAGAACAACACTCATTACGCGCCACGTCCACATCCACTTCTATGTGCGATTGGGACGGTCACAACATCGAGGCCGTCTACAAGGGCGACTGACTCAAGCGCAGCCTCCGCCAGAAGAGGGCGTCACCTGCTCTTCCCTCCACGTGCCTCGGGGATCTGGCATGCGCGAACGTGTCATCCCTCGGCCCCGACATGCCGGTAGAACGGCGTCGGCTGCGGCTCGAGCGGCGCATTGCCGAGGATCAGGTCGGCGGCCTTCTCGGCCACCATCATCGTCGGCGCATAGATGTTGCCGTTCGTGACGTACGGGAAGACGGACGCGTCGACGACACGGATGCCGTCGAGGCCGTGCACCCGCATCGTCTCGGGGTCGAGCACCGACATGTCGTCGACGCCGAGCCGGCACGTACACGACGGGTGCAGCGCGGTCTCCGCGTCGCGCGCAACCCAGTCGAGGATCTCCTCGTCGGTCTCGACGGACGGGCCTGGTGAGAGCTCGCCGGCGTTGAACGGCTCGAACGCGGGCTGGGTAAGAATGGTGCGCGCCGCGTGCACCGCCTCGAGCCACTCCCGCCGGTCCTGCTCGGTCGAGAGGTAGTTGAAGCGGAGCGCCGGATGCACGCGCGGATCCTTCGAGGTGATCTTCACCGACCCGCGGGCGTCCGAGTACATCGGGCCGACGTGCACCTGGTACCCGTGGTCGCCTGCCGGTGACGAGCCGTCGTACCGGATCGCGACGGGCAGGAAGTGGAACATCAGATTCGGGTAGGCGACATCGTCGTCGCCACGGATGAACCCCCCGGCCTCGAAGTGGTTGGTGGCCCCCGGCCCCGAACGGAAGAAGAGCCACTTGAATCCGACCCACGGCCGGTTGCGCCACTTCATCGCGGGCGCCACCGAGACGGGCAGCTTCGAGCCGTACTGGATGTACACCTCGAGGTGATCCTGCAGGTGCTCGCCGACACCGGGCACGTCGTGGACGACGTCGATCCCGAGCGCCTCGAGCTCGGCTGCGTTCCCGACCCCGGAGAGCTGGAGCAGCTGCGGCGAGTTGATCGCGCCGCCGCACAGGATCACCTCGCCCGTCTCGATCCGCTCCGGGCCGGTGCGCCCCGCCACCTCGACGGCGACGGCGCGGGTGCCGTCGAACAGCACTCGGTTCACGAAGGCTCGGCAGCGCACGTCGAGGTTCGGACGATGCATGACCGGGTGAAGGTACGCACGCGCCGCGCTGAGCCTTCGCCCGTTCTGGATGTTACGGTCGAAGGCGGCGAAGCCCTCCTGCTTGAAGCCGTTGACGTCGTCCGTGAGCGGATAGCCCGCCTGCTGCACGGCCTCGAAGAACGCCCCGAACAGTGGGCTCGTCGCCGGACCGCGCTCGAGCACGAGCGGGCCGTCGCCGCCGCGAAAGTCGTCGGTGCCGGCAAGACAGCTCTCCATCCGCTTGAAGTACGGCAGGCAGTGCGCGTAGTCCCACGTGCCCATCCCCGCATCGGCGCCCCAGCGCTCGTAGTCGAGCGGGTTGCCGCGCTGGAAGATCATCCCGTTGATGCTCGAGGAGCCGCCGAGCACCTTGCCGCGCGCGTGGTAGATGCGGCGTCCGTTCATGAACGGCTCCGGCTCCGACTCGTACTTCCAGTCGTACAGCTTGTTGCCGATGGGTGTCGCAAGCCCGGCCGGCATGTGGATGAAGACGTCCCACTTGTAGTCGGGGCGTCCGGCCTCGAGCACCAGCACGCGTGTCCCCGGATCGGCGCTGAGCCGGTTCGCGAGCGCACACCCGGCCGACCCGCCGCCGACGATGACGACGTCGTAGCGCGCGCTCACGTCAGCTGCCCGCGAGCTTTCGCTGCCGCCATGCCTCGGTGTCGGCGAGGTCGTTGAAGGTGAAGATGTGGAAGCCGCCGATCCGCTGCTCCGGCGAGGCAAGCGCTGGCCCTAGGCCCTTGATCAGCTTGTCGGGGCTGAAGCCGCCGGGCTGCAGAAACCGCGTCACGAAGTCGCTGTGCTTGCGCAGGTAGCGGAGCGACTCGCCGATCCCGATTCTCGTCGAGACCCGCAGGAGCTTCGCGCGCGGGACGACGCCCGGAATGCCGACCAGGATCGGCAGCCGCGTGCCGCGCGTCCAGACGTTTTCGATCCACTCGACCGTGACCAGCGAGTCGAAGCAGATCTGGCTCGCGATGTACGTCGCGTGCCGTGACTTCTCGAACATCGCCGCGATCGTCGTCTCGTCGTCGATGATCGGGTGGCTCTCCGGGTAGCCGGTGATCCCGATCTGCTCGAACGGGTGGCCGAGCTCGGCCATCGCGTCGAGGAGCTGGGCCGCGCCGCTGAATGACCCGGCGGGTGCGTCGGCGTCACCGGCGACGACAAAGACGTCGCGGACGCCCATCTCCGAGATTCGCGCCACGATCTCCGCAAGATGCGCGCGGTCGACGACGAGGCGCGCCGAGAGGTGTGGCACGACGGGATAGTCGTAGGCGGCGAGCCTGCCCGCAAGCTCGAGGGTGTGGTCGAGCCCCTTCACGGGCGACGCAGTGACCGTGAGAGTGACGTCGCGTGGGACGTGCTCGAGCACCTGCTCCTCGGCACCGACAAGCGGGATCACCTCGTAGCGGGAGCGCCGGAGCAGCTCGGCGATCGTGGCGGGCCTCGGGGGAGCGCTCGAGCCCATCAGGCGTTCGAGTCCGGGAAGGAGGCCTTCTTCCGCTCGATGAACTCGAGCAGCTCCTCGTCGACGGCATCCTCGATAGGCGGAGCCTCGTACTCGGCGAGCATCTGCTTCCACGTCGCGTTGGCACGGGCGTTCGCATCGTGCGCGCCGTCGAGATCCCACTGCTCGAAGCTGCCGTTGTCGGCATTCGACGAACGCCAGAACGCGCTCTCGAAGTTCGCAAGGGTGTGCGGGTGTCCGAGGAAGTGCACTCCCGGCTCGTTCGTCAGCAACGCATCGAGCGCCTGGCCGTTCGGGGACATGTCCACGCCTTTCGCGAACGAGTGCCAAGCCGCTGCCTGATCGATGTCGAGGATGAACTTCTCGTAGCCCATCGCGAGGCCGCCCTCGAGCCAGCCTGCCGCGTGGAGCACGAAGTTGACGCCGCCGAGCATCGTCGGCTGCATCGTGTTCGCCGACTCGTACGCGGCCTGCGCATCGGCGATCTTCGAGGCCGTCAGCCCGCCACCGGAGCGGAACGGAACGCCGAGCCGCCGGGCGAGCGCAGCCACCACGTACAGCATCAGTGCCGGCTCGGGCGTACCGAACGTCGGCGCACCCGACTGCATCGACATCGACGATGCGAAAGAGCCGAAGATCACGGGCGCTCCTGGCCGGACGAGCTGGCAGTAGGCCATCCCGGCGAGCGCCTCGGCGAGAGTCTGCGTCGCGGTGCCCGCGACGGTCGCCGGGCTCATCGCGCCCGCGAGGATGAAGGGGGTGATCAGGACACCCTGGTTGGCCTCGGCGTAGGCCCTGGCGGCCCCGAGCATCGTCGAGTCCCACACCATCGGCGAGTTCGCGTTGCAGAGCGAGACGATCACGGTGTTCGACTCGAGAAAGTCGGCGCCGAACAGGATCCTGGCCATCGCAACCGTGTCCTCGGCCCGGCTCGGGTGGGTCACCGAGCCCATGAATGCCTTGTCCGAATACCGCATGTGCGCATAGACCATGTCGTAGTGCCGCTTGTTCACCGGCACGTCGACCGGCTCGCAGACCGTGCCGCCCGAGTGATGCAGGAACGGCGTCATGTAGGTCAACTTGACGAAGTTCCGAAAGTCCTCGATCGTCCCGTAGCGGCGCCCGTTGTCGAGGTCGCGCACGAACGGCGAGCCGTAGGCCGGCGCGAGCACCGTGTTCTGCCCGCCGATCTCGACGGTGTGAACCGGGTTGCGCGCGACCTGGGTGAAGGTCGCCGGCGCAGACGCCTGCACGATCTGCCGGGCGAGGCCACGCGGGAAGCGCACCCGTTCGCCGTCGATGTCAGCACCCGCATCCCTGAACAGCCGGAGCGCCTCGGGCGTGTCCCGGAACTCGATCCCGACCTGCTCGAGCACCGTGTCGGCGTTTTCCTCGATCAATGACAGGTGCTCGTCGGAGAGCACCTCGAACGGCTTCAGCGCTCGCGTGATGTACGGCACGCTGACCGCGTTCGTGATGGCGCGCGCTGCCTGCCGCGCTGCGCGACCGCCGCTGCGGCGGCCGCCCGTCGTCTCGGTCATGCGGGGCTCCTCTCGGCGGGCTCGGACGGGCCACGGCGGCGCCTGCGCCCCTCGGACGCATCGGCGACACGGCGCGGCGGCAAGGTGACGACGGCGCGCAGCCGCTCGTAGGGGTCGGTGTCGTGCGGAATCGCCATCGCGCCCACGAAGAGCTCCTGGAAGCGCGGCTCGACGGCAGTCTCGATCTTTTCCACGCGCCGGACGACCTCCTCGATCTCGTGGCGGGCCGAGCGGTCGAGCAGCGCGATGCGGGCGCCGGTGCCGGCAGCATTACCGGCCGATGTGACGTGCGCCGGGTCGCAATCGGGCACGAGGCCGAGCACGAGCGCATGCACGGGGTCGATGTGATTGCCGAATGCTCCGGCAAGCCTGATCCGATCGACGTGATCGATCCCGTAGCGTTCGCAGAGGAGCATGCAGCCTGCGTGGAGCGCGGCCTTCGCGAGCTGGATCTGGCGAACGTCGTTTTGGGTCACGGTCAGCAGCGGCTCGCCGTCCGAGAGGACGTAGGAGAAGGTGCGGCCGTCAGGGATGATGCGCGACGAGCGCGAAGCAAGCGCTCCGTCGATCGTCCCGTCGGTCGTCAGCACGCCTGCGAGATGGAGCTCGGCGATCACCTCGATGATCCCGGAGCCACAGACTCCGGTCACGTGCGTGCCGGCGAACGCCGGGTCGTCCGACCACAGGTCGCTGCCGATCACGCGGAAGCGCGGCTCGAGCGTCTCCGGGTCGATGCGCACGCGCTCAATCGCACCTGGAGCCGCCCGCTGGCCGCAGCTGATCTGCGCGCCCTCGAAGGCGGGACCGGTCGGGCTCGACGCCGCAAGGATGCGGTCGCGATTACCGAGCACGATCTCGGCGTTCGTGCCGATGTCGACGATCAGATTGACCTCCTCGCCCAGATAGGGCGCCTCGGAGAGGATCACGCCGGCCGCATCGGCGCCGACGTGGCCCGCGATGCACGGCAGCACGTATGCCCGTGCGCCCGGATTCGCAGGGATGCCGAGGTCGCTTGCGGGTCGCCGCACTGCCTCGTCGATCGTGAGCGCAAACGGTGCTCCGCCGAGCTCCGTCGGGTCGAGCCCGAGCAGCAGATGGTGCATGATCGGATTGCCGACGAGCGTGATCTCGAGGATGTCGTCGCGCGAGACGCCGGCGTCCTTCGCGAGCTCGGCGGTCAGCTTGGCGAGGCATCCGCGCACGGCGCGCGTCAGCTCCTTCTCCGAGCCGGGGTTCATCATCACGTACGAGACGCGGCTCATCAGATCCTCGCCGAACCGGATCTGCGGGTTCATCTCACCGGCCGAGGCGAGCACCTCGCCCGTCGCGAGGTCGCAGAGGTGGCCGGCAACCGTGGTCGAGCCGATGTCGAAGGCGATGCCGTAGGAGCTGTCGTGGAAACCGGGCCAGACCGCCGTTAGCTCCTCGTCGTCGTGCACGGCAACCGTGGCCTTCCAGTCGCCCTTGCGCAACGTCTTCTGCAGACCCGGTAGGACGTGAGCGTCAACGGTCAGCCCGGTCAGCTCCCACTCGCGTTCGAGCGCCTCGCGCAGCCGGCCGAGGTCACTCGTCGGCGAGGCGAGGTCGGGCTCCTCGACCTCGACGTAGTAGAGCCGCACGACGGGGTTGATCTCGATCGGATGCGCATCGGCCTCCTTGCGCACGACCTGCTTGTGCACCTGGCTCTCGGGTGGCACGTCGATCACGAGCTCTCCCTCGACGTGGGCCGTGCAGCCGAGCCGGCGGCCCGCCGCGAGGCCCTTCTCTGCCGCGTACGCGTGCTCCACCGCACCGATCGGCGAGAGGTGGGTTGCAGCAGAGACGATCGCGTGCTTCGCGTGCTCGCCCTCGCTCACCTCGACCTGGCAGCGCCCGCAGATACCGCGGCCGCCACAGACCGAGTCGATGTCGACGCCGAGCCGACGGGCAGCATCGAGCACCGTCGTGCCCGCCGCGAAGCGGCCACGCCGACCGGACGGCGTGAAGACGACGAGATGCTCCGCGTTCCCGGGGTTCACGCTCCCGCTGCCCTCCGCCTACCCTCGCGGCCGCCGCGCCGGCCGGTCTGTGCCGCATCGCCGGAGTCGCCGTTGCGCGCAATCCAGGTGGCGCAATGCTCGTCGTTCCCGTTCATCACGTCGGCTGCCCAGATCGCGTGCCGCACCTCGGTGTGGAGCGGGCTCGTGATCGCCGAGGTCAGGCCGGACGCGATGGCCATCGGCAGGAAAGCAGCGTTGAGGGCCGGTCGGTTCGGCAGGCCGAAGCTGACGTTGGATGCACCACAGGTCGAGTTCACCTTGAGCTCGTCCTGCAGGCGCCGGACGAGCCGGAACACCTGGCGGCCGGCCGTTCCCATCGCGCCGATCGGCATCACGAGCGGATCGACGACGATGTCCTCGCGCGGGATGCCGTAGTCGGCGGCGCGCGAGACGATCTTTCGTGCAACCTCGAAGCGCACGTCGGGATCCTCGGAGATGCCGGTCTCGTCGTTCGAGATCGCCACCACCGCGGCGCCGTACTTCGCGACGAGCGGCAGGACGCGCTCCATCTGCTCGTCCTCGCCCGTGACCGAGTTGACGAGCGCTTTGCCCTTGTAGACCGAGAGCCCTGCCTCGAGCGCCTCGACGATCGAGGAGTCGATCGAGAGGGGCACGTCGGTGATCGACTGGACGAGCTCGATCGTCTGGCGCAGGATCGCCGGCTCGTCGGCGAGCGGGATCCCGGCATTGACGTCGAGCATCTGCGCGCCTGCTTCGACCTGGGCGATCGCATCGGCGATGACGGTGTCGAAGTTGCCGACCTTCATCTCCTCGGCCAGGATCTTGCGGCCGGTCGGGTTGATGCGCTCGCCGATCACCACGAAGGGGCGATCGAAGCCGATCACGACCTCCTTCGTCGCCGACGAAAGTACGGTCTCTGTCACGCGCGCTCCTCTTGTCCGCTCGCGCGGGCGAGCCGCTCGAGTCTGTCCTCGGGATAGTCCTGCTCGAGCTGCGCCGCCGCGGCGGCGACCTCGGTCTCGAGGTCGTCGCCGCAGATCCGGCCCTCGCGTCGCCACTGCTCGAGATACGCGTCGGTGCCGATCAGGCCGGCTCGCATTGCGGCCGCGTCGATTGCCTCCTGAAAGCGATCCGAGAGCTGAGCCCTCGCCGCGCCGCGGCCCTTGCCCGCTGTCACCTGCGCCGGGATGTCCCGCCAGAAGATGATCGTCAGCTCAGGCATGTGCGGCCATGTCGACGAATGAGACGAGCGACGGCTGCAGCTCGCCGTAGCCGGTGCGCCGCTCCTCGTACTCGAGGCCGAGAAACGTCGCGGCGGCCCTGGCGCGCTCGCGCAGGTCGGGGTTGTCGGTCTGGGCGAGGTAGATCAGCCGCTTGTAGTTGCCGAACATCAGCGGCACCAGCTCGGGATGCGTGTCGAGCTTGAACGGCCGCACGATCAGCGACTCGAAGTGACGCGCCAGGAAGTCGGTGAGGTAGTACGTGCCGAGCTCCTCTTCCTGCATCGCGTCCCACGCGTCGTTGCCGGCAAGGAAGCCGTAGCAATGCGCGCCCGGTAGCCGCGCGACATTGTGTTGATTCAACACAATGTCCAGCGCGCCGCCCGTGCCACAGTCGGCGTAGGCGACGAAGATGCTCTCGTACTGCCCCTCGAGCTCGGTCAGCTTTGCGTCAACCGCTCCGGCGATCTTCTGCGGCGTCGAGTGAAGCTTGGCCGGCAGGCAGCGCACGTCGACGTGGGTCCAGCCGTTGAGCTTGATCACCGCCAGCACCTCGCGGGCGATCGCGCCGCACGCGAGAATGAGCACGTCGGGACGCTCGGCCGCCTCGAAGGCAACCTCCGTCTCGAGCAGCTCGGTTGTCCCTGCGTCCAACCCTCTCAGGCCCTGGCCGCTGCGCGACGCGCGAGCACGAGCGCCTGCGCCGTCTCGGCCGCGACGGCGGCATCGCGACAGTACGCGTCGGCGCCGATCGCCGTGCCGAACTCCTCGTTCAGCGGAGCGCCACCGACGAGCACGATGTAATCGTCGCGCAGCCCCTTCTCGTTGAGCGTGTCGATGACGACCTTCATGTACGGCATCGTCGTCGTCAGGAGCGCGGACATGCCGATGATCTCGGGCTGATGCTCCTCGAGCGCCTCGAGGAACTGCTCGACCGGCGTGTTGATGCCGAGGTCGATCACCTCGAACCCGGCGCCCTCGAGCATCATCGCGACGAGGTTCTTGCCGATGTCGTGGATGTCACCCTTGACCGTGCCGATCACGACCTTGCCGATGCGCTCGACGCCCGTCTCGGCGAGCAGCGGACGGAGGATCGACATGCCTGCCTTCATCGCGTTCGCAGCAAGCAGCACCTCGGGGACGAAGAGGATGCCGTCGCGGAAGTCGATCCCGACGATCCGCATGCCACCGACGAGCGCGTCGTTCAGCACCTTGTCCGGCTCCCAGCCGCGGCCGAGCAGGATGTTCGTACCCTCGGCGATCTCGGGGGCGAGACCGTCGTAGAGGTCGTCGTGCATCTGGGTCACGAGCTCCTCGTCGGGGAGCGCGTTCAGGTCGATCTCAGCCTCGCTCATGCAACACCTCGTTTCACATCGTCGTAGCCGATTCGCACAGACAGGGTAGAGGCCTCGGTTCGCACGAGCCGGCCGAGCTCGTCGAGCAGGCCGTCGTGAAGGCGGACGGTGGGGCCGGAGATGCTCAGCGCGGCAACGACGGAACCGCCCGCGTCGCGCACGGGAGCGGCCACCGACCAGAGGCCGGCCTCGAGCTCGTCGACCGCGACGGCGTAGCCCCGGGCACGCGTCAGCTCGAGATCGCGTCGAAGCTCGGCAACGTCGGTGATCGTGCGAGGCCCGAGCGGCTCGAGCGGCCCTGTCGGTAGCGGCAGCGCTCCTTCGGCGAGAAAGACCTTGCCGATCACCGAGCCGTGGTGGGGCACGCGACGGCCGATCCAGTTCGTCGAGCCCACGATGTGGCGGCTGTCACGTTGATCGAGCATCTCGATTGCGGTCGAGGTCGAGACCCCGAGGTTGGCCGTCTCGCCGCTCACGCGCGCAAGCCGCTCGAGCGTCTCGGCAGCGAACTCGACGAGGTCGGGCCTCGTCGCCTCCCGGTGGGCATACCGCAGCAGCACCGGGCCCGGGCTGATGGCGCCGCCCGACGGGTCGCGCTGGACGAGCCCCTGCCGTTCGAGCGCACCGACGAGCCGCGACGTCGTGCTCTTCGGTAAGCCTGCAAGCAGCGCCAGCTCGCCGACCGTCGGCGCGTCGTCCTCCTCGACCACGTGGACGAGGAGCTGCGAGGCTCGGTCGATCGACTGGGTTCCTGTGCGGGTTCCGGTGCGCGTCGGCATAGCGTGATCCAGCTCGTGGAACGCATGTTCCACGATATGAGTCTAGGCCGGTTCCGCACGCGCGTCAACGCGACCTCCTGCGGACGCGTCGCTCGATTCGGGCTCAGGGCCGCGGCTGGCCGCTCGCCCACTCGACGATCTGCTCGGCCGAGATGGGAAGCGACGTCACAGTGATGCCGAACTCCGAGAGGGCATCCTCGATCGCCGCGCTCATGATCGCCGGTGTCAGCATCCGACCGCCCTCGCCCGCGCCTTTGATCCCGTACGCGGTGTACGGCGACGGCGTCTCCTGGTGGCCGACGGTCATCGTCGGCACGTCCATCGAGGAGGGGAGGTGGTAGTGCTCGAAGCTCGCGTTCCGCACCCGGCCCTCGTCGTCGTAGAGGATCTCCTCGTAGAGCGCAGTGCCGAGGCCCTGCACGGTGCCGCCGATCACCTGCCCGTCGAGGGTGCGCGGATTGACGATCGTTCCGGCATCGTGCACTGCGGCGTAGCGGAGGAACTCGAGCTTGCCCGTCTCGACGTCGACCTCGATCACGGCAATGTGCCACGCGTGGCCGACGAAGGGGTAGAAGATCCCGAGATCCGAGCGATCGGCGTTCGGCAGCGTCGTGAGCGGATGGTCGTAGGTCGACTGTGCGGCGAGACCGCTCGGCATGTCGGGCGGAAGGTCGAGCCGGAACATGTACGCCGTCATCGCGATGTCGGCGAGCGAGAGGTGCCGGTCGGGCACGCCGACGACGCCCACGCCTCCGTCGCGGAACTCGAGATCGGCCTCGGCCACTTCGAGCTTGTCGCTTGCGATCCGCCGAATCTTGTCCTTCAACTCCGACGACGCGCCGGCGACTGCGCCGGACACCATCACCGAGTAGCGCGAACCGCCGGGGCCTGTGCCCGGCAGCGCGTTCTGCGAGTCGGCGTAGTTGATCACGACCGACGACGGGTCGACGTCGAACTCCTCTGCGACGACCTGCGAGACCACGGTCTCGGGGCTGTTCCCCCACATCGCCTGCGAGTGCAGGGTGACGATGATCTCGCCTGTCGGGTCGATGCGCACACTCGCGCTCTCGGGGCTCGACGTCGGCGTGAACTGCGGGTCGTCGAACCAGAACCAGAACTCGGTCGAGCTGAAGACGCTCCGCTCCTGTGACGCAACGACGCCGATGCCGACGTGCCGTCCCTCGGCGCGCGCCTTCGCGCGGTAGTCGACCCAGTGGTCGTAGTCGACCTCCTCGAGCACCTTCGCGAGCACACCCTGGTAGTTGCCGCTGTCGTAGATGTTCCCGGTCGGGGTGCGGTAGGGGAACGATCCGGCGGGAATCAGGTTGCGCCGGCGGATCTCGACCCGGTCGAGATCGAGGTCTCGCGCTGCCATGTCGACGAGCCGCTCGAGGATCCAGTTCGAGACCTCGGCTCCGAAGCCGCGGTACGCGCCTTGCTGGTTCTTGTTCGTCAGGACTGCGGCGAGCGAGTACTCGACGTGCTGGATCCGGTACGGGCCGACGATCTGCGACAGGGCGTTGCCGTGCGTGCCGGTGCCGAACTGGAGGTAGGCGCCGTAGTCGTCGACGCACGAGATCCGCAGCGCCTTGAACTCGCCGTCGTCGTCGAACGCGAGCGAGGCCTCGTAACGCCTGTCCGACCCACAGTGGTCGTTGTTGACGATGTGCGTGGTGCGATCCTCGACGTACTTCACCGGCTTGCCCACGAGCATCGAGAGGAAGCCGGCAAACGTGGGCACCTTGTGCATGAAGAACTTCGAGCCGAAGCTGCCGCCCGCGACGACCGGCACGAGCCTGAGCTTGCCGGCCGGGATCTTCAGCGAGCCTGCGATGAGCCACAGGAAGTAGGTGAAGTTCATCGAGTTGGCGTGGATCGTCACGACTCCGGTGCCAGGGTCGTAGTCCCCGATGGCGCCGTTCGTGTCCATCGGCATCCCGGTCGAGCGCGGCCAGTACAGCTCGGCGGTGACGGACCGGTCGGCGTCCTCGAACGCCTCGTCGACCTCACCGAAGGAGAAGGTGCGCTCGTAGGCGGTGTTGGTTCCGAGCGCCTCGTGGACGAGGGGCGCGCCCTCCTTCCGGGCGGCGACCGGATCGAGCACGACGGGAAGCTGCTCGTAGGTGACCTCGATCAGCTCGCAGGCGTCCTCGGCGATGTACCGGTTCTCTGCGATCACGGCAGCGACGGTCTCGCCGTAGTGACGCACCTTCTCGATTGCGATCATGTCCTGCACGATCGGGCCGGCGCCGAATGACGGCAGTGGCGCAGCGTGCTCGGCGACGTCCTTGCCGGTCACGACCCGGACGACGCCGGGGAGCGCCTCGGCCTTCGAGGTGTCGATGGAGACGATCCTGGCGTGGGCGTGCGGGCTCCGGACGATCGCCGCGTGGAGCATCCCGGGCAGCTTGATGTCGTCGAGATAGCGGCCCTGGCCGCGCAGGAAGCGCGGATCCTCGACGCGATTCAGGCTCTTGCCGAGCCAACGCCTCGGCTTCTCGGTCCCCGCCGTCTCGCGGGCGACCTTGGCGGCGTTCGGGTCCTGCTCGGCAATGCTCATGCCGCTCCTCCTCCGGCCGCGGCACGGATCGACTCGACGATGTGCTGGTAGCCGGTGCAGCGGCAGAGCACGCCGCTGATCGCGTCCCTGATCTGCTCGTCCGTGCCCCCGTCCGGGTTCGCTGCGAGATACTCGTGCGCGGTGATCAGCATGGCGGGCGTGCAGAATCCGCACTGGAGGCCGTGGTTGTCGTGGAAGGCCTGCTGCAGCCGCCCGAGGGTGCCGTCGGGCTCCGCCAGCCCCTCGATCGTCAGCAGCGAGCGGCCGTCGGCCTGGACGGCGAACATGAGGCACGAGCGAACGGTCTCACCGTCGACGAGGACGTTGCAGTTGCCGCAGAAGCCGTTCTCGCACGCCACGTGCGTCCCGGTCAGGTCGAGGTCCTCGCGCAGGAAGTCGGCCAGCGTGCGGCGCGGCTCGACGAGCCCCTCGCGCCAGGCGCCGTTCACCTCGACGCGCACCTCGAGCCTGTCGGTCATATCGTCGCTCTCGCTTTCTCGTGGGCGTCGCCGAGGGCGCGGAGGGCAAGCGTCACCGCGACCCGCCGGCGGTAGGTCCCGCTGACCTCGATGTCGTCGGCAGGCTCGAGCCCGGACAACGACTCCGCGACGGCTGCGACGTCGGGCTCACCGAGTGTCGTCCCGACGAGGTGGGAGACGTCCACGCGATGTGGCGCCGGCGCAACGTGGAGGAGTACGAGCTCGGCGGCCGTGCACGTTCCCACCTCGTCGAGCGTGACGGTCGCGGCTGCAGCGACCTGGGCGAAGTCCCGGTACCGCGCGCTGACCTCGTGAAAGCCTGCGCCCGTCCGCGGCGCGGCCGCGGGAATCCTCACCGCAGTGAGCAGCTCGTCGGGCTCGAGCGCCGTCTCGTGCGGGCCACGGAAGAATGTGCGTGCGGCCACCGTGCGATCACCGCGAGCCGAGCGAATCTCGAGCTTCGCATCGAGCGCCACGACAGCTGCCGTGAGCTCGGCCCATGGAGCCGCGTACGCGAGCGAGCCCCCGACCGTGCCGCGATGCCGCGTCGCGAGGTAGCCGGCAAAGCGGCCGGCGGCGTGGAGCAGCGGTTGTGCCTTCCCGGCGGCAGGGCTGTCGAGCAGCGCCTGCTGCCGCGTGAGGGCGCCGATCACGAGCGAGCCGTCAGCCTGCTCCTCGATGCCGGCGAGCGCCGAGACGCGGTTGACGTCGACGACGAGAGTCGGCTTCACAACCCGTGCTTTCATCAGTGGCACGAGGCTCTGACCTCCGGCAAGCACGCGAACGCCATTGCCGGCCGCGAGCAACGACAGCACCTCGTCGACCGAATCGGGAGCGCGGTACTCGAACGGAGCAGCCTTCACGCTGCTGCCCTTTCCGCGTCGAGGGGCAGCGCGTCGTTCGCGCTGCCGAGATACTCGACCGTGGTGAAGATCAGCTCTGCGTCGCCCACGTTGACGAGATCATGGACCATCCACTCGCCGGGGCCGAACGAGAGCCGGCGTGTCTCGCCGACCGCGTATGTCACCTCGAGCGTCTCGCCGTCGCCCGTGTGGCTGACGGCCGCGCCGCCGGTGACGCACGTCCAGACGTAGTCGAGCACGTGCCGGTGAAACCCGATCCGCTCGCCCGGGGTGAGGCGAATTTCCCAGTGCCGTGCAACCTCGTCCTCGAGCAGCAAGCGCGTTCCGACGGCCGGGTTGTCGGAGCTCGTCTCGAGCTCGTCGCGGAGCTCGTGTGGCCAGTCGGCGAAGGATGGCAGGGGCGCCATGGGCGACACCGTACGCGGCCGGAGTGTTTGCTGCAATGACGTATATCTTTGGACTCCGGTAGCCAATGCCTAACACTTCCCCATGAACCTCCGCCAGCTCGAATACTTCATCGCGATCGCGGAGGAGGGGTCCTTTCGCGCCGCAGCCGAGCGCGTGCGGGTCGCCCCGCCGTCGCTGTCGCAGCAGATCCGCGTGCTCGAGGCCGAAGTCGGCGGGCCGCTGTTCGAGCGGCTGGCGCGCGGCTCGCGGCTGACGCCGGCAGGGCGTGCGCTGCTCCCCGAGGCCCGCGCGGCAGTGCTTGCCGCCCGCCGCGGCGGGCGCGCGGCGCGGGCTGCTCTCGACCTCGAGCAGGCCGAGCTCGAAGTCGCAACCGTCCTCTCACTCGCCGTCGGCCTCCTGCCGACGGCGATCGAGCGGCTCTATCTCGCCTACCCCGGCATCGCCGTTCGCCTGCACGAGTACATCCATCGCGACGAGCTCGCCCGCGCCGTCGCCGACGGCGTCGGCGACATCGCGGTCGGCCCCGCGCCACCCGATCGTGAGGGTCCGGTGGTCGAGCTCGGCCACGAGCAGTTCGTCGTCATCGCGGGGCCTCGGCATCCGGGGCTCGAGTCAGCCGGGCCGATCCGGATCGGCGACCTGGCCGACGACGACTGGATCCTCTTCCCCTCGTGGCACGGGCTCCACGGCCTCGTCACTGCGATCTGCGCCCATGCCGGGTTCGCGCCACGCGACGCGATCAGCACGGCGCAGGTCGAGGCGGCGGTTCGCCTCGCATCCGGCGGGCTTGGCGTCGCGATCGTGCCGGCGAACATCGTCCCTCCCCACCTTACCGCGCACGTGCGAGAGCTCGACCCACCCGTGTTCCGTGTCCTCTATGCGTACACACGGGCCGAGTGGTCGCCACAGGCGCGGGCACTCCTGAGCGCACTCGAGCAGGAGCCGTGGCCAGAGCTTCCGCCGGGCAGCTTCGTACTCGACTGAGCCGAGCGCGTGGCGACCGCTTCAGTCGGTCGTCCGAGCGTCGTCCTGCGGCAGCGCCTCGGCCAACAGCGTCGCAACATCGGCGACTCTCAGCTCGGAGCCGTTCTGCTTCACGCCGTCGTCGAGCATGATCGTGCAGAACGGGCAGGCGACTGCGAGCGTCGTGGCTCCGGTCTCCGCGGCCTCCCGCGCTCGCTCTTCGTTGATCTGGTTTCCGCGCTCCTCCATCCACATGTGTGCCCCCCCAGCCCCGCAGCAGAACGTGCGCTTGCCGCTTCGCGCCATCTCGAGCGGCTTGCCGACACGCGCCACGATCTCCCGGGGCGCCGCGATCACGTCGTTGTGGCGGGCCAGGTAACAGGAGTCGTGGTAGGTGATCTCCTCGGAGCTCGCAACCGGCTCGAGCCGTCCCTCCTCGAGGAGCTCGGTGAGCATCTCCGTATGGTGGACGACCTCGTAGTCGCCGCCGAAGTCGGGGTACTCGTTGGCAAGCGTGTTGAAGCAGTGGGGACAGCTGGCGACGACCTTCTTCACACCGGCGCCGTTCATCGTGGCCACGTTCTGCTCGGCGAACGACTGGAACGTGTACTCGTTTCCCATCCGCCGAGCCGGATCGCCGGTGCACGACTCGCGTGGGCCGAGCACCGCGAAGTCGACACCGGCCGCCTGCAGCAGCTTTGCCGTTGACTGCGCTGTCGTCCGCGCGCGCTCATCGTAGGAGGCGGCGCAGCCGACCCAGTAGAGCACCTCGGGCGCCTCGTCTCCGGGTTGCAGCACGCGCACGTCGAGCCCCTCCGTCCAGTCGGCCCGCTCGGCCTGGGGCTTACCCCACGGGTTTTGGGAGCGCTCGACATCGCGCAGCATCGTCTCGCCGTCGGCCGGGAAGCGGCCCTCGACCATGACGAGGTGGCGGCGCAGGTCGACGATGTGGTCGACGTGCTCGATCGCGACCGGGCATTCCTGCACGCAGGCCCCGCAGGTGACGCAGTCCCAGACGACGTCGTCGCTGACGGCATTCGGCACGAGCGGGCTCGGCTCGAAGCCCGCCGGATCGGCGAGCAGGTTCGGGCCCTCGCTGAAGAGCTGGTCGCGAAGCCCCATGATCAGGAGCTTCGGTGACAGCTCCTTGCCCGTCGCGTACGCCGGACAGACGTCCTGGCACCGGCCGCACTCGGTGCACGACATCGTGTCGATCATCTGCTTCCACGTCATGTCGGCGATCGTGTTGGCGCCGAACCGCATCGCGCTCTCGTCCTCGACCGTGAAGTCGAGCGGCTCGAGCCGGCCGCGCCTGCGCGTGCGCCCGAACCACACGTTGACTGCCGCCGTCGCGATGTGGAGGTGCTTCGAGTGCGGCAGGTAGGCGAGGAAGCCGACGACCAGCAGAACGTGCGCCCAGACGAAGATCCGCTCGCGCGCCTCCGCCCAGCTGCCGTCGCCGAACACCTGCGCGATCGCGTTCGAAACGGGCGACCACGACGCGGGCCACTCGTTCAGGCCGGTCGCGATCAGCGCTGCGTGCCAGAGGAGCAGCGTGAGGACGATCAGCGCGATGAGGCCGAGGATGAGGTCGGCCTCGCCTAGATGGCTGCCCTTGAACCGGTCCGGCCGTTGCACCTTGCGGATCCAGAGGGCCGAGACGACGCCGACGAGCACGAGCACGACGAAGAGATCGACGAGGAACGCGAACCAGCCCTGCGAGCCGAGCCACGGCAACGTTTGACCCTTGGCCACGGCTCCGATCAGCGCCATCACGATCGTCGGGAAGAGGACGAGGAATCCCCAGAAGATGAAGGCATGGATCAGGCCGGGAACGAGCCGCTGGAACAGCTTCTTCTGGCCGAGCACGACAACTGCCTCATTCCGCACCCGCTTCGGGACGTCGTCGAACCGCTGCACCGGCTGGCCGAGCTGGACGAGGCGGGTGAGCAGCAGCGCGCGGCGGCCGAACAGCGTGCCCGCGACGCCGAGGACGATGAAGAGAGCGAGGGCCGAGACGGCCGTGCTCATTGCGCGCGACCCGGACGACCGGGTGTCATCCGCGCCGCCTCCGGAGCTCTGCCACGATCGCCGGCACCACCTCGTGCAGATCCCCGACGACCGCGTAGTCGGCGATCGACATGATCGGCGCCTCGGGGTCGGTGTTCACGGCAAGGATCCGCTTTGCGCCCTTCGCACCCGCGATGTGCTGGGTTGCCCCGGACACCCCACAGGCGATGTAGATCTCCGGTGCGATCTTGTTCCCGGTCTGCCCCACCTGATCCGTATGAGGCCGCCAGCCCGACATCGTCACGGCGCGCGAGCAGCCGACCGCCCCGCCGAGCAGCGCAGCGAGCTCCTCGATCGGTGCGAAGCCCTCCGCCGAGCCGACGCCACGCCCGCCCGTGACGACCACCTTGGCATCCGCGAGCGAGACGCCACCGGCCGGTGGCGCAACGCGGTCGCGAACGCGCACGACGAGATCTGCGTTGGCGAGCTCCGGGGTGAACGTGGCCACCGATCCGGGCGGGGCTGCCGCAACCGGGGCAATAGCGTGCGGTGCGACGGTCAGCAGCGCCACTCCGGCGTGCAGCTGCGCCTCTTCGAGCAGGCTTCCGCCCCAACGAAGTCGGGTCAGCCCGAGCGGCGAGCCGGCGGTGACGGCAATGACGTTGGCTGCCAACGGCTCGCCGAGCCGGACAGCGGCCCGGGCCATCGCGTCCGTTGCTTTGCCCGTCCCGGGTGCGACAACAGCGGTCGCGCCGATCCGATCGGCGACCTCACAGACGATCGCGGCCCACGCATCGGGCGCGAACGCGTCGAGCGATGGGTGCTCCGCGACGTGCGCGACTGTCACGGGCACGCCGGCGGCAGCCTCGGCGGCCCCCGGCCCGATCAGGAGCGCCTGCGTCTCGCCACCGAGCTCGGCGGCGAGGGCGAGCGCCTGAAGCGAGACGTCGGTGACGACGCCATCGGCGTGCTCCAAGAGAACGAGGTTCACGATGCCACCCCGATCTGCTCGAGCAGGTCGACGACAGCCGATGCTGCCTCCGGTCCCCGGCCGAGTATCTCCGCCTGCTTCGCCTCGCCCTCGGGCACGACGAGGCGCGACAGTGCGAGCCTCTGCTCGGGCCGCGCCGGCGTTGTCGTCTCGAGAGGCTTGCGCCCCGCGCGCATCCGTCCGGGAACCGACGGATACCGCGGCAGATTGAGCCCCTCGAGCACCGTCACGACGGCGGGCAACGGAAGCTCGTAGACGTCACGTCCACCGCCGACCTCCTGCTCACATCGCACGACACCACCCTCGACTGCCACGCCCTTCAGCCCGGTCGCACAGGGCCGGCCGAGCGCGTACGCGACGCGAAGGCCGACCTGGAACCCGCCCGCGTCGGCCGATTCGTTGCCGAAGAAGATCAGGTCGAACGGGCCCGAAGCGGCCTCATCGGCCCGGACCGCGTCCACGATGGCGGCCGCGGTGGCCTCGGCATCCCACTCCTCGCCGTCCGTGACGAGGTGGATTCCCCGCGCAATCCCGATTGCCATCGAATCGCGGAGCTGCTCCTCGGCGTCGGCCGGGCCGAGCGTGAGCACGACCGTGTCCCCGCCGTGATGCTCCCAGAGTCGCACGGCCTCCTCGACGGCGCACTCCTCGTGTGGGCTCACGGCAAAGCCGAGGTGCTTCGTCTCGATCGCGAGGCCGTCGTCGGTGAGGACGATCCGCCCACCGGTCATCGGAACGCGCTTGACGCAGACGAGAACCTTCACGACCGGATCCTCGCATTCTCGGGATCGAAGGGCGCGGTCGCACCGACGACGGCGACGGTGACGGGGAAGCGCTCGTTCATGTACTCGACGGCGAGTGCGTTCGAGCCCTCGACGGCCCGCTCCGGCGGGAGATAGGACATCAGGAGGTACTTGCCAAGCGACGGGCCGGCGCCGGCGCTCGTCACGTACGACCGGCGGCCCTTCGCGTCGGTGATCGGCGTGCCGTCGCGCAACACGATCGGCTCGCGGCCGAGTGGATAGCGCTTCACGCCGGTGGCCGAGGCGTGGTCGTCGATCGTCAGGGTGCAAAGGATCGCGGCAGGCTCCTCCTCGCGGTGGCGTAGATGCGCTTCCTTGCCCACGAAGTCCTGCTCCTTCACGTTTGGCCGCTCCATGCCGGCCTCGACGACGTTGTATTCAGTCTCGAGCTCGGCGCCGTAGGCGCGATAGCCCTTCTCGAGCCGACCCGTCGTGCCGTAGACCCCGATCCCACAGGCAGTCAACGAATGAGGCGCACCCGCCTCCCAGAGGACGTCCCAGAGCCTCGCTCCCTGCTCGATCGGCACGTAGAGCTCCCAGCCGAGGTCACCAACGTAGGAGATGCGCGAGGCGAGCACGAGCTGCGAGCCAATCTCGATTGTGCGGCAACGGCCGAACGGGAAGGCCCCGTGCGCGACGTCGTCGGAGGTGACGCTCGCGAGGATGTCGCGGGCCCGCGGGCCCCAGAGCCCGATCGTCGTCCAGGCCGTCGTCACGTCGACGAGCGACGCCGAGCCGTCGTCGGGCAGCGCGTCGACGAACAGCTTGCGGTCGGCCATGCCATGCGCACCGCCCGTGACGACGCGGAACTCCTGGTCACCCAGTCGCATGATCGTGAGGTCGGACTTGAAGCCACCGCCCGGGCTCAGCACCGGGGTGTAGACGACACGGCCGACCGGCACGTCCATCTGCGCCAGCACAGCGTGCTGCAGCGCGTCGAGCGCGCCGGCTCCGCAGACGTCGAAGATCGCGAAGGCCGAGAGGTCGAAGATCCCCGCGTTCTCACGCATCGCGAGATGCTCTGCATTGACGATCGGGGACCACCAGCGAGCATCCCACTCGGCCTTGCGAGACTCGATGCCGTACTTCTCGACGAGAGGGGCGTTGGCCTCGTACCACTGCGGCCTCTCCCAGCCGACGGCCTCGTAGAACGCGGCGCCGAGCGCCTGCTCCTGGGCGTACATCGGCGAGCGCCGGATGCCGCGCTCGCTCGACCACTGCTCCGCCGGATGCACGATCCCGTAGGTCTTCGGAAACGCCTCGAAGGTGCGCGCCTTCACGTGGGCGCGGGTCTTCTGGTGGTCGTGGAAGCGGCTCGCATCGGAGGTATGGAGGTCGATGTGGGACTCGCCGTTCACCATCCACTCGGCGACCGACTTGCCGACGCCGGGGCCCTCCTTCACCCAGACGGCCGCCGTCGCCCAGAGACCCTTCACCTCTGGCAGCTCGCCGAGAATCGGCATGCCGTCGGGCGTCAGCGAGATGAGCCCGTTGATCGCATACTTCACCCCGACCGACTCGTCGCCGACGATTTCGGGCATCAGATCGAGCGCGTGCTCCATCTGATCGGCGAAGTCGGCCTGCGTGAACGGGAACTCCGTCGGCGAGAGTGCTGCCTCCTCGATCGACGGAATCTCCTCCGGGTCGTGGAGGATCGAGCGGTGGGCGTACGAGCCGATCTCGAGGCCGACACCGTCCTGCCGCTCGTACATGAACACATCCATGTCGCGGACGATCGGGAACTCGATCGCGCTCGACGACGTCTCGAACCGCGGCACAGGCCCGACGTCGATCATCTGGTGGACGGCCGGCGTGAGCGGGATGTGCGCGCCGGCCATCTTCGCGAGCAGCGGGCTCCACACGCCGCAGGCGATCACGACCACCTCGGCCTCGATCACTCCTCGCGAGGTGTGCACGCGGCGGATGCGGCCGTGCTCGACGTCCATGGCGCTGACGTCCGTGTTCGCGTATACCTGCAGGCCGCCGCTCTCCACTCCCCGCTCGCGCATGATCGTGCCGGCGCGCAGGGAGTCGACAACCGAGACGGTCGGACAGTAGAAGCCACCGAGCAGGATCGACTCGTCGAGGTACGGGACGAGCTCCCTGATCTCGGCCGGCGTCACGAGCCGGGCCGAGTCGACACCCCACGACTTCGCCGACGCCATCCGGCGACGCAGCTCCTCCATCCGCTCCTCGGTGCGCGCGACCTCGATGCCGCCGCACTCGGTGTTGACGCCCATCTCGACGTACTGGCGCTGCGACTCGAGCGTCAGCTGCGTCATCTCCTTCGAGTGGTCGACCGGAAAGATGAAGTTCGACGCGTGGCCGGTCGATCCGCCGGGGTTCGGCAACGGCCCCTTGTCGATCTGAACGATGTCCGTCCAACCGAGCCGGGTGAGGTGGTACGAGAGGCTGTTGCCGACGATGCCGCAGCCGATCACGACGGCCCGAGCTTTCGCGGGGAATTCGCTCATGGGGTACTCTCCTGCTCTGTTGTCATGTTGGTATACTAGAGCACTGCCCGGATGGCGCGCTCGAAGGCTTCGATGTGGTGGCGCATGACGGCTTCGGCGCGCGGAGCGTCGCCGTCACAGATCGCCTGCAGCAGTTCGGCGTGCTCGGTGACCGCGTCGTCGAGCCGGGCGACACGGTCAAGGGCGAGGAACCAGATGCGAAGGGTGAGCGTGTAGTACTCGTTGAGAGTCGACTCGACGAACGGGTTGTGCGCGCAGCGATAGATGTGGCGATGAATGCGCTGGTCGAGCTCGATCAGCGCGCGCTCGTCGCGGGTGTCCGCGAGACCGGGTAGCTCGGCGAGGAGCGAGAGTGCGACCTCGCGGTCGTCGGCGCTCGCCCGTTCGGCTGCGAGTCGCGCCGCGAAGCTTTCGAGCGTGATCCTCGCCTCGGACAGGAGAGCAAGGTCGCCGACGTCGACCGGCGATACGACGATGCCGCGCCGGGGATAGACCTCGACGAGTTTCTCCTGGGCGAGCGTGCGGAGTGCCTCCCGCACGGGTGTGCGCCCGAGCCCGAGCCGCTCCATCAGCTCCCGCTCGCTGATCGGCGCTCCCGGGGCGAGCGCAAGAGTGACGATCAGCTCACGGATGCCGTAGTAGGCACGCTCGCCAAGCGACAGCGGCCCGTCGAGTTCGGGCGGAAGCACGGCACGCGATGTGGTGGCCAAGGCTGATATACGCGGTGTATATCACAGCTGGGCGAGCAGAACGAGCAACGGGGTGGGGTGCGACGACTCGACGCCGTCACACCCCACCCCGCGAGCATCGCGCTAGCGCGGCGTTACTTCTTCAGCCACAAGGCGACCTTGCCCGGGTTCGCCTTGACCCACGTCTCGGCGGCCTTGTCCGGCTTCATCTTCTTGCCGGAGATCAGGTTCGCGACCGTGTTCTGGTCCTTCGACGTCCACTTGAACTTCCGGATCACGGAGACGGCCGGCGAGCCGCTCTTCGCGAACTTGCCGCTGATGATCTTGTCGAGACGGTACGACGGGTAGGCACACGCGTACTTCTTCGGATCGCCACCCTTCTTCTCGTCGTCCTGGCAGCCCTTGAAGCGCGGCGGCAGCTTGACCTGGACGAGGTCGTACTGCGCGTTCAGGTACTGGGGGTCGTACCAGTAGAACAGCACCGGCTTCTTCTGCTTGTAGAGCTGGCTCCAGCGCGCGACCTGGGCCGGCTCGGCGCCCGCGACGACGTGCTTGAGGTTGAGGCCGAGCCCGGCGATGAGCGCCTTGTCCTTCTGGACATAGGACGGGTCGCCACCGAGGAACATGCCCTGCGAGCCCGACTCCGGCGATTTGAAGACGCTCTCCTTGCCCTTCAAGCCCTTCCACGTCGCGAACTGCGGATACTGCTTGAGCAGGTAGCGCGGGATGTACCAGCCGATCACGCCGGTGATCCCGTTGCCGCCGAGATTCACGACCTTGCCGGTCTTCGTGTACTGCGGGAACGAAGGCAGGTTCTGCCAGTCCTCGAGCACCGCGTCGATCTTGCCGTCGGCCATCGCCTGAAAGTTCGGCTGGCCCTCGGTGATGTCGGTCACCTTGACCTTGCACCCGAGCTTCTTCTCGAGCACGTACTTGACGACGTAGACATTCGACGTCGAGCCGGCCCACGCGTTTTCGTTCAGCGTGACGTTGCCACAGGCCGTGGCCCGTGAGCTCGACGAGCTCGACGCAACCGCACTTGCGACGACGGCGAGCGCAACGAGTGCGACCACGCCGAGCCCCGCGAAGCGAGCACGCCTCGAACCGAGACGATCCTTCATGTGACCCTCCTTGAGTGGTTCATGGTTGTGCAATCGAGATCCGGTTCATCCGATGCTGTCCTTCCGAACGCGTCGCGTGCCCTGGGTCACGCGGTCGAGCGCGATCCCGAGCGCCAGGATCGCAAGCGATGCAATCACACCTTGACCGAACTGGCCACGGACAAGGCCCTGCGCGACCTCGTAGCCGAGCCCGCCGGAGCCGACGAGCCCGCCGATCACGACGACGGCGAGCACCATCACGATGCCCTGGTTGACGCCGAGCATGATCGCGTCCCCGGCGAGCGGGATCTTCACCTTGGTCAGGATCTGCCTCCGGGTAGCGCCGAATGCTCCCGCGGCCTCGACGGCCTCGGGGGCAACGTCCCGCACGCCGCGCTCGACGAGGCGCACGACGACGGGAAAGGCATAGAGAACACCGGCGATGATTCCTGGGACGATGGAAACCGGCATCAGATAGATGAAGGGGATGATGTAGACGAGCTGGGGCAGCGTCTGGAGCACGTCGTTGATCGGCCGCAGGATCTTCGAAACCTTCGAGCTCTCGGCGGCCGCGACCCCGAGTGCGACGCCGATCACGACCGCGAGCACCGTCGCCACGAGTACCTGCGACAGGGTGTCCATCGCAAGCGCCCATACCCCCATCACGCCGATCCAGGCCAGCATCAGGAAGGTCGTCACGGCCGGCCGCAGGCCGCTGATCAGGAACGCAATCAACGTCAGGCCGGCGAGGGTGATGAACCACGGCGTTCCGATCAGGAAGCTCTGCAACGGCAGCAGCGCCTTCGTCAGCATCCAGTTGCCGACCGGCTCCGTGATGTGGAAGACCCACGAGTCGGGGTTCTGGACGTAGTCGAGCACGCTCTGGATCTGCGTCAGCAGCCAGGCCTGCAGGTTGGCCGTCCTGCCGCCGGGCGTCTCGTCGGGGTAGATCGAAGAGACGCCGAGCAGCTTCGAGGCGGCCACGATGCCGGCGCCCGCCGCGATACATCCGAGCGTGAACGCGCGCAGACGCTTGCGCCCATCGTCGTCGAGGTGCCGCTTCGCAGGATCGGTGCGAGCCGCAATTGCCTCCGTCGAGCGGTCGAGCGCCATCGCCATGATCACGATCGCGATGCCGCCGAGGATCGCAAGCGCCGGGTTCGTGTAGAGGCCGCTCGTGACGACCGCGCCGAGGCCGCCACCGCCGATCAACCCGGCGATCACGACCATCGAGAGCGCGAACAGGATCGTCTGGTTGACACCGAGCAGGAGCATGCGACGGGCAAGCGGCAGCTGCACCTTCGAAAGCATCTGGCGGCGGGTGGCGCCCATCGAGACCGCTGCCTCGACGGTGTTCGTGGCGACGCCGCGGATGCCAAGCGCCGTGATGCGCACGGCGGGCGGCACCGCGTAGACCATCGTCGAGACGACAGCCGCGGCGGGGCCGATCGAGAAAAGGATCACGACGGGCATCAGGTACGCAAAGGCGGGGACGATCTGCATCGCGTCGAGCACCGGCGCGATCGCTGCCTGGAACCGGTCGGACCGGCCGGCCACGATCCCGAGCGGGATGCCGACGAGGAGCGAGAGCCCGACCGCGGCGAGCATCAGAGCGAGCGTCTCCATGCTGGACTCCCAGAGGCCGAGGGCGGCGAACGACGCAAACGCCCCAGCGACGATTACCGCCGCGCGAACGCCGCCGAACCGAAGCACGGCCAGTGTGCCAACCGCTGCGGCGCCGAGCCAGCTGAGCCAGAGGATGGCGCTCGTGAACCAGGCAACGAGGTCGTCGATGAACGTCGCGAAACCGTCGAAGACCTTGAAGAACCCGTTTTGCGGCTCGGCCGACCGCTGGTCGAGAAGCCACGACTGGAACGCGTCGAGCTTCGCCGAGAGCCCGTTCCAGACGAGATCGTTGGGCCACGGATAGTCACCGCGGAATCCGCGGTAGACGAGAACCATGGCAGCGACCACGACTGCGACCTGGACGATGCGCCCGCGGTACCACGGGCGATGCGAGATGCCCGGTGCAACGGTGACGAGATCCGTTGCGATGTCGGCTGCTAGCTCGACCGGCAGCGCTCTCAGACCCCTTCGCCGGCGATCGCCTTCAGCACCGCAACGCGGTCGACGACACCGACGACCTCGCTGTTGCTCACCGCGACGACCGGCTTCTCGGTGCCCGCGAGCACCGGCACCGCATCGCGCACCGTCGTCGTCACGTCGAGGCGCGGGCCGTCGAGCGCCTCCCCGGGCTCGGGGTCACGCATGATCCAGCGCAATGTGAGCACGTGGCTGCGGGGGACGTCGCGGACGAAGTTCTCGACGTAGCCGTCGGCCGGCGAGCCGACGAGCTCCTCCCCCGTGCCGAGCTGCACGATCTCACCGTCGCGCATGATCGCGATCCGATCGCCGAGCCGGAGCGCCTCGGGCAGGTCGTGGGTGATGAAGACCATCGTCTTGCCGGTCTCCTTCTGAAGGCGCATCACCTCGTCCTGCATATCTCGGCGAATGAGCGGGTCGAGGGCGCTGAACGGCTCGTCGTAGAGCATCACGGCGGGATTGCCGACGAAGGCACGCGCGACGCCGACGCGCTGCTGCATGCCGCCGGAGAGCTGATCGGGGAAGGAGTTTCCACGTCTTCGAGCCCGACGACGCTGAGGATCTCGCGCGACTTGGCGAGCCGCTCGGCCTTCGGCACGCCCTGGATCTCGAGGCCGAAGGCGACGTTGTCGATCACACGGCGGTGCGCGAGCAGCCCGAAGTGCTGGAAGACCATCGAGACGGAGTTGCGCCGCAGCTGCCGCAGCTGCTGGTTGTTGGCACCCATCACGTCCTGCCCCGCGATCGTGATCGATCCTGCCGTCGGTTCGATCAGCCGAATCAGCGTCCGCACGAGCGTCGACTTCCCCGAGCCGGAGAGGCCCATCACGACGAAGACCTCGCCGGGCCAGACCTCGAGCGATACGTCGCGGACGGCCGCGACGCAGCCGGTCTTCGCCCGCAGTTCCGCCCGCGGCAGCGTGGCGTCCGGCGTGCCGATCACCTGGTCGGCCTTCGAGCCGAAGATCTTCCAGACGCCGGTCGCCCGGATCAGGGGCTCGACCCCGGCGCCGTTTCGGACGGACGCCGGCGGAACACTTGTGGGTTCGGGCTGGGCCTGAGTGCTCATACGTGGGCGATGCGGCCCGTCGATCATCGTCCCCTTGGCGCCTCTGTGCAAGCCAGAGGTGGCCCTCACGTTCCGTCCTGACGCTCGACCGGGCAGAATCGACAATGTGTCCGACCTCATTCTCGACCCGGACGGGACTGCACGCTGCTGGTGGTGCGGCGACGATCCGCTCTACCGCGCCTACCACGACGACGAGTGGGGCCGCGAGAAGCGCGGCGACGATGGACTGTTCGAGCTGCTCTCGCTCGAGGGGTTCCAGGCGGGGCTCTCGTGGCTCACGATCCTGCGCAAGCGCGAGAGCTTCCGCGAGGCGTTCGCCGGCTTCTCGATCGAGCGAGTCGCCGAATTCGACGAACGGGAGGTCGAGCGGTTGCTCGGCGACACCGGGATCGTTCGGCACCGGGGCAAGATCGAGGCGACGATCGGGAACGCCGTCGCGGCGCTCGAGCTGCCGGAGGGGCTGTCCGATTTCGTGTGGTCGTTCGCGCCTCCGCCTCGCTCGGTGCGCCCGGCCGGCCGCGGTTCGTTACCCAACCTGACTCCCGAGTCGGAGGCGCTCTCGAAGGAGCTCAAGCAGCGTGGCTTCCGCTTCGTCGGGCCGACGACTGTTTACGCATTCATGCAGTCGGGAGGCTTCGTCAACGATCACCTCGTTGGGTGCCACGTCGCCGAGGCGATCGTTTGACCCGCGACGAGGATCCTGGAGTGACCACGGCGCTTGCTGATGCGGCGTCAGCTGTCGTCTCCGACGTGCTCGACAAGATGGCACACCGCAACCAGGTCCTCGACCCGGCGATCCGGCCTCTCTGGCCGGAAGCTCGGTTTGTCGGCGTCGCCGTGCCGGTCGTGATCGTTGCCGACTCCTCCGAGCCCGAGCACCCGTACGACGGCGAGCTCACCGCGCTCGACGGCCTTCGGCCCGGTGAGGTGCCGATCTTCGTCGTCGAGGCCGGCGTCCGGGCCGCCTCGTGGGGCGAGCTCTTCTCGTGCGCGGCCATCGGCCGAGGAGCAACCGGTGTCGTTATCGACGGCCTCGTGCGCGATGCTGCTCAGATCAAGGCGCTTGGCTTCCCGACGTTCGCCCGCGGTCTGTCTCCACTCGACACCTTCGGGCGTGCGGTCGTGAAAGGCATCGGCGTCGAGGCCCGCGTCGGCGGTGTCGTGGTAGCACCCGGTGACATCATCGTGGGTGACGTCGACGGGATCGTCGCGATCCCGCGCTCACTGGCTGCGGACGTCGCCCAGGCGGTTGCAACGAAGCATCGGCTGGAGGGGAACGCTCGAGACGACCTCCTCGCCGGCCTCGGAATTCGCGAGGTGTGGGAGAAGTACGGCGTTCTCTAGCACGAGCCCGCACCCTCTACGGAACTCCGAATCCCTGGCCGACTGTGCTCGTGATCGCTGCGACGGCGAGCTGGAGGTCGAACACCGTCCCATCGTCGTCCACGTAGAAGTCGACGTACTCCAACTCGTGCGCACGGCCGGCATCCTCGACTGCAACCCGGCGAAACGCCCGCAACGCCCGCTCCAGCTGCCCCGCCGTCAAAGCGCCCGCCCGTCGGACGACAAGGGATCGGCTCGATCACCGACCCACTACTGAACACTTCCGGCACGGAGGCATGACACTTCCGGCACACATATGCCGGTACGTTGCCTTCTATGAAGACAACGATCACCACCCCGTGGGGAAAGGCGACAGCGGTCGAGCAGGTCAACGTCGCGCAGCGCGCGGGGGAGCGTCGGTTCGCGACCACGGTCGAGTTGCTCGAGACTACGAATGGCGAGCGGCTCGTCCGCTTCGCGTACACCACGGGGGGAAGCGTCCGGCGGGGGCCGGTGACACTGCGAGCGAAGGATCTCGAGCGGATGCAGAAGCTCCTCGAGCGGACACCCGAGCTACGGGAAGCACTCGGTCGGTGAGCGGAGCCAACGGATCGGCTTAGGCTCCCGGTGATGCACCTGTTCGATGCCGCCGCGCACGAGCCCGTGACCGCAACCCCGTGGGATGCGTCCCGCGCGAAGGAGGTCGCCGATCGCATTGCCTCTGACACCGCATCAGCGTGCAGGCCCGACGGCTCGTGGCCGCCGCCGCATCCGCTCACTGGAGCCACAGAGGGGCCCGACTACTCGTTCTGGACCGGAGCCGCAGGGATCCGCTGGGCACTCGCACGGCTAGGTCAGGATGTCGACGAAGGCGGACTGCTTGCCGGTTACTCCTCGCTCCCCGACACGGAGAAGTCCGCGGGTCTCATGCACGGCGACGTCGGCGTGCTGCTCGTCTCGTGGAGGCTCGAGCCAACGCCTGCCAAGGAGGAGCGGCTGCTCGCCCTCGTCGCCGGGAACGCCCACAATCCGTCCCACGAGCTGTTTGACGGCTCGCCGGGCACGATGCTGGCGGCCGTCCACCTCTACGAGCAGACACGTGACGACCGCTGGCGCGACCTCTGGTTGAGGTGTGCCGATGCGCTGCTGGAGCAGTTCCGCACCGACCCGGAGTACGCGTGCCGTCTCTGGATCCAGTACCGTCGCGGCCGGCTGATCAGAAGCGTCGGAGCCGGCCACGGGTTCGCATCGAATATTCACTCGCTGCTCCGTGGGTCTGCTCTGCTCGACGAGGAGCGCCTCGTCGAGATCCAGGAGGCGGCTCGCCTCACGGCCTCGACACTGGCGGCCCGCGATGGCACCGTCGTAAACTGGCCCACCGCCGCGGACCCGTATTGGGCTGCAGACTTTCCGATTCGTGTCCAGTGGTGCCACGGTGCCCCCGGTCTCATCACGAGCCTCGCGGCGCTGCCACACGACGATGAGACGGACGCCCTGTTCGCGGCCGCGGGAGAGCTCGTGTGGAAGGCCGGACCGCTCCGTAAGGGTCCTGGGCTCTGTCATGGCACGGCCGGCAACGGCTGCGCCTTCCTCGCCCTCCACGCCCGCACCGGAGACGAGCGCTGGCTCGACCGCGCGCGCACGTTCGCCATGCACGCGCTCGCGCAGGTCGAAGCCTCCGAGCCGCGCTACTCGCTCTGGACCGGCAACATCGGCGTTGCGCTCTATCTGCGAGCGTGCCTCGTCGGCTGGGAGGGGATGCCGGTGCTCGACGTTCTCTAGACGGTCTAGCCGGTATCCCAGACTACGAGTCGAAGCCCGAGGTCGAGCTCATCCAGCTCGAGCAGCTCGTCGTTCCGCCTGACCCAAGCGCCGCTCGCGAGATCGTCCGCGAGCCGCGCCGAACGCTCGACGTGCCCGCTGTCGAGCTCGTGAAAGAAGCTGATCCCAGCACGCACCCGGGGATCGAGGTAAGGCGGGCTGCTGCGGCATGTCGCACGTTGTCGCCGATCGGGTGCCAGGCGACCACCAGATGCTTAGCTGAGCGTCAGGGAGCAGGCGTCAGGCCGTGGCGCAGCATCACGGCGACGATCGCCGCTGGGTCGGGCGGGCGGCCTGCCGCAGCTTCGACAACGGCGGCTAGCTCACGGAAGTAGTCCGGGCCGAGCAAGGCGGGAGTAACGATCGCGAGCAGCGTGGCGTCGTCTGCGCCGTCGTTGTCGAACCGATGGACGACGCCGCGCGGAATGACGATGGCATCGCCGGGGCCGATGTCGACCACCTCGCCCTCGATCGTCCAGGACGTCAAGCCGCGAAGCCCGTAGATCGTCTCCTCGTACGCATCGTGGCTGTGGGCCACGGGGAGCTTCGCGCTCGCCGGCACGTCGAACTCGAACACGGCGACCGCGCCGCCCGAGGCGGTGCCGTCCACCAGGAACCGAATTGCGAGCGGCCCCACCTGGATCTCTTCGGTCGTCATCGCGGACATCATCACTCCTCCGGACGTATTTGGTAAAGTGATTTTACGCTACATGGCCGACTCACATTCGTCAAGTGTTTTTATGAAAAGGGTGACCACGTCTCCTTACGGCCCGCCGCTGATTGGCGCGCTCCTCCGAATGTCCCTCGAGACCGTCCGGGAGCGGATGTTGGAGCGTCTCCACGAGCGCGGCTTCGACGATCTCGCTCCTGCGCACCTGATCGTGCTGCAGTACCCCGGCCCGCAGGGACTCCGACCGTCCGACCTGGCCGTGCAGCTGCGGATGACCAAGCAGGCGCTGAACTACCTGCTGGGTGAGCTCGAGCGGCTCGGGTACATCGAGCGCCTCCCCGACCCGGCCGATCGGCGCTCGAGGCGTATCTCGGTGACGAAGCGCGGCGACGCCATCGCCGGGGTGATTCGCGAGGCCGTCGCCGAGGTCGAGGGAGAGTGGACGGAGAGACTCGGGGCCAAGAGGTTCGGCGAGCTCCGGACGCTCCTCGTCGAGATAAACGAGCTGGCATAGCCGACGTGGCGATGAGGCGGATCCTCGTCACCGGCATGTCAGGCACCGGCAAGTCGACCGCGCTCGCCGGGCTCGCCGCGCTCGGCTTCCAGGTCGTCGACACCGATGATCCTCCCTGGAGCGAATGGTCGGAAGAAGAAAGTGGCTACGTCTGGCGCGAGGATCTCGTCGCGGATCTCCTGGCGGGCGCCGGCGACGCGACGCTCTTCGTCTCGGGCACGGTCTCGAACCAGGGGCGGTTCTATCCACTCTTCGACGCGGTCGTGCTTCTGAGCGCGCCGGGAGAGGTACTCCTGCAACGCATCGTGACGCGGACGACGAACGACTACGGCAAGTCACCCGAGGAACGAGCACTCATCCTCGAGCACCTCGCGGAGGTTGAGCCGCTGCTGCGTGCGGGCTGCACGCACGAGATCGATGCCACACAGCCCATCGGCGATGTCGTCGACCGGCTCGTCGAGATCAGGTCGGGTCAGGCGGTTTCCACCACGCTGTAGTGCTCGACCGTCGGGAACGGGTCGTAGAAGCGATGGAGCAGCGCCTTCCACTCCTCGTAGCCGGCCGACGTCCGGAAGCCCTCCGTGTGATCCTCGAGCGTCTCCCACTCGACGAGCAGGAGGTAGCGGCTCGCCGTCTCGATGCAGCGCAGCAACCGCAGGGAGATGAAGCCCGGACTCGCCGCGATGATCGACTTCGCGGTGGCGAACGCAGCCTCGAACTCGGCCTCGCGACCGGGCAACACCTCGAGAATCGCGTGCTCCGTGATCACGGTCGCCATCATCGCAGAGCCGTATCCGATGCGGTGGCCGGCCAAGTTACACCTGTGGATACACCTCCGGAGGAATGGTTACCCCGGACGAGGGGCACTAGCCTCGGACGCCATGATCACCATGACGATCCAGAGGGGAACGGGCCTCACGCCCAGGCAGCGCGAAGTGGTTGCGTTGATCGCGGCGGGGTGCTCGAACGACGAGGTCGGAGAGAGGCTCGGCATCTCGCCTCGCACCGCGAAGGCGCATTCGGACACATTGCGCTCGAAGCTCGGTGTGAGCAGGCGTCGACAGATCCCGGTCGCGTTCAGGGTCCTGACGGGCGAGGACCCGCTTTCGGCAAGCCTCGGTGTGCTCCATCGGCCACCGGGGGTCTGACGGCAGGGGGCGCCCGCCGCTTCTCCCCGGCTCCGGCGGGCGCCCCCTTCTTCCATGAACGACGCTGCTGTAACCTCATCCGTCGACGACATGGCGGGCTTTCCGAAGCCGCGACTACGGCGGCGACGCATCCTCGAGCGGCCGAGGTTGATCCGGGCGCTCGACCGATCGCGCGCGCAGGTGCGAATGCTGGTTGCCGGCGCAGGCTACGGAAAGACGACGCTCGCCGAGCAATGGGCAGCGCAAAGACCGCAGGTCGCGTGGGTGCGCGCCAGGCGCTCGTCGGCCGACGTTGCCGTGTTGGCACGACAATTCGCCGCTGCCGCCGCGGAGGTCGTGCCCGGTTGCGACCGCAGGTTGTGCGAGCGGCTGAAAGCGACATCGGATCCAGCCCGTGACCTTGATGTGTTGGTCGATCTCTTGTCCGAGGACATGGTGGATTGGCCAACCGACGCGTGGCTCATCGTCGATGACTACCACCTCCTACGAGAATCCACGACGCCGAAGAGTTCGTCGAAGGCATCGTGCAGCGGTCACGAGTGCGGTTACTTGTCGCCACCCGCGATCGTCCGAGTTGGGTGTCTACCCGCGACGTCCTCTACGGAGAAGTACTTGAGATTGGACAGAGCCTTCTCGCGATGAGCGAGGATGAGGTCGAAGACCTTCTCGCTGGACTCACCAGGAAATCAGCTCAGGCCTGCTGGCGCTCGCCGGTGGTTGGCCGGCTGTAGTAGGCCTCGCAAGCCTCACGCCCACAGAATCGATTGTTCCCGATGAAGGCCTCGAGCTTCCGGAGCAGCTCTACGAGTTCTTTGCAGAAGAGGTCTATCGAGGGCTGGAACCAGAAAGCCGCATCGCACTGGGTTTACTAGCGACCGCTCCGAAGCTCGACCGGGAGCTCGCCACGGAATTCCTCGGTTCAGGTCGCGCTGCTCGCGTTTGCTCTGAAGCGCTCGGCATCGGCGTGCTCGAGGAACGCGAGGGTAAGCTCGATCTCATCCCCTCGACGCGCGTTCCTGCGGGAACAGGCGCGACGAGAAAAGACCGAAGACGCGGATCAGGTCATTGCGGAGTGTCTTGTCGTTTATCGGAAGCGGATGGAGTGGGATGCAGCGTTCGATCTTGTGGACAGATTTGGAACAGCTGATGACCTTGACTCATTGTTTACAGAGGCTCTGGACTCACTCCTTAACGCGGCGCGACTCGTCACCGTACAAACCTGGATTGAGCGCGCCGAAGCTAAGCAGTTGTCGTCGGCGACACTTGAGGTTGCAAAAGCCGAGCTCGCGCTGCGCGATGGCAAGTACTTGAGCGCCGAAACATTCGCGCAAGCAGCATTGTCGCGGCCCGCGCGAACAGGAAGCGCCTGGCGCGCCGCGATGGTGGCTGGCAGAGCTGCTCACTCAGGTTCGCGGGAGGAGACAGCCCTTGAGTTCTATCGAGTGGCTGGAGATCTTGCCGACTCCGAGCGAAAGCGACGAGAGGCTCTATGGGGTCAGCTTATGGCGGCGTCAGCCCTTGAGATGGACGAGGCGCACGCGCTCCTTGATCTGCTCGAGGCGACCGCTGAGCGTTCCGACCGATTCGAGCTTGTTCGGATGGCGGACAGAAACTCGGGCTCGATCTACGGCTCGGCGCGATCCGCACGCTCCCGGATGCTAGGCGCGTCGCAGACTTCTTCCCCATCTTGATGACCCATTCGTTCGATGCTCATTCCGATCCTTTTTCTCCTACGCACTGAACCTCAGTGCGTCCTACCGAGAGGCGCATGAGCAGGCGCTCTTGTTGTATGAAGACGCGAGCAAGTTTCGCATCGACCCTGCCCTTACATACGCACACTCGATGCTCGCAGTCTCCCTTGCCGGCGCGGGGCGCTATGCAGATGCCCATCTTGCGCTGAATGACGCAGCGGACGAGGCCAGGCGATGCAATGACGAATTTGGGTTGCAGAATGTCTTTGCGAACCGAGTGCGAATCCTCATACAGGAGGGCCGCGCGCGCGAGGCATGCGCTATCGAACCACCCTATCTTGGGCAGTCATTGCGTTCCATGAGGGGCGAAGTTCTCTCCTCCCGCGGTCTTGCCATGGCGACGATGGGACATTTCGATAGCGCCCGATCGCTAGCACGCTCAGCCGAATCTGCCACCAAGGCCATCGAGACGCGCGTATTGGTCTCGGCGATCGACGCAATCTGCGACCTAAAACAAAGGTCCATAGGTATGCGCGAGTCCTTGGGGAGGCTTGTCACGGTTGGTCTGGACTCCGGAGCCGTCGACCTTGTGGTCGTCGCCTACCGCGGCAACCCAGAGCCTCCTTGAAACGCTTCTATCCTCGCCGATGACGAGTGAGGAAACGACCTACATCGCGATGAGATCTGGCGATGAGGCGTTGCTCCAAGCGATTGGCAAGGAAGCAGGGTTGCATGCAGATCCAATACAGACGCTCTCGCCGCGAGAGCGCCAAGTCTACGAACTCATCTGCGACGGGCTATCAAATTCCGAGATCGCCGCCCGACTTTCATCACCGAAAGGACCGTGAGGTCCACGTCAACATGTGTTCGACAAGCTTGGCGTCCGATCCAGAACTGCGGTCGCGATAAATGCCGCGAGGGATCGTCGTCGTCGCGAGGCCAGCTAGCCGAGCCGCCGATCGAACCGAACGGAACTATGCGGCACCCAGAACCCGCTCAATCAGAGGAACCTCTGCTGATTCAACCGAGCGAACGCCGAGCACCAGTCCGGCATCGTCGTCATAGTTGGGTTCAAAATCAGGGCGCTTGGCGGTTCGATACTCCTCGCTCGCTCCTGCGAGGATGGCCTCAAATGCTGCCACCGCGCTCGTATCGAATTGACTCTCGACGGATTGTGCGAGACGCAACCTCGCCACCCTGCTAGGCATTGCTTCTCGATAGGCTCGATTCGAAGTCATGGCGTTGTAGGCGTCCGCAACGGCGATGATCCTAGATGCAAGCGGGATTTCATCGGATGCGAGCTTGTCGGGGTAACCCTCGCCATCAACCCGTTCGTGGTGATGCCGAACCACGATCGCGACATCAGCGTAAAGGTCGACCTTTTTCAAGATCGCCTCGCCGATCGCAGGGTGCTCCTGCATCTGCCGTCTCTCCTCAAGGGTCAAGGGACCATCCTTCAGGAGCAGGCTTGCTGGAAGCCCGATCTTGCCGATGTCGTGCACCAGACCGCACAGATAGGTGCGCTCCTGAACATCCGGCGAGAGGCCCATTCGTTCCGCGATATCCCGCGCGTAGATCGCAACTGCTTTTGAATGGCCCGCTGTGTACTGATCACTCTTCTCTAGCGTCGCGACCAGCGCCTCCGCGAAGGACATGTTCGCACGTTTTAGATCCTCGGCAAGGCGCCGTTGCTGCTGATACATGCCGAAGAGTCGCTGAGCAGCGAGTGCCGGAATGAAGAACAGCAGCGACGTCCATGGCGAAAATTGCGTGTATGCGTACGCGAGCGTTGCAACAATCGGCGCATATAGTGGAACCGAAGTCAAGAACACTGGGCCGACTGACCTGAAGACGCCAAGCATCGTGTTGCGCTGGCGAATTCGCGCCGTTACCGCTCCGAAGACCATGTCAAGGCCTTCAGCAACAAGTGCTGACCCAAGCGTCGCGATCATCAGTCCGCCAAGATCCGAAGAGGTAACCCCAAGGAGTCTCTGGGCAACAAGGCCGGCAACCGCCCCCGTGATGAATCGTGAGCTCGCGTAGCTCGCGAGCTTCAGGCGCGGCGCACTCTCCGGGGTAGAGCGCGAGAGAACATCGCGGTCGCCCAACATAGACGACGCGTTGACGATCCCAGCCGCGAGGGGGCCAAAGAGTACGGCGGCAAAGAGAGTCGGCAGCAGCGCGATCGACATCTCGGTCGTTCGCGAGATGAGGACACCACTGCGTTCCGCGACGGCGTTCACTACGACAAGCGCCAACACAGTCCATAGACCGCCCTCGAACCTGTATCCGGCGAGGAACAGCCCAATGCCTAGGGCGAGGGCAGAAGCCCCTAGTCCCACGACGTAAATCTGGGTGTGGCGCTGAGTATCAGATGGCAACTTGAATATCCCTCGAACGGGGTATACGATTGGAAGTGCCGTTAGTCCCCAATGCTAGGAGCAACGATGCGCAAGTTCTTTCGTCGTGTCACCGCTCATGCCCTCATGAGCGGCTGCAAGGAGTGGTAACCGTCAGATCCTGAGGTTCACCTCCTGATGCGTCATCCCTCTTTAGGGGGATCCGCCAAGAGCGTGCGCCACGGGATCTGATGGCCACCGTGAACGTATGTGCGCTAAGCAATGAGCCCACGCCGATAGCCAACCGCTACGGCGTGGGCTCTGCTTCGCGCCTGGAGCTTCGCGAGCAGATGCCGCACGTGAGACTTCACCGTCTCCTCTGAAAGAAACAAGCGCTGGCCGATCTCGCGGTTCACAAGGCCGTCTGCAACGAGCTGCAGGACCTCGATCTCGCGGGCGGTCGGCTCCTGGGCAAGCTCGCGGAGGACCGGTGGGTTGAACGGGATCACGGCGCCCGAGCGGCTCGTGCTGCGACGGGCAGCTGCTGCTTCGAACCGCCGGCTGTGATCGCGGTACCGGCTGAGGATTTCCTTGCGCTCTGCTGCGTCCATGGCATTGCGTATCGGCCTAGGATGGCCCGGCTTTAGCCTGAACAGGCCCATTTGGGCCACAATCACTCACCGTGAGGGAGGCGAGCGGCCCACCGAGGGGCGCCTGCACGCGGGCAGCCGTCCGAACGGGCCGAAGCCCGCTCAGACGGCCTGACCGATTCGTGTCCTAGGCGGCGAGCGAGGCGAGCTCGCGGAGTGCCGCGAGGCGCGACAGCGCCTGGCCCTCGAGCTGACGCACCCGCTCCCGCGTCAGGTCGAGCTCGTGGCCGATCGCCTCGAGCGTCCAGGGCTCACCCTCGAAGCCGAACCGCAGCTCGAGGATCCGCCGCTCCCGTTCCGGCAGAGCGTCGAGCGCACGCCGCACACCCTGGCGCCGCAGCGACTCCTCAGCCTCCTCGAACGGATCGGCGGCCTCACGATCGGCGAACAGGTCGCCGAGCTCGCCTTCGTCGTCGGCACCGACGGTCTGGTTCAGAGACACCGACGCATGAGCGGCGCCGAGCGCCTCGTCGACGTGCTGGATCGGCAACCCCGTGGCCTCGGCAAGCTCCTGCTTGGTCGCCTCGCGACCGAGCTCGACCTCGAGCCGGCGGGCCGCCCGTGACAGCTTCTGCTGACGCTCGACGACGTGCACCGGGACGCGGATCGTACGGGCATGGTTTGCCACGGCGCGCTGAACGGACTGGCGAATCCACCAGGTCGCATACGTGGAGAACTTGAAGCCTCGCCGCCAATCGAACTTCTCGACAGCGCGGTTGAGCCCGAGCGTGCCCTCCTGGATCAGGTCGAGGAACGGCACTCCGAGGCCGCGATATCCCTTTGCGATCGACACGACGAGCCGCAGGTTCGACTCGATCATGCGCCGCTTGGCCACCGGATCACCGCGCTCGATCCGCTTCGCGAGCGTGACCTCGTCGGCAGCGGTCAAGAGCTTGTGGCGGCCCACATCTGCAAGGAAGAGCTGGAGCGAATCGGCCGCGCCCGACAGCGACTCGGCGGCCCAGACGGCTGCTTCCGCCTCCTCCTTCTTCCGCTCGGCGTCCGCCAGCTGCTTCTTCGCATCGGCGTCGGCCTGCGGCTGCCCGACCTCGAGACCGATGGTCTCGAGCTCGCGCGTGATCTGCTCGGCTTCCTCGTCGTTCAGCTCGTGCTCGAGCACGAACGCCTCGAGCTCGACCGGTTCCACCCAGCCGCGCTCCTCCGAGCGCTCGATCAGACCCTTGATCTGATCGGATTCGAACAGTTCTGTCAGCTGGTTCTGCGTCAAGAGGTGTGTCAGTCCTTTCGGCGTACCCCGGTGTGCACAATCTCCAATGACTCTATGCGGGTTTGCCCCGAATTTCCAGGACGAGAACCCGGTACAGCTGTCACAAGCTCACAACGTGGCCCGTGCAACTGTTATTCCATCGGCCACCTAGAGCGAGACGAACATCCCCCCAGCCCCCGAAAGCATCCAAAGGCAGGCGGACTGACGATAAAGGATTCGCCGGAGGTCTGCGTCAGCGCTTGCCGGCGACGCGCTTCGTCTTCTTCGGCGCGGGGCCTTTCGCCCGCCGCTCGGCGAGCAGCTCGAGCGCCCGGTCCATCGTCAGGCCCTCGGGATCGTCGCCGCGGCGCAGGCTCGCGTTCGTCTCCCCGTCGGTGACGTAGGGGCCGAACCGGCCCTCCTTGACGACGATCGGCTTGCCCGTACCGGGATCCGGGCCGAGATCCTTCAGCGGCGGCTTCGCCTGGCCGCGGCCGCGACGCTCCTTCGGTTGAGCGAGCAGCGCGACCGCCTCCTCCGTCGTGACGGTGAAGAGCTGCTCCTCATCGGTGAGCGAGCGCGTCTCCTTACCCTGCTTGATGTACGGGCCGTAGCGGCCGTTCGCCACCTGGATCTCCTCGGCACCGTCTGCGACGGGCAGGGTGCGGGGCAGCGAGAGCAGGCGCAGCGCATCCTCGAGGGTGATCGTGTCGAGCGCCATCGTCTTGAACAGCGAGCCCGTGCGCGGCTTTTCGGTCGAACCCTCCTCCAACACCTCGCTCACGTACGGCCCGTAGCGGCCGTCGCGGGCGACGACCTGGCGCCCGGTTTCGGGGTCGAGCCCGAGCTCGCGATCGCCGGACGGCTTGGCCAACAGCTCCTCCGCCTTCTCGACGGTGAGCTCGTCCGGCGCCATATCGTCGGGCACGCTCGCGCGCTCGTCACCGCGCTGCAGATACGGCCCGTACTTACCGACGCGCAGCACGATGTCGTCGGAGCCGGGAATCTCGATCGAGTTCACGTCGCGCGCGTCGATCTCCTCGAGGTGATCGGTGACGAGCGCGTGCAGGCCTTCCTCCGCCGGCGTCGCGCCGCTTGCGTCGGTGCCGCGGTAGAACCGGCTGAGCCAGTCGACACGGTTCTCCTTGCCCTCGGCGATGTCGTCGAGGTCGTTCTCGAGCAGCGCGGTGAACTCGTAGTCGACGAGACGGGCGAAGTGCTTCTCGAGCAGCTTTGTGACCGAGAACGCCAGGAACGTCGGCACGAGCGCCGTCCCCTTCTTGAAGACGTAGCCGCGATCGAGGATCGTGCCCATGATCGACGCGTACGTCGACGGGCGGCCGATGCCCCGGTCCTCGAGGGCCTTCACGAGCGACGCCTCGGTGTAGCGGGCCGGCGGTGACGTCGAGTGGCCGCTCGGCTCGAGCTCCGCCGCGTCGACATGGTCGCCGACCGCGAGCTGTGGCAGGCGGCGCTCGTCGTCGCCCCTGGCCTCCGCGGTCTTCGAGTCCTCGTCGCGGCCCTCCTCGTACGCCGCCAGAAAGCCGCGGAAGGTGATCACGGTGCCCGAGGCGCCGAACTCGGCATCCCGACCGTCGGTGGCAGTAGCGCCGAGGCGCAGCGAGGCCGTCTGGCCGCGCGCGTCTTCCATCTGAGAGGCAACCGTTCGCTTCCAGACGAGCTCGTACAACGCAGCCTCGTCGCGCGACAGCTCGCGCTCGACATCGGCCGGCATGCGGAACGAGTCACCCGCCGGCCGGATGGCCTCGTGGGCCTCCTGTGCGTTCTTGACCTTACGCTCGTAACGACGCGGGGCCGAGGGGACGTACTCGGCGCCGTACAGCTGAGCGGCCTGCGCACGCGCCGCCGTCAGCGCCGACTCCGACAGGGTCGTCGAGTCGGTACGCATGTAGGTGATGTAGCCGTTCTCGTAGAGCCTCTGGGCAACGCGCATCGTCGTCTGTGACGAGAAGCGCAGCTTGCGGCTCGCCTCCTGCTGCAGCGTCGAGGTCATGAACGGCGCCGCGGGGCTGCGCCTGTACGGCTTCTCCTCGACCGAGCGGACGGCAAAGGCCACCCCTTCGAGCGCAGCGGCGAGCGTGCGCGCTGCATCTTCGTCGAGCGCGAGTAACTCGCCCTTGAGCCTGCCGTCGTCACCAAAATCGCGGCCCTGCGCGACACGCTTGCCCTCGACGGCAACGAGCTTCGCCTCGAACGCGCCCGGGTCGAAGGTGCCGACGATGTCCCAGTACGACGCAGCCACGAACTTCATCCGCTCGCGCTCCCGCTCGACGACGAGGCGCGTCGCGACGGACTGCACGCGGCCGGCGGAGAGCCGCGGAGCGACCTTCATCCAGAGAACCGGCGAGACCTCGTAGCCATAGAGCCGATCGAGGATTCGACGGGTCTCCTGCGCGTCGACCAGGTCGGCGTCGATCTCGCGCGTCTCGCCGAGCGCGCGCTGGATCGCATCCTTCGTGATCTCGTGGAACACCATCCGCTTGACGGGAACCTTCGGGTTGAGCACCTCGAGCAGGTGCCAGGCGATCGCCTCTCCCTCGCGGTCTTCGTCCGTCGCGAGCAGGAGCTCGGTGGAGTTCTTCAGCTCCCGCTTGAGCTCGTCGACCTTCTTCTTCTTGTCGGGGTCGACGACGTAGAGCGGCTGGAACTCGTCATCGACATTGACACCGAGGCGGGCCCACGGCTCCTTCTTCACCGCGGCCGGAATGTCGGCCGCGCGGTTCGGGAGATCGCGAATGTGTCCGATCGACGATTCCACGACGTAGCCGTCGCCGAGGTACCCGGCAATGGTCTTTGCCTTGGCAGGGGACTCCACGATGACGAGACGACGTTCAGCCACGCAATGCCCATTTCGGGTTGGATGACAGGATCCTCCCCGGCCGTCGGCCGGGTGCGCGGGTCACCATAGCGAGGCTTCGCGACACCGCAAGTGTCCGGAACGGGCGATACTGCCAGTGTCCATGTCCAAAAATCCTCGCCCGAGCTGGCCCTACCTTGCCCTCGGCGCGCTCAGTTACCCGGTCTTGCGGCTCGTCTATCGAGAGCGCTGGCAGGGCCTCGAACGACTTCCCGCGGAGGGCGGATACGTCCTCGCGGCCAACCATCTCTCGAACGCCGACCCCTGGCCGCTCGGGATGGCGCTCTTCCCGAGGCGGTACCTCCGCTTCATGGCGAAGTCCGAGCTCTTCTGGTTCCCGCTCGGACCGTTCATCGCAGCGTGTGGCGCGTTTCCGGTCCGCCGCGGCGAGCGTGATCTGGAGGCGATCGAGACCGCTGTTCGGCTCTGTCAAGAGGGGCACATCGTGGTCATGTTCCCCGAGGGCACGCGCCGCGAGAAGGGTCTGCGCAAGCGGCGCGAGGCACGCTGGCGCTCGGGTGCGGCACGGATCGCGCTCGAGGCGGGAGTACCACTCGTGCCCGCCGGCATAGCCGGCACCGCCGAGCTCAGTCACCTCGGAAAGCTGAAGGTCGTCTTCGGAGATCCGATCGAGCTCGGCGACCTGGCGGCGATGCCGATCGACGACGCCGCACACGTCGTGACCGACCGGCTGAGCGCATCGATCATCGAGCTCGAGACGTCGCTCAAGTGAAGCCTCTTCTCGCCATCGACGGCGACTCGTTCGCCCACCGTGCCTTCCATGCCCTGCCGAAGACATTCCGGCGCGACGACGGTGGTCCGGCCAACACGCTGATCGGATTCATGTCGATGCTGCTGCGCCTCTGGCAGGCCGAGCGGCCGCGCGCAGTCGTCGTCGGCTGGGACACCCTCTTCGTGCCGACGTACCGCAACGGGCTACTCGAGACCTACCAGTCGGGCCGCGAGTTCGATCCCGAGATCGTCGATCAGCTCGCGCTGCTCCCCGCGCTGGTTTCGGCCACGGGAATCGTCTGCGGCAAGCAAGAGGGTTTCGAGGCCGACGACTTCCTCGCAGCAGCGGTCGCCGGCGAACGCGCGCGTGGCGGCACCACGCTCGTTGCAACCTCCGACCGCGACGCGTACCAGCTCGCGGCACCCGACGTCACGATCCTCCAGCCCGTGCGCGGCGTGAGCGAGCTCGCGCGCATCGGGCCTGCCGAGGTGCGCGAGCGCTACGGCGTCGACCCGGCGCAAGTGTGCGATTTCATCGCCCTTCGCGGCGATCCCTCGGACAAGATCCCCGGCGCACGCGGGATCGGTGAGAAGACCGCCGCAACGCTTCTCCAGACCTACCCCGATCTCGAGTCGATGATCACCGCCGGCCGCTTCGAGGCGGAGGCCGAGAAGCTCCGCACCTACCGGCACATCGCCACGCTCGACCCGACGGCGCCGTTGCCCGACGTCCCCGATCTCGAGCCGGACTGGTCCGCCGGAGCCCGAGCCGCAGAAGACCTGGGCGTCGAGCGGCTGGCGTCACGCTTGCGACAGGCCGGGTAGTCCGATCGAGCCAGTCAGCCATCCGGCGATGGCGCATCTGCACCCGACCGGACATCACCACCATCCGGAGTCGGAGGACAGGCTGCGCTTCCTGATCGAGGCGCTCCGGCCCGAGCTCGAGGGCGGCCGCGCCTCGGCCGAGGCGATCGAGCGCGTCCACGATCCCGAGTACGTGGCGCGGATCGCGGCTCTCCGCGAGGAGTGCTGGCTCGACGGCGACACGATCGGGCAGCCGACGACGTGGGAGGCGGCGCGCCTCGCCGCGGGCTGCTCGATCCGCGCCGTCGAGGTGGGCGGGTTCGCGCTCGTGCGGCCGCCGGGCCACCATGCCCTCTACGACCGCGCGATGGGGTTCTGCATCTTCGGCAACGCTGTCGTTGCGGCGCGGCACGCGCAGCGGGAGCTCGGGATCGAGCGAGTCGCGATCGTCGACTGGGACGTCCACCACGGGAACGGCACGGAGGCCCTCGTCCGCGGCGACGATTCGATCCTGTTCGTCTCGCTCCACGAGTGGCCGTTCTATCCCGGCACCGGTGGCCCCGACACGAATGACGAGACGATCGTCAACATCCCCCTCGCGGCAGGCTCGGGTGATGCCACGTACGCAGAGGCGTTCCGCACGGTCGTCGAACCGGCGGTGCGATCGTTCGAGCCTGGGCTGTTGATCGTCTCGGCCGGGTTCGACGCCCATGTCGACGATCCCCTCGCCGACATGGCCGTGACAGCCGACGGATTCCACGACATGGCTGCGCGGTGCACGCAGCTCGCGCCCCAGGTCGCTGCCGTGCTCGAGGGTGGCTACAACCTCGACACGCTGGCCGGCCTCGTCGACGCTGCGCTCGACGGCTTCAATTCGTAACCCTGACAGCGAAACGGCCGGGGTGCGGCCCGGCCGTCTCGGTGCGGTTCAACCCCGCCAGCTCCTGCTTGGAACCTGCGTGCTCGGAGTATGCGGCGGGGAACGTGCTTCTGGCATCGCCCGACCTTGACGAACTTCATCCCTCTCGCTGAGGGATTCTCGGGTCGGCCGGCGGATGAAGGCGACGGGCGCTAGTGGCGTGCCGTGGCGAGGCGCTCGAGTGCCTCGCGACGGGACGAGACACCGAGCTTGCGGAGCAGGCTCTTGACGTGCGAGCGCACGGTGTGCTCGGAGATGTAGAGGCGTGCAGCGATCTCGTCGGTGCCGAGATGCTCGTCGAGCAGCAGCAGCACTTCGACCTCGCGGGCGGAGAGCTTCTGCGCGACCTCGTCGGGAATGCCACCCATCCGGCCGCCTTCGCGGACGCGGTCGAGCAGACGACGTGCGATTGAGCCGGAGAGCGCTGCCTCACCGTGCGCGACACCGCGCAGGAACAGGGCGATGCGCTCGGGTGGCTCGCTCTTGAGAAGGTAGCCGGCGGCACCTGCACGGATCGCCTCGAGCAGGTTCTCGTCCGTTCCCGAGGCGGTGAGCACCACCACCTCGCTGTCGGGCGAGGCCTCACGGATGTGCGGCAGGGCGGTGAGGCCGTCCATTCCCGGCATCGTCAGGTCGAGTAGAACGAGACGCGGGCGAAGCCTGCCGGCCTCGGCAATCGCCTCTTCTCCGTCTGACGCGTGGCCGACGACATCGAACCCGTGCTGCTCGAGCAGGGAGGCGAGCGCCTCCCTCGTGAGGGGATGATCGTCGGCAATCAGGATGCTCTCCACGTACCCCTCATCGGCAGAACACCTCCTGCCGATTAGGGGTGTGTGAAAACCCGTCCATCGGAGCGGTACCGGTCGTGGCTCATCGGCGAGCTGCTGCTCGTCTGCGTGCTCGCAATCGGGACGATCTTGCTCTTCCTCACGGGCCGGCTCGACGGCTACGCCCTGCCGAATGCGCGCATTGCGCTCGACACCGCGGTGGCAGTCACCGCCTCGATGGTCGCCGTGCTCGCAGCAACGCGGTTCCTCGTCGAGGGACGGGCGATGGATCTCCTGCTTGCCGGAGGGTTCTTCGCGACAGGCGTCGGAACGTTCGCCTTCGCCGTTGCGCCCGTGCTGTCCGGGAGCGCGGGGGGACTCGCATCGGTCGAGACGTGGGCGGCGCTCGGGGCGAGCCTGTTCGGCGCCGCCCTCATCGCGTTCGCCCCGTTCGTGTCGCAGAAGACCGGTAGGCGCAAGCGCGCCCTTGCGGTCACGGTTGTTCTCATCGTCATCTCACTCAGCGGCATCTGGTCCGACGTGCACTTTCTCGGACTCGACATCTCGACGTCGGGGCCTGTGGGCATTCGCTCACCGACCATCGTCGGCGCCTACGGCCTGCTCGCCCTCCTCTCGCTCATTGCCGTCGTCGGATTCGGGCTGCGCTTTCGCCGCCACGGACGCGATCTCGACAGCTGGCTGACAATCGCCCTGACGCTTGTCGTCTTCGCCGATCTCCACTACGTGCTCGCTCCCCTCCGCTCGAGCGCCTACGTCCTCCCGAGTGACGTCCTACGGCTGGTTGCGTTCGGTGTCCTGCTCGCCGGCGTCTCCCGGGCAATCGGCCAGGCCGAGTTCGGCCGGGCCGTCGCCGAGGAGCGCGCCCGCGTCGCGCGCGATATCCACGACGGCCTCGCGCAGTATCTCTTTGCGATCTCGGCCCAGATCAGCATGCTCGAGTCGGGTGCCGAGCTCGACAGCATCCTGCCGCGGCTCAAGTTCGCCTCGACCGCGGCGCAGCAGGAGGCACAGTTCGCAGTGCTCGCGCTCTCGTCGGCGTCCGGATCTGCTCCGTTCGACGCAGCCCTCCGGCGCTACGTCGACTTCCTCGTCGCCGACGGGATGCTCGACGTCGAGATGGAGGTCGACCCTTCAGTCACCCTCGGCCCGGACGAGGAGATCGAGGTGTTCCGGATCGTGCAGGAGGGCCTCGCGAACGTGCGCAAGCACGCGGGGGCCCGGAGCGCCGTGGTGTCGATCGTGCAGCGGAACGGACGGCGCGTCGTCGTCGTCTCGGACGACGGGGCCGGCATCGCCGCAGACGACCCGGGCGCGGGCCAGGGGCTCAAGAACATGCGATCCCGCGCAGCTTCGATCGAGGGCGTGCTGTCGCTGCGATCGGCGCCCGGGAAAGGCACGTCGATCGAGGTCGTGTTGCGGCCGATCTGAGCGACCGCCCGTTCTCGTCGATGCGACTCGAACGTGGTGCTACTGTAAGAGTCATGACGACTAAAACACGGGACGCGAGCTTTCTCTCGGAGTACGACCCTTCGCAATTTCCACCGTTTGCCGTAACGGTGGACATCGTGATCCTGACGATGTCCGAGGGCATGCTCCACGTGCTGCTCGTGTGCCGCGGTGAAGCGCCCTTTCAGGGCATGTGGGCGATTCCCGGCGGATTCAAGCGCCCCACGGAAACGTTGGACGAGGCAGCCAGGCGAGAGCTGCGGGAGGAGACCGGCGTCGATGCCGCGAGCTTGCTCACGCAGTTCGGTGCGTACGGGGATCCCGAACGCGATCCTCGGATGAACGTCGTGACGGTCGCGTACCTGGCTGTCCTTCGCGATCTCGGTTCCGTGTCGGGAGGCTCGGATGCTGCTGCCGCGGCCCTCATGCCGGTATCGGCCGTTCTCAACGGCAAGGTTGACCTGGCGTTCGACCACCTCCAGATCGTGCGCGATGCGGTCGATCGAGTTCGCGTCGAGCTCGAGGTCACGGGTGTCGCGACGGCATTCGTCGGGCAGACCTTCACCCTCGCCGAGCTGCGCGGGGTGTACGAGGCCGTCTGGGGCGTCCAGCTCGACGCGGCGAACTTCAGGCGGAGCGTCGTCGCAGAGGAGGGCTGGGTGATTCCGACCGGTCGCCGGGCGCGCCCCGGCTCGAGCGGTGGCAGGCCGGCCGAGCTGTACAGGCCGGGAAGCGCTTGGCTGCACGGCGGGCCGATCCATCGTGCCCACCGATCGGACGAGAGGAAGTAACGCATGCGAGCTGTTGTGCACGACACCTACGGGCCTCCGGACGTCCTCCGACTCGATGACGTCGAGCTTCCGACCCCCGCAGACGACGAGGTGCTCGTCGAGGTCCGCGCCACCACCGTCACCCGATCCGACTGCGGATTTCGTGGGGCTGACCCGTTCTTCACCCGCTTCTTCACCGGGCTGCGCCGGCCGAGGCGAAGAATCATGGGATCGGAGCTCGCAGGAGTCGTCGCGGCCGCCGGTGCCGGCGTGACCGAGTTCGCGGTGGGCGACGCGGTGTTCGGGATAGGAAAGGGCACGAACGCGGAGTACGTCTGCGTTCGGGAGGGTGACGCCCTTGCCCACAAGCCGCCCGGCATGCCATTCGAGGAGGCAGCTGCGGCGAGCGACGGGGCGTGCATAGCCCGGGCGTGCCTGGCGAAGGCAGACCTCGGTGAAACGCAGAGCATCCTGATCTACGGCGCCTCGGGCGCGATTGGAACCGCAGCCGTGCAGCTTGCGAAGGCCACGGGGGCCTGGGTCACAGCCGTCTGCAACACGAAGAACGTCGAGCTCGTGCGATCGCTCGGAGCCGACGAGGTCATCGACTACCTAAGTGAGGACTTCACCCGCAACGGCGTCACCTATGACGTCATCTTCGACGCGGTGGGCAAGCACTCGTTCAGGCGGTGCCGGGGCTCGCTGAAGCCGGGTGGGATCTTCCTCGAGACGGACCTCGGGTTCATGTGGCACGTCCCGCTCCTCGCGCTCGCGACCCGGTGGATCGGAGACAAGCGGGCGACGCTCCCGATCCCGACCTACTCGAAGGAAGACGTCGTGTTCGTCAAGAAGCTGATCGAGGCGGGAATGTACCGGGCCGTCGTCGATCGCACGTATCCCCTCGAGAATGTGGTCGAAGCGACGGAGTACGTCGAGACGGGACAGAAGACCGGAAACGTCGTCCTGCTCGTCAGCGTGGAGCCAGACGATGCGGCACGGTCGACGACATAGAAAAAGCCCCGTTCCCGGGGCTTTTTCCGTAGCAGGCCTGTAAGCCGGATCCTGTCTTGGGTGACCATCTCTCTGGGCCGGCAGTTACCTGACAGCTCGAGCGGCGTACCCGGTTCCTCGGCGGGCTGCGTCAACGGAACCTGCTTCGCCTTGCACCGGACGGGGTTTGGCTAGCCGCCGTGTCACCACGGCGCTGGTGGGCTCTTACCCCACCGTTTCACCCTTACCGGAGCCGAAGCTCCGGCGGTCTCCTTTCTGTGCCACTGTCCATCGGCTTTCGCCGTCTGGGATTTCCCCAGCGTCCTGCCCTGTGGTGTCCGGACTTTCCTCGAACGCACCGCCGAAGCGGGCGCCCGCGGTCACCCGGCCTGCGCCAGGGAGGGTAGCGAGGGAGTGATCTTGTCGCTCTGAGGGCCATACCCGGACGAGGGAGTCACCGGTGTCGCCGGTGGCCAACGGCGGGTGAGGCTGAAGCCTCACCCCGGCTCCGCCCGGACGTCAGCCCGTCTGGGCAATCGAGGGGAGAGCGAGCTGCGGCACCTCATGCCCCTCGGCCAGGATCGACTTGCACTCCGGGCAGGCGATCGCGAGGCCGTGCGCGCCGCGCACGTGCATCACGAACTCGCTGCACACCGGGCAGGCAAGGCTGACGCCGCGTGCGAGCGCGACCAGCTCCTGGTCGAGCGTGCGGGCGAGGGCGACAACTCCGTCGGTCATCGCAGGCTCCGGAACACCCCCACGACCTTGCCCATGACCTGCACGTGGTCGGCATAGATCGGCTCGAGCGCGCTGTTCTCGGGTTGCAGGCGGATGCGGCCGTTGTCGCGGTAGAACGTCTTCACGGTCGCCTCGTCTGCGCTCTCGTCGTCGCCGACGAGCGCTACGACGATGTCTCCGTTGCGCGCGTCGTCCTGCTTGCAGACGACGAGCGTGTCGCCGTCGAGGATCCCGGCTTCGATCATCGAGTCGCCCCGCACCGTGAGCAGAAAGTCGGCGCTGCGGCCGAGTGGCTCGGGCACCGCGATCCGGTCCTCGACGTTCTCCTCGGCGAGCAGCGGCGAGCCGGCTGCGATCTGACCGAGCAGCGGAAGCCGGTGCAGCTCCTCGACCGGCGCAGGTGCCGGCGCAGGCGCCGCGACGGTGCGGTGGCCGATCAGGTCGAGCGCACGCGGCTTCGACGGATCGCGCTTGAGCAGGCCCGCGCGCTCCAGGTTTGCGAGGTGGGCATGGACGGTCGACGGAGAAGCAAGGCCGACCGCCTCGCCGATCTCGCGGACGGTGGGCGGGTACCCGTGACCATCCGTGTACTCAACGAGAAACTGCCAGATCTCCTGTTGCCGTGCCGTCAGCATGGTGCCTCCGAGGTGGGGTGTCCGAACACGTGTTCGTGATGAAGAGTACGCATCCTTCCGGACAGCGTCAAGAAACATGGATGCGTGCGACGTCCTAGAAGGGAGGCCTCCGGGAACCGTAGGTTCCAACTTCAGGATCACCGCGAAGCGGTGCAGAAAGCAAATGCAGATCGGGGGCCGCGATACGCTCTTCCTATCGCGGCCCCCGATATGCGCTGGAGAGGACTTGAACCTCCACGGGGTTGCCCCCACAAGGCCCTCAACCTTGCGCGTCTACCAATTCCGCCACCAGCGCGCGGGGCGATTGTATCCGCTCTACGCGAGTACCCGGTACAGGATCACGGTGTTCACGAAGAAGAGCACCGCGACGATCGCCGTCAAGCGCGTGAGGTTGCGCTCGACGATGTGGGTGCCTCCCTGCGACTGCGGCGTGAACCCCATGCCTCCGAAGCCGGCCTCACGACCGGAATGCATCAGCACGAGCACCACGAGACCAGCCGAGATCAGTACCTGGGTGACTGCAAAGAACGGAACCATCGCTCGAGGATCGTACCAGCGCACTTCCGCGCTACCTTATGCCTCGTGGCCGCTCCGGACGATGCCCGCGCGACGATCCAGCATCTCCTGATCACGGGCGACAACCGGCTCAAGCAGGGCGTGTCGCTCGACAAGGTGCGCGAGAGCTACGACGCAGCGCTCGAAGCCGCCGAAGCGGCCGGCCTCGCGGACACCGTCCGCCCCCTCGTCGAGCTCAGGCTTGCCGACCTCGAGAAGCTGCAGCACGAGCCAGAAGCTCCTCCACCCGCTCCGCCTGCCGCCTGACGTCGTGCGCCTCGGCGGCCGTCCTCGCGACGGGGTTGGGCCGGGGAAGCAGAGCCGCTGCATCGAGCCCCGAGCGAACCGACTCGTCGTCCGTGGGATCGACGAGAACGCCGGCGTCGGGGACGACGAACTCTGGCGGCCCGCCGACGCTCGTGGCGACGACTGACCGCCCTGACGCGAGCCCCTCCAGCGTCGAGAGGCCGAACGGCTCGGCGAGGCTCGGCTGGCAGACGACGTCGGCCGCGGCGATCCACGCCGCAACCCGCCCGTGATCGACGGTTCCGGCGAGATGAATGTTCGGTCGGCCCTCGAGCGCACCCCGGAGGGGGCCGCCGCCGACGAACGTGAGCTCTCCCTCTCCCCGCCGCTCGAACGCGCGTGCGAGCCGAAGCACGTTCTTGCGCTCGCTGAGCGAGCCGACACAGAGGAAGCCGGTGCCGTCTGGCGACCACCCCACCTCCGCCCGAGCGGCGCTCACATCGCGCGGGGCGAACTCGTCCAGATCGACACCGCAGTCGATCACGGAGCTCTTCGCACGCGCGTCGGGCGCGACCTCGACGAGCCGCTCGAGCAGCCAGGACGACACCGCCACGACGGAATGCGCGCGCCGGACGGTGAGCCGGGTGGCCGAGCGGACGGCCCGATGACGACGTGCGTTCTCGACGTCCTGCCCGTGCGCCGTGACGACGAGCGGCGCCCGGCCGGCGAACGCCGCGAGAAGGCCTGCCGGCACGAGGAAGTGGGCGTAGACCACGTCGGGGCGGAATGCATGCGCAGTGCGCCCCACGTCAACGGCGAGCCGCGCGTGCCGGTCACGCCCGCCACGCCGGTCGACGACGGCCCGTGCGAGCTCGTGCCCGCGCGCCTCGAGCGCCTGCTCGAGCGTGGCCACGAACGAGCCGAGATCGGGTGTTTCCGGCCCGGGGTACATCTGGGAGACCAGCAGGATCCGCACGACGTGAGCTTAGAGCCTCTGCGTCGGCTGTCAGGCGACGCGGCCGACGGCCGAGGTACGCGCGCCGGTCTCGGCGGCACGCGGATCCATCCACGCCACGACGAGGTCGATCGCGAAGTTCGCGACGACGATCACGAGGCCGATCACGAGCACGATCCCGAGGATCATCGGCAGGTCGAAGCCGACATCGCCGTTGAGCGCTCCGAGCGTCGTCAGCCCGAGACCGGGGAGCCGGTAGACGGACTCGACGTAGAGCGCGATGCCGAGTGCGAGGCCGATGTCCATGCCGACGAGCGTCAGCACCGGGCTCATCGCGTTCCGCAACGCGTGGTGCCGGATCACGCGCGCCCTCGACATGCCCTTGGACTCGGCCGTGCGGATGAACGGCTCGTCCATCACCTCGATCATGCGCACCCGCACGAGCCGGGTGTAGATCGCGAGGAAGAAGAGCGCGAACGTGATCCAGGGGAGGATCAGGTGCGAGGCCCAGGCCGTCGGCCCGGCGCAGCCGAGATCCTGCGACAACGCGAAGTAGTCGCGCTTCGATGGTTCGCCGGCTGAGCCGAAGAACGAGCAGTAACCGCGGGCCGGCGCAAGCCCCCAACGGTTCCCGGGGAACTGCTGCAGCAGGAGCGCCACGACCAGCGGATGGGTGCAGATCCCGATCAGCGACACAGCGAGGATCGTGCGATCGGTCACCGACCGCGGCCGCGCGGCCGCAATCGCGCCGAGCGGAATCGAGATCAGCAGCGCGAGCAGCGCGCCCCCGAGGACGAGCGAGCCCGTGACCGCAGCGGCCCGAACGACCGTTGGGCCGACGGCCTTGCCCACGCGTCCGCCGTCGGGCGTCAGCGAGGTGCCCTCATATGCGATTCCGAGGTCGCCGTGCAGGGCACGCCACACGTAGCGCAGGTACTGCTCGTAGAACGGCGTGTGCACGCCGAGCGCGGCTTCCGCCTTCGCGATCTGGTCGGGTGACGCCTTCTGCATGTCGACGAGGAATCCGGCGGGGTTCGCCGGGATCGCGCGGTAGAGCGTGAACGTGAGCAGCGTGAGGAGAAGCAGCAGCACGATCGAGGCCCCGAGCCGGCGGAGCGCGAAGCCAAGCGTGGTCACCGAATGCCTCGGGGGTCGAACGCCTCCCGCAGCCCTTCACCGAAGAGCGTCAGCGCGAGCACGGTGAGGAAGATCGCAAGGCTGGGAATGAGCGTCAGCCACGGCGAGAACGACGTCGGGTTGTAGGGCAGCGGCGACAGCACCGTCCCCCACGTCGCGGCGAGCATCGTGCCCCAGCTCGTCGTCGGCAGCTTGATCCCGACCCCGAGGAACGTAATCCCTGCCTCGAGCATGATGTTCGTCGCCACCGCGAGCGTCGCCCACACGGCCAGGGCGGGGAGCACGTGGGGGAAGAGATGCGTGCGCATGATCCTGGCGTCGCTCGATCCAACCATCTCGGCCGCCTCGACGAACTCCCGCGCGCGCAGGGACAGGATCAACGATCGCACGATCCGGGCGGGGTAGAACCAGGTGAACAGGCCGATCAACAGGATCAACGACACCACGCCCTGATTCAGCGCCCCGCCGAGCGTGACGTCGTCGAGCTTCTTGGAGAAGGTGCTCCCGAGCACGATCGCAAGGAGCAGGACGGGAAAGGCCATCACGAGGTCGGTGAAACGCGAGACAATACCGTCCACCCAGCCGCCGAAGAACGCCGCAATCGTCCCGAGGGTGGTGCCGATCAGCAACGCCAGGAGCGTTGCGCCGAGCGCGACAGTCAGGGAGACGCGACCGCCGTACAGCAACCGCTCGAGCTCGTCACGGCCGAGCGAGCTGTCGGCGCCGAGGATGAGCAGCGTCTTGCCGGTGCCCGCCGGCGGCGGCGACTGGGTGAAGGTCTCCGGATCGATGTCCGGCACCGTGGAGGTGTCGGGAACGAACGACCACGGCCCGGTCGGCTTCAGGGAGACGTCGACCGCGTAGGGAAACAGATCGTTCGGGCCGTGCCCGACCGCCGTACCGAGGAGCGGGCCGCCCGGGAGCACGGCGAACAGGAGCGCGATCAGAAAGCAGCCGGAGACAAGAGCCGCCCGGTCGCGCCGGAGCCGCCGCCACGCGAGGCGCGACGGGCTCAGCGCCCGCGTCTCGCTCGGTTCGACCGCCGTTGCCGCCGCCGAGCTCACCTGCCGTCGTAGGTGCCCCAGAGATCGCGGAGCGTGCCGCAGATCTCGCCGATCGTGCAGCGAGCGCGGAGGGCCTCGCGGATCGGCGGCAGCAGGTTGCCGGTGCCCGCGGCGGTCTCGCGCACGGCGGCGAGCGAGAGCGCGGCCTCGTCCGCGTTGCGCTCGGCGCGCACGCGAGCGAGGCGGTCGCGTTGGCGCTGCTCGCCGGCTGGATCGACGCGGTGGAGCTCGACGCGCGCGTCCGACTCCTGGGTGAACTCGTTGACGCCGACGACGACCTTGTCGCCCGACTCGACGGCAGCCTGAAAGCGGTACGCGGACTCCTCGATCTCGCCCTGCACGAACCCGGCCTCGATCGCCGCAACCGCACCGCCGAGCTCGTCGATGCGCGCGATCAGCTCGGTCGCACGCTGCTCGAGGTCGGTCGTGAGGGCCTCGATGTAGTAGGAGCCGCCGAGCGGGTCGGCCGTGTCGGTCGTCCCGGCCTCGTGCATCAGCACCTGCTGGGTGCGCAGGGCGATCGTTGCGGCGTGCTCGCTCGGCAGGGCGAGTGCCTCGTCGAAGCTGTTCGTGTGGAGCGACTGCGCGCCGCCACAGATGGCCGAGAGGGCCTGCACGGCAACTCTGACGATGTTGTTCTCGGGTTGTTGCGCGGTGAGCGTCGAGCCGCCGGTCTGCGCATGGAAGCGCAGCGCCTGCGCCTTCGCCGTCGTGGCACCGAAGCGGTCGCGCATGATCTGCGCCCACAGCGTGCGGGCCGCGCGGAACTTCGCGACCTCCTGGAAGAAGTCGTTGTGCGCGTTGAAGAAGAACGACAGCCGCGCGCCAAATGCGTCGGGCGAGAGTCCCGCCGCGACGGCCGCCTCGCAATAGGCGATCCCGTTCGCGAGCGTGAACGCGAGCTCCTGGGCCGCATTCGAGCCCGCCTCGCGGATGTGGTACCCCGAGATCGAGATCGTGTTCCAGCGGGGAATGCGCTCCTCGCAGTAGGCGAACAGATCCGTCGTCAGCCGCATCGACGGCCGCGGCGGGAAGATGTAGTTCCCGCGCGCCACGTACTCCTTGAGGATGTCGTTCTGCACCGTTCCACGCAGCGCCGTGCCGGGCACGCCCTGCTGCTCGGCGACCAGTTCGTACAGCAGAAGAAGCAGCGCCGCCGGGGCGTTGATCGTCATCGACGTCGACACCTCGTCGAGCGGGATCCCGTTCAGCAGCACCTCCATGTCGGCGATCGAATCGACCGCAACGCCCGTGCGACCGACCTCTCCTTCGGCCACCGCGTCGTCCGAGTCGTACCCGAGCTGCGTCGGCAGGTCGAACGCGATCGAGAGGCCTGTCTGACCGCGCGCGAGGAGGTAGCGATAACGCTCGTTCGACTCCTCCGCCGATGCAAAGCCCGCGTACTGGCGAATCGTCCACGGCCGACCCCGGTACATGTCCGGGTACGGGCCACGCGTGAACGGGAACGACCCTGGCGGCGCCGGCTCGGCGGACGGTGCATCGGCCGCGCCGTACAGCGGCTTGACCTCCAGGCCGGAGTCGAGCAAGCGCTGATCGGGAGGCTGATCGGCCATCCCGCGATCCTAGAGACAGCCTCTAGAGCACGCCGCCGGAGCGGTCGATCGCGTCGAGCGCGATCGCCTTGCCGGACTCGATGTGCGTCCGGATCGCCTGCTGCGCCGCCGCAAGGTCGCCGGCATCGACCGCATCGACGATTGCGCGATGCTCACGCGCGAGGTACTCGCGACCCTCGAGCCTCCCACCGCGGATCACCTGCATCATCAGGTTCACCGACAGCTCCCGATAGAAGCGCGACAGCATCTCATTCGCGGCGAGGTCGATCTGGAACTCGTGGAACGCAGCGTTGGCGGCGTCCCACTCCTCCTGCGAGATGGAGTTCTCCGACTCCACCATCAGCGCCCGGAAGCGCTCGAGCCTCGCGGCATCTACCGCGCCGACGGCGCGCTCCGCCGCGTGCAGCTCGAGCGCAAGGCGCACGTTGTACCCATCGACCACGGTCTTCGGTGTGACCGGCGTGACGTAGTACCCGCGGCGTGCCTTGACCGAGAGGAGCCCCTCCGAGACGAGACGCGTGAGCGCATGGTGCACCGGGCTGCGCGACACGCCGAGCTCGGTCGCAAGCTCGTGGAGGCTCAGCTTCGCGCCGGGGCCAGGGTCGCGGCGGAGCACCCGCTGCCGCAGGGTCTCGTAGACCTGCTCGTTGAGGTTCGTCCGCGGGAGCATCGTCGCCATTGAGCAGATGTAACATGACAGCGCCCGCGGTCTGCAACCCCCGGCTACGCTGCGAACCGATGAAGGTCGCTGTTCGCCTGTTCGCCGGCCTACGTGAGCTCGCCGGGATGCGCGCCACGGAGCTCGAGCTTTCGCCCGGCTCGACGGCTGCCGACGTGTGGCCAGCGCTCGGCCTCGGCTCCGAGCCGCCCGGCCTGCTGCTCGCCGTCAACAAGAGCTATGCGGCGCGGGAAACGGTGCTCCAGGAAGGCGACGAGGTGGCGCTGATCCCGCCCGTCTCGGGTGGCGCATTCCGGCTTTCCGAGGAGCCGCTGTCCGTCGACGATGCCGTCAGGGAGGTCGCCTCGGACGACGCCGGCGCGATCGCCACGTTCATCGGCACGACACGCGCCCACTCGCGCGGACGCGAGGTCGTCCACCTCGAGTACGAGGCGTACGAGGGCATGGCCGAGGACGAGATGGAGCGAATCGCCGTCGACCTCGTGGAGCGCCACGGCCTCATCGCCGTCGCCATTCACCACCGGGTCGGCGTCGTCGGGATCGGCGGGACGAGCGTCGTGATCGCTGTCTCGTCGGCCCATCGCGCGAGTGCGCTCGCAGCCTGCGCCGAGGCAATCGACACCCTCAAGGGAACCGTGCCGCTGTGGAAGAAGGAGATCTACGTCGGCGGCGAGGAATGGCTCGGGCAGGGCTCGTGAGCGGCGGGCCGGCGTGAGCTCCGAGTTCCCCGAGGAGCAGGGCGGCCGCCCGGCGCCGCGCCGCGGCGGGCTGATCGGTCGCGTCCTCGCGCCGCTCCTCGTCGTCGGAGGCGTGCTCCTCAAGGTCGCGGGCTCACTCAAGTTCCTCGGCATCTTCGTCGCGGTCGGCGGCTACGCGCTCATCTGGGGCTGGCGCTTCGGGCTCGGGTTCGTGCTCCTCATCCTCGTGCACGAGGCCGGGCACTACTTCGAGGCGCGCCGGCAGGGGTTGAATCCTCAGCTGCCGGTCTTCATCCCCTTCTTCGGTGCGTACGTCGCGTTGCGCAACCAGCCGTTCGACCCGTGGCAGAACGCGCTCGTATCGGTGGCAGGGCCGGCGGCGGGCGGGATCGGAGCGCTGGCCTGCCTCGTCTACGGCACTGCGACCGACTCTGACCTGCTGCGCGCGCTCGCGTACTTCGGCTTCATGCTCAACCTCTTCAACCTGGTGCCGATCGCGTTCCTCGACGGCGGTCACATCCTCCGCGCCTGGCGCGTGCTTCGGGCGGGTGGTGGCCGGTCGAACCCCGCCGAAGCGCGCCGGCTCGCCGGGATCGTCGGTGCGTACTCCATCGCGCTCGTGGCGGCGCTCGCGATCGGGATGGTCGCGTCGCACGTCCCGCAGAATCGCCTGTGAACGGAGAGCTCGACCGCAGAGTCCTGCGTCGCGGCCATGGGACGCTCGAGACGGACGTGGCGCTGATCGCCGCCGAGTTCCATGCGGGGTTCGAGAAGATCGAGCTGATCGACCGTCCGGCCGTGTCGATCTTCGGCTCGGCGCGCATCGGCGAGGACGCGCCGACCTACCGGTTCGCCCGCGAGACCGGGGGCCTGTTCGCCCAGGCGGGTTTCGCCGTCGTGACCGGTGGTGGACCGGGGGTGATGGAAGCCGCCAACCGGGGCTGCCAGGAGGCGGGTGGGTTGTCGGTCGGCTTCAACATCAGCCTTCCGCACGAGCAGGGCGGCAACGCCTACTGCGACATCGCGATGACGTTCAAGCACTTCTATGCGCGCAAGACGATGTTCGTGAAGGCGGCGGAGGGATTCGTGATCTTCCCCGGCGGCTTTGGCACACTCGACGAGCTGTTCGAGTCGTTGACGCTGATCCAAACCGGCAAGATCGGCAGCTTCCCGGTGGTGCTCTGCGATACCCGATACTGGGCACCCATGCTCGACTGGATCCGCACCCGCATGCTCGAGGAGGGGCTCGTCTCGAAGGCCGACCTCGAGCTCGTGAGCGTCACGGACATGCCGGGCGAGGCAGTCGAGTCCATCGCCTCGCGCTTTGACGCGCGCGTCGCCGAGGGGTCTGCGTGATCGACGAGGCGGTCGCGTTCATCCGCACCCGCACGCCGCTCGTTCCCAGGGCGGCGGTGATTCTCGGTTCGGGCCTCGGCGGGTTCGCCGACCGCGTCGAGGATGCGACCGAGATCCCCTACGGCGAGATTCCGGGGTGGCCCGTGTCCACTGCGCTCGGGCATTCGGGCACGCTCGTGATCGGCACGTTCGCCGGCGTGCCGCTCGCCGTGATGAAGGGACGGGCGCACCTCTACGAGGGCCACGCAGCCGATCGGGCCGTGTTCGGCGTTCGCGCGCTCGGCCGCCTCGGCGCGGACACGCTTGTCGTCACGAACGCGTGCGGCGGGGTGCGCGACGACCTCTCGCCCGGCGATCTCGTGCTCATCTCGGATCACCTCAACCTGCAGGGCACCTCGCCGCTCGTCGGGCCGAACGACGACACGCTCGGGCCTCGCTTCCCCGACATGAGCAATGCCTACGACCCCGCCCTGCGCGCGATTGCGCACGAAGCGGCGGCTCGGCTCGGACAGTCCCTCTTCGAGGGCGTCTACGCCGCATGGCTCGGGCCGGCGTTCGAGACCCCCGCCGAGATCCGGATGATCCGCATTCTCGGCGCCGACCTCGTCGGGATGTCGACCGTTCCCGAGGTCCTGGCCGCACGGCACATGGGCTTGCGCTGCCTCGCCGTCTCATGCGTCACGAACATGGCGGCGGGAATCCTGCCCGAGCCGATCGACGCCGAGCACGTCCTGATCGTGGGTGCGCAAGCGCAGGGCCGCCTCACGGCATTGCTCGGTGAGGTCCTCCCCGCGCTGTGACGCGCCGGCGTTCGGGTGAGACTGAAGCCTGGCCCCTCCCCCTACACTTCCGGCGTGGCGCCCTCGCTGAGATCGCTTCCCTCGGTCGCCCGTCTGCTCGCCGACGGGCGGCTCGCGGACGTGCCACACCCGCTCGCGCTCGCGGCAGCGCGGGCAGCGCTCGATCACGCCCGCGACGAGATCAGAAACGGACGTGACCCCGGCGACCTCGTGGAGACGACGCTCGCCGCGCTCGCGGCGGGCAACCGCCCGTCGCTGCGGCGCGTGCTCAACGCGACCGGGGTGCTGATCCATACGAACCTCGGCCGTGCCCCACTCGCGCAGGCTGCCCTCGACCGGGTCGTCGAGGTAGGAGGCAACTACTCCAACCTCGAGTACGACCTCGACGCGGGGGCGCGTGGGTCACGTCAGGACCATCTCTCCGGGTTGCTGCAGCGAATCACCGGGGCCGAGGCGGCGCTCGTCGTCAACAACAACGCTGCGGCCGTGATGCTCGCGCTCGCCGCACTCGCCGAGGGCCGCGAGGTACTGGTCTCGCGAGGCGAGCTGATCGAGATCGGCGACGGCTTCAGGATTCCCGACGTGCTCGTTCGCTCGGGCGCGCGGCTCGTCGAGGTCGGCACCACGAACCGGACCCGTGCGGCCGACTACGAGCGCGCGCTCGGCCCCGAGACCGCCCTCATCCTCCGCGTGCACCAGTCCAACTTCAGGGTCGTCGGCTTCACGGAGCAGCCGACGCTCACGGAGCTGGCGGTCGTCGCCGCCCGTGCCGGCCTGCCACTCGTCGACGATCTCGGCTCAGGCGCGCTCGCGGCCATCGGCGACGAGTCCACCGCCGCCGCGAGCCTCGATGCCGGAGCAGACATCGTCTGCTTCTCCGGCGACAAGCTGCTCGGCGGGCCCCAGGCCGGGATCCTCGCGGGGCGAGCGCAGCTGATCGAGCAACTCCGCCGGCATCCGCTCCAGCGCGCACTTCGCGCCGACAAGCTCACCCTCGCAGCGCTCGAGGGGACTCTCGCCCTCGCGCTCGATCCCGCTCGGGCGCGAGCCGAGGTGCCCGTGCTGCGGATGCTGGCCGATCCCGTCGCCGCGGTGCGGGCGCGGGCCGAGCGGCTCGCGAGCCTGCTCGACGGCGAGGTCGAGGAGACGGTCGCCCGGGTCGGCGGCGGCGCGCTGCCGCTCGAGGAGCTGCCCAGCTTTGCCTGTGCGGTAGAGGAAGCCCTCTTCGACCGTCTGCGCGCCGGTGAGCCGCCGGTCGTCGGGATCGTCCGTGACGGGCGCCTGCTCCTCGACGTCCGTGCGCTCGCCGACGGCGAGATCGACGAGGTCGCCGCCGCGGTCACCGCAGCGCGCGCGTTGCGCTAGTGGCGCTGACGGTCGGCACCGCCGGACACATCGACCACGGCAAGACGTGGCTCGTGCGGGCGCTGACCGGCAAGGACACCGATCGCCTGCCGGAGGAGCAGCGCCGCGGAATCTCGATCGACCTCGGCTATGCGCCACTCGAGCTGCCGGACGGGCGCAGGCTCTCGCTGATCGACGTGCCGGGCCATGAGCGCTTCGTCCGCACGATGGTCGCAGGGGCGACCGGGATCGACCTCTTCCTGCTCGTGATCGACGCCGCCGAAGGCGCACGACCGCAGACGCTCGAGCACGTCGCGATCCTGGGGCTCCTCGGAGTCGAAACGGGCGTCGTCGCGATCACGAAGGCGGATCTGGTCGACGACGAGACGCTCGAAATTGCGATCGAGGAGGCGCGTGAGCTCGTCCCGGGGGCGGAGGTAGTCGCAGTCAGCGCCAAGACCGGGCTCGGCCTCGACGAGCTCAAGGCCGCTCTCGCGCGCGTTGCCGACCGCTCGCCCGCGCGCGACACCGGCGGCCCGGCGCGGCTCTACGTCGACCGGGTGTTCACGCTTCGCGGCATCGGCACGGTCGTCACCGGCACGCTCTGGTCGGGCACGATTGCCGAGGGCGACGTGCTCCAGGTAGCACCGGACGGTGAGGAGGTGCGGGTGCGCTCCGTGCAGGTCCACGACGCCGCCGTCGAGCGCGCGACAGCCGGCGAGCGCGTGGCGCTCGGTCTGCCCGGCGTCGACCGGCGCGCCCTCCACCGCGGCGACGCGCTCGTCACCCCCGGTGCCTTCCCGGTCTCCTACCGCCTCGACGTCGAGCTCGAGGAGCTCGCGCCGATCGACGGTGGCGCGCGGGTCTCGGTGCACCACGGCACCTCGCGCATCCCCGCGCGCGTGGCAAGAGTCGGGTCGCAGACGGCGCAGCTCCGGCTCGAGGCTCCCGTCGTCGCGGCACGCGGCGACCGGGTCGTCCTGCGCGGCGAGACGACCCTCGGTGGGGCTACGGTGCTCGACCCGGCACCGCCGCGGCGGCTGGATGAGGAGCGGCTCGAGCTGCTCGAACGTGGAGACCCACGGTCGATCGTCTCTGCGACCGTCCACCAACCGGTCTCGATCGAGTCGCTTCGCGCGAGGGGGCTGCTCGCCCCCGCGGAGCTCGAGGAGGGTCTCGCCGCGGTCGTGCAGGCGGATGGTTGGGCGTTCTCGCAGATGTGGCTCGAGGAGACGCGCGAGTCGGTCGTCGCGCGGCTGGGCACCCGGGCAGAGGCCGAGCCGCTCGAGCCGGGGCTCGCGGTCGCAGAGCTCTTGCCACCCGAGCCGTGGGCGCCCGCCGTCTTGCCGCTCCTGCCAATCGAGCGGCGCGGAGGCATGGCATATCTGCCGGGCGTGGCTGCATCGCTCGGAGCGCGGGCGGCGGCTGCCGGGGTACTCGGCGCCGCGCTCGAGGAGGCAGGACTGGGCGCGGTGAAGGTCGGCGACGCCGAGCTGGCGCGCTACCTCGAAAGGGAAGGTCAGCTCGTGCGGCTCGGCGACGGGTTCGCCGTCTCGGCAGATGCGTACGACCGGGCGCGCGACCTCGTCGTCGTCGAGTGCAACGCTCAGGGCGAGATCGCGCTCGCCCGCTTCCGCGACCTCGCGGGGGTCGGTCGCCGCGATGCGCAGCTGCTCCTCGAGCGGCTCGACCAGGACGGCATCACGCGCCGGCTCGGCGACCGCAGGGTGCTACGGCGCAGCGGGCGGGGCGAAGCGCCGAGCTGATACCCCGCCTACGCCTCGCGTGACGAGCTCCACTCGGGCTCGTCCTCAATGCCGACGCCGTCCGCGATGCGGTTGATGTAGTTGAAGTAGCCGATCACCTGGATCGCGTCGTGGATCGCCGCGTCGTCCCACCCGTAGGCCCGAAGCGCGTCTGCGTCCTCGAGCCCGACCGCGGAGGGGAGGGTCGTCAGCTTGACTGCGTAGTCACAGAGTGCACGGACGCGCGGCTCGAGCTCGGCCCGCCGGTAGTCGTGGGCCGCGTGTCGCGCGAGCTCGTCGTCTGCGGCCTCTGCACGGAGGTCGTCGGCATGCGCAAGCGTTCAGTAGCGGCATTCGTTGACCTGCGAGGTGACCGTAGCGAGGAGCTCGCGCTCGGCCCGGGTGAGGCCGCACGGGCCGAACATGATCGCCCGATACATCTCCATCGACGCCCTCAGCACCTCGGGTCTGAGGCTCATCGCCCTGACGATGTTGAAGACCTTGCCCGCCCGTGCGATCGCGGCGTCGTACTCGTCCTTCAGCAGGCCGTCGGCGTCGTCCGGCTCGATCAGACGGATGTGCGGCATCGCACGATCCTAACCCGGTCGCCGAACGGTCCTGCGCCGTCCGTTTTGCCCGTCATTGTTGCGCCATCTCGTTCCCCGTTAGGAGGATTGTCGTGAGTGGCATCGTCTGGATCATCTATATCGCAATCATCGTCGCAGTCATCGCCGGCTGGTGGATGATCTTCACCAAGGCAGGCGAGGAGGGCTGGAAGGCGATCATCCCGATCTGGAACGTGCTCGTGCTTCTGAAGATCGTCGGCCGCGAGTGGTGGTGGATCATCCTGATGCTGATCCCCATCGTCGGGTTCGTCGTGTGGATCATCGTCGCCCTCGACCTCGCCAAGAGCTACGGCCGCGGCACCGGATTCGGGCTCGGTCTGATCTTCTTCCCGTTCATCTGGTCGCTCATTCTCGGGTTCGGGAGCGACACCTACAAAGGGCCGTCCGCAAAGGCCGCCTAGCACTCCGGCCCGACCGATGCCGTGACAGGAAGCCCGGCCGTGCGCCGGGCTTCCGTCATTGCGGCATCGCCTCCGACCCGTCCAGGGCCACCCCGACCCGTTCGGTTCCGGCTCGACATCGTCGAGCCTCCTCCGCTGGCGGGCGAAGTGCGGTTAGCCGCACTCAGAGATGCAGGTGTACCGCCGTATCGGGGACCTCGGCGCGCGCGAGCATGGCGTACCGCTCAACACCGAGGAGAAAGAGGAGGCGCCGAGCCATGAGGACAACGACCCGGCCCGCCGGTGCACGCACCCGCGCAAGAGCACAACAGACAGAGCAGACGACTGCACAAAGGGCCGCACGCGCCCCGGACGCCGGGCCGCTGCCTGTGATCTTCCTCGTCTCGGCCGACGCCTCCGTGGTGAGTGCACTTGACGACGATCTGAGCCGGCGCTTCGGAACCGACTCACGGATCGTCAGCGCCGTCGGCGTCGACGACGCCCTCGAGCGGGTCAGGGAGCTGGCGACAGATCCCGCACCCGTCGCGCTCCTGATCGCCGACCAGCTGATGCCAGGGCTGACGGGTGTCGAGTTTCTCGAACGAGCCCATGCGCTTCACCCCCATGCGAAGCGCATCCTCCTGGTCGAGCGCGATTACACCTCCGCCCACCCGGTCATCCCTGCGATGACACTCGGGCAGATCGACTACCACCTCATCAAGCCCTGGGTTCCCAACCTGGGCCTGTACCCCGCCGTGAGCGAGTTCCTCGCCGGCTGGACGGCCGCGAACGGCGACGGGTTCGTCTTGTTCCGGGTCGTGGCGCCCGAGAAGAGCGCCCGGGCACTCGAGATTCGCGAGATGCTGACGCGCGCCATGATGCCGTTCGCGTTCCACACGACGCACTCGGAGGAGGGAGCAGAACTGCTCCGGGAGGCCGGGCTCACGGCTTGCGCCGAGCCGGTCGTGCTCAGGCACGACGGCCGCGTGCTCGTCGGGCCGACGAACGTCGATCTCATCGAGGCATTCGGTGGCAGCACACGCCTCGGCACGGACGTCTACGACGTCGCCATCGTCGGCGCGGGGCCGGCGGGGCTCGCCGCAGCCGTCTATGCGGCTTCGGAAGGGCTCGAGACCCTCCTCCTCGAGCGCCACATCTCCGGCGGCCAGGCAGGACAGGCCACACGGATCCGCAACTTCCCAGGGTTCACCTGGGGAATCGGTGGCCATGACCTCTCCTACCGGGCGTGCGAGCAGGCCTGGCTCTTCGGGGCGAACATGGTGTTCACGCAAAGTGCGTCGTCGCTCCGGAGCTCCGAGGACGGCCTGATCCTCGGCGTCGGCACCGGGCAGGAGGTGAGGGCGCGCGCTGTCGTGCTTGCGATGGGCGGCGCCTGGCGGCGCCTCGGCATCCCGAGGCTCGAGGGGATGCTCGGCGCAGGCGTCTACTACGGTGCCGCGGGCAGCGAGGCCCGGGCGATGCGGGGCAAGCACGTCAGCATCGTCGGAGCGGGAAACTCCGCCGGACAGGCAGCCGTGCATCTTGCGAAGCACGCTGCGACAGTGACCGTGCTCGTCCGTGGCGACTCACTCTCGAAGAGCATGTCCGACTACCTCGTCAGCGAGATCCGCGGCAAGGAGAACGTCTTCGTGAGACTCGGCGTCGAGCTCGTCGACGGCGAGGGCGACGAGCAGCTCGAGACGATCGTCATCCGCGATCGGGCGAGCGGCGAGGTCGAGTGCATCGCGAGCGACGCGCTGTTCGTGATGATCGGTGCCGAGCCTCATACCGACTGGCTCGCCGGCGCCGTCGCGCGCGACGAGTGGGGGTTCATCCTCACCGGCTTCGACCTCCCGGGCGACTCGGAGTGGCCGCTCGATCGTCCTCCGATGTTGCTCGAGACGAGCCTGCCTGGTGTGTTCGCCGCCGGCGACGTCCGTCACGGATCGGTCAAGCGCGTGACGACGGCGATGGGCGAGGGCGCGACGGCGATCCAGCTCGTGCACCAATACCTCGCTGCCGCGACGTTGTAGAGCGGCTCGGTCGTCCGTAGCGCTGCAACACCCCCCGATTGGGGAGCGGTCTCCGACACTGCTGTCGGATATTCAGCGGTGCGACCGATACGAAGAGTGACTCCTGCGACGTTCGATCGTCGCCGGGCACCGCCCACGAACCATCCCTTGTCAGGTCGCAGCACGCTTCGGTGACGCACTGGTCGGCACCGACACGCTCGTAACGGGAAGGCACTCCATGAAGTTTCGAATGCACACAGCTCTCCTAGGGCTCGTCGCACTCGCGGCGCTCGTCGGGACATTCGCCCTTGCCGGATCTGCCGCAACCGGCACCTCGGTCGAGCTCGGAACCGCAGGCAGCTTCGTCGTCCTAGCAGGGGCCGGAATCACGAACACCGGCCCGACCACCCTGAACGGCGACATCGGCACCTTTCCGACGTTGACCGAGGCCGGTACCGCGTCGATGACGATCACGGGCGCAAACCACGCCGGAGACGCGGTCACCCAGCAGGCAAAGACGGATCTCGTCACCGCCTACAACCAGGCGGCAGGGGAAGGCCCGACCTCCCCGATTGCGGCCGACCTCGGCGGCCTGACCCTGACTCCGGGCGTCTACAACTCCGCCTCCTCGCTCGGGCTGACCGGCAACCTGACCCTGAACGCAGGCGGCGACCCGAGCGCGGTCTTCGTCTTCCAGGCCGGTTCGACGCTGACGACCGCGTCGGCAAGCTCAGTCCGTCTGATCAACGGCGCCCAGGCCTGCAACGTGTTCTGGCAGGTCGGCAGCTCGGCCACGCTCGGAACAGCCTCCGAGTTCAAGGGCACCGTTCTGGCGTTGACCTCGATCTCGCTGACGACAGCAGCGACCGTCGAAGGCCGCATGCTCGCCCGTAACGGCGCTGTCACGCTCGACACGAACACGATCACGGCACCCCGGTGCGCGGCGCCGGTCGCGACGACCCCGACGACCACCACCCCGACGACGACCCCGACAACCACCACCCCGACGACGACCACGACTCCCACCACAACGACGCCCACCACAACCACGCCAACGCCGGTTGCGACAACCACGACCACCACGCGCGCAGCCACGGCTGCGGCATCCGCCGCGAAGGTCGAAGCGGCCCAGAAGGCAGCAGCCAAGAAAGCAGCAGCGAAGAAGGCTGCGACATCGGCCTCAGTGAGGTCACGCGGCAGTGCAAAGCCGCCCGTCAAGGCCTCGGGCTTCACCGGCTAGACGAGATCCGGTGCTAGCCAAACTCGTCATCGCAGGGCTGCTTACCGCCGGCGCGGTAGGCAGCCTCGCGTCGACGTCGACGTCGACGTCGACCGTCGCCGCTCCAGCCGTCCACCCCGCGCAGGAGACCGCGACCCTGCTCGCACGGCACGCAGCACGCAAGGCCCCGAGACGGGGAGCCGCACGACTCCGGATGGTCTCAGCGCAGCGTCCCATCACGCGTGCGCGAACGGTGCTTCCGGTAACGGGGCATGCGCGGGATGCGGCGGGACGGCTCTGGCTCCGCGTGAGGCTCCCCGGCCGCCCGAACAGCGGCGTCGGCTGGATCGAACGAGCCGGTACCCGAGCAGGCACCACCAACGTCCGCCTCGTGCTCGACATCTCCCGTCGGAAGGTCACTGCCTACGTCCGCGGCCGCCCTGTTCGGTCGTTCGCGGCGATCGTCGGTGCACGTTCGACACCGACGCCGATCGGAGAGTTCTTCGTCGAGGAGGCGATTGCCTTGCCGTCGACCGCGGTCGGTGCACCGTACGCCCTTGCCCTGAGCGCCCGGTCGAACGTGTTCCAGGCGTTCGAGGGCGGCCCCGGGCAGGTGGCCTTCCACGGTCTCGGGAACGTCGGCGGACGGTTGGGCACCGCCGTCTCGCACGGCTGCGTCCGTCTCGATGCGAGGGCGATGGGCTGGCTCGTCGACCACGTCGGTCCGGGCGTGCCCGTCTCGATCCACGGCTGAGGCAGTCCTCTATGCCGAGGGGCAGCTGCCTCCCTGGTAGGCGGCCAGCTGGGTGCGTCGGAACCACGTCGCCCCGTTGGCAAGTCGTGCGAGCTCGCCCGATCGGTAGGCCAGGCCGTAGAGCCGGTGCAGCTCGAGGGGAAGCCCGTTGCGCGCGCACGCCTCGGTCAGCGCCTCGTCGGTGGTCGAGCGGCCCAGGTGAACGGACTCGTGGATCAGGACGTCGACCGACCACGAAACCTGCAGCTCATGCTGCCGTCGCCACGAGGCGACCCTTCCGAGCCGAAGGCCCTCACAGACGTAGGGGCTGAGGTACATCGCGCTGCCCTCGATCAGGCTGAAGCCGTAGTACTCCCCGGCCGGGCTCGGGGAGAATCCAACTCCCACGAGAGCCCGACGCCACTCCGCCGCGTTCGAAGCACACACCACCGTTGCCGGGCGCCCACTGAGGAACGTGGCCTCGGCGGCGATCCAGGTGTCGCGCGGGACGGCGGCGTCGGCGTGCGCGGCCGAGCCGGCGAGGCCCATCGCAATCGCAGCGACGAGTGTCGCGATCGAGCGGATGGTGCGCGTCGAGAGCAAGCCGGTCCCATCGGGAGGAGTGGTGACGCACCGGGCTCGGTTTCGCTACTGGCTCTCCGTCAGCGCAAGTGAGCGACCATGGGTCGCCGACGGGTCAATGCCTGCCGCAGTGATGAATAAACAGAACGGCGAACATGTTGCTCTCATAGCGTAAGGGGGATCTCTTGCCGGTCATAGCCCTCGAACGAGGGAGGAATGTCCCCCATCCGGGGGAACAGCGATGCTCCTGGCATGACCGGCGGCGAACCGAAGGCCAAGGTCGGCCGAAACAGAGCCCACCTCGCCGACCTCACCGCGACGCGCAAGGCCCTCAGCCAGCACTGAACACGGAGGTCATCCATGCAGATCACACAGAACAGCCTCGCCACCGTCGCAGGACCGAGCGACTGGTTCACCGGGGTCGTCCTCATCGACCCCGTCGCGGTTCCGTCGCCCGGCTCGAGCCTGAGCGCGAGCAACGTCCACTTCACCCCCGGTGCCCGCACTGCCTGGCACACGCACCCGAACGGTCAGACGATCTGGGTCACCGAAGGAATCGGCCTCGCCCAGCGTCACGGCGGGCAGATCGAGGTCATCCGCCCCGGCGACCGCGTGTTCTTCGAGCCGGGCGAGGAGCACTGGCACGGCGCCGCCGCGACACGGTTCATGGTCCACATCGCGATGCTCGAGGTCGACGCCGCCGGGAACAACGCCGTCTGGGGCGCCCACGTCACCGAGGAGGAGTATGCGGCTCAGCCGCCGATCGACGGCTGAGCCCGAGTTCCTACTGCCGGGCAAGGTGGGCGCGCAGCTCCGCTTCGTGGTCGTGGATCAGGTCACCGCTCACGTCGAGGGTGACGCTGTGCAGTGTTCCGGTGAACGCGAACGGCCCCTCGTAGTCGGGCGTGACGGGTGAGCCGGGATTCGCTCCGCAGGTCAGCGCGCCGGGGTTGAACATGAACGGGGTCGTGATCGCGGCCTCGGCGTTGCCGACGAGGGTGCCGTCGACGTAGAGCTGCAGCAGGCCCGGCGCGCCCTTGCCCTGGGCAGGGTCCGGCGGGCCTGTTGGCTCGAACTCGAAGCGGAGCGCGTGCTTGCCCGTCGGGACATCGGAGTCGGATGCGACCTCGAGCAGCTGCCGGCCGACGTAGTTGTGGACGTAACGGAGCTTCCCGTCCTTGACGTAGAACGAGTAGCCGCCCGCGGCGGTGCCCTGGCTCAGCAGCACACCCTCCGCACCACCCTCGGGAATCTCGACATCCGCGGTGATGCTGTGCGGCCGGTTCAGGACCTTCGGGGCAGCGAAGTTCGGTACCGGCTGCGTGTTCGGCAGGTAGGTGTAGCTGTCACGCGGCAACGCGATCAGAGGCTTTTCTGCCATCATCCGGGCGAGGCCGCTGCCGTCGATCGGCATCACGTCGTACTTACCCGCCTCGACGTACCAGGTGCCGATCATCGCGATGAGCTTGTCGCGGTTCTCGGCGGCCACGTTGTGGTTCTCGGCGAAGTCCTCGGCGACGTGGTAGAGCTCCCAGCCGCCGGCGTCGAGTGTCGAGAGCGTGTCTGCCGAGATCGGGTTACCGAACCCGGTGCCTGCCTCTGTGAACGATGGTCCGGGCCAGGGGCAGACCGCGCGCCACCCGTCGTGGTAGATCGCCCGGTGCCCGAGCATCTCGAAGTACTGGGTGTGATGCCGAGTCTCGGCATCCGGATCGTCGAGGGTGTGCGCGAAGCTGACGCCGTCGAAGGGCGCCTGCGTGATACCCCTGATCGCGGCCGGAGCCTCGATCCCGAGCAGCTCGAGCACGGTCGGCACCATGTCGATGATGTGCGCGTAATGCGGCCGGACGTCACCCCTGCTCTTGAGCCCCTTCGGCCACGAGACGATGAAGGGGTCGCAGGCGCCACCCCGGTAGGTCTCGCGCTTCCAGCGGCGGAACGGGGTGTTGCCCGCCCACGTCCAGCCCCACGGGTAGTGGTTGAAGTGCTTCGGGCCGCCGATCTCGTCGATGAGCTTCAGGCTCTCTTCGAGCGGCTCCTGCGCGTTGTTGAAGAACTGCGCCTCGTTGGTCGTCCCGTTGGGGCCGCCCTCCGCACTCGCGCCGTTGTCGGAGATCACCATGATCAGCGTGTTCTCGAGCTGGCCCTGTCGGTCGAGGAAGTCGAGCAGCCTGCCGACCTGAGCGTCGGTGTGCTCGAGGAAGCCGGCGAACACCTCCATCATCCGCGCGTACAGCTTCCGGGCCGGCTCCGGCAGCGCATCCCAGTCGGGCACGTCCGGGTCATGGCGTGAGAGCTCCGCGTCGGCGGGCACGATGCCGAGCTCCTTCTGCCGCGCGAACGTCTTCTCCCGGTAGGCGTCCCAGCCGTCGTCGAAAGCGCCTTTGTACTTGTCGGCCCACTCCTTCCCGACATGGTGCGGCGCATGGGTGGCGCCGAAGCAGAGATGGAGGTAGAACGGCTTCTGTGGGTCGGCCTGCTTCGTGTCGGCGATGAACGTGACAGCCTTGTCGACGAGGTCCTCGCTCAGGTGGTAGCCCTCCTCCGGCTTCTTCGGAGGCTCGACCTGATGGTTGTCGTAGACGAGGTCCGGATACCACTGGCTCGTGTCGCCGCCGAGAAAGCCGTAGTAGCGCTGGAATCCCCGACCGAGCGGCCAGCGGTCGTAGGGGCCGGCCGCCGTCTCCTGGTTGCTCGGCGTCAGGTGCCACTTGCCGACCATGAACGTGCTGTAGCCCTTGTCGACAAGGATCTCGGAGAGCATCCCGTTCTCGAACGGCATCACGCCGTCATATCCCGGGTAGCCCGAGGCCAGCTCGGTGATGCACGCCATTCCGTTCGCGTGGTGGTTGCGCCCGGTGACGATGCACGACCGCGACGGCGAGCACAGCGCCGTCGTGTGCATGTTGTTGTAGCGCAGGCCGTCGGCGGCGATGCGGTCGAGGTTCGGGGTCGCGATCGGGCTGCCGTAGCATCCGAGCTGACCGAAGCCGGTGTCGTCGAGCACGATGAAGAGGACGTTCGGCGCGCCGTCGACGGCGCGATCCGGCGCGGGCCACGCGGGCGTCGATTCCTCGGCCGTGCGGCCGATGACACCGGGGAACGGCGCCCCTGCGGGATACTCGACGATGGGCATCAGGAAGCTCCTTGGATGGCGAGATCGGGGTTGGGGTTGCGTCAGGCGCAGAGCTGTTGCCTTGGGCCGAAGCCTATCCCTATCCACGTCCGAGCCGGTACGGGTCGGTCGCGAATCCGGAGAGCCCCGCTCGCGACGGGGGACGCGCGGACGTATCCGCGCGTCCCCCGATTCCTATCGGGTGCTCACGAGTGCTTCACGGTCGGGAAGCCGGGCTTCGTCAAGCGGGTACCACGACCGCGCCGTTCAGCGACTCGACTGCCTCGTTCACAGCCGGAACCGCCTGCAGCACGACCTTGAGGGCGTGCGTCTCGGCGGCGGCGCCGAAGACCTCGTACGCCTTCTCGGTCTCGGACAGCGGGAAGTGGTGCGTCGCGAACACGGTCGGGTCGAGCCGGCCGCCTTCGATCAGCTTGAGGAGCATCGGCGTCGTGCGCGTGTCGACGATCCCGGTCGTGATCGTCACGTCGCGGATCCAGAGCTTCTCGAGGTGCAGGGTGGCGCACGTGCCGTGCACGCCGACGTTTGCCACCCGACCGCCGGGGCGAATCAGCTCCGTGCAGAGCTCGAACGTCGCGGCCACGCCGACTGCCTCGATGGCGACATCGACTCCGAGCCCCGCCGTCAGGTCCATCACGCGGGCGAGCGCGTCCTCGCTTCCGTTGTTGATCACGACGTCGGCGCCGAACTCGAGTGCCTTCTCGAGCCGGTCGTCGGCGAGGTCGATCGCGATGATCCGAGCCGGCGTGTGGAGCTTCGCGGTCATGATCGCCGCGAGCCCGATCGGGCCGGCGCCGACGATCGCGATCGTGTCACCGGGCTCGACGCGCCCGTTCAGGACGCCGACCTCGTACGCGGTGGGGAGGATGTCGGCCACGAAGATGACCTGCTCGTCGCTCAGCCCCTCGGGGACCTTGTACGTCGAGGTGTCGGCAAAGGGGACGCGCGCCAGCTCGGCCTGGAGGCCGTCGATCATGTAGCCGAAGATCCAGCCGCCGCCCCCGCTGCAGATGCCGGGGTGACCCTCCTTGCAGAACCGGCAACGACCACACGCGCTGACACACGAGACGAGCACGCGGTCACCGACGGCGATCGACGTGACTGCCGCGCCGATCTCGACGACGGTGCCGACCGCCTCGTGCCCGAGGACCCTCCCTGCGTCGACCTCGGGCGTGTCGCCCTTCATGATGTGCAGATCGGTGCCGCAGATCGTGGACGTGTCGATCCGGACGATGGCGTCCGTCGGCTCGACGATCGAGGGATCGGGAACGGACTCCCAGGCCTGCTTGCCGGGCCCGTGGTAGACGAGTGCCTTCATGGCGTGCTTCTCCTCTCGTTGTTCGCCGGCAGCGATCAAGGCCGACGAGGAAGTCGAACCACCCGGTCGTTGAGGATGGAGAACACGCGGGGCCGATCGATGTGGCAACCCGCTGGAGGCGACGGTGCCGACTGGCTGTGGCACCAGCCACACAGTAACAGTGGTTTCGACAACGCTGGCTCGCGACGAGGCCGAGCCCTGATACTCGCTCCGCCGTGCCGACGTCTCGCGCGATCGAGTCTCGCGCGATCGAGCCGGCGCCCTGCGTCGGGCAGGGGAGTCACGTGCCGGTCTGGGGCGGCGCGGCCGGTAGTCGCACCGTGACACGGAGTCCGCCGCCGCCCCGGGGCGAGAGGGCGAGGGTTCCGTCGTGTGCTTCGGCGATGCTCTGGACGATTGCAAGACCGAGGCCGACGCCCGAGTGGACGCCGTGGATGCGTTCGGTGCCGCGCCGAAACGGCTCGGCGAGCGTGGCGACCAGCTCCGGGCTGAGAGAGGTGCCGGTGTTCTCGACGGTGAGCACAGCGCTGTCGGGGTGGCAACTGGTCGTGACCCACACGGCGCCCTGCCCGGACACGTTGTGGACGATGGCGTTGTGCAGGAGATTCGTTGCCAGCTGCAACAGGAGCGCGTGCGAGCCGAGCGTCAGACTCGTATCGCCGGACGTGTCGATCCTGAGATCGCGCTGCTCCGCCAGGGGAAGGAGCGTCTCGGCCGCCTCCTCGGCCACGAGGGACAGGTCGACGAGCTCCCGGTTGAACGACCGCTGGTCGGCGCGGCTGAGCAGGAGCAACGCTTCGGTGAGGTCGATCGCGCGGGAGTTGACGACCTGGAGACGGTCTACGAGCTCGCCGACATCAGGCTCGGGATCGTTGCGGGCGACGTCGAGGAGCGTCTGCGTGATCGCCAGCGGCGTCCGTAATTCGTGCGAAGCGTTGGCTGCGAACCTCTGCTGTTCCGCGACATGCGACTCGAGCTGCGCCAGCATGGCGTCGAACGCGTCGGCGAGCTCTCGGAACTCGTCGGCGCGGCCCGGCAGCTCGATGCGGTGGGAGAGTGATCCTGTCGCTGCGACGCGGGTGGCGTCCGTGATGCGCGTCAGTGGACCAAGCATGCGGCCGGCGAGGAGCCACCCTCCCAGGAGACCGAACACCAGCAGGAAGAGCAACACGACGGCCGCGGCCGGGGCAAGCTCGCGCAGGAGAAAGGAGTTGTTCCCGGGTATGAGGTCGCCGATGACGCTCACCACACCGGCCGGGACGTATCGCAAGAGTGATCCGAACGGTTGCCGCTGCTGGCCGGTGAGCCAGACGGCGCCGAGCATCAAGGCACCCGCGACCATGAGGAAGCCGACGTAGCTCAGCGTGAGCTTGAGACGAACGCTCGGCCCCGGTGCTCTATCCACCGTCCGCTTCTTCCGGGCGCGTGCCTTGCTGGCTGTCGATGCGGTACCCGATGCCGGCAACGGTGGCGATGATCCAGGGTTCGCCAAGACGCTTGCGCAACCCCGAGACCGTGATGCGAATGGCATTCGTGAACGGGTTTGCGTTCTCGTCCCACGCCCGCTCGAGGAGCTCCTCGGCGCTGACGACGCCGCCCTCGGCAGCGACGAGAACCTCGAGCACCGCGAACTGCTTCCGCGTCAACGCGATGTAGCGGCCGTCGCGGTAGACCTCGCGTCTGAACGGATCCAGCCTGAGGCCTGCGATCTCACGCACCGGCGGCCGGGCGTAGGCGCGCCTACGGTCGAGCGCCCGGAGGCGGAGCACGAGCTCCTGAAGCGCGAACGGCTTCGTCAGGTAGTCGTCGGCGCCGAGCCCGAACCCGGTGGCCTTGTCGTCGAGCCGATCGGCGGCGGTGAGCATCAGCACAGGCACGCCACTGCCGGAGGCGACGATGCTCCTGGCGATCTCGTCGCCGGAGGGCCCCGGGATGTCCCGGTCGAGGACGGCGACGTTGTAGTCGTTGACGTGAAGAAGCTCCAGGGCAGTGTCGCCGTCACCGGCGATATCCGCTGCGATCGCCTCGAGGCGGAGGCCATCCCGGATCGCCTCCGCGAGGTAGGGCTCGTCCTCGACGATCAAGACACGCATGCTCGGATGCTAGAGCCGACGCATATCGCCGGCGTATCGAGTTCCGCGTATGCGCCGGCAACACCGCGCTGGCTTGACTGGAGACGTGACCCAGCGCGCACGAGCACGAGTGAGGCCCCGTCGAACGCGGACGAACCCGATCCGCGCCGGCGCGCTGCTCCTCATGGCGGCGATCGCCGCGGTCCTCGGCCACCAGTTGCAGTCGTCGTCGTCCAACGCCTCCGCTTCGGCGACGGCGCCCGCGTCGGTGACGGCCGCGTCGCCGATCGGCTCCCCTCGCAGCGAGCTCCCTCCACTTCGCGGCGACCGTCGCGGCGCGCTTGGCGAGGCCGACGGAGCCCTCCCCGACCGCACGACCGTCTTCGACGAAAGCCTGCCGGGTGTCGCCAAGCTCGATCCAGTTCTGCTCGCAGCAGTACGCCAGGCGGCGACGGATGCCGCGCGCGTCGGGGTCGAGCTCTTCGTCGACAGCGGCTGGCGCTCGCCGCGCGTACCAGGAGCACCTGCTTCGGCAGGCGATCCTGAAGTACGGCTCGGAAGCCGAAGCCTCCCGCTGGGTTGCCTCCCCCTCCACCTCGGCTCACGTGACCGGAGACGCGGTCGATATCGGGCGCTCCGATGCCACAGCCTGGCTGTCCAAACACGGCGCCGGCTACGGGCTCTGCCAGATCTACGACAACGAGCCCTGGCACTACGAACTGCGTCCCGTCGATCCGGGGTGCCCGCCCAGGTACGCCGACGCCGCGCACGACCCAAGGGCACAGCGGTGACCGGCACGCGCCGGAGGGAGCCGGTCAGCCCGACGCGGACGGTGCGCGGCCTCGGGCGAGCCAGCTCGCGCTCGCGCTCCACGAGCACACCCACTTCGCGATCCGCCTTCAACAGGCTCATCGTGGCCCTAAACCGCTGGCATCGCAAGCGAAAGCGACGAACGGCGAGGAGGGCGACTCTCCGGCATCGAGCCTCGCGACCCGGCCTGTACGACGCGCGCGAAGCTCGCGTGCGGGCACGCGCCGTTGTCGCTCCCCGAGGTCGAATCCACGGACCGCCGACCAAGCGACGGCGGGCGATCGCGGTCGCCGGCGGACGGCCCGAGGGCGGCCGGAAGTCGGCGTCTTGCGTCTACCAGGTCGGGCGCAGCGTTGCGCCGCTTTCCGCGGCGAGTTGTTCGAGCGAGCGTCGCAAGGCCAGCATCCGGGGGGCGCCGAGGATCTCGGCCCAGTGGGCTTCGAGGGCGTGCTGGGCGGTTGCGGCGGCATCGAGCGCTTCTCGCCCCTCCGGTGTCAGGGTGATGAGGGTCGCGCGCCGGTCGGATGGGTGCGGCTTCTTCTGCAACAAGCCCATCGTGACGAGGTTGGCGACGAGCTTGGCGGCGCCCTGTTTCGTGACGCCGAGGTGGGAGGCGAGCTCGCTCGCGGTCGCGCCGTCGGCGACGAGGTTGAGGATGAAGCCGTGCGCGGGTCGCAGCTCCTCGTAGCCACCGAGGCGGAGCTCGTCGTGCATCTCCTCGACGGCGCCACGGAAAACGGTCGCAAGAAGACGGGCGATGGGCTCGGTGCTCATGCAACGTGAGTATAGACAACGCGGTTGTCTAAATCTGATAGTTTGGACAACTCAGTTGTCTACTTCACGGGAGGAAGCAATGCCGTTCACGATGCTGGAAGAGGCGCCGTTGTTCGAGACCCAGAACGCAAGAATGCGCACCTACGCGACGCCGTCGCAGAACGGCAGCGGACTCGCGGTCTGGCGCACCGAGATGGAGCCGGCCGCCCAGGGCCCGGTGCACCGAGCTGACCGGGAGCAGGTACTCGTCGTCGTAGCGGGACGCTTGCGCGTCTCGCTCGGGACCGAGATCCGTGATCTCGGCCCGGGCGATGCGGTGGTGATCTCCGCAGGCGCCGAGAGGATGATCTCGAACCCATTCGACGAGCCGGCAATTCTGATCACCGCCAGTGAGCCCGATGCCACCGCCCAGACGCCGGCTGCCTCGCACGTACCGATCCCGTGGACGACCTAGAACACAAGTCGTACCCGCCACCAAAACCCCATCTAGTGTCCAATCAGACACCGATGGAGCTTCTCTACCCCCGGACGCCGGTACCTTCCGTTCCGGAGCGGCATGGGCCCGGTGGCCCAGCAGGTCTTCAAAACCTGTGCGGTGTGGCAACCCCACGCTCGGTCGGTTCGACTCCGGCGCCGCTCCGTTAAGCCGTTTTGGCGTGTCGGCGCCGGTAGTGGCCGCTCGAGCACTCGGTTGGCTTGACGAATCTCGCGCTCGACACCGCCGGAGAGCGATGCAAAGGTTCATCTTTGGGCGGCTGTTGCCGATCACGTCGCCATGGAGAAACCCGGAACACTCCGCCTCTCGGAGATCATCGCGTCGCTCTCATACGCACTCGACGTAGCCGACGGGAACGCACTCGGCCATTCTGTCCGTAGCTGCCTGATCGGGATGCGACTGGCCGACGAGATCGGCCTCGATATCGAGGGGCGCTCGTCTCTCTTCTACGGACTCCTCCTGAAAGACGCTGGGTGCTCTTCCAACGCAGCCCGCGTCACCGCGCTGTACAAGGCTGACGATCTGGAGCTGAAACGCCGCGTCAAGCTCGTCAACCACAACAGCATTCCGGAGGCCCTGAGATACATCTGGACGAGCGTCGGCTCCGCCTCACGGCGAGAGCAGGCGACGCTCGCGTTCCGCGCCGCAAGGCTCGGGCCGAAGACGGCGAAGGAAAACACCGCGATCCGATGCGAGCGAGGTGCAAGCATCGCCCTCATGCTCGACCTGCCGGCAGAGGTCGCCGACGCCATCCGCTCTCTCGACGAGCACTGGGACGGCAAGGGCCAGCCGAACGGCCTGCGCGGCGACGCGATCCCCCTGCTCGGACGCATCCTCGGGTTGGCACAGGTTGTCGAGGTCTTCAACACCGCGCACGGACGCGCGGCAGCGATGGCCGTTGCCCGAGAGCGAAGCAACCACTGGTTCGACCCTGCTCTCGTCCGCTCACTCCTCGGAATCGACAGCGATGATGCCTTCTGGGAGTCACTCGAGACGGCCGACCTCGCGAGCTACGTGGCCGGGCTCGAACCACCCGACCTCCTCCTGACCGCAGACGACGCCCGCCTCGATCGGGTCGCCGAGGCGTTCGCCCTCGTGATCGACGCCAAGTCGCCGTACACCTTCCGCCATTCCGAACGCGTCGCAGAGATCGCCGTGGGAATCGCGAGCGAGCTCGGCCACAACCCGGCCGCCCAGCGCGACATCCGACGGGCCTCACTCCTTCACGACATCGGCAAGCTCGGCGTCTCGAACCTGATCCTCGACAAGGACGGACCGCTGTCACCAGACGAGCGGGCTGCGGTCAACAGGCACCCAGCGTTGACGGAAGAGATTCTCGCCCGCGTCCCGGCCTTCAGGGACATCGCCGACGTGGCGGCCTCTCATCACGAGAAGCTCGACGGCTCGGGTTACCATCGCGGCCGCGCGGGCTTCGATCTGTCCCCGGCGTCACGCGCACTGGCGGTTGCGGACATCTACGAAGCCCTGACAGCCCTACGTCCCTATCGCGCGCCGATGCCGCCGGAGGCGGCGGTGGCACTCATCCGCGCCGACGCCGGAACGAAGCTCTGCGCCGAGGCGTGCGACGCCCTCGAAGCGGCCATCGAGCGAGCGCCGGCCTGGCGGATTCCGTGGGACGCTCAGCGATCCGACTCGACCCTGGCCGATATTCCCGTCCACGAGCGCGAGGCCGGGTCGGCGTCGCGCAGCTGACAAAACGCTCGTCGCTTCCCCTCGGGGCTGCGCAGGTCGAAGAAACGTGTGCGGCATGGGGCACGTCGTAGCCTCTCGAGCGCAAGCACGCCCTGATGCCTCGAGTCAGCCGGAGCGTGGCGCAAGTCCCTCGACCACGCGATCGATCTCCACCTCTGTCGGCCCGATAGATGCATCGACGATGTCGTGCCACGGAAAGGGTTCACTATGCAACTGCACCACAATCGGGGCCGGGCCAGGCTCGGGCTCGCGACCATTCTTGCGCTGGTCGTCGTCGGGCTCGTCGGCACCTCGACCGCGTCGGCGGCGCCTGGTGACAACCTGAGAAACGCCGGCAAGTGCCTGCGGGGCGGCTGGCACACGCTCCAGCCGAGCGCGGGTCGTTCGTTCACCAGTCTTCCCGCGTGCCTCGTCTTTGCGCTCCGTGGGTTGACGTTCTACGTCGAACCGCCCTCAGGGGGCGGCGGCCAGTAGCACCGGTCGCGCCGAGCGGAGACCGGCCCCCGTCCGATGAGCGAGCTCCCAGCGTACGCGGACGGGACATAGGGCGTGAGAGGCCCGCCGGGGGTGTTGTGTGGCGCCAAGCGCACCTCCGGCGGGCCGCTGCAGGACCGTGCGATGTCGTGGGATGCCTCAACGGCGAGTACCTGATCCGGAAACGCAACGCGAACGACGACCTCCCAAGCTCGACGCGATCGCCTATCGCAAGGGAATCTCGCCCGAGCGGGCCGCTCGCGCGCTCAGCTCTTGCGTTCGAGAACGACGGTCGCGGTCACCTTCGCCGTACCCGTCACGGCCCACGGGTAGGTGGGCACCTTCAACGTGTTCGTGAACGCCAACGCGATCGTCTTGGCGCCGAGCCTCGCCGTCGGCACCGACCGCGTTCCGAAGGCGGTGTAGTCGGTCGAGTCGACCGGGTAGAGAGCAGGGAGGGCGCAGGGTCCGTGGAGGGTGCCATAGAGGTCGTTCGTGCCCTTCGCGTCGGAGACCTTGAAAACGAGCGTTGCACGGCCCGTCTTCCCGCTCGTCACGTACACCGTACCGCGGGTCGCGTTCGCCAGCGTCTTCGTCGCCTTGCACGAGGTCGGCGCGCCGCCGCCGGCCGGTGTGAACGTCTCCGTGAACGCGACCACGCCACCCGCCGAGAAGGTGGGGCACGACGGCGAGCAGATGTACTCGTTCGCCACCGACGGCGACTTCAGCCCCATGGCGGCGCCGGCCCTCTTGCTGCGAAGGGTTGCCCGGAGGGTCGTCGTGAGGGTTCCCGTGGTGCCGTCCGGCAGCTGAGCCTGCTTCGTCGTCACCTTCGAGGAATACGTGAGCACGACCGAGCGCACGGCGTACGTGCCTCGGAACGAAGCGGCGGAGGCCGTTGCGACGATCGAGCCCGCAACGAGCACAACAATCACGGCGAGCGAGAGACGACCGCGGCGGAAGGCAGGGTGCAAGGCTCTCATTCGGAGAGACTCGCAGAGGAGCGCCGGACGCGCAACGGCGAACCCGAGCACCACCGCCGAGGCCCTCTACGAGGGCGCCGTCGACCGTCCTCCCGTCTATCGTCCGCTGCAATCGGAGTGCGGAGGAGGCAGCAGTGAATTCTGGACCACTGGGGCAGAGGCGCGGAGTCGCGTTCGTGATCCTGATCGGGATCGTGACGTTCGGCATCTACTGGGCCTACTGGGCGTTCAAGACCCAGGACGAGATGAAGAAGCGAACGGGCGAGGGACTCGGAGGCGTGCTCGGGCTGGTGGTCTATCTCGTCATCTCGCCCGTCAGCGCGTTCGTGATCCCGTCCGAGCTCGGGAACATGTTCGCCGGCGACGGCAAGCCCAAGCCGGTGACAGGCTGGACCGGGCTCTGGCTGTTCCCCTTCGGGATCTTCCTGATCCCCGGCATCGTCTGGGCCGTGAAGGTGCAGGGCTCGCTCAACCGCTACTGGGACGAGGCAGGACAACCTGCCTCGAGCAGCTCGACCGTGAGCTGATTCGGCGGGTGCCGAGCCGCGGGCCCCTGGTTCGCGGGCCTGCGGCTCTCACCCACCTACCTGTTGCGGTTGACTGTGACCGTGAGTCCGAGCACGATGGGAGCGGCGAAGAGCTACAGATCGCATCGGCGTGGTTCGCTCGTGGTCCTGTTGCTGACAGGCCTCGTGCTGGTTGCGCCTGCGTCCGGCCGGAGCTCGGCCCGAGACCTCCAGATGCGGGCGGGTGCCACCCGGAAAGGAACCCTTCGCATCGTCGTCCTCGGCCTGACAGCGGATACACCGGCCGGCCACGTCGTCATAACCGGCCCACACCGCTTCCATCTCATCGCCACGCGCCCTGTGACGATCCGCGTCGCCGCAGGCACCTACCGCGTCGCTGCATCGGGAGTGCACACCGGCTCGTCGACGATCACTCCCGATGTCGCGCGACGGTCGACCGTCGTTGCCGCTGGCCATCGGTCGACAGTGACGATTCGCTACCGGCTGCTTCCAACCCCGCCGACCGCGCCACCGCCCTCGCAGGCCACCGGCACCCCACCGACGATCACCTCGATCACCGGCACGACGGGCTCGGTGGGCAACTACTTCGTCTGGATCACGGTCGGCTACATCGACCCCGAATGCGACGTGATCGGCGGCACCTGGTCGGCGCAGGGTGGTGAGGGCACGTTCGACTTCGGCGCCTGGGGCCGCGCAGATCTGATGCGGAACGCGTCGTGTAGCGGCGGTGTCGGCTCGCTCGAGTTCGCTCGAAGCTGCATTGCCGTCTCGCGGACGCTCGATCGCGTGCAGCTGGTCGACGCCCGCGGAAATCGCGGCGCCGGCGTCGGCTTTGCGTTCAGCTGCGCCTGGCCCTGACGCCGGGCTCAGGCGCTCGGAGGCGCCCGCTCGGGGTAGCGCGGTAGACCGTCGTCGGGAATCGGCTCCCAGCCCGCCGCAAACGCCGTGAACTGCCGGTAGGACGGCCGGACTCCGGGGTCGTCGTCGAACGCGCTGAACCGAACGCTTGCAGGAACGTCTCCGTCCGGTGCAACCGACCAGAGAGCCGAGCCGCACGACGAGCAAAACGCCTTGCCGAAGCCGTCGGGCGGCTGATAGGTGCGAACGAGCTCGCCGCCCGACTGCACCCGCACGGACCCCGGCACGACCCTCGCTTGTGCCGACGAGCCGCCGCCCGTGCGCCGCTGACACCGCCGGCAGTGGCAGTAGGACGCGGAGACCGGCGGCTCGGTCAGCTCGAAGCGCACCTCCCCGCAGAGGCAGCCTCCGGTGAGCGGTGTCCAATCAGGAGGCGCGCTCGGCATCGCGGTCAGCATACGCCTGCCGAGAATTGGAGGAAGATGGGGCTCGAGATGAGCTTCGGCATCCTCGCCCTGATCGTGCTCGCCGGGCTGGCAGGGCCGCTGCTCGCCGCGGGACGGAGGCCACTCGTTCCGGTCGTCGTCGGAGAGCTCCTCGCCGGCGTCGTGATCGGGAGGAGTGGCTTCGGGTGGCTCGATCCGGCCGAGCCGACCGTGGCGTTCCTGGGCGAGGTCGGATTCGCGATGCTGATGTTCGTCGCCGGAATGCACGTGCCGCTCCGCCAGCCGGGCCTCGCGAGGGGCGTCCGCCGGGGTGGCCTCGCCGCCCTCCTCGCCGCGCTCCTCGCTCCGCCCGCCGGCATCGCCGTCGCGCAGGCGAGCGGTACCGGCCACGCCGCGATCTACGCGCTGCTCCTCGCAAGCGGGTCGGCAGCCATCCTGTTGCCCGCCCTCGAGGAGCAGAGGCTCCTGGACGATCCGCGATCGCTCACGGTGATGGCTCAGGTCGCTATCGCCGACATCGCCGCGATCGTGCTGCTGCCGCTCGTGCTTCAGCCGAGCCGGGCGACCCGCGCTGCGACGGGCGGCCTGCTCGTGGGGCTCTGCATTCTCGCGCTCTACGGGGTGGTGCACGTGATCCACCGAACGACGCTGGTTCGGCAGGCAAGGAGCCTCTCGAAGCGTCGCGGCTGGGCCCTCGACCTTCGACTGTCGCTGCTCGTCCTCTTCGGGCTCGTCTGGGTCGCACAGCGAGCCGGGACGGGCGTGCTCGTTGCGAGCTTCGGCGTCGGCCTGATGGTGGCCGCGATCGGTGGGCCGAAGCGGCTGTCGCGGCAGGTAACGGGCGTCGGGCAGGGGCTCATGGTGCCGCTCTTCTTCGTCGTGCTCGGTGCGCGCCTCGACCTCCGCGCGCTCTTCGACCGCCCGTCGCTGATCGCGCTCGCCGCGGAGCTGCTCGCGCTCAATCTCGTCGTCCATGCGGCCGCCGCCTTCATCACCCGCCAGTCCCTCGGCGCGGGCCTTGCGGCGACAGCCCAGCTCGGGGTGCCCGCCGCCGTCGTCACCCTCGGCCTTCAGCACCAGATCATGACGAGCGGCGAGGCTGCGGCGATCGTCGCTGCGGCGCTCGGCTCACTCGCGCTGACCGCGGTCGGCGTGACGTTGCTCGGCAACGGTGCCGCCGCGGCGGCGGGCCGCGAATCGCCGTCACCGACGCCGCAGGAGTGACAAGCGGCCCCGAGCCTGTCATCCTGTGGGGCTCCGCACGGCGCCCGTAAGGAGGATCTCGATGGCCGATCTGGCGAAGGCAGCGCCCGAGCAGTTCACGGCGACGCTGGAGGAGGTGGTTCGCCGCAGGGCCGACCTGCACCAGGCGATCCTGGCGCTCGAGCACGCAGCCGCCGAACCGGCGGCGGGGCGCGAGGAGCAGTGGTTCGCGGCGGTGGTCGACGCCCTCGGGGAGCTCGAGGCCGAGATCGTCGATCACATCGAGATCACCGAGCGCCCGCAAGGCCTCTACGACGAGATCACCGACGTGGCACCGCGCCTGAGCGGGAGCATCGAGATCCTGCGCCACGAGCATCCGGAGATGCAGGAAGCGACCACCGGGCTCCGGGCACGTCTCGCGAGCTCCACCGATCGCGGCGATCAAGCGGTCGTCGAGACGAGAGACGCGGTCGGCGAGGTGCTCACCCAGCTCGTCAACCATCGCCGCCGCGGCGCCGACCTTCTCTGGGAGGCGTACAGCCTCGACACGGGCGGCGGCGGGTAGCGCACCGGTCTTTCTCCAATGTGCTTCGACCTCGACTCCCTACCACCCATCCCTGCCCTCTCGGGCGGAGCGCCGGTCCGGTCGGAGGACATCACCCTCGAGGCGGCCGACGGAACGCTCCTTGCCGCGTTCTCTGCCCACCCCGATGAGGCGGGCTCCGTCGGCATCGTCGTGCTCCCCGATGTCCGCGGTCTCTACCGCTTCTACGAGGAGCTCGCCCTCCGCTTCGGCGAGCGCGGCTATCCCGCCCTCGCCTTCGACTACTTCGGGCGCACCGCCGGCGTGGCCAAGCGTGACGACGAGTTTCCCTACATGGACCACGTCGCCCGGACGACCCCGTCGGGGATCCAGCTAGACGTCCGGGCCGCGGTCGGCTACCTCCGCTCCGCTGCCGGCGGTGGCTGCACGGCGATCTTCACCGTCGGCTTTTGCTTCGGTGGCCGCAGCTCGTGGCTCGCGGCGGCGGGCGGGCACGGTCTCGCGGGTGCGATCGGCTTCTACGGCTCCCCGGGCGAGCGAAACGGCGCCCCCGGCCCGACGCAGCTGGCGGCCGATCTCGAGTGCCCCATCCTCGCCCTCCAGGCCGGCGACGACGCGAACATCCTCCCCGAGCACAACGCCGCCTTCGAGGCAGCGCTCACTGCCGCAGGTGTCGAGCACGAGCTCGTCGTCTACGACGGCGCTCCCCATAGCTTCTTCGATCGCAAGTTCGTGGAGCACGCCGACGCGTCGGCAGACGCCTGGGAGCGGGTGCTGGCGTTCATCGCGCAGCACTCGCCGGCCGGCAGCTGACGTTGCCTCTAGAGCCGATGGATCGCGGACATCGCGAGCAACGGGCAGAGCAGGATCGTCATGAGAACGCTTGTGAGCAGGATCGAGAGGATCATGTCCCTCAATCAAACGCCTCCGCGATGAAGGCCTGATGAGAGGAACGTACGGGGTTTGTGAAGGTGGCGCCGGACGGTGCTGAGAGTTGCCCGATCACGGAGATCGAGGCACGACCAACGTCTCGAAACGGAGGATCTGCCACTGTCGTCGGTCCGCGATCCGGCGCAGCCTGCGGTCGGGATTGATCGCGATCGGCGTGCCCACGACCTCGAGGAAATCCAGGTCGCTCGACGAGTCCGAGTAGCCGGTGGACGTTTCGAGATCGAGCCCATCCCGAGCAGCGATTCGTCGCACTGCCTTCGCCTTGTACGGCCCGTAGCAGGGCTCGAGCGAGACGCCGGTGTAGACCCCATCGACGATCTCGCATGTCGAGCCGACTGCACCGTCGAAGCCCAGATCGTCAGCCACATGCTGGACGATCTCGTGAAGGCTGGCCGAGACGATGTAGGTGGGCTCGCCGGCGGCGCGGTGCCGCTCGAGCAGGTCGAGAGGCTCGGCAAAGAGGAGCGGGCGCAGGACCGTCTCCATTGCCTCACTGACGATCTCCTGCAGCGTCGCGACGGGCAGACCCTTCAGGAGCGTCATCCCGTCGACCGAGGCGCGCCGCGTCCCGTCGATGCCCGGCAGCAGGAACAGGAGCTGCCAGAGGGTCGCGCGCACGAGGTCGCGCGCGCTCAGGATGCCGCGGCGGCGAAACGTACTCGCGAGCGCGATCGGCGTTGGCCTGCTGATCAGCGTTCGGTCGAGATCGAAGAACGCCGCAGCCACGCGTTGCTCCGCGTGGTGGGTGTCTCGCGATGCCCTGACGTCTTGCAGCACTCGGATTGGTCGTACCCGCGACGAGGCTCGGCCAACCATGTGGGAGCAGGGATCGTGGGTGCGCCCCTCAAGGGCCGCACTGCTTTCCGATCGCTTCCGCGCGTCCGACCGCTCTGCTACGTTGTCTCATATGAAAACAGATGAGACATCGCCACGACAGGTCCTCGCGTCGCGATTCGGCTTCAGCTCCTTCCGTCCGGGGCAGGAGCGGGTCGTCGACGCGCTCCTGGCGGGTCGCTCGGCGCTCGCGGTGTTTCCGACCGGGGCCGGGAAGAGCCTCTGCTATCAGCTCCCGGCGCTGATGCTCGACGGCGTCACCGTCGTCGTCTCGCCGCTGATCGCGCTGATGAAGGATCAGATCGATGCGCTCGTTCGCCAGGGCGTCGATGCAGCGAGGCTCGATTCCAGCATCGAGCAGGCCGAGGCACGTGATGTCTCCGATCGTCTCCGTGCCGGGAGCCTGAAGCTGCTCTACGTCGCTCCCGAGCGGTTCAACAACGAGCGGTTTCTCGCTCAGCTGGCGCAGACGCCCATCTCGCTGTTCGCAGTCGACGAGGCCCACTGCATTTCCGAGTGGGGCCACAACTTCCGGCCGGACTACCTCAAGCTCGCGGCACGCGCACGGGAGCTCGGCGCCGAGCGTGTGCTGGCGCTCACCGCCACCGCGACCCCGGCCGTCGTGGCCGACATCTGCGCCGGCTTCGGGATAGCGGCCGAGGAGACGGTCGTGACGGGCTTCTACCGTCCCAACCTGACGCTCCTGACGACACCCGCTCGCGCGGGCCAGCGAGAGCAGCTTCTCATCGATCGCCTCCGCGAGCGGCCGGCCGGATCGACGATCGTCTACGTCACGTTGCAGCGAACCGCCCTGCAGATTGCCTCGCTGCTCGCGGCGGCCGGATTACCGGCGCGGCCCTACCATGCCGGGTTGACCGCCGAGGACAGGGTCGGAACGCAGGAGTGGTGGACGGCATCACCCGGCAACATCGTCGTCGCGACGATCGCCTTCGGCATGGGCATCGACAAGGCCGATGTCCGCTACGTCTACCACCTGAATCTCCCCAAGGGACTCGAGTCGTACTCCCAGGAGATCGGCCGCGCCGGTCGTGACGGCCAGCCGGCAGTGTGCGAGCTCTACGCCTGCCACGACGACATCCCTACGCTCGAGAACTTCGCGTTCGGCGACACGCCCACCCGCGAGTCGGTCGCGGGTCTCCTCGACGCAGTGCTCTCGAACGGGGTCGGATCGCAGCTCGCCGTGTCCGACTACGAGCTCTCGGGGCGGCTCGACATCCGCCCGCTCGTGTTGCGGACGATCCTCACCTATCTGGAGCTCGACGGGCTCCTCCGACAGGGCACGCCGTTCTATGCCGGCTACAGCTTCCGGCCGCTGTCGGGCTCGTTCGACGACGTCTACGCCGCGTTCGATCCTGCTCGGGCAGACTTTCTCCGGCGGGTCGTGGCGAGCGGGAAGGCGGGCCGGACGTGGACGAGCCTCGACCCCGAGGCATCGGCAGCGACACTGGGCGAGGAGCGCAGCCGGATCGTTGCCGCGCTCGGCCATCTCGAGGAGCAGCGGCTCATCGAGCTGCGCTCGAGCGACGTGCGTCAGCGCTACACGCTGCTCGCGCAGCCCGACTCGCGCGACACGCTGCTTGCACGGCTCGTCGACCGGTTCGAGCGCCGCGAGCAGGCCGAGGTCGAGCGCATCGCGCGAGTCGTTTCGCTCGTGACCCACGAGGGCTGCCAGGTCAACGCGCTCATCGGCTACTTCGGCGAGGTGCGAACGGAGCCATGCGGTCACTGCACGTTCTGCCTCACGGGGGAAGCCCAGCGTCTCCCCGAGGCCGCTGAGCCCCCACCGCTCTCGGCCCAGGTGGACGGCGACGCGCTGGCCGCGCTCGTGACGGCGCATCCTGCGGCGCTCGGCGCCGCGCGCCAGCGCGCGCGGTTCCTCTGCGGGATCACGAGCCCCGCGACAACCCGTGCCAAGCTGACCCGCGACGCGCTCTTCGGCGCCGTCTCGGGCCGCCGCTTCGACGACGTGCTCGCCTGGTGCTCCGACACGGCGGAATGAGCGCGACCGGTTGTGCGCGGCGACAGGCTTCAGCCTCTCGCCGGGGCCTCCGTCCGAGGGGCGCGGCGACCGCCGGCGGGCTATGCGGTGATCCGCTTGCCCGACGCGACGACGCGCCCGAGGCCGACGTCCGCGAACGTCGTCCGCGGCTGCGGGCTCGACGCGACGAGCCGGACCTGCCGGCCGGCGGGGCCGGTGACGCAGCGCCAGGCCATCTGCTCGGCACCGGTGTGCGACCAGTAGACCGTGTTGCCGTCGAGCTGGAAGCTCTTCTCCATCCCGGCCCGGCACGAGCCGCTCGACGGCAGGGCGATGAAGCGGATCTCCCAGCCGGCCCTGTCGTCGAACGTGATCTCAACGTTCGACGGTGACCTCTGCCAGCTGACGTAGTGGAAGCCGATCGCCATGCGGGTGGGTGCGTAGGCGAGCGTGGGCTTCGAGTGGAGGATCCGTAGCTGCACCGCTCGCGGCACGACGGGGTTCGCTGCTGCACCCGCCACCGCAGCGGCGGCGAGCGCCACGCAGAGGATCAGGCCGATCGTGGTGAGCCTGCGCATCTTCCTGCAGCGTACGCCGGGCAGATGTGCCCCCCCGTTCGGCTTCCGTTAGGAGTTGGACATCCGGCGCCCTGGCGGCCTACAGGACCTGCGCCTCGAGCCGGCGCGCGAGGCCGCGGACGCTCTCGCGCAGCTCTCGCGGCTGTACGACCGTGAAGCCGCACCCGAGCCCGGCCAGCACGCCCGCCATCCAGTCGAGCGAGTCGACGCGCGTTCGGAGCACGGTCTGCTCGCCGGCGTCGACGAGCTCTGCCAGCGTCGGCGGGATCCGAGCGGCGGTCGACGCGAGCGGGAGATCGAGCACCACCTCCACTTCCCAGCGCCAGGGCACGCTTGCGAGCGAGTGCGCAACATGCGCGACGGCGTCGAACTCCGCCGGCGCTGGGAGAGCCTCGGCCGCCGTCATCGAGGGCGCAGCCATGCGGTCGATCCGGAACGTCCGCAGCGCCGCGCGGCCATGATCGTGCGCCGCAAGGTACCAGCGGCCGGCATGGACGACGAGGCCGTACGGGCTCAACTCGCGCTCGCTCTTCTCACCGGAGAACGTCGTGTACGCGGTCGCCACTCGATGCCGGCGCCGGATCGCGTCCGAGAGGAGCAGTAGCACCTCCGCGTCCACCCGCACGCCCGCCGTGTCGGAGCTCGTGAACGCAACCGCCGCCTCGAGCGCCTCGACCCGGCGCCGGAGAGTCGCGGGCAGGACGCGGTGGATCTTCTCGAGCGCGCTGTCCGGGTGGTCGCCACCGGCGTCGAGCCCGAGGCGCCGACCGGCGGCGAGCCCGAGCACCACCGTCACCACCTCGTCGTCGCTCAGCATCAGCGGCGGCAGCCGGAAGCCCGGCCGCAACCGGTAGCCGCCACCCACCCCGCGCTGGCCCTCTACCGGGATCCCGAGCTCCTGCAGGCTGTCGATGTAGCGGCGCACGGTGCGGCCGTCGACGCCGAGGTGGTCGGCGAGCTCGCGGCCGCTCGCGACCGGCCGCGACTGGAGCAGCTCGAGCACCTCGAGCAGGCGTGAGGCAGGAGTCGGCATCTCTGCCACTACATCACGAATAAAGGACGGAAAGCGCCCTATTTGACGGATAGCGTCCAGCGAGATGGATTCACCCAACTTGGCGAGCGAGAGGAGAGCAGCACTGTGAGCGAGACAACGACCATCGACTCCCCCACCGGGCCGACGAGCGGACTTCGTGTTGACTCGAGACAAGGGCGGTCCACCGCGCGGGACTTCGACTTCCTGATGGGCAGCTGGCACGTCCGCAACCTGTGGCTGCGCAAGCGCCTCGTCGGGTCGAACGACTGGGAGGAGTTCGAGGCGACGAGCGTCGCCCGCCCTCTCCTCGACGGCTTGGGCAACGAGGACGAGTTCCGCACCGACCACGACGGCGGCTTCATCGGGATGTCGTTCCGGTTCTTCGACGCGGTCTCGGGCCGGTGGTCGATCTACTGGGCCGACAGCCGCCGCTGCGGCGTGCTCGACCCGCCGGTGTTCGGGACGTTCGACGGCGGCGTCGGCGTGTTCGAGGGCGCGGACACCTTCAACGGCCTGCCGATCCTCGTCCGGTTCTCCTGGTCGGGCACGACCACCTCGACCCCGCGTTGGGAGCAGTCGTTCTCGGCCGATGGCGGCGCGAGCTGGGAGCCAAACTGGGTGATGGAGTTCACGACGGCAGGGGACGGGCGATGAAGACGTCGACCCTTGCGGGCGTCAGCCCGGAGTACCGCCACGTGGAGAAGTCGATCGCGCCCGGCGAGGTGCTCGAGCTCGACGGCTACGCGACGCTGAAGTGGTACGACATCGCGGCAGCGGACAGCCCGGTGCCGCCGGAGATCCGCGACCTCGCGCGGGAGTGCGTCGTCGATGAGGTGACGGGTGGAGCGATCGAGCTCGAAGGCCTCGGCTTCGTGATCCTCCACCGCTGCGGCGACGGGTTCTACTTCCTGCTCACGTGCACGTGGGCAGGGAACAACGAGCTGTGGGAAACCGTGTGGGCAAAGGACGGCGCCGCCGATCCGGCTTTCCGACCGTGGCCGCTCGCCCGTGGCCACCACCCCACGTTCTGCGTCTGGGAGCTCGGCGCCGTCTGGCACGAGCAGCAGGCGTGGAGCCGCTTGCTCCGCTCCGGTCGCGCGGCCGAGGACATCAGTGCCTACCTCGCGGACTCCTATGCCGGGCCGGTATGAACCGCAGGAGCACGGATCGGCAACAGGCTTCTGGGCTTTCGCGTCAGCCCTCGAGCATCGCCGCGAGCCGCTGGACCGTTCGCCAGTTGCGTGTGGTGCCCGTAACGCCGAGCGTCTTCTCGAGGTAGTCGAGCGTGAGGCGCGAGCGGCCCGAACCGTCGGGATAGCTGAGGTACACCTCCCGACCGTGGACGGCGAATGCGTCGCGCGGTGAGCGGTCGCGGTCGAGCTTCGCCGCCGCCGCACCCGCCGGCCGCGACGAGAGGAAGGCCACGTGAAGCGTCTTCGGGTCTCGATCGGGCTCGCCGTCGAGGAACGGGTTGGCCCTCGCAACGGCCAGAAGCTCTGGCCCCGTTCGGATAGTGACCCCGATCTGCAGGCCGAAGGCTCCGTCGATCGTGTCGGCGACAATCCTGGCGACGGCCGCCTCGGTCTTGCGCGAACGGAAGACGATGTTGCCGCTCTGCAGCACCGTCGCGACCTCCTCGAGCCCGGCCTCCGTGAGCGCCTCGCGCAGCTGCGCCATCGGGACACGGTTCCTGCCTCCGACGTTGACGGCGCGGAGGAACGCGACGTACGCGGTCACTGCGTCTTCTGTTTCCGCCAGCTCGTCAGGTCGAAGCGGAGGTTCAGCTGCTTCAGCACCTCGCGGGCGATCAGGTCTCCGCCGGCCGTCTCGAAGTGCACGCCGTCGCCGGCACGCACCTTCACGGTGTCGCCCCTCTCGTTCTGGAGGTACTCGGCGAAGCCTCCGTTGTCACCGGCGAACATCGTGTACGTATCGATGAAGATCACCTTGCCAGGGCGCAGCTTCGCCTCCTGCAGGACGACCGCATTGATCCGGTCGAACTCGAGCGTCTCCGTCGGGCTGCGAGCGACCGGCAGGCCGATCCAGACGACGACGCCGCCGGCGCGGTTGACCGTGTCCATCACGGCGCCAACGCGGCGGCGGTACTCCTTCACCCACGCGGGGCTCGCGAACGATCCAATCGAGACGCCGTCGGGCAGGCCGGTCATGTAGCTGTGGTTGTCGTTCGCCCCGAAGTTGAGCACGGCGACGTTCGGTCGCAGGGCCTTGACCTGGGTCGCGAGCTCGCTGAACCAGTTGAAGACGTCGGGGCGCGTAAGCCCGGTCGCGATGTGCCCGTCGATGCCGCCAACCGACTGGATCACAGGGCTGGCACCGGCCGCGCGGACGATCGAGTACCCGGGCGTGATCACGAGCGAGTCGCCTGCGATCCAGAGTCGGAGCTTCTTCTGCGGCGTGAACTTCTGCTTTGCCGGCGGCTTCGCCACGACCGGCTTCGTGGGCTTCTTGATCGGAGTTTTGCCTGGCTTCGGCCTCGTCGTCGTGGGCGGCACCACGATCGCGACGTCGATCTCGTCGGCGTGGTCCCGTCCCATCGCGTTCTGGACGAGGCTGCGCGGCTGGTCGAGCAGGAGTGCGTGGCTGACGTGCGAGAGCCCGCCCGTGAGCGCGAGCGACACGTCGCGCTTCGTCCCCGGTTGCCCGTTGAAAGCCGACTTGTGCATCCCGGGCGCAAGGAGAAGCGCCCCGAAGATGAGCCCGAGCAGCGCGACGATCAGCCCGTGCCCAGCGGTCGAGTAACGGCGCCCGTCCTCCATCCGCGAGCCACGACCGCCACGCCGTCCTCCGGTAGGCGGCTCGGGCGGCTTTGGGGCCTCCCGTGCCGGGTCGCGGCGCGGCTCCTCCCGACGAGACTTCTGCCGCGGAGCTCGCCGCCGCGCCGCCGATCGCGCGGCCGCCGTGTCGGGCGCGGCGCTTTCGTGCGAATCGCCGCTCGGGACGTCGACCCAGGCTTCCGACCCGGCATCGCCACGGAGAGGCTCGGGAAGCACCTGCTCGGACGACTCACGGATCGGCGGCAGCCTTGGCAGCTCGGGTGGGTTCTGGGACGACATCAGAAGCGGAAGTAGATGAAGGGTGCCACGCCCTCGGGCCCCATGGTGTTCGTGAGCATCAGAGCGAACGCAAGCACAATGGCCTGGCCGAGTACCGGCAGCCGGCCGAAGCGATCCATCACGCGAATCGGGAACCGCGCCGGCAGGTACTGGGATCCGATCCCGACCGCGATCGCGAGCAGCACGCCGCCGGTCACGAGCGGCGAGGCCTGGCCCCAGCCGGTGAAGAGGCCGGTCAGCATGTCCCACGCCGTCGCGAAGCTGTCGGCCCGGAAGAACACCCACGCGAGACAGACGATGTTGAACGTGATCACCCGTGCGACGATCCGCCGCCGGCGCGTGTTCGCCGGCGCGACGTAGCCCGGCTGCGACTTGCGCCAATGCTCGATCACGAGCCCCACTCCGTGGATGCCGCCCCAGACGATGAACGTCCAGCCGGCGCCGTGCCAGAGCCCGCCGATCAGCATCGTCAGCATCAGGTTGCGGTACGTCACGATCGTTCCCTTGCGGTTGCCGCCGAGCGGGATGTAGAGGTAGTCGCGGAGCCAGCGCGAGAGCGTCATGTGCCAGCGGCGCCAGAAGTCCTGGAGCGACACCGCGGCGTACGGCGAGTCGAAGTTCTGCGGGAACCTGAATCCGAGCAGGAGCGCCAGCCCGATCGCGATGTCGGTGTAGCCCGAGAAGTCCGCATAGATCTGGACCGCGTACGCGTAGACCCCGATCAGGATCTCGAGCGACGAGTGCTGTCCCGGCGCACCGAACACCTGGTCGACGATGTGCGATGCGAGGTAGTTGGCGATCACCACCTTCTTGAACAGCCCGGTCGCGATCAGGTAGAAGGCACGGCTCGTGTCGACGCGACGCGGGTCACGCGGCACGTCGAGCTGCGGGATCAGCTCGCCGGGGCGGACGATCGGGCCGGCCACGAGGTGTGGGAAGAAGGAGAGATAAACGGCGAACTTCTCGAGCGTCGTCGGCACGAAGTCGCCACGGTAGGTGTCGACGACGTAGCTGATCGCCATGAAGGTGTAGAACGAGATGCCGACCGGAAGGATGATCGTGCGCAGCGAGACCGGCAGCTCCATCCCGACGATCGCCGCCATGTTCTGCGACGAGCTGATGAAGAAGTCGTAGTACTTGAAGTAGGCGAGCACGCCCAGATCGCCGATCAAGGCCACCGTCAGCAGCGCCTTGCGCTGCGACTGCGTCGAGGCGCGGTGAATGCGGACGGCGAGGAGCTGGTTCCAGATCGTGCAGCCGGCGAGCAGGAAGATGAACCGCCAGTCCCACCAGCTGTAGAAGACGTAGCTCGCGACGAGGATCAGCGGCCGCCAGCGATGGACCTTCGGCATTGCGAGCCACGAGAGCGGGAGAACGATCAGGAAGAAGATCGCGAACGTGGCGGTCGGGAACAGCATCGGGGGAGCCTAGAGGGTTGAGCCGGTTACCCGAGCCGGTTGAACGCGACGTCCATCAACGCGCTCATGTCCGACCAGATGCTCGGTGAGCCGAGCAGCACGCCGATCACGGCCCGGTCTCCCCGCTTGAGCGCCACGATCAGGCAGCCGCCGGCCCGGCTCGTCCAGCCGGTCTTGACGCCGTACGTGCCCGGCGTCGTCCCGAGCATCTTGTTGTGATTCACCCAGAGCTTCGCACGCGTCGGCGCGGCCCATTTCGTCCAGTGCGTCCGGGTCGACACGATGCGGGCGAACGTCGGGCTCTCGCAGGGCCGCGCGGGCGAGGATCGCCTGGTCCACAGCCGTCGAGAGATTCCTGACGTCATCGAGGCCGGACGCACTCGCGTACGTCGTCGACGTCATCCCGAGTGCCCGTGCCCTCGCGTTCGCGAGCGCGTAGTAGGCCGACAGCGAGCCGCCACCGGCATCGATCGCGAGTGCGGTTGCCGAGTCGTTGCTCGAGGCGAGCAATGCCGACCACAGCAGGGTCTCCCTCGCGTATGCGCGTCCGGGAACGAGCCCCTCGTTGTACGGCTCCACCCGGGTCGCGGCCGGCGTGACGACGATGCGGCTCTCGAGGTTGCCCCGCTCGATCACCGTGAGTGCGGTCATCACCTTCGTCAAGGAGGCGATCGGGCGGCGGATGTTCGCGCCGCGCGCCGCGAGGACGCGCCCGGTCGCTGCGTCGACCGCCACGAACGACGGTGCCAGCACCTTCGCCGATGACGCTGCCGTCTGCGAGGCGGGCACGGCCGGGCCTGGCACAACGACGATGAGCAGAGTGAGTGCGAGCAGAGCGCCCCGAAGCCGACTGCATCCGGCGATTGTGACAGGAGCAGTGGAGCGCATCGGCGGGCGAGAGCGTGGCTACAACGGCACGTGCAGGCCCCATCGTGCAGCTACGAGACAGCCCGGAAGACATACGGACGGACGAAGGCGGCGAGCGCGTTGGCACCCGTGACGCCCATGTGCAGGCCGTCCGACGAGAACCACGGCTTCCCGCGGCTGTACGCATTCCAGTCGGCGACGAGCATGTCCGGCCAACGCTTCTGGGCGGCCCGGATCACCGCGTTCGGTCTGGCGGTACTCGGCGCGCGTCTCACGGAGGAGCACCCACACGACGCCGGCTGCGCCCTGAGCCCGCGCAGCCCGCATCACGCGATCGATTCCGTCCCGATAGCCATACGCGCCTTCGTTGTAACCGACATCGACGATCAGCACGTCGCCGAGCGAGCGGCCGAGCAACTGCGCGGACTGAAGTGCGCTCGTCGGTGCCGAGCCCTGATACGTGCAGCTCTCAGTCGCGAGGCGGCGGCAGACGCGGAGGTCGAGCCGGGTCGCGAGGCCGCGAGCGAGGATCGACTTTGCCCGAGGCGAGTACATGATCGATGCAGGGACCGAGTCCCCGACGAAGGTGACGCGAACAGGCGCTTTGGTCGCCGCCGCCGTGGGGCCTGAGAGCATCGCCGCGACGAGTGCTGCGGCGACGAGACCGGCGGCAAGGAGAGCGCGAGAGGAGAGCGTGTGGTCCATGAGAGGGTTCGAGCGCGGCCACCCATGTTCGACATCGGGCACGAAACTTTCGATCACGTGCCGCGCAACGACACCGAGTGTGCCGAAAAGGGTGTAAATGTGGAGTAAAGAGGCGGGTCTACACGTCGGACGGGCGCTCGACCGTGCCCTCGATGTCCTGCGGCGGGAGCCGCGTGACGACCGTCGGTGAGTCGGCAGCAGGCTCGATGAGCGTGTGCTCCACCGGGGCCACGAACCAGGAGGGATCGGCTGGCAGCGGCTCAGCCGGCGCGATCGGCTCGATCGGCGGCACCGCATCGCGGCGCCGATCGGCGCGTGAGCCCGCCCACTCGATCAGTGCCACGAGAACCCACGAGCCCGCCATCAGGCCGGCGATCGTCGGCGCGTCGAGCTTGGCGACGGTCGCCGCCGCGGCGACGCCTGCCAGAAACACGACCTCGAGGAAGAGTCGTGGCACCGCACGGCGTCGCCGAACCGGTGCACCGACCGAGCTGACCCAGGCATATGACGGCTCCGTGGACGCCGCCACGTCGCCGTCCCAGCCAGGCTCCACGGCCGGCAGAGCCGGCCCGCCGAGCCGGCGGACATCGGCCTGCAGGGCCTCAATCCGATCGGACAGGTTACGGACGACCGTCGTGAGCTCGTCCTCCTGCTCGGGCGAGTGGCCGTGGGCGGTGCGCTCCGTGGCGCTCACGCGGACGCGCCGCCGTTTTCCGTCGGGTCGGCGCCCATCGAATCGATCGCCTCACGGGCCTTTGCGTGCACGCGGGCGCGGCGCTCCTCGAGCGTCTCGTCAGGTGCTTCCGGCGTCCCCGCCGGTTCCGGCTCGGTCTCGCGCGCGTCGGCCAGCTTGCGCCGCAGCTCCTCGGCAGGATCGGCGGCAGCATCGACCGTGACGTCGTTCGGCAGAGCGTCGCCATTCGTTGCCTCGAAGGACGTCGTGGCGCTTTCTGCGGGCTGCCTCCGCCTCGCGATGAAGCGACCAAGCGCCGCGAGGCCCACGAGCCCGGCAATGGAGGCGAATGCGCGCTTCACGCCTCGATGGTATCGCGAGAGGCGGCGAGGGTGGGCTTGGTCGTTCGTCAGCTACCCTGTGTCGCGCTTCCTGCCTCTCCACGCCCGGGCCATTCCCAGCTCGTGCTTGCCGGTGAGGCCGCCTAAGACCGAAGGAAGGAGAAAAGGGAACCCGTGATCGACTACGAGATCCTGCTGTTGTTGGACCCAGACCTCGCCGAGGAACCTCAGGCGGAGGTCGTCACGCGCGTGCGTGGCCTGATCGAGAAGGGTGGCGGCACGTTCACGCGCCACGATGCATGGGGCAAGCGCAAGCTCGCCTACGAGATCAACAAGAAAGCTGACGGCAACTACCACCTGCTGCTCTTCACCGCGGCTCCCGAGACGCTCGACGAGATCACCCGCGTGCTGAAGATCGACGACAACGTGATGCGCCACCTTGCGACACGTCGTCCCGAGGGGGGTCACGGCGAGCCACTTCCCGTCGGCGCTCCGGCCAGTCACGATGCCGTCATTGATGATCTCGCTGAGGAGGATGAGGACTGATGGCCGCAAACATCAACCGCGTTGTTCTGGTCGGCAATCTGACCCGGGACCCGGAGATGAAGCACCTGCCGTCCGGCACCGCTCTCTGCTCGCTCCGCATCGCCGTGAACACGCGGCGCAAGGACGAGTCGGGCCAGTGGACGGACAAGCCGAACTACTTCGACGTCTCGGTGTGGGGCGCCCAGGGCGAGAGCTGCGCGCAGTACCTCGCCAAGGGACGGCCGGTTGCGATCGACGGTCGGCTCGAGTGGCGTGAGTGGGAGGCGACCGACGGCTCGGGCAAACGCCAGGCAGTCGAGATCGTCGCCGACAACGTCCAGTTCCTCGGCGGCCGCAGTGACGGCGATGGGGGCGGTGGGGGCGGCCAGTTCGTTCCCGCCGGTGCATCGCAGTCCAACGCGGCCGACTTCCCGTCCCAGCCCACCGGCGACGACGACATCCCCTTCTAGGAGATCTGAAGACATGGCTCAGAAAGCACCGGCGCGCAAGCGTCCCAGCTCCAGCTCCGCCCCCGGGCGTCGCAAGAGCTGCCACTTCTGCAAGGACAAGATCACAGAGGTGGACTACAAGAACGTCAACCAGCTACGGCGCTACGTCTCCGAGAAGGGCAAGATCCGCAACCGGCGCATCACCGGCGCGTGCCGCCGCCATCAGCGGCAGGTCGCCGTGGCGGTCAAGCGGGCCCGCGAGGTCGCGCTCCTGCCCTACGTCGCGGACTAGGAGAGCATGATGAATGTGATCCTGCTCAAAGACGTGGAGAAGCTCGGCATGCGGGGCGAGGTCGTCAACGTCGCCCGCGGATACGCCCGCAACTTCCTGCTGCCGCGGCAACTCGCCGAGGTCGCAACGGAGGGGCGGGTCAAGGAAGTGCAGCGCATCGACGCCCAGAAGGCGAAGCACGAGGCGCGGAGCACCGAACAGGCAAACGAGATCGCCGAGACGCTCGGCAAGCTCGTCCTGCGGTTCGACGTCAAGTCCGGCCCGACCGGATCGCTCTTCGGGTCGGTCACGACGACCGACATCGCCGACGAGATCTGGCGCATCCGCAAGATCCGCGTCGACCGTCGCAAGATCGGCGTCGACAACATCAAGCGGATCGGCCGCTTCACGGCGCCGATCGACCTGTTCGAGGGTGTCTCTGCCGAGGTCAAGCTGATGGTCGTGCCCGAGGGTGGCGAGCTGCCGCCCGAGGAAGAGCTCGCCGCGATGGAGGCTGCCGAGGCGGCAGCCGCAGCAGCGGCAGCCGGTCCCGTCGACGCTGTCGATGCTGTCGACGAGAGCGACTGGGAGATCGTCGAGGACGCCGTCGTGCTCGACGAGGCAACGACCGTCGAGGTCGAGGAGGACGCGGCCGGCGGGATCGACGACGTCGTCGTAATCGACGAGACGGCCGAGGCCGGCGAGGCGCCTGCATCGACCGAGCCCGAGGTCGAGCCCGAGGCATAGCCCGTTGTGGGCTCCGGCGACGCGTGCGCGTCGCCGGAGCCCACAACGATCCACAGGGCCTGTGGATCGTTTGCCGGGTTTCCCGCTCGCAGCGGATTTCTGGCGTGGAGAACTCCTGGCCAAATGGGGAGAAGCCATCCGGGGCGGGGGATAGAATAGAGAACACATGTTCTCTTCTTCCTGCACGCAGGCCGAATCTCGCCGATTTCCGATCTTCTTGCCGTGCCCGTTCGGGACAGGTTGACTGCGCCCGTGACCGTCGCTCCCAGTCCTCCGTCCGCGATCGTCCCGCCTCAGAACCTCGAAGCCGAGGAGTCGGTGCTCGGCGCGATGCTGCTGTCGGCGACTGCGATCGGAGCGGTCACGGAGGTGCTCGAGGCCTCCGACTTCTACCGGGAGTCGCACGGGACGATCTACAAGGCTGCGCTCGCGCTCTATGGCAAGGGTGAGCCGGTCGACGCGATCACGCTCGCGAACGAGCTCGACGAGCGCAGCGAGCTCGAACGGGTCGGCGGCACGGCGAAGATCGCCGAGCTCGCAGCGGTCGTGCCCGCGACGTCGAACGCCGAGCATTACGCGCGCATCGTCAAGGAGATGGCGACGCTGCGCGGCCTCGTGCGCGTGGGTCAGGAGATCCAGCGGCTCGGCCAGACACGTCCGGGCGAGACCACCGACCTCGTCGACCGCGCGGAGCAGATGGTGTTCGACCTCGCGCAGCAGCGGGTCACCGGCGATTTCGCCCACATCCACGACCTGCTCAACGAGAGCTTTGCGCGGATCATGCACCTGTACGAGGCGGGCGTCGACGTCACCGGGATCGCCTCCGGGTTCCGCGAGCTCGACAAGCTCACCTCGGGCTTCCAGCCCGGCAACCTCGTGATCATCGCGGCCCGCCCGTCGATGGGAAAGTCGGCACTCGCCCTGTGCATGGCGGCCAACCTCGGCGTCCGCCACGAGACGCCGGTCGCGCTGTTCACGCTCGAGATGTCCAAGGCCGAGGTGACCCAGCGCCTGATGTGCAGCGAGGCGAAGGTCGAGTCGCAGCGTCTGCGCTCCGGCCGGCTCGCCCAGGACGACTGGCCCCGGCTCACGGCTGCCTGCGACAAGCTGATGAAGGCGCCGATCTACGTCGATGACACCGGCTCGATCACGATGATGGAGCTTCGCTCGAAGGCGCGGCGCCTGAAGTCGCGCGAGCCGAAGCTCGGCATGATCATCGTCGATTACCTCCAACTCATGACCTCGGGCTCGAACCCCGAGAACCGGGTGCAGGAGGTCTCGCAGATCTCGCGTCAGCTGAAGGTGCTCGCGCGCGACCTCGAGGTGCCGATCATCGCCCTCTCCCAGCTCTCGCGCGCGGTCGAGCAGCGCCAGGACAAGCGCCCGATCCTCTCCGACCTCCGGGAGTCAGGCTCGATCGAGCAGGACGCAGACCTCGTCGCCTTCGTCTACCGCGACGAGTACTACAACGGCGAGGAGTCCGACTCGCAGGGCCTCGCCGAGGTCATCCTCGCGAAGCACCGCAACGGGCCGACCGATGCGATCAAGCTCAGCTTCCTCAAGCGCTACGCCAAGTTCACCGACCTGGCCGCTGCGTCCTAACCCCCTGGGCCGCGACCCCGGTGCTCAGACGAGTGCGAGCGCCGCTGCCTCGATCTCGTCCTCCGACAGCAGCACGAGGTTCGCAGCGTCGCCGAGCGGGATGAACGAGTCCTTGCTCGTCACCCGGGCGAGCTGTCCGTCGTAGCCGGCGTCGATCAGCATCGCGATGATCCCCTCCGAGACGCCGCCCGTGCGGCGCGTCTCGTCGACGACCAGCACGCGCTGGGTGGCCACCGCCTCGCGGGCGATGTCTTCGATCGGCAGCGGCGCGAGCCAGCGGAGATCGACGACGCGGGCTTCGATGCCTCGCTCCGCCAGGCGTCGCGCCACGCGCAGCGACATCAGCAGGCCGTTGCCCCAGGTGAGGATCGTCAGGTCGTGACCATCGCCGTAGGTGCGGGCGGAGCCGAGCGGCACGTGGCTCGGTGAGGGCGTCGCGAGCCAGAGGCCATCGCCCTCCTCGTACAGATCGCGGGTGTGGTACAGCGCGATCGGCTCGAGGAACGCACAGACGCTGCCGTCGACCTTCGCAGCGGCGACGCAGGTGCGGAGCATCGCGGCCGCATCGTCCGGCCGGGCCGGTGACGCGATCACGAGCCCCGGGATATCCCGCAGCACCGCGACCGAGTCGTCGTTGTGGAAATGCCCGCCGAAGCCCTTCTGGTAGCCGTAGCCGGCGATTCGCACGACCATCCCGTTGCGGTACTGGCCCTGGGAGAAGAACTGCAGCGTGGCCGCCTCGCCGCGCAGCTGATCCTCGGCGTTGTGGAGGTAGGCGAGGTACTGGATCTCCGGCAACGGCAGGAACCCGCTCACCGCCGAGCCGAGGGCGAGACCCAGGATCGACGTTTCGTCGAGCAGCGTGTCGAACACCCGGCCCGCGCCGAAGCGGGCATGCAGGCCCCGCGTGACGCCGTAGACGCCACCCTTCGCCGCAATGTCCTCGCCGAAGAGAAGTGCCTCCGGATGGGCGTCGAGCGCATGTGCCAGAGCGCCGTTGATCGCAAGGGCGAGCGTGAGCGGCTCGGTTGAAGGCTCCTGCGCCGCTGCATCGCGGCGTGCCACGGTGGCCACCTCGGCCGGGGTGTGGGGAGCGAGCGGCCGCATCACCTCTGCCGCGCTCTCGAGCTGGGGCCGCCGCGCTGCCGCGAGGGCGACGTCGCGGACGCGCTCTCTCGCGTCGAGGTACTCGGAAACGAGCTCGGCCCCCGTGCGGAGACCAGCCGCGACGAGCCACCGGGCGGTCGCCAGCAGAGGGTCGTGCTCGAGGTCGGCGCGAACGGCCGCAGGCGAGCGGTACGCCGCCTCGACGTCGGCTCCCGCGTGACCCAGGTAGCGAACGGTGCGCAGATGGAGCACCGCCGGTCGCCGCGTCTCCCGCACCCAGCCGGCGAGCGATTGGGCCGCCGCCAGCGCACCGGCCGGGTCGCTGCCATCGGCGGTCTCGTAGCGTAGAGCCGGCCGGTTCGAGAGCGCGCTCGCCACCCAGCCCGCCGGTGAGGGGACGCTGATCCCGACGCCGTTGTCCTCGCACACGAAGAGGAGTGGCACCGGGAGATGCTGATGCGCCGCGTGCGCCGTCGTGTTGAGCGCAGCCTGAGCGGTGGCGTGGTTCAGTGACGCATCACCAAAGCTGCACACGACGATCGCGTCCCCGGGCCAGGTCGATTCGACCCCGAGCTTGCGCGCGCGGTCGATCGCGATCGCGACGCCCACCGCGCGCGGCAGATGCGAGGCGATGGTCGAGGTCTGCGGGATTACGGCGAGCGCGTGGTTGCCGAACACCTTGTGGCGGCCGCCTGCGATCGGCTCGTCGATTGCCGCCGCGACGCCTTGCATCACGTCGGGGACGCCGTCACGGCCGACCTGTCCGGCTCGGGCGAGATAGAAGCCGCCGGAGCGGTAATGGAGGAGGGCCGGGTCGGTAGGGCGCACCGCCAGCGCAACGGCGGCGTTGCTCTCGTGCCCGGCGGATCCGATCGAGTAGAAGCTCCGACGTTCCTTCTGGAGCCAGCGCGCCGCGTGATCGCAGTGACGGCTCTCGAGCTGTGCACGCCAGAGCACGACGGCCTGCGGGTCGGCCGGTGCCCGAGCTCCCGGCGGGAGCGTCTCGAGCGCGGCGAGAAGATGCTGTTCGAGCGGATCGAGGTCGTCGGGGAACACGGTTTCGAGCGGCCTCAGCCGAAGAACACGAACGGGCGAACGACCTTGGAGTCGAGCGCCTCTTCCCAGACGACGGCCCCGCCCGTTTCGACCTCGCCGTGCAACCGCGCGGCGAGCGCGTCCGCGTCCTCACGGGACTCCGCGCCGATGATCAGGTGCTTCCACTGGCGGATCGGCCGGTAGCCCTCGTCCTCGAGCAGCTGCTCGAGCTTCGTCGCCTCGTGCCGCGAGGCGCACGTCACGCGAACCTCCCAGGGCGCATACCCCTTCTCCTCGACCTCTTCCTCCCAGTCCTCGTCGAGGGGCTCGTTGTCCCAGCGCTCCTCGTCGGCAAGCCAGTGCTCGACGCCGCTCGTCGTCGCGGCGATCTGGTGGTGGTCGAGCTCCGAGAGGATGACGGCGTGGGCGCTCTCTGCCTGCGTGGCCGTGTCGGCGTAGACGAACAGGTTCTCATCGTCGCCCGAGAGCGAGAGGTGCCCTCCTTCGAGCGCCTGCGCCAGGTCGGCGCCGAGTGGGCTCAGCCCGTCCTGCAGCAGGTCGGTGAACGTTCTCCGCATCCGCTCGTCGGCGAGCTCGACACGGACTCTCCAGTCATCGGCCACACCCGGAGAATAGCCTCTGTGCGATCGAGGCTTTCGGCGAGATCCGAAATCACCGAGCCGCGATGACGTGTGCTCTGCGGAGGAGGCTCTCGCCGCGCTCCGATTGTGAGCGTTAGAGGCCGTCGAAGAACTGAGCCAGTCGCTCGAGCACGACCGTTGCGCTCGCGAGCGCCTCCTGGTCGAGATCAGAGAGCTCGTGGCCCCAGGCCTTCGCGAACCGTGCGCGCTTGGCGTCATACTCGCGGCGTCCGAGCGGGGTCAGCGAGACGCGGACGACGCGGCGGTCGTCGGTGTCGCGAACCCGCTCGACCAGGTCGGCTGCGACCAGGGTGTCGAGCATCGCGGTCACGGTCGCGGGCGCAAGATCGGAGGCCTGCGCAAGGTGGGATGCTGTCAGCGCCCCCTCACGCCGCAGCTCCGAGAGCAGCCGGTAGTGGGCGAAGCCGATCGCGCCCGAGACGCGACTGTCGCGGCTGCGCAGGCGGCGGTGGGCGCCGAGGAGCTCGTGGAGCGCGAGCCGGAGCTCCTCGAGCAAGGCCTCGCGCGACGTGCCGGCAGCGACCGGGGTCATGCCGCCTCGAGGGTTGCCTCGGTAGCAGCCTGGGAGCGTTGCTCGGACTGGAACCGGCGGCTGTGCCGCTCGGCCCGCAACAGGACGATCGCCGGGATCACCGCCACGATCGAGAGCCCGAACGCCCACCAGTAGGCCGAGGCGAAGGCAGCCGAGGTCTCGGCCGGCGAGGTCGCGCCCGTGAGCGCCGTCCCGAGCACAACAGCGAGCACGGCGGTGCCGATCGACCCGCCGACACGCTGCACGACGGTGAGCTGGGGGGTTGCGTCCGCGATCTGCTCCGGCCGGAGCACGGCATAGGCGGCGCTCATCGCGGGCATCATCGCGAGGCCGATGCCGAGGCCTCGGGCGAGGAGCGAGACCTCGATCTCCCACACCGGTGTCCCGGCTGTGACGAACGCGAGCGGAAGGGTCGAGATCGCGGAGACGATCACGCCGGCGAGCGCGACGGGGCCGCCGCCGTACCGGTCGGCGAGCCTCCCGGCCAGGGGCATCGCGACGGCGGCGCCGAGGCTCTGGGGCACGAGCAGGAGCCCCGTGCGCACGACGGAGTCGCCGCGGACGACCTGGAAGTAGAGCGGCAAGAGGATCATGGCGCCGAACAGGGAGGCGCCGAGGAAGAACGTCGTCGCCGAGGCGGCCGCAAACGCCCTGTTGACGTAGAGCCGAACGTTCAGCAGCGGGTTCTCCGCCCGCAGCGAGTGGATGACGAAGACGCCGGTGAGCAGCAACCCGATCGTCATCGGCGCGAGCGCCTGCACCGATCCGAAGCCGGCGCCACTGCCGGCCTTCGCGAGGCCGTAGGTGAGAGCCGGCAATCCGGTTGCGAGCAGCACGAGACCGGGCACGTCGAGCTTCCCGGCCGCCTCCGCCCGCCCGACGGGGAGCAGCTTCCACGCGAGCGCGACGGCGATGATCCCGACCGGGATGTTGATGAAGAAGATCCAGCGCCAGCCGAAGTGCTCGACCAGGAGGCCGCCGGTGACCGGTCCGAAGACCGGGGCCAGCACCATCGGCACGCCGATGATGCTGAGGATGCGACCCATCCGGTGCGGGCCGGCGGCACGCGCGAGGATGATCATCCCTGTCGGCATCAACATCCCACCACCGAGGCCCTGGAGGATACGGAACGCGATCAGCGAGTTGGTCGACCAGGCGAAGCCGCAGAGCAGCGAGCCGAGCGTGAAGAGGACGAGCGAGATCAGGTAGAGGCGCCTCGTTCCGAGCCGGCGCGCCGCCCAGCCGGTGACCGGGATCACGGCAGCGAGCGCCAGCATGTAGCCGGTGACGACCCACTGCACCGAGCCGATCGGGCTCTTCAGATCGACCGAGAGGGTCTCGATCGCGACGTTGACGATCGTCGTGTCGAGGATCGACATGATCGCGCCGGCAACGACGACGACCGCGAGCGGCCAGACGTTTCGGTTGATTGCAGGCAGGGACGACTCGGACATGAAACGTTAGTGTACCTAACCGTTCGCCCCCGAAGCTCCCGGTCGTGCGGCTCAGCAGATCCGCGGCAGCGGGTCTCCGACGAGCATGTCCACGATTCGCGTGCCGCCGAGGGTGGTGTCGAGCAGCACGAGGCCCTCCGGCTCGCGCCGCACCTCGCCGAGCAGCACGGCGTCGGCTCCGAGCGCGTGGGAGCGAAGAGCGTCAAGCGCCTCGTCGGCCGCATCGGCCGCGACGATCGCGATCAGCTTGCCCTCGTTCGCGACGTAGAGCGGGTCGATGCCGAGGATCTCGCAGGCGGCTCCACGGCGGGCCGCACCGGCAGCGCAGTCTCGTCGAGCACGATCGCAAGTCCGGCCGCCTCTGCGACCTCGTTGAGCGCGGTAGCGAGACCGCCGCGGGTCGGGTCGCGCATGAAGCGGAGCGCCGGGCCGAGGGCGAGCGAGCCGTGCTCGCGAGGTCGTGCAGCGGGAGCGGTGTCGCTCTCGATGTCTGCCTCGAGCCGCAGGTCGCCGCGCGCGACCATCACCGCCATCCCGTGGTCGGCCAGCGTGCCTGAGAGCAGAACGCGGTCGCCGGGCTCGAGCCGGTGCGGGCCGAGATCGACGCCCATCGGCGACCGATCCCGCGCCCGCCGTCGTCACGTAGAGCCCGTCTGCCTTCCCGCGCTCGACGACCTTCGTGTCGCCCGCGACGATCGCGACGCCTGCCGCCCGGGCGGCGGCGCCATCGACGCGACGATCCGCCGCAGGTCGGTGACCGGGAAGCCCTCCTCGATCACGAAGCCCGGCAGTCAGCCACAGCGGCCGGGCGCCGACACATCGCGAGGTCGTTCACGGTGCCGTTCACGGCGAGCTCGCCGATGTCGCCGCCCGGGAACTCGAGCGGGCGGACGACGTAGCGAGTCCGTCGTCAGCGCGAGCCGCGCCGCTCCCGGCAGCGACGGCGGCGTCGCCGAGCACGGCCAGCGCGTCGTTGCCGAGCTCCTCGAGGAACAGCGCCTCGACGAGGTCGCGGGTCGCCTTGCCGCCCGCCCCGTGCGCGAGCGTGACCAGCTCGTCTCGCAGGACCACGCGCCGCCTACGCGCCAACCGGCTCCTCCGTCGGGCGGCGCAGGCGGCCGTAGGCGTAGAACGCCGCGCACGCGCCCTCGCTCGAGACCATGCACGTGCCGAGCGGGCGCTCCGGGCGTGCAGGCGGTGCCGAAGACGCCGCACTCCCAGGGCTTGATCTGCCCCGTGAGCACCTCGCCGCACCGGCAGGCCTTCGGGTCATCGATGCGGAGCCCGGGCAGCGCATACAGCTCCTCCGCGTCCCAGGCGGCGAACGACGGCCGGAGCTGGAGCGCGCTGCGGCGGCAGCGTGCCGAGCCCGCGCCACTCGAAGTCGTCGCGCAGCTCCATCGTCTCGCCGATCGCCGCGAGGGCGCGGGCGTTCCCCTCGGGTCGCACGACGCGCGTGTACTGGTTCTCGACCTCGCAGCGGCCCTCGGCGCGCTGTCGCAGCAGCATCGCGATCGACTGCAGCAGGTCGACCGGCTCGAAGGCCGAGACGGCGACCGGGCGGCCGTACTCCTCCGGGATGAAGCGGTACGCGTCGGTGCCGATCACCGTGGAGACATGGCCCGGGCCGATGAACGCGTCGACGCTGCAGCCCCGGCGTCTCGAGGATCGCGCGCAGCGGCGGCTCGATCATGACGTGGTTGCAGAAGACGGCGAAGTTCGGCGTTCCCTGCTGCGCGCGCGCGAAGGAGCGTGATCGCCGTCGCGGGCGCGGTCGTCTCGAAGCCGATCGCGAAGAAGATCACGCGCCGATCGGGCGAGCCTGTCTGCGAGCGCGAGCGCGTCGAGCGGCGAATAGACCATCCGTACGTCCGCACCGCGCGCCTTCGCCTCGAGCAGCGAGCCCCGCCCGCCGGGCACGCGCATCATGTCGCCGAAGGTCGCGAGCGTGACATCCGTCTCCTCGGCGAGGGCGATCGCGTCGTCGACGCGGCCCATCGGGATGACGCACACGGGGCAGCCGGGGCCGTGCACGAGCTCGACCTCCGGCGGCAGCAGGTCCTCGAGGCCGTGGCGGTAGATCGCGTGGGTATGCCCGCCGCAGACCTCCATGATCCGCACGGTCTCGCCCGGGCACACGAGGGAAGCGATCTCGGCCGCGAGCCCGCGTGCGAGCTCGGCCGACCGATACTCGTCGACGTACTTCACGGGTTCTGCACCCGATCGAGCGCGATGCCGGCATGGCAGAGGAGCACGTCGCCCGGCTGCGCATCCGGCACGAGGTCGATCGCCACGGCTTCGGTCCCGCCGACGGCCCGCACGACTGCCGTCAGCCCGTCGACGGAGACCACCTCACGCCTCGACGGCCTCGTCGGAGCACGTGATACAGCGATCGCGGGCGATCTCGCTCATGTGGCCCCTTGCCGGATCTCGTCGAGCTCGCGCTGCAGGTCGGCGCCGCGTTGGAGGAGCTCGAGCGTCTCTCGCGCGTCGTCCTCGTCGATACGGGCGAGCGCAAAGCCGACGTGGATCAGCACCCAGTCGCCGACCTCGACCGGTGCCGACGGCTCGTCGACGAGCGCCATGCTGACGTCCCGCCTCACGCCCGAGATGTCGACCTTGGCCAGGGCGCCCTCGCGGTCGAGGATCTCGACGACCTGGCGGGAATGCCTAGGCACATGGTGAAGCTCCGAGTCCGAGCGTTGCGGCTGCAACTGCCACCTGACCGTAACTGACGCCGCCGTCGTTCGGAGGCACGAGCCGGTGGGAGAGGACGCGGTACCCCTCCGCCTCGAGCCGCTTCCTCAATGACCCGAGTAGCCGCAGATTCTGGACGCAACCGCCCGAGAGGACGACGGTGCCCGCCCGCCCGCTCACCGTGCAGGCCCGTACGAAGGCATCCGCGAGACCCTCGTGGAATGCCGCGGCGATCTCGGTGCGCGGCCTGCCCGCCTCCAGGTCGTCGTAGACGGCTGCGACGAGCTCGCTGCTCCGGAGCGTCCCCGCCTCGATCGTGCACGTGTACGGCGTGGCCTCGGTGTCCGCGGCCAGGTGCTCGAGCTCGATCGCGGCCTGGCCCTCATAGCTGACCCGCTCCCGCACGCCGAGGACGGCCGCAACCGCGTCGAAGAGGCGGCCCGCGCCCGACGAGAGCGGCGCGTTGACCTTCAGGCTCTCGCGGACGAGCGGCCAGCGCGAAAACGGCACCGGCCGGCCCGCAAGCTCGAGATACGCCGCGGCTGACGCGCCACGGCTCGCTTGATCGCCGCCTCGCCGCCCGGCAGCTGCACCGGCTCGAGATGGGCCACCCGTTCGAACGAGACGAGGTCGCAGCGCAGCAGCTCTCCGCCCCAGAGCGTGCCGTCGGTTCCCATTCCGGTGCCGTCGAGCACGATCGCAAGTGCCGGGCCGATTTCGCCGTGCTCCGCGAGGCACGCCGCCGCATGCGCGTGATGGTGCTGCACCTCGACGACCGGGAGCCCCTGCTCGCCGGCCCACTTCGTCGTCAGGTACTCGGGGTGCAGGTCGCACGCGATCGCCCCGGGCAGCACGCCGAGCATCTCGAGGTAGAGCGCAAGATCGCCCCGGAACGCTCGGTAGGCGGCCTCGCTGTCGAGGTCGCCGAGGTGCGGTGAGAGGAACGCGTCGGCGCCCCGGGCGACGCAGAACGTGCTCTTCAGCTCGGCGCCGGCGGCCACGATCGCCACGGACGCGGAGAGCGGCAGAGGAAGCGGCTCCGGCGCGTGCCCGCGTGAGCGCCGCACCGGGAAGGACGCTCGCACGACGGAGTCCTCGCAGCGACGGTGGATCGGGCGGTCGTGGGAGAGAAATGCGTCCGCGATGTCGCCGAGGCGGCGGCGGGCGTCGTCGTCGTCGATCGCGATGGGCTCGTCGGAGCAGTTGCCGCTCGTCATCACGAGCGGGCGGGCCGCGTCGTGAAGGAGGAGATGGTGAAGAGGCGTGTACGGCAGCATCAACCCGAGCCAGGGCGAGCCGGCCGTCACCGACGGAGCCACACGGGCCCCGTCTCGTAGCCGCGCGAGCACGATCGGCCGCGCGACCCCACGCACGAGTGCGAGCTCCTCCGAGGTCAGCATGGCGAGCGTGTCCGGCGCGGTCGTCATCACCGCGAGCGGCTTTTCCTCGCGGTGCTTCCGCGTTCGCAGCCGCGCGACCGCTTCCTCGCTCGTCGCGTCGCAGGCGAGGTGGTATCCGCCGAGGCCCTTGACCGCGAGGATCCCTCCTCCGCGCAGGATGCGGCTCGCCTCGTCGAGCGGCAGCGTCACCCGCGGACCGCACTCGGAGCAGGCGACCGGCTCCGCATGGAAGCGCCGGTCGCCGGGATCCTCGTACTCGGCCCGGCACGCCGCGCAGAGCGGGAAACGCGCCATCGTCGTGCGCGACCTGTCATACGGCACGGACACGGCGATCGTGAACCGCGGGCCACAGTTCGTGCAGTTGACGAACGGATAGCGGTACCGGCGGTCTGTCGGATCGAACAGCTCCCGCACGCAGTCGTCGCACGTCGCTGCGTCCGGGGCGATCAGCGTCGGCCGCGCGTGCGCGCGGTGGTCGCTCGCGACGATCGCGAACCCCTCCGCGAAGAGCGGCGGGCACGGCGTCAGCTCGACCGCCGTGACACGGGCGAGCGGCGGCGACCTCCGCCGAGACCGCAGCCGCGAACGCTGCGAGCGCGGCCGGCTCGCCCTCCACCTCGACCACGACCCCTTCGGCGTCGTTGAGCACGAAGCCGGTGAGGCCGTGCCGGGTGGCGAGCCGGTGCACGAACGGCCGAAAACCCACGCCCTGGACGACGCCGCGAACGCGCAGGCGCCGCCGCTCGACTGCGGGAGCTCGACTCACTCTTGCAGGCTCGCGGACCCGCGTCGGCGGCGCAAGCGCCCCGAGCCGCCGACAGATTGCGGCATTCCCGCACGCCTCGCCGGGGCTGTACCGATGTCCCGGGACGGTGCAGGATGGAGGCTAGTCGGTAGATGCAGGAGCAGGCCCAGCTGACTCAGGCGGCCCCGGCGGTGATCGACCTCCAGGGTCTGCATGCGCTCGTCGGCGTGCTGCGAGACCGCGGCTACTGCGTCGTCGGGCCGACGCGACGGGACGGTGCGATCGTCTACGAGGAGATCACGTCTGAGGCCGAGCTCCCGGCCGGGTGGACGGAGGTGCAGGATGCCGCCACCTACCGGCTCGAGCGTCGCGAGGACGAGGCCCGGTTCGGTTATCCGGTCGGCCCGCACTCCTGGAAGCGCTGGCTGTTTCCCGCCCGGGTGCGACTCTGGCAGGCAACGCGCGCCGGCGAAGGGAAGACAGCGTTCGTCGAGGAGCCGCCGCCCGAGCGCCCGCTTGCGTTCATCGGCGTTCGCTCCTGCGACCTGCACGCGATCGCGGTGCAGGACCGGGTCTTCCTCGAGGGCGCCTACGTCGACCGCGATTACGGAGCCCGTCGCGGCGGTGCGTTTCTCGTCTCGGTCAACTGCGGCACGCCGGGAGGGACGTGCTTCTGCGCCTCGATGGGAACCGGGCCGCGGGCCGAGAGTGGATTCGACCTCGCGCTGACCGAGATCGTCGACGGCGAGCACCGGTTCGTGGTCGAGGTTGGATCGGATCTCGGCGGCGAGGTGCTGGCCGACCTGATCGGCCGCCCCGCCACCGCGGCCGACATCGACGCCGCGCTGCAGGTCACGCACGATGCAGTCGGGCTGATGCAGCGGAGCGTCGAGTCGTTCGACCTTCGCGACCTCCTCGTCCGCAACCTCGAGCACCCCCGGTTTGCGGCCACCGCCGAGCGCTGTCTCACGTGCGGCAACTGCACCCTCGTGTGCCCGACCTGCTTCTGCACGTCGGTCGACGACATCAACGTCCTTTCGAACGGGGGCGCGGAGCGCTGGCGCCGCTGGGACTCCTGCTTCTCCACCGAGTACTCGCACATCCATGGAGGCAGCGTGCGGCCGTCGTCCCGCGCCCGCTACCGCCAGTGGCTGACGCACAAGTTCGGCACCTGGATCGACCAGTTCGGCACCTCGGGCTGTGTCGGCTGCGGGCGCTGCATCACGTGGTGCCCTGTCGGGATCGACGTCACCGAGGAGCTCGCCGCGATCCGGGTCGCGGATGGGGAGGTCGACCATGAGAACAATTGACGAGCTCGTCAGCGAGAGCCCGGTCTTCGAGGGCCTCTCGAAGGCCCAGCTCGAGCTCATCGCCGGCTGCGCGCAGAACGTCGGCTTCAAGGAAGGGGAGCGGCTGTTCCGCGAGGGCGACCCGGCCGACACCTTCTTCCTCATCCGCAAGGGCCGGATCTCGCTCTCCACGCACGCCCCGGCGCGGGGCGCGCTCGTGATCGAGACGCTCGATCCCGGTGAGATCGCCGGCTGGTCGTGGCTCTTCCCGCCCTACGTCTGGCACTTCGACGCGAGGGCGGTCGATGAGGTTCGTGCGGTCGCGTTCGACGGCGCCTGCCTGCGCGGCAAGTGCGACATTGACCCCGCCCTCGGCTACGCGCTCATGAGCCGGTTCGCCGATGTGATGATCGACCGCCTGCAGCACACCCGACTCCGACTTCTGGATCTCTATGGCCGCGATCGCAACTGAGCCCCGCCCACGCGGGTCGATGACCCCGGTCGCGTACAGCGTCGTCTCGCGGGCTCCCGAGACGACCGACACCTGGACGCTCCTGCTCGAGCCGCTCGGCGAACAGGTCGCCCCGGCGCCGGGGCAGTTCAACATGCTCTACGCGTTCGGCATCGGCGAGGTGCCGATCTCGACGAGCGCCGTGCCCGACTCTGCCGGGACGCTCGTACACACGATTCGCGACGTGGGCGCCGTCTCGCACGCGCTCGTGAGAGCGCCGGTCGGCAGCGTCGTCGGCGTGCGGGGCCCCTTCGGCACGGTCTGGCCCCTCGATCTCGCCCGTGGCCGCGATCTCGTGATCATGGCGGGCGGCATCGGCCTCGCCCCGCTACGGCCGGCGATCTATCACGCTCTCGCCCACCGCCACGACTTCGCCTCGGTCTGCGTTCTCGTCGGAGCGCGCACCCCCGAAGATCTCCTGTTCGTGCGCGAGCTCGAAGACTGGCGTGGCCGTTTCGACATCGACCTCGACGTGACGGTGGACACGGCCGGCGCCGACTGGCACGGACGCGTCGGCGTGGTCACGCAGCTCGTCCCGAGAGCACCCTTCGACCCGGACGACGCCGTCGCACTCGTCTGCGGGCCGGAGCTCATGATGACGTTCAGCGCGCGGGCGCTGCTCGCGCGCGGGATGGCAGCGGAGAACATCTACATCTCGATGGAGCGGAACATGCGCTGCGGGCTCGGCCACTGCGGCCACTGCCAGCTCGGGCCGACGCTGATCTGCAGAGACGGGCCGGTCTACCGATTCGACGAGATGGAGCAGCTGCTGGCGGTGCGCGAGCTGTGAGCGTGAGGCCGAAGGTCGCTGTCTGGAAGTTCTCCTCCTGCGACGGCTGCCAGCTGAGCATCCTCGACTGCGAGGACGAGCTGCTCGCGATCGCCGAGGCGATCGAGATCGCCTACTTCCCCGAGGCGACGAGCGCCGAGGTGGAAGGGCCGTATGACATCTCGCTCGTCGAAGGCTCCGTCACGACCGAGCACGATGCCGCCCGCATCCGCGACATCCGCGACCGCTCGGAGCTTCTCGTCACGATCGGGGCCTGCGCCACCTCCGGCGGCATCCAGGCGCTGCGGAACTTCGCCGATGTAGAGGAATGGATTCCGCTCGTCTACGCAAGCCCGGAGTTCATCTCGACGCTCGCGACGTCGACCCCGATCGCGGATCACGTCAGGGTCGATCTCGAGCTACGAGGCTGCCCGATCTCGAAGGAGCAACTCGTCGAGACGGTCCTGGCCCTGCTCAACGGCCGCCCGCCGCGGCTGCCCGCTACGAGCGTCTGCTTCGAGTGCAAGGCGCGCGGCACGCCGTGCGTAATGGTCGCAGGCGGTACGCCGTGCCTCGGCCCCGTCACGCAGGCGGGCTGCGGCGCGATCTGCCCCGCCTACAACCGCGGTTGCTACGGGTGCTTCGGGCCGAAGGAGGGCCCGAACGTCGCGGCGCTCGCCGAGCAGTGGCGCCTGCTCGGGGTGCGTGAGGACGGGATCGTCCGGGCCTTGCGGACGTTCAACGCCAACGCACGTGCATTCCGGGAGGCGAGCAGTGAGCGAGCCTGAGGGCACGACCACGCGCGAGATCCGCACCGACTACCTCGCCCGCGTCGAGGGCGAAGGTGGGATGTACGTGCGAGTGCGAGCCGGTCGGGTCGAGGAGGTGCAGTTCAAGATCTTCGAGCCGCCGCGGTTCTTCGAGGCGCTGCTCCGCGGCAGGCAGTTCACGGAGGCCCCGGACATCACCGCGCGGATCTGCGGGATCTGCCCGATCGCCTACATCGCCAGCTCGAGCAACGCCATGGAGGCCGCCTGTGGGATCGAGCTGCCCGAGCAGGTGCGGCTCCTGCGCCGGCTCATGTACTGCGGCGAGTGGATCGAGAGCCATGTCCTCCACGCCGCGATGCTTCACGCCCCCGACTTTCTCGGGTACGCCGGTGCCGTCGAGCTGGCACGTGATCGTCGCGACCTCGTCGAGACGGCGCTACGCCTGAAAAAGGCCGGTAACACGATCATGGAGGTCGTCGGCGGACGGGCGGTGCATCCCGTCAACCTGCGCGTCGGCGGCATGTACCGGGCGCCGTCGCGGGCCGAGCTCGCGGCGCTCGTCCCCGAGCTCGAGTGGGCGCGCGACGCCGCGGTCGAGTTCACGAGACTGGTCGCGACGTTCGACTTTCCCGCGTACGAGCAGGACTACGCCTTCGTCGCCTTGCGCCAGCCCGGCGAGTACGCGATCGAGCGCGGCCGGATCGTCTCGAGCACCGGCCTCGACATCGACGTCTCGGAGTACGAGGACCACTTCGTCGAGAGCCACGTCGAGCGCTCGAACGCGCTGCACTCGACCCTCACCGGTGTCGGAAACTACCTCGTCGGGCCGCTCGCCCGCTACGCGCTCTCATCCGCCGAGCTCTCCCCGCTGGCGCGCGGGGTTGCTGCCGAAGTCGGGCTCGGCGATGTGGAGCGGAATCCATTCCGCAGCATCGTCGTCCGCGCCGTCGAGACCGTCTACGCCGCCGATGAGGCTTTGCGGATCATCGCGCAGTACGAGCCACCGGATGCTCCCTTCGTCGAGGCCGTCCCGCGCGCCGGCACGGGGCACGGCTGCACCGAGGCGCCGCGCGGCATCTGCTGGCACCGGTACGAGATCGACGCGGACGGAACGATCCTCGACGCCAAGATCGTGCCGCCGACCTCGCAGAACCAGAAGACGATCGAGGAGGATCTCGTCGGCGTCGTGCGCCAATCGCTCGATCTCTCGGACGAGGAGCTCGCGCGGCGCTGTGAGCTGACGATTCGAAACTACGACCCCTGTATCTCCTGCGCCACCCACTTCCTCGAGCTCGAGGTCGATCGCGCATGAACGCCGCGGCCTGCCTCGGAAGCCGCTACCGCGGAGACGACGCAGTGGGGCCGCTCGTGGCGGATCGCCTCCGCGCCGCGGGCGCGACCGTGCTCGAATGCGACGATGAGCCGACGAGGCTGCTCGAGAGCTGGACGGGCCTCGACCTCGTCGTGATCGTCGACGCCGTCGTCTCGGGCGCTGCCCCCGGAACGGTGCACCGCGTCGACGTGGGCTACGGGCCGCTCCCGAGGGACATCGGCCTCGCGTCGACGCACGCGTTCTCGGTTCCCGACGCGCTCGAGCTCGGGCGCGCCCTCGGCCGGGCCCCGCGCCGCGTCGTCGTGGTCGGCGTCGAGGGGGCTGCGTTCGGAATGGGCGACCCGCTCACGCCCGCGGTCGGCGCCGCCCTCGACGGAGTGGCCGCGTCCGTGCTCGCCGAGCTCGAGGACGGATAGCCGTGCACGAGAAGGCACTGCTGGACGACCTGATGGCGAAGATCCTCGCGGTCGCGGACGCCGAGGGAGGCGCGAGGGTGACGCGGATCACGGTATGGCTCGGCGCACTCTCCCACTTCACACCCGAGCACTTCCGAGAGCACTTCGACGACGCCGCGAGCGGCACCCTCGCCGAGGGGGCTGCCGTCACGGTGACACTCGACGATGACCTCTCCGATCCACGCGCCCAGGGCGTCGTGCTCGAGAGCGTCGTCGTCGCGGAACTAGCGGCTCGAGCCGGGCCGCGTGGGGCCCATGGGCGGCAGCGCCACCGAGGTGGGCAGGCGCCGGGGAGGGGCTCTGAGCCGACAGCCGCGCACCGTCGCCGCCGCACCTGCAAGAATGGCCTATGTGCCTGCCACCGTGATCGTCGGTGCGCAGTGGGGCGACGAGGGCAAGGGCAAGATCGTCGACCTGCTCGCCCAGGACTCCGACCTCGTCTGCCGCTACCAGGGTGGGCCGAACGCGGGGCACACAATTGTCGTCGGCGGCGAGACGTACAAGATCCGCCAGATCCCTTCGGGCATCGTGGCGGGCAAGGCGTCGGCGATCGGCGCGGGCTGCGTCGTCGACCCGCAGGTCGTGATCGGGGAGCTCGACGATCTCGAGAGCCGCGGCCATGTCACCGCAGGCCTCGTCTTCGTCTCCGGCAACGCGCACCTGATCATGCCCTGGCACGTGGCGCTCGACGGGGCGCGCGAGCGGAAGCTCGGCAACCTGCAGATCGGCACGACGCGGCGCGGCATCGGTCCTGCCTACGCCGACAAGGCGACGAGGATCGGGATCCGCGTCCAGGACCTGCTCGACCCCAAGATCCTCCACCAGAAGATCGAGCTCGCTGTGACGGAGAAGAACGTCTGGCTCGAGCGGGTCTACGAGATCGACCCGTTCGACGCCGAGGAGGTGCAGCACACCTACGAGGGCTACGCGCAGCGACTTCGCCCGTACATCGCCGACACGTCGCTGCTCGTCGACCGTGCCCTCCGAAACGGCGACAGCGTGCTCTTCGAGGGTGCGCAGGGCACCCTGCTCGACCTCGACCACGGCACCTACCCGTTCGTCACCTCGTCGAGCCCGATCGCGGCAGGTGCAGCAGTCAGCTTCGGCATCGGGCCGAACCGCATCGACGAGATCCTCGGGGTCTCGAAGGCGTACGTGACCCGCGTCGGCGAAGGCCCTTTCCCGTCCGAGATCAAGGGCGAGGCACAGCAGCTCGTTCGTGAGCTCGGCGGCGAGTTCGGCACCGTCACGGGGCGCGAGCGGCGCTGCGGCTGGCTCGACCTACCGGCGCTGCGGTTCGCCGTCCGCGTCAACGGCATCACCTCGCTGGCGCTGACCAAGCTCGACGTGCTCTCGACCTTCGCCGAGATTCCCGTGTGCGTGCGCTACGCGCTGCCCGACGGCACCGAGACCGACGACTTCCCGGCCCATCAGTCGGACTTCCACCACTGCCGCCCCGTGTGGGAGACGCTTCCCGGCTGGGAGCAGGAGATCGACGGCACCGAGCTTCCCGAGGCCGCCGCGAACTACGTGCGCTTCGTCGAGGAGGCTCTTGGCGTTCCGGTCTCGCTCGTCGGCACCGGGCAGGGCCGCGAGGCCGTGCTCACGCTTCCCTAGAGGCTTGTGCGCGTCCTTCTCGTCGGATCCGGTGGCCGCGAGCACGCACTCGCCTGGAAGCTCGTCCAGTCCCCCCTGCTCTCCGAGCTCCATGCGGCTCCCGGGAACCCCGGCATCGCCGCGCTCGGGCAATGCCACCCGGTTCGCGGCGACGACGCGGAGGCCGTGCTCGGGCTCGTGCGCGCGCTCGACATCGAGCTCGTCGTCGTCGGGCCGGAGGTGCCACTCGTGGCCGGGCTCGCGGACGTGCTCCGCTCCGTCGGGATCCCCGTCTTCGGACCGTCCCGCGCGGCGGCCGCGATCGAGGGCTCGAAGACGTTCGCGAAGGCGGTCATGATGGCGGCCGGCGTGCCGATGGCCGCGACGCTCGCCGAGGCAGTCGCACCGTGCGTGCTCAAGGCGGACGGGCTCGCCGCGGGGAAGGGCGTTGTCGTCTGCCAGACACAGGCCGACGTCGTCGCAGGTCTCGCCGAGCTCGACGGGCTCGCCGGTCCGCTCGTGATCGAGGAGCTGCTCGACGGGCCGGAGATCTCGGTGTTCGCCATCTGCGACGGCGTCGCGGCGCACCCGTTGCCGGTGGCGCAGGACTTCAAGCGGTCCGAAGACGGCGATCGCGGCCCGAACACGGGCGGGATGGGCTCCTACGCGCCGGTTGCCGGCTTCGACGCCGCCGAGGTCGAGCGCCTCGTCGACCTCACGTGCCGTCCCATCGTGGCCGAGCTCGCTGCGCGTGGTCATCCGTTCGTCGGGACGCTGTTCGCGGGCTTGATGCTGACCGCGGACGGGCCGAAGGTGCTCGAGTACAACTGCCGCTTCGGCGACCCCGAGACGCAATCGCTGATGCCCCTGCTTGGAGGTGACCTGCTCGCCGTGCTCACGTCGGCCGCCGCCGGCGGCCTCGAGCAGGTCGAGTTCGAGCCGGCCGCAGGCGCGGCCGTGACCGTGGTGCTCGCGGGCGGCGACTACCCGGCGAGTGGCGACGTCGGCTCTCCGATCGACGGGCTCGAGGCCGCCGAGGCAACGGGTGCGCTCGTCTTCCACGCCGGAACGGCGCTGCACGACGGCGCTGTCGTGACGAACGGGGGGCGGATCTTGAACGTCACCGCGACCGGCGACGACATCGCGTCGGCCCGGTCGGCTGCCTACGCGGCGGCCGATCTGATCACATGGGACCGGGTACGGCGTCGCGAGGACATCGCGCTCGCGGCAAGCCTGGCGTAGCCACCGAGGGTCAGCTGCCCCGCACGCCCTCGAGGTAGGTGAGCACGGCCCTGACGCGCCGGTTCTCGTCGTCTCCGGGGAGAAGGCCGAGGCGGGCGAAGATCGAGCCGATGTGCTTCTCGACGGCGCCGACCGTGAGCCAGAGACGCTTGGCGATCGCGTTGTTGCTGAGCCCCTCGGCCATCAGCGCCAATACCTCGCCCTCCCTGGGTGTCAGCTCGGAGAGAGGGTCGTCCTTGCGACGTCGCCCCATCAGCTGGGCCACGACCTCGGGGTCGAACGCCGTACCACCCGCTGCCACCCGGCGCACGGACTCGACGAACTCGCCGACGTCGGCAACCCGCTCCTTGAGCAGGTAGCCGATGCCGACGCCGCCGGCCGCGAGGAGGTCGCTCGCGTAACGCTCCTCGACGTACTGCGAGAGCACGAGGATCGCCATCTCCGGCACCCTCGCCCGCGCCTCGATCGCCGCGCGGAGGCCCTCGTCGGTGTGCGTCGGTGGCATCCGGACGTCGACGATCGCCAGATCCGGCTTCTGCCGCTCGGTCGCGCGGAGAAGCTCGTCGCCGTCTCCGACCGCCTCGACCACCTCGATGCCCTCGTCGGCGAGCAGGCGCACGAGCCCCTCTCGCAGCAGCACCGAGTCTTCCGCGATCACGACCCGCAAGGCAGCTCCGCCCGCACGACGGTTGGGCCGCCGTCGGGACTCGAGACCGACAACGTCCCGTCGACCGTGGCCACCCTCGTCATCAGCCCTTCGAGCCCGCCGCCCTGCTCCACCCTGGCGCCACCGACGCCGTCGTCGTACACCTCGACGATGAGCGTCTCGCGGTGCTCCCACACCCGCACCCGAAACCGGCTCGCGGCCGCATGCTTGGCGCCGTTCGTCAAGGCCTCGGCAACGACGAAATAGGCGGACGACTCGATCGCGGCCGATGGTCGCCTGTCGATCTCGACCGAGATCTCGACCGGCACGGGGCTCTTCGCCGCGAGCGCCGAGAGGGCGGCATCGAGGCCACGGTCGGTGAGGATCGCCGGGTGGATCCCGCGCGCGAGATTGCGAAGCTCGGCGAGCGCCTGCTTCGAGTCCTCGTGCGCCTGCTCGATCAGCTCGCGTGCGCCTTCGGGATCCGAGTCGAGCTTGGCCCGCGCGCGCCCCAGGTCCATGGCGAGCGCCGTGAGGCGCTGCTGGGCGCCGTCGTGGAGGTCGCGCTCGATGCGCCGACGCTCGAAGACGGCCGCATCGACGGCCTCCGTGCGCTGCCGGGTGAGCTGCTCGACCCGCTCCGCCGAGCGCCGGCCGAGCAGCGAGCGCACGGTCCAACCGTGGGCAGCGGCAAGTACCCCGAGGACCCACGGCATGACGAGCAGGACGGCGATCCCGACAACGAAGCAGGCGAGGGCCACGGGGAAGGTGTCGAACTGCCGGCCGCCGATCTCGAGGCCGGCGCCGAACCGATAGATGAACGGCTGCGCGACAAGACCGACGCCGACGGCCCAGGCGCTGATCGCGATGCAGAACGTCGCGATGGCGAGCGGAAAGAAGACGACGAGGAGGTAGACGAGGTCGCGCCACACGGCCGGGTCCTTGAGCCGCTCCCAGACGACGCGCGGCTCGAACACGCGCGCGAGGAAGCCACCGGCCTGGATCGGACGGTACGGGCTTGCGAGCTCGAGCCCGAGAAAGCGCCGTGCCCGCCAGCGCTCGGTTTCGGCGATCTTCGTCCAGAGGTACATCGTGGCCGCGAGCACGGGCAGGCCGACGAGCGTCACGACCATCCCGGTCCCCGCCGCGATCAGCGTCACGAGCAGCACGAACCATGCGGTCGCGAGCGCGAACCCCGTGAGGATGTACGCCGTGTCGGCGAGAGCATGACGCCAGCCGCGGTTGAAACGGCCACGACCGCGGCGACGGCGCAGCAGGCGATGCTCCTCGGAGTGTGCCGTAGCCGCTTGAGTGGTCGAGCTCACGGTCACAACGCTACTCGCCGTCGCGCTCCGCCGACCCGAGGCGATCCGGCCGGCGATGGTGGGGCTAACCCCCGGGTTCCGCGCGTCCGGTGGCCGCCCCCGAGGGTCGCTCTAGAATGACCTTGTGATTGCTCGCTACTCCCGCCCGGCCATGAGCCATATCTGGTCGGACGGCGAGAAGCTGCGTCGCTGGCTCGAGGTCGAGCTCGCGGCGCTCGAGGGCTGGGCCGAGGTCGGAGCCGTCTCGCACGAGGATGTCGCAGCGATTCGAGAGCACGTCGTCGTGCCCACGCCCGAGCGCGTGGCCGAGATCGAGCGCGAGACGAACCACGATGTCGCCGCCTTCGTCGATGCCGCCTCCGAGGGCCTCGGCGAGGAAGGGCGCTGGTTCCACTACGGGCTCACATCGTCCGACGTGCTCGACACCGCACTGTCGCTTGCCGTGCAGGATGCGGGCGCGCTCGTGCTGGAAGGCATCGATGGCGCTTTTGGCGCCGTCGTCGCCCGGGCCGAGCAGCACCGGGAGACGATCTGCATGGGCCGGACGCACGGCGTCCACGCCGAGCCGACCACCTTCGGCCTCAAGCTGGCCGGCTGGGCGTTCGCGCTCGACCGCGACCGCGACCGCCTCGTCCACGCAATCGAAGGGCTACGCGTCGGCAAGCTCTCGGGCGCCGTCGGCACCTACGCGGCCGCGGAGCCCGAGGTCGAGCGCGTGGCGTGCGAGCGGCTCGGCCTCGCGCCCGCGCCGAGCTCGACCCAGGTGCTACAGCGCGACCGCCACGCTGAGCTGCTCTCGGCGCTGGCCCTGCTCGCGTCGTCGCTCGACCGCTTTGCGACCGAGATCCGCCACCTCGCCCGCACCGAGGTGCGCGAGGTCGAGGAGCCGTTCGGCCGCGGCCAGAAGGGCTCGTCGGCGATGCCGCACAAGCGCAACCCGATCACAGCCGAGCGCATCTGCGGGATCGCGCGCGTCGTGCGCGCCAACTCCCTCGTCGGCCTCGAGAACGTCGCCCTCTGGCACGAGCGGGACATCTCGCACTCCTCCGCCGAGCGGATCGTCCTGCCCGACTCGTTCCTCGCCGTCGACTACATGCTCGACCGCTTCAGCTGGCTCGTCGAGGGCCTCGTCGTCCGCGAGGAGCGGATGCGCGAGAACGTCGCCTCGAGCTTCGGCCTCTTCTTCAGCCAGCGCCTGCTCCTGGCGCTCGTCGAGTCGGGGTTGACCCGCGACGACGCCTATCGGCTCGTGCAGCGCAACGCGATGCGGGCCTGGGACGAGCAGATCGACTTCCGGAGCCTCGTCGACGCCGATGCCGAGATTGCCGGCCGCGTCGACCTCGAAGCCGTGTTCGACCCTGGCGCGTATACCGCGCACGTCGACGTCGTCTTCGATCGCCTACGGGCGCTCGTCTCAACGCGAAGGGAAGGTGCCCATGTCTGACCCCGGTGGTGCGACACATCTCGCGAGCGGCCAGCATCTTGCGAGCGGCAAGGTGCGCGAGATCTACGCCCTCGACGACGACCGGCTGCTGCTCGTCGCGTCGGATCGCATCTCGACGTTCGACGTGATCCTGCCGACGCCGATCCCCGACAAGGGGCGCGTGCTCACCGGGATGTCGGCGTTCTGGTTCGCGCGCACCAAGCACCTCGTGCCGAACCACCTGCTCGAGCTCCGGGACGACGGACGCTCGACGATCTGCCGGCGGCTCGAGATGCTGCCGGTCGAGTTCGTCGTGCGCGGCTATCTGTCCGGCTCGTCGTGGGTCGATTACCAGGCATCGGGCGCGGTGTGCGGCCATCTGCTGCCGCCGGGGCTCGTCGAGTCCGACCGGCTGCCGGCGCCGATCGTGACACCGGCGACGAAGGCCGAAGAGGGGGGCCACGACCTCAACATCACGGAGGCCGAGGCGGCGGCGCTCTGCGGCGGCGAGCAGTACGAGGCGGCGCGGGAAGGTGCCCTGGCGCTCTACGCGTTTGCGTCGGCGCATGCCGAGGCGCGCGGCATCGTGCTCGCCGACACCAAGTTCGAGTTCGGCGCCGACCCGGACGGCGTGATCACGCTCGGCGACGAGGCGCTCACGCCCGACTCGTCGCGGTTCTGGCCGGGCGACGCCTACGCACCCGGCGGCCCGCAGCCGTCGTTCGACAAGCAGTACGTGCGCGACTACTGCCTCTCGACCGGGTGGGATCGCACCTATCCCGGCCCCGACGTGCCGGACGGCGTGGTGATGGGCACGCGCGCGCGATACGTCGATGCCTTCGAGCGGCTGACCGAGATCTCATTCGCTGCCTATCTCTCCGACCCGAAGGTGGTTCTGTGAAGGCGACCGTGCTGATTCGTCCGAAGGAAGGCATTCTCGATCCGCAGGGCGAGGCGGTGGGTGACGCGCTCCGCACGCTCGGGTTCGCGGTCTCCGGCGCGCGCGTCGGCCGACTCGTCGACGTCGAGCTCGACGACGCCGATCCCGCCGAGGCCAGGGCTGCTCTCGAGAGCATGGCGCGCGACCTGCTCGCGAACCCGTTGATCGAGTCGTTCACGATCGAGCTCGGGGATGCCGCGTGAGCGGCGGACCACGGATCGCAGTCGTCACGTTCCCGGGCTCGAACGACGATGGAGACGCGACCCTCGCACTCGAGTTCCTCGGCGCGGCGCCCGTGCGGGTCTGGCATGCCGAACAGGCGCTGCCGGAGGGAACCGACGGCGTGCTCCTGCCGGGGGGCTTCTCGTACGGCGACTATCTCCGCTGCGGCGCGATCGCGCGCTTCGCCCCCGTGATGGAGTCGGTCAGCGCGTTTGCCGGAGAGGGCGGCCCCGTGCTCGGTATCTGCAACGGCTTCCAGATCCTCTGCGAGGCGGGGCTCCTGCCGGGTGTGCTGCGCCTCAACCGCCAGCAGCGGTTCATCTGCGCCGACGTAACGGTGACGGTCGAGAGCGCGACGAGCGCGTTCGCCGGTGGCTGGTCGACGGGCGACGAGCTCGTGATCCCGATCAAGCACGGCGAGGGCAACTGGTACGGCGACAGCGCTCTGCTCGCCACGCTGGAGGAGAACGGTCAGATCGCATTCCGCTATACCGAGGACGTCAACGGCGCCCAGGACCGCATAGCCGGGGTCACGAACGTGGCCGGCAACGTGCTCGGCCTGATGCCGCACCCCGAGCACGCGGTCGACGCGCTGCTCGGCCCGACCGGAGGCGTCGCCGTGCTCGAAGGCCTCATCGCGGCCGCGAGGTCGCGGTCGGCAGCAACTGCCTGAAGGCGAGTCAGCCGATGCTCGCGGTATGTGCAGCGGACGGTGGCGCCTCCGGGGTTGCTCCGTCCCGTTTCCACATGAGGATGCTGACGGTCGCTGTCCAAAAGATGAACGCGACGAGCCCTATGAGCCCTGCGGGAGTCGCCGTGGTGATCCCGATCAGGATCGCCGCCCAGCCGAGCCAATTCGGCAGCTGTGCGCCGCGCAGAATCGCGAGACCGCTCGCGATCCCGAACACGAGACCGCCAGCCGCCACCGGCAGGAACAGCTTGAGAGCGAGCACGTTCAATGCCTGCGCTGCGGCCGGCGCCAGGTGGTTCGGCACGGCTGCGAGCGCGAAGTCGAAACCGAAGTACATACAGCCTCCGGCCGTCAGCACAGCCGCGCCGGCCAGGACGACGGAACCCAGAGCCGCCGCAGACGGAGTGCGGCGCAGGTAACCGCGCAGCGACCCGGCAAAGAGCAAGAAGAACACCAACGAGAACATCCACAAGTAGTCAGACGTCTTGGCGCTCGAACCATGAGCCTCATAAAACGCGATTACGCGTGCGCCACTCGCCGTCGCACTCGGCGCCCCCGATGCGGTTCCGAAAGCAGCCACAGCCAGCACTGCAAAGATCACGCCAGTCAACGGTGCTAGACGATCCAGACGGTAGGACACAGTCCCATCCTTTCGCTCACGCCGCAGGTGCCCGGTGCGCAACGCCTCATCAGGCAGGGGACACGAGGGTACGACACGATCACCGACGTCGCAACCGTCGCACAGAGGACTGCCGCCGCAGGCCGAGCGGTGCAGATGTAGAGCCTTCTCGAGTCCACCTGTACAGAAGCATCATTCAGATGCACACTCAGGGCATGAGAGATGGTGTCTGGGTCTTTCTCATCTGGCCAACCATCCTTGGCTCGCTTTGCCTGGCCGGCTGGGCACGTAGACACTTCCGCCCGTAGCGCTCGCGTCCATGGACTCCTAGGCGACGACGGAGGATCGGTGGCCACCTCTCCGAAGAGGTGAACTCGATGCAGAGCAACCGGCTGGCAGCACGAGATGGGAACGAGATCCGTACAGATGACCCTCGGTCGTCATTTCAGATGGCGTTCTCACAGGCCCGATCGGAAAGCAGAAGCGTCAACCTCGGGATGATCAGCGAGCCTGTCCTCGAGCAGGTGCCGGCTACCGATGATCCCGTCCTCAGAACCTACGAAGTTCGGATCGAGAAGCGAACCGGCAAGCGGTCGTCCGATGCCGAACGATGGAACAAGCTCGGCAAGCAAGGGTGGGAGCTCATCTCAGTCGTCGGTAAGCAAGCCTTCTTCCGACGAATCGCGACACGCCCATAGCTCCGTGACACGCGCCATCAATCGGTGCTCACACACAGCAACTACGCAATGGGCTACGCCACACGCGGGGCAGGCACATCACGAAACGCTTGCAACACCAATCGTGGGCAACCCCGACCTCCTCGGCCACAGCAGGGCTTCCGACTCCTTCGCCGGTCGTTCCCGTGTTCCCTCCCACGCCCAAATGCCCTTCGCCGACGACCTCGACGGTGTTGTCGGGTCACGTTCATGGCGGCGCACGCCAGGTGTCTCAATGCGGCGAGGGCAGCAGTTCTGAGTCGTGCTCGGCGAAAACCGTCCGAATATCGGCGCCGGGTGCGTGAATCGCCTCGATCAGACGTGCGATCCTCGTGCTCATGACGAGGACGTAGCGGGCCCGGGTGCTGCCCGCATTCCAATACGTGTGAGGAGTGCCGCGAGGAGCAACGACGGCTGAGCCTGCAGCAGCGACAACCACCTCGTCGCCGAGCCGGAATCCGAGTTCGCCTTCGAGCACGTACCACGCCTCGTCGTCCGAATGGTGGACGTGGAGGGGGGCTATCCAGTGATCGCCGATCTCTGCAGTCCATTCGACCAACACGAAGTCGTCGCTCGCGACACCGCCTGCTCGATCCGCGAGTCTCTCGACGAGGGTCATTCCAGAAGTATGGGGGAAAAGCAGGGGTCGAAGCTGGCTTGACACCAACCCGTTCAGCAGGCACCACATGAGTGCTCACATGGCGGTTGCAGAGCCCGAGATCGGCCGGCGCAGGCCGTGCTACTCCGATCCGTTGGCAACGCGAGCCGGATGACGTATTTTCTTGGGCATCGGCCTGCTGGAGCAGAGTCATTCGACGCGAGGAGGAACGATGCCTACCGTTTTCGGCTATCACGACGTCAAGGACAGGGACCACTGGCTCGCCTCGCCCAGGCGCGAGGAGTTCTTCGGCCCGCTCGGCGTGACGAACATCAGGACGTTCATCGATCCGGAGAACCCCACCCGGGTTGGCCTGCTGATGGACGTGGCGGACATGGATGCGGTCATGGCCGCGATGGAGACGGAGGCGGCCGCCGAGGCGATGGCACACGATGGCGTCCTCCCGGAAACGCTCGTGATACTCGTCGAGGGGTAGAGCAGCTCCCGGAAACTCGCGCGATCGGATCGGCGGGAGCTGCACGGGCACCTACTCGGGCTCGGGCGAAGGGAGGGAGCCGGTGTAGCTCCAGGCCGGCTTGCCGCCGGCCTCGTTGGAGGTGATCTCCGGCCCGACGAGCAGCAGATGGACCTCGGCGTCGGCCTTCGGGCAATGTTCGACGCCGCGGGGGACAACGAGCATGTCTCCCTCGTCGAGGACAACGTCCCCGTCTCGAAGCTGCATCGTGAGGCATCCCTCGAGGACCAGGAACACCTCGTCCTGGTCGCCGTGGGCGTGCCAGTTCGTCACACCGATGCCCTTGGCGACCTTGAAGAGGGAGCCGTTCGCCTCGGCTCACCCGTGTTCCTCCCTCGCGCCAACCTGCCATTTCTAACGAGCTTCGAGGCTCGACCCTTCCCGGGCACCAGCCCGGACCGCCGCCCGCGATCGTCCGAGGGCGTACGCTGGAGCACGCTCGTGAACCCTGATCACGGAGGAACTCACATGCCGCCAGACGTTCGGCCCGTCGTTCTCGGGAGGGGCGAGGGAACGACGATTCAGGGGCCTGCTGGGGGTCCATTGACGTTCAAGCTACGCGGCGCCCAGAGCGACGGCGCATTGACGGCCTTCGAGAACGTGATCGCCCCCGGAGATGGCCCGCCGCTCCACACGCATGACCGCGAAGGAGAGTCGTGGTACGTGATCGAGGGGAGCCTCCGGTTCAAGATCGACGGGGATGTGCGGGGCGCTTCGGCCGGCTCGTTCGTCTACGTTCCGCCGGGTGTGCCGCACTGCTTCCAGAACGTTGGTGAGGTGCCGGCACGCATCCTCATCCTGTTCTCCCCGGCAGGTATGGAGGCGTTCTTCGATCGGTTCGCGGAGCTGCCTTCCGGCCCCGCCGACCCGGGTGCCTTTGCGGCTCTCGGACGCGATGCCGGGATGGAGGTTCTCGGCCCACCCCTCGCCGTCTCCGATCCGCTCGAGCAAGGTCCCGTGAGCGGCGTCGAGTAGCCCGGCACGATCAGGCTTCAGCCGTCACCGGCGGCGGTGCGTGGCCTTACCAGGGCGCGATCGCGGTCCCGCCCCACTCCTCGGGCGCAGTGTCGACGACGGTCTGCGTCAGCTCCCACCGATGGCCGCCCGGGTCCTCGAGAACGCCCGACCGCTCGCCGTACTCGTAGGTCTGCAGCTCCTCGATCACGCGGGCGCCACAACCGCGCGCGCGTGCGAACGCTTCGTCGACATCGGGTACGCGAACCTTGATCAGGTGGGTCATGACGCGAGCGGGTGGCACGGCCGCCTCGCCCCGGACGGCCGCGACGACAACGGCACCGTCGGTGCCGACACGCAGCTGGGCGCGATGGAAGTCACCGATCCGCACCCGCTCCTCGAAGCCAAGAGCCGACTCGAGCCACGCGACGGCCTCCCGGACATCGGGGTAGCAGAGCACCGGCGTCACGGTCACGGGCGGCGCGGAACGATTCGTCAGCACCGGCAAAGAGTAGCCCGCGCAGGGCTCCATCACCCTCACCGCCCGGCTCCCGGGCGAACCGCGGCCTCCCACGGTGATCTGCCACTCCGGGCGGCTGCGGGTTTCCCGCGCCGCCATCCGCGGCACGCCCGGATGCGGGGCGGAGCGCGATCCGTCACGCTACCCCCATGATCGACCACGCGCAGCCGGCCGAGCCGGCCGTTGACGTCATCCTGCGCGACGGGACGACGCTGCGGCTCCGGCCACCGACCGAGGCCGATGTGCCCGTGGTGATGGACTTCTTCGCCGACCTCTCGGTTCGCAGCCGCTTCCTCCGCTTCCACGGCTTCACCGTGGCGGGCGACCGGTTCGTGCGCAGCTTCGTTGCCCCCGACTGGGCCGAGCGCGGCTCGCTGATCGGAGTCATGAGTGACCCGAACGGCGAGCGGGTCGTCGGCGTGGGGAACTACGTCCGGCTGCGCGACCCCCAATCCGCCGAGGCCGCGTTCGCGGTGGCCGACGAGCTCCAGGGCAAGGGCATCGGTACGCGGTTGCTCGAGCAGCTCGCGGAGCGCGCGGCAGCCCACGGGATCGAGGCGTTCATCGCCGAGGTCCTGCCGGAGAACAACGCCATGCTCTCCGTGTTCGAGAACGCGGGGTTCGTGCCGACGCGCGCGCTCGAGGGCGGGGTCGTCGAGGTCACGTTCCCGATCGAGGCGACCGAGGGCTACCGGGCGAGGGTCGACGAGCGCGACCACGTCGCGGTCACCGCGTCGTTGCGCCCGTTCTTCGAGCCCCGCACGGTTGCGGTCGTCGGCGCGTCCTCGCGAAGGGGCTCGATCGGCGGCGAGCTGTTCCGCAACGTCCTCGCAGGGGGGTTCAGCGGTGCGGCATACCCGGTCAACCGCTCCGGTGAGCCCGTCGCAGGCGTGCGCGCCTATCGCGCGCTCGAGGAGATCGGCGATCCGATCGACCTCTGCGTGATCTGCCTTCCCGGCGAGCTCGTGATCTCCGCCGCCGAGGAGGCGCTGCGATCCGGAACCCGGTCGCTGTGCGTCATCTCGGCCGGCTTCGCCGAGACCGGCGACGAAGGCGTCGCCCGGCAGGAGCAGCTCCTGACGCTCGTCCGCGCCCACGGGGCGCGGCTCGTCGGCCCGAACTGCCTCGGCATCGCGACCGCCGCCGTCGGGCTCAACGCCACCTTCGCGCCGCGCGCGTTCCCGGCCGGGCGGATCGGCTTCTCGTCGCAGTCCGGCGCGCTCGGCCTCGCACTCCTCGAGCGGGCCGAGGCACGCGGCCTCGGGCTCTCCGCCTTCGTCTCGATCGGCAACAAGGCCGACGTCTCGTCGAACGACCTCCTCGAGTGGTGGGAGGACGATCCCGGTACCGACCTCGTGCTGCTCTACGTCGAGTCGTTCGGCAATCCGCGCAAGTTCGCACGGATCGCACGACGCCTCGCACGGGAGAAGCCGGTGCTCGCGATGAAGAGCGGCCGCTCGCGGGCCGGTCAGAAGGCTGCCGGATCGCACACCGCTGCCCTCGCCGGCTCCGACACGGCCGTCGACGCGGTCTTCCGTCAGGCGGGCGTGATCCGTGCCGACACGCTCGGCGGGCTGCTCGACGTTGCAGCGCTGCTCTCCTCCCAGCCCGTCCCACGAGGGCGCCGCGTCGCGGTGCTCACGAATGCCGGCGGGCTCGGCATCCTCTGCGCCGATGCGTGCGAGCTGGCCGGCCTCGAGCTGCCACAGCTGAGCGAGGAGACGCGGTATGCCCTCGCAGCGGCGTTGCCCTCCGAGGCTTCGGTCTCGAACCCCGTCGACATGCTCGGATCGGCAACGGCCGACGGCTTCCGGGTGGCGCTGCCCAAGGTGCTCGCCGACCCGGGAATAGATGCCGTGATCGTGTTGTTCGTTCCGCCCGTCGCCGTCGATGCAGCCGACGTCGGTGCCGCGATCAGCCAGGCGACGGCCGACGCGGATCAGCCCGACAAGCCGGTTCTGGCAGCGATCGTGGCGGCAGGCGGCGCGCCTTCAACCCTGCGCTCGGCGGCCCAGATTCCCTCGTTTGCGTACCCCGAGGCCGCGGCCGCCGCACTCGGGCGCGCGGCCGACTACGGAGCGTGGCTGCGCCGCTCGGCCGGCACCGTTCCTCACCTCCCGGACGTCGATACCGCGGCGGCCGCCGAGGTCGTGGCCACCGCGCTCGCGAACGACGCAGAGGCATGGCTCGATCCGGCCGCCACCCGTCGGCTGCTCCTCGCCTATGGACTGCCGCTCGTCGACGAGCGCCTTGCATCGACGCCGAACGAGGCAGCCACCGTTGCGAGCGACCTGGGCTTTCCCGTCGTCGTCAAGACGGCCGAGGCAGGCGCGCACAAGACGGAGTCGGGTGGCGTCGTGCTCGACCTCGCCGATGCGGACGCCGTGCGTGCCGCCGCCGCCCGAATCGGCGGCCCTGTGATCGTGCAGTCGCAGATCGAGGGTGGCGTCGAGCTCCTTGCCGGTGTCGCGCAGGATCCCGTCTTCGGGCCTCTCGTCGCCTTTGGGCCTGGAGGCGTGATGGCCGAGCTGATCGGCGACGCCCACTTCCGGCTCACACCGCTCACGGATCTCGACGCTGACGAGCTCGTCGAGGCGGGCAAGGCGGGACGGCTCGTCGCCGGATTTCGCGGCGGCCCGGCGGCGGACGCCGCGGCGCTCGCGGACATCCTCAACCGGCTCTCCCGCCTGGCTGACGACTTCCCCGAGCTGTCAGAGCTCGATCTCAACCCGGTGATCGGCCTCCCCGACCGCGCCGTCGTCGTCGATGCGCGGATCAGGGTCGCACGGCCACGCGTCCGCACCGGCGCCAAGAGCTGGTAGCGATCGACGAGTCGAGCTTCATTCCGGAACAGGTGCGAGAGCTGCGCGACCGCGGGCTGCCTGTGATCGCGCTCGGGTCGATCGTCGTCGGCGGCCTCCTCTGGCTGATCGGCGAGGACAGCTGGGCAAACATCGCCTGGGCTGTGGGCGCGATCGTCGTGCTCGTGCCACTCGTCGTCTCGACGGCACGGGCGCTGCTACGTGGCGATGTCGGCGTCGATGCGATCGCGCTCGTCGCGATCGTCTGGGCGCTTGCACTCGGCGAGTTCCTCGCCGCGGCGATCGTCGCGCTGATGATGTCGGGAGGCGCCGCGCTCGAGTCGTGGGCGGCCGGCCGCGCCCGACGGGAGCTTCGCCTGCTCGTGGCCCGGGCGCCCAGAGTCGCGCACCGCTACGTCGGGGAGAGCCTCCAGGAAGTCGCGGTAGATGCCCTCCAGCCCGGCGACGTGGTCTCCGTCCGAGCGGGCGAGATCGTGCCGACGGACGGATCGGTCGTCGGCCAGCAGGCGATCCTCGACGAGTCGGCCCTGACAGGAGAGTCGCTGCCGGTCACGATCTCGCGCTACGGCCACGTCCGCTCGGGCACGGCGAACGCAGGCGACGCGTTCGATCTCCGCGTCACCGCGGTGGCGGCGATGAGCGCGTACGCGGCAATCGTCCGGCTGGTCGAGGCCGCCGAGATCGACAGGGCCCGGTTCACGCGGCTCGCCGACCGCTACGCCGCGTACTTCCTCCCCTTCTCGCTCGTCGTGGCAGGGCTTGCGTGGCTCGCCTCCGGGGACTCGACGCGCGGGCTCGCGGTGATGGTCGTGGCGACGCCGTGCCCCCTCATCCTCGCGGCCCCGATCGCATTCGTGGCCGGGCTCTCCCGTGCAGCCCGCGCCGGGATCATCGTCAAGGGAGCGGGCGCGCTCGAGCGTCTCGGAGCCGCGAAGACCGTGCTGCTCGACAAGACGGGCACCCTCACCCTCGGCCAGCCGGAGCTCGAGCGGATCATCACCGTCGGCGACGTCGACGAGTCCGAGGCCTTGCGCCTTGCGGCGTCCGTCGACCAGATGTCCATGCACGTGCTGGCCGAGAGCCTCGTCGTCGGGGCAGCGCAGCGCGGTCTCGAGCTCGTGTTGCCCACCGACGTCACCGAGGAGCCGGGCGTGGCATTGCCGGAGACGTCGACGGTCGCCACGTCACCGTCGGTTCGAGCGGCTGGCTCGAGGACAACGGCTGCGCCGGCGCGGGCGCAGAGGCGCTGGCGCACGACACCGGCGAGGAGGCGGGCCACGCGCGGATTCTCGTCGGCGTCGACGGTCGGCTTGCGGCCGTCGTCGTGATGGGAGACCGTCTCCGCCCCGGTGCCGACGCGCTCGCCGAGAATCTCCGCGCGGTCGGTATCGGTCACGTCGCGCTCGTGACGGGCGATCGTCGGGAGATCGCCGATGAGGTGGCGCGGAGCGCGGGGATCGACATCGTCTACGCCGACCAGGCGCCTGCGGACAAGCTCGCAGTCGTCCGCACGGTCCGTGATCAGCCAGGCTCGCGCAACGTCGTCATGGTCGGTGACGGCGTCAACGACGCCCCCGCCCTCGCGCTCGCCGACGTGGGCATCGCGATGGCCGGCAAGGGGGCGACTATCTCGTCCGAGACGGCGGATGTCGTGATCACGGTGGACGACGCGAGCCGGATCGCACTCGCGATCCAGATCGGCCGGCGGTCGCTGCACATTGCGCGCCAGAGCGTGATCTACGGCCTCGGCCTCTCGATCGTCGCGATGTTCGTCGCCGCCTTCGGCTACCTGCCGCCGGTTGCCGGCGCACTGCTGCAGGAAGTGATCGACGTCGCAGTGATCCTCAACGCCCTCCGCGCGTTGCGGCCGTAGCGGCGCGCAGCAGCTGTGGCTACTTCGAGGTCGACTCGTGCACGTAGGCGGCGACGTCTGCGATCTGCTGCTCGCTGAGCCGGCCCACGAAGGGCGGCATTGCCGCCATCCCCTTCGTCACCCGCTGGATCACGAGCGCCTCGGTGGGCTTCGACGCATCGAGCGAAGGACCGACGTTGCCCTTCGACCCGGCCGCCTCGAGAACGTGGCAGCCGCCGCACCCTGCACTCGCGAACACGGCCGCCCCCGCCTCCGGATTGCCCACGACGGCTGCGCTGCCCGTGCTCGTGGCCGGCGTCGTCGGCGTGCCGCCACCCTTCCCGTGCTCGCGCCCGACGAGATAGCCACCGACCGCGAAGATGAATGCCAGAGCCAGCGCGATCAGGACGAGCGAGGCCTCGGCGACGTGCACCGACCAATCGGTGGACTTCTTGACGGGTACGGGGATCCCGCGCTCGTCGAACGTGGCAGGTCCGGACTTGCCCCGGAGCGTCTGGATCACGTTCCAGAAGAAGAGCGCCTGCGCGGCCGCGAGCAGGAACACGAGCGGCAGGGAGATGCGGGTGAGCGTGTCGTACTGCGACGGCAGCACGGCCCAGCGCCTCGGCGCCCCGTCGAGACCCTGGACGAGCCAGATACCGAACACGGCCATGCCGGCGACGAACGTCGTCCACACGTGGATCCAGGCGAGCTTCTCGCTGTAGAGCGCCTTGCCTGAGAGCTCGGGCAGGAGCGCGTACGTCGCGCCGAAGATCAGCAGGCCGATATTGAGCATCGCCATGTGGTGGAAGTGGCCGACGATCCAGAGCGTGTTGTGGATCGCGACGTCGAGCGCGATCGTCGCATTGACCACTCCCGAGAGACCGGCGAGCAGCCAGCCGACCAGCCCGAAGAACAGTGCGGTGGACGCGGGCGTCCAGCGGAACTTCGAGCGGTAGATCGTGAAGGCGAGGCTGTAGAGCGACAGCGCCGAGGGCAGCACGAGCGCAAAGGTGATCGGCTGCATAGCGGTGTTGATCTGCGCTTGCACGGTGCCGCTCGGATAGTCGAGGTAGAGATGGTGGGCAAAGACGAAGACGTTCGCGATCACGGCAACCGTCCAGGCGATCGCGATCACGTGACCGGCGACGAGGTTGCGTCCGGCGTAGCGGGGGATCAGCCAGTAGTAGACGGCGACCGCGGGGAAGAGCAGGAGATAGACGACCGGGTGGCCGAACCACCAGAGAATGTTCTTTGCCAGGAGGACGTTCGTCGGGCCGACCCAGCCGAGCGACTGCAGGATCTGCCAGATGAGCAGCCCCGCAAGTGGCAGCGTCGCGATGATCATGTCGAGCCCGATCACCGCGAGCGGGATGACCGGGTAGGGCACCGAGCGACCCTTCGTCGCGAACGTGCGCGGCATCATGAAGCCCCAGCCGAAGGAGAGGCCGAGACGCTTGAGGATCGAGCCGGAGACGCTGCCGAGCGCCTCCCGGTTCGTCGCCGTGTGGAGAATCGCGAAGCACCAGGTGACGATCGCAAGGCCCACCAGGAGGACAGAGAAGGAGAAGAGCCCCGTCGCCCAGGCGCCCCAGTTACCGGAGCCGTAGAAGGGCAGCGGGTAGAGGAAGACCCACGAGGCGCCGAAGCCCATGAGGAGTGTCGTCACGATGACGCCCGCGACACCGAGCACCATCAGCCACCACGTCAGCCTGGCCATCCCGAGGCCGAAGCCACGTACCGGGAACCCGACGCTTGCGAGCACCCAGTAGCCGAGCCCCATCACGGCAAAGCCCGCCCAGCCGACGAAGGCGCCAAGGCCGTGGGCCGTCATCACGGCGTACCAGAAGTTGTCCCCGACGCGGGCCTCCGGAACGGCCTGGCTCCAGCGCAGCAGGACGCCGAGCAGCCCCGCGGCCGCGAGGATCAGCGTCGATGCTTTGAGGTAGCTGACCGTCAGGCCGCGGGCGACCTGCAGGGAGCGCTCGTCGCTCACGCCGGCTTCACCACGAACGTCGCCTTCATCAGATGGTGGCCCGCGCCGCAGAACTCGAGACAGCGAACGGTGTAGACACCCGGTTGCGTGAACGTGTGGACGATCTTCTGGACGTGGTCCGGCGGGACCTGGGCCTGGAAGATGAGAACGTCGTCGGGGTTGTAGACGCCGAAGCCGTGCGCGACGTCTGCCGAGGTGGCGCGGAACTCGACGGGGGTGCCGGTGACGAGCGTCTGCGGCGCCGAGATCGACCAGGCGAACTGCACGCCGGTGACCTTGACGTACTGGGCGTTCGGTCCGGCCGAGTCGCCATAGGGGACGTAGAAGATCGTCCCCATCAGCAGGGCGAACAGGACGACGATCATGACCACGAGCCAGGTGGTCTCGCGGCGCGACCAGGTCGCGACCGGGAGCGTCCTCGATCGGCCGGCGGGTGGAGCGGTAGATCGCGAACGAGATGGCGGCACCGAGGATGACCGCGATCGAATACGCAACCGTGATGATGATCGCGGTGTGGCTCACCGGCGGGACACTATCGCAGTCGCGCTCGGCGAAAAATCCGTCCTTTTCCCCGTGCCTGTTGCGGGATTCCCGCACCTGATCCGCACGCCCCACCGATGCCGATCGGATCGGATGGAACCAAGATCCCTCAATGGCCGTCCTGCTCATCGCGACTGACGGGTCCGAGGCTGCTCAGGCGGCGCTCACCGAGGCGATCGCCCTCGCGAAGGAGTTGCGCACCGAACTCGCAGTGATCACCGTCTGGCGCGCGCTGCAGGGGGACTATGGCCTGACGTATGCACCGGCTGCAATGCTCGACGACCTGCTCCAGGCGGAGCGCCGCCATGCCGAGTCCACGCTTCGCGAGGCGCTGGAGCAGGCAGAAGCAGCCGGGGTACGCGTGCGGACGCGGCTCGCGACCGGCGATCCCGTCGATCGGATCTGCGCCTACGCCCTCGAGATCGGCGCGCGGCTCATCGCCGTCGGCACGCGAGGGCACAGCACCGTCGCCTCGCTCATCCTCGGCAGCGTCTCGAACGGCGTCATCCTGAATGCCGCGCGGCCGGTTCTCGTCGTGCGAGTGCGCGCAGGCGAACGAGGTGGGCCGACGGCCTACGACTCGTCGTCGAGCAGGCCGTTGACGAGCGCGTAGCGCACGAGCTCGGCGCGGGTCTCGAGGCCGAGCTTCTGCATGATGTGCGCCCGGTGCGTCTCGGCGGTGCGCACGGAGATGAACAGCTTCTTCGCAATCTCCTGATTCGTGTGCCCGAGGGCGAGCAGGCGGAGAACCTCGCGCTCCCGTTCGGAGAGTGGGTCGCTCGCAGCGCGTCGAGCCGCGTCGACCTCAGCCTGCGCGAGCCGGGCGCCGAGCGTGGGGTGCACGTAACGGCCGCCCGCCGCAACCTCGCGCACGGCCTGGACGAGCTCCGTGTCCGCTGCCTCTTTGAGCATGTAGCCGCTCGCACCCGAGGCGAACGCCTCGCGGACGTAGGACGGATCGTCCTGCATCGACAACATCAGCACGCGCCCGTTCGAGGCCTCGATGATTTCAGAGCACACTTCGAGGCCGGTCCGTCCCGGCATGACGACGTCGAGGAGCACGACGTCCGGCTTCTCGAGGCGCGCCGCCCGCACTCCGCCGTCGCCGTCGCCTGCCTCACCGACCACGTCGAGATCGACCTCGCGATCGAGGAGGAGCCGCAAGCCGGTTCGGACGACCGCATGGTCGTCGACAATGAGGACGCGAATCGTCAAGGCAACGGCACTGTATCGCTGTGGGCGGGCCGATCCCGAGCGTCAGCCAAACCGAGCGTCATAGACCGGCGGCGTAGCCGTCGCCTCGGCCGTCCGATCCGGCGATCAGTGACGTCCCGAAACGCAAGATCATCTGGCCGACGCCGAACGGGTGCTGGAGGTCGCCGACGCGCGCATCGTGACCGATAGCACGCAGCTCCGGCACGAGGTGCGCGAGGCCCGGCTCGAGCTCGACGATGCCGTCCTCCTCCACCCGCCAGCGAGGAGCGTCGAGCGTCGCCTGAGGGTCGCAAGCCTCGTCGACGAGTCGACGGACGACCTGGAAGTGACCCTGGGGCTGCATCGGCCCACCCATCACCCCGAACGGCCCGAGCAGCTCGTCCCGCTCGAGGAGCATGCCGGGAATGATGGTGTGGAACGGTCGTTTCGCCGGCGCGAGCGCGTTCGGATGCCCTGGCACGCCGCTGAACCCGGCACCGCGGTTCTGGAGGACGACCCCCGTTCCCGGCGCGACGACTCCGGAACCGAACGAGCCGTAGACGCTCTGGATGAACGAGACGGCCATGCCGTTTCCGTCGACGACGCACAGGTACGTGGTGCCTCCGCGCGGGAGACCGAGGCGGAGGTCGAGTGCCGAATCCTGCCGGACGAGCGAGCGGCGAGCAGCGAGTCGCTCGTCGGAGAACAGGTTCGCGGGCAGCGGGCCGTCGTGAACGAATGCCCGCGCATCTGCGAGTGCGAGCTTCATCGCTTCGATCTCGGAGTGCGGGGTCGGCTCGAGGCCGTCGTAGAGCGCGAGCGCGAGGAGCGCCGCAACGCCCTGGCCGTTCGGCGGCAGCTCGCACACCTCGACGCCGCGGTAGCTCCTGCGGAGCGGCTGCACCCACTCCGAGGTATGGCCGCGGAGATCCTCCTCCGAGAGCCAGCAGGCGGCGGAGATCGCAGCCGCCACCTCCCCCTCGTAGAACGCCGCCGGCCCCTCCGTCGCGATCCGGCCCAAGGTGGCCGCGAGCTCCGGAAGCGCGTAGCGCTCGCCGGCCGCGGGTGCCGGCCAGGGTGCGAGCGGAGCGCGCGCCCACTTGTTCGCGATTCGCGCCGAGCACACGACGCCGTCGCGCGCGGCAGCGGCGGCCGGGGCAACCGCACTGTCGAGGCTGAAGTGGCCGAAGTGCGACGCCAGGTCGGCCCACAGCCGCACCGCTCCCGGCACGGTGACCGACCGAGGCCCGTCGTCCTCCGCCGATTGGCCGTCGAGGTCGGCCGGCGACCGGCCCGAGCCGTTGATGCCGTACAGGACTCCCTCGTCCCAGACGAGTGCGAAGGCGTCCCCGCCGATGCCGTTGTCGGTCGGCTCGGCGACCGTCAGCATCGCTGCGGCCGCGAGCGCCGCGTCGACCGCGTTCCCTCCACGCTCGAGAGCGCCCAGACCGGCGCGGGTTGCAAGGGGGTGACTGGTCGCCACCATCGCCTCGGCACTGATCGCCGGCATCCGGCGCCAGCCACTCGACTCGGCCCGGCCGGGCTGAAAGAGGGCGTCGAGGTCGAACTCCATCGGCCGAGCATCGCACGCCGCGCACCCCTCCGGTCGAGAGTTCAGCCGCGACCCTCTACACTGGTGTCATGTCACACGCTCCGCACCCTTTCGACGTCGACGAAACGCGGCGCTCGCTCGTCGAGCGCGGCGGCGGCTACGAGGCCGTCCATCGCTCACCGGGGCTCGAGATCGGCGTCTACGTCCTCGTCGCTCCCGAGCCCGACCGTCAACAGCCGCACGACGAGGACGAGGTCTACGTCGTGCTCGAGGGGAGCGGTGTGCTCGAGGTGGGAGAGACGGCGACGCCGCTGACGGAGGGCCTCGCGGTCTTCGTCCCGGCAGGCGCCGAGCACCGCTTCAGCGCCTACGAGCAGCTCGCGTTGCTCGTCGTCTTCAACGGCCCGCACTCCGGCTGACACGCGTCTCCCGCCGGGAGACAAGGGTACGCACCACAGATTTCAACTGTCATGCACACGCTTCATCCGTCTATACCTTTTGATATAGAGACGGGTATACAAGATACCGACCGTTCGTTCCGAGCCATTCCAACGAATCCGAGAGCCAGAGGGTTGACCAAACGCATATGGCGACAAAGTCGATGACATTCAAGAGGGCACGAACGCCGCACTACGACGATCCCGCCGCAGTCGGCCAGCGTGTCTTCGAGGCGCGCGAAGCGGCCGGCCTGAGCCAGCGCGAGCTGGCGTTTCCGGGCTGCAGCGCCGCCTACATCTCACGCATAGAGCGCGGTGAGCGCGTCCCTTCCCTCCAGGTGATGCGCGAGCTCGCCCGTCGCACCGGGGTCTCCGAGCAGGAGCTCGCATTCGGTCGGGAGACGCTCGAGACGACGGTGGCCGAGCGCGTCCGGGCTGCCGAGGCGGCCGAGGCATCGGGCGACCAGGCCGAGCGCGCCGGCGCATACAAGGCGCTCGCCCGGGCCGCCACGAAGGCCGCGCGCGCGCTCGACAGCTGACGACGAGCCCCTGAAGCGTCAGAGCCTCTAGGATCGAGCCGATGGGCCGCGACGCCGACATCGTCGTCGTCGGCGCCGGGATCACCGGTGTCGCAACTGCGCGATCCCTCGCGCAATCGGGACGGGGCGTCGTCCTCATCGAGCAGTTCGGGCTCGGTCACGACCGTGGCTCGAGCCACGGTGCCTCGCGGATCTTCCGGCTCTCCTATCCCGACCCGCACTACGTTCGACTCGCCCAGGGCGCTCTCCAGAGCTGGCGTGAGCTCGAGTCCGAGGTCGGCGAAGAGCTGATCGTGGGAACGGGCGGGCTCGACTTCGGGCCGGTTGCGGTCGCGAACGCACGCGCGCTCGCGGCCTGCGGCGTGAGCCACGAGCTGCTCTCCGGAGCCGAGGTGACCGAGCGCTGGCCGATCGGCGCCGAAGCGGACGAGACAGTGCTCTTCCACCCAGACGGGGGCATAACGCTCGCCGACCGCGCGTATCGGGCGCTGCTCACGAGCGCCGTCGAGGCAGGCGCCGTCGTGCTCGACGAGCGTCGCGTGACCGCGATCGAGCCGGGCCACGGCTCCGTGCGCGTGAGCACGGACGGCGACGAGATCACCGCCGGCGCGTGTGTTGTCGCGGCGGGTGCCTGGAGCCGTGGTCTGCTGGCCGGCGCCGAGATAGAGCTTCCGGTCGTGCCGACCTGCGAAACCGTGTCGTACTTCCGTCTCCCCGACCCGACGAGCCTGCCGCCGGTGATCGACGACGCCGTGCCGGATGCCGAGGAGCACGGCCTGCTCCGGCCAGGGCTGATCAACTACGCGCTGGCCGCGCCCGACGTCGGCCTCAAGGCGGGGCTGCACCACTCCGGCCCGCCGGCGGACCCCGACGAGCAGGGCGTGGCCGATCCTGCCGTCGTCCGCTGGGTCTCGACGTGGGCGGCGCGCCGCTTCCCCGAGCTCGATCCCGAGCCGCTCGCGACGGAGACGTGCCTCTACACCAACACTGCCGACGAGTCGTTCGTGCTCGAGCGGCACGGCCGGATCGTCGTCGCCTCAGCCTGCTCTGGCCATGGCTTCAAGTTCGCACCGGCCTTCGGGCGCACGCTCGCCGCGCTCGCGCGCGACGCCGCGGCCTGACGCGCATCAAGGCTCGACGAGCGGCAGCTGCACGATGAGCGTCGTGCCGGCGCCCGGCGAGGTGTCGATCTCGAGGCTTCCGTCGAGCAGCTCTACTCGCTCACGCATGCCCAGGATCCCGAGCCCGTCGAGCGAGACGGCGCCCGAGTCGAACCCCTTCCCGTCGTCCTCGATCACAGTCAGCACGCTCGTCGCGTTGCGGGTGACGACGATACTGACGTGATTCGCACCAGCGTGCTTGACGGCGTTCGTGAGCGCCTCCTGCACGATGCGGTAGAGGGCGGTCTCGACGTCGGCAGGGAGGCGCCCGGCGCCGAGCCTCGTCTCCACCTGCACGTCGAGCGCGCCACCCTCGCGGACGGTCTCGCCCAGCCGGCGGAGCGCCGGCTCGAGGCCGAAGTCATCGAGTGCGGAGGGGCGGAGCTCGACCGCCAGCCGGCGTACGTTCCTGAGCGTGTCGACGACGAGCCCTCGCAAGGCCCCCGCCGCGGCATGGGCCTCCTCGGCGCTGTGCGATCTTTCGACGCTCGCGAGCCCGAGCAGGATCGACGTCAGCGCCTGCCCCGTCTCGTCGTGGAGCTCACGGGCGAGTCGCTTCCGCTCTGCCTCCTGCGCCCGCACTGCGCGACGCAACGCGTCGCGCTGCACGCTGCCCGCGTTCTCGATCGCCACCGCCGCCTGCGCCGCGAGCAGGGTTGCGATCTCCTCGTCCTCGTCGGTGAAGCTCCCCTCCGGCTGCTTCTCGGCGAGATAGAGGTTCCCGAAGGCGACACCGCGCGTCATCACGGGAACGCCGAGAAAGCTGCGCATCGGCGGATGGTTGGGTGGGAACCCGACAGCACGCGGGTCCTGCATGAGGTCGTCGAGTCGCAGAGGCCGCGCGTCCTCGATCACCACCCCGAGAACGCCGCGGCCGCGGGGCGGATCGCCGATCGTTGCCCGCTCCGCCTCCGAGATGCCGAACGTCACGAAGCGCTCCAGCGCGTGACCGCCGCGGTCGATGACGCCGAGAGCCGAGTAGCGCGCGCCGGTCAGTTCGGCTGCGATCCGGATCAACGTCAGCAGGACGGCGTCGAGGGACAGCTCCGAGGTAATCGCGATCCCGGCCTCGACGAGCCGCCTTCGCCTATGGTCGCCGTCCACACGTCTATTCAACCTTGTTGTCAGCGCACCCGCACCCGACTGTAGGCAGACTTCCACGCAATGCCACCCGTGCCGAAGCCGCCGACAGCCAAGAGCGGCCGCAACCGCAATCTCGTCATCGCACTCGTGGTCGCTGCGATCGTCGTCGCGGCTCTGATCGGAGTGAGCGTGCTGCGCTCGAGCGGAGATTCGGGCAACACCGCCGACACGACCGGTACCGCCGACACGACGGCGACGACCGACACGACCCCGGGCGACGGCACCGATCCGGCGCTCGCACTCGTCGCCGGGATCCCGCAGAACGGAACCGTGCTCGGGAAGAGCGGCACGACCGTGCGGATGTTGCAGTTCGAGGATCTCCAGTGCCCGATCTGCAAGCGCTACACCGACGAGGCGTTCCCCGCGATCGTCAACGAGTATGTGCGCACCGGCCGGCTCAAGATCGACTTTCGTGGGCTCGCGTTCCTAGGGCCCGACTCGTTGAAAGCGCTGCAGATAACGATGGCCGCGGGGCTTCAGAACAAGCTCTGGCAGGTCGCCGGGCTGTTCTACGAAAACCAGGGCACCGAGAATTCGGGCTGGGTGACCGATTCTCTGATCAACCAGATCCTCGCGGACGTGCCCGGCCTCGACGCAGCCAAGGTCAAGGCCGACGCGAAGAGCGCGAAGGTCGCCAATCAGATCGCGGCCATCCAGGCCGAGGCGACGAAGCTGGGAGTCCAGGGCACGCCGTGGTTCTATCTCGCAGTCGGCTTCAACCCGCCGGTCAACTTCCGGCCGGGATCGTTCGCCCCGAACGAGTTCCGCACCCCGATCGATCAGGCGCTGAAGGCGGGCACGCCTTGAGCGGCCGCCGCATCGGCGCACTGCTCGTCGCGGCGACCATGAGCCTCGCGATCGCGACCGGCGGCCGGTGAGCGACCGGCTCGTTCGCCTCGCCCTGGTCGTCGTCTCGGCCGCTGGAATTGCCGTCGCCGCGTATCTCACGTACGTCCACTACAGGCCGGCAGCACTGATCTGCACCACCGGTGGCGGCTGCGAGACCGTGCAGGACTCGAAGTACGCGGTCCTCGTCGGCGTTCCCATCGCGATCTTCGGGCTCGGTGCCTGGATCGCCGCGCTCGTCCTGACGCTCTGGAACTCCGACCTCGCCCGCACCCTCAACGCTGTGCTCGGACTCGCTGCGCTCGCCTTTGCGGCCTACCTCGTGATCCTGCAGCTGTTCGTGATCGACGCGATCTGCGTCTGGTGCATGACGAACGATGTCGTGCTGATCCCAGCGTTCGCAGTGCTGGCGCTCCTGCGCTTGCGGACGGCCGAGCCCCGGCCGACAGGCTGAAGCACGACGCCGCGCTGTCCTACTCGATCAGGGAGGGGTCACGGGGAACCGCAGGTTCCCGGCTTCAGGATCCGCGCGCAGCGCGGCAAATAGATTTTTCTCACGTCATCGGAACCTGACGGAGGATGTCCGCCTGGATGCGATCCAGGATCTCCGTGAGGCTGCCACCGGTGGCGGTGATCCCGTGGTTGCGCAGGCCGATCACGGCATGCGCGGGGTCGGGCTCGCGGTCGATCAGCTCGGCGACCGACTCGGCGAGCTCCTGGGTGCCGCACGGGTAGTTGATATCCGTGGCGGCAATGCCCTCCATCCAGGCATGAACGTGCAGGATCGCGCCGACGTCGGGATGGGCCTGGTAGATCATCCAGTGCTCGATCGCATCGACGGAGACGCGCCGCGGCTCGACGCCCGGCGGGACGCTGATGCGCATGCTCGCGTTCGGCTCGTCGTAGCCCGTGACGAGCAGGATGTCGCGTCCCGCCTCTTCGAGCGCCGCCTTGTCGACGCCCGAGGCGCTCATCCAGAAGCGCGTCTCGTCCTTCCGAGCCGAGAGGTTCCCGTAGGAGAGGCCTCCGACCTGGTAGAGCCGCATCACGTGGCGGAGGTCGCGCTCGTTCAGGAACTCGTGCACCGGGAACGGCGCCGGGAGCAGGTCGAGCTCGCCCATCCGCTTGCCGGCGGCGATGATGTCGGCGGTGATCTCGTCCCCGTCCCACAGCTCGGGCTCGAGGTCGGTGACGAACGCGTTGTCGATCACGAGCTTCGACTTCGCGAGCGGCGCAAGCCGCTCGAAGACCTCTTTCGGCTCGTCGGAGATCTTGTACGTGCCGCGCTCCATCGTCGTGAACCACACGCCCTGGCCGGGGACGTGGAGGACGACGACGTTCGCGAGCGTGCGGACGAGGTTCGGGTAGCTCGTGCGGAGCACGTCCTCCGGCACCTCGTCGAGCTCGTAGAAGGAGGCTGAGTACGTCCCGCGCGAGGAGCGACGGAAAGCCTTCGGATCCTCCGTGTCGAACATGTTGAGGACGAAGTCGGCGTCGGCGTGGTCTGCGACGAGCTCGAAGCCGTCAGCCTCGAACGCCCGCCCGACCGCGCGAACCCACTCCTCGTGTGAGGGCGAGGTCGACGTTCCCCAGATCGCATACTTTCGCATGATGGGAGTGTAACGCCGGGCGCGGCGGAGCCGGGCGACCCGACCCCAACCGTACGGCCGACTCGTCCCTGCAGCGGACGTAGAAGTCGACGAACCGGCCGCCCTTGCAGCGCCCGGACGGGTTGCAGACGAGCGAGTAGTGGCCCTTCGCGAGCGTCAGCGTCAGCCTCTTCTGCCGTCCGGGCTCGACGGATCCGACCTCACCGACGTTGCCGGCCTCGCTCGCCTCACCGTCGTGGCTGGCGAGGTTCCCGGCGGCCCTGAGACCGGACGCGTTGCGTCAGGAGAAGAGATCGCGCTCGCGAGGCATCACGAGGTCGCCGCCAACGCCCTCACCGGGCACGCCGACGCCTCGAACGATCGCTGCGGGGATACCCGTGCTCTTGCCGAGCACGAGCTCCGCGGCACCCGCGATCTCGTCTGCGACCGCGATCATCGTCGAGCGGAGCTCGTAGCCGACCGCGTCCCGCGACCCGCGCAGATCACGCAGCGCGGCGATCCCGGCAACCCCGAGTGCGACATCGGTGGTTCCTTGCCGCCAGGCCCGTCCGAACGAGTCGCTGACGATGACGCCGGGCGCGATGCCCGTCAGGTCGGCAAGCCGCTCGCGGAGCGCCGCTGCGGAGGCGTCCGGATCGACGGGGAGCAGGATCACGGTCCCCGGCCCCTTCGCGTTCGAGGCATCGACGCCGGCCGACGCGCAGACGAAACCGTGCCGGGTGCGGGCGATCACGAGCGGTGGCCGGGAGCGCACGACCTCGACCGACTCGCTCAGGATCACCTCGACCTGCCGCGGATCGCCCTCGTCGCCTGCGAGCTCGACGGCCCGCGGCGAGGGCTCGACCTCGTCGAGGCGGACGACGCGACCCTCGACCTTCGAGACTGCCTTCTGGGCGACGACGACGACATCGCCCTCCTCGAGCCCACCGACCCGGGCACAGGCGTCGGCAAGCAGCTGCCCGAGATCGTCCCCCTCCTCGAGCTCCGGAACGCCGGGCAGGCCGATCACCCGCACCTCGCCCCCGTCGCTGCGGCCCTTGTGTTGATTCAACACAAAGTTGCCCGGCTCAGTGGACGCCGGTGACGCGCAGGCCGGCGTGCGCCTTGTAGCGCTTGTTCACGTTGACGATCACGGCCGTCATGCCTTCGAGTGCCCGTGCGCTTGCGAGCGGGCCTGCGTCGATCGCGTTGCCCGAGGTGATCTTGCCGGCCAGGTCGAGCACGAGAGCCTTCGCCTCGGCATCGTCGCCACAGACGAGCGTGTCCTCGTCCGGTGCCTCTTCACCACCGAGGTTCGAGGCCGCGAGTGAGTGGAGGCCGGCAATCACGGGGCCGTCGAGCTCGTCCTGGATCCGGGCGGCGATCGACTTCGCCTCTCCTGTCGGGAAGACGCCCTCCTTCGTGAACGAGAGCTCTGCCGCGACCGAGAGCACCGGCGTCGTGCCGATCGCCTCGCGCAGCGAGCGCGCGGTCTCGACGGCACCGTCGGCCTTGGTCGTGAGGATGACGAGGTCTGCGGAGCGGGCAGCGTCCTCGTTCGTCGCGCCTACGACGCCGATCTCTGCCGCGGCCGCCTGCGCGCGCTCCGCGTCGCGCGATCCGATCACGACGTCGTAGCCGGCGGCGTGGAGACGCACGGCGAGCGCCGTGCCAAAGCTGCCGGTGCCACCAATCAGGGCGATGTTCACGAGCGACCGTCCATTGCTGCCTCCAACGTCGAATGTGCGAGCCGACGAGCGGCCTCGCGGTCGGACATGAGCGTATCCGTGACCACGAGCCCAACGTCTCCATCAACCTCGGCGCCGGCATCGACGCCGTCGATGACGAGGGCGTCGAGCAGCCCTGGATAACACGTCGCCACATGGCGTGGGCTCGTTCCGCCGGCGAGCCGCTGCATCATCCGGTCGAGGGGGCCGCGCACCGCGCGCCCTCCGATCAGCGGGCTGACGGCAACGGACCGGATGCTCCGTGCTGCGAGAGCTGAGCGAAGGCCGGGCACGGCGAGGATCGGGTGGATCGAGACATACGGGTTGCTCGGAGCGATCACGATCGCATCCGCGGCTGCGATCGCTTCGAGCACACCCGGCGCCGGGCGCGCGCAGTCGGCGCCGTCGTAGACGAGCGCATCGACCGGATCCTCGTGGCGGCGGGCGACGAACCACTCCTGGAACCCGAACGTGCCCTCCGGCGTGACGAGCAGGGTTCGCAGCCGCTCGTCGGTGGCCGGCAGGAGCCGTGTCGCGAGCCCTGCGGCGCTCATGAGGCGCGCCGTTACGGCCGACAGCGGCTCGCCCCCGCGGAGCCCCTGCGAGCGCACGAGGTGGAGGCCGATATCGAGGTCGCCGAGCATGAACCAGCCCTCCCCGCCAAAGGCGCGCGCCGACTCGAGCGCATTCCAGGTTTCGCCCGCGCGCCCCCAGCCGCGCTCGGTGTCGTTCAGGCCCGCCAAGCCGTAGAGCACGGAGTCGAGGTCGGGCGACACGTGCAGGCCGAGCACCTCGAGGTCGTCGCCGACGTTGCCGACGATCGTCAGCTCACCCGAGGCGAGCACATCGTGGAGCCCGGCCGCGAGCTTCGCCCCACCGACCCCACCGGAGAGAAGGACGACGTTCATGCCGTTCGCGCCGCGCGAACATCGTGGTGGTTCAACACAACGCCCGTCCGACGGCCGACCCCGAGGGTGAGCCGCTCGAGGTCGAGGAGCGTGTCGACGTCATGCTCGAGCTCGCGAATCGCTGCCCGGCCGAGGCCGGCAGCCTCGAAGCGGGCCGCGCTGCCGGGGCCGTAGAGCGGAGCGAACCACGTGCGATCGGGCAGTGCGAGGGCGTTGGTCGTCCCGTCGACGGCTGCGACGAGGGCCGGGGCAAGCGCCGTCAGGCGAGCCAGTGCCGTGGCCGTCGTACACGGAAGATCGGCGTTGACGACGAGGCATGCTCCCTCGACTCCTGCGAGCGCCGCGTCGACGGCCGCCCCCTGCCCGGCCCCGGGATCGGAGATCACCTCGACGCCGAGGGCCGAGGCAACCCCGGCAGCCGCAACGTCGTCGGTGACGAGACGCACCAGGTCGGCGTGCTCCACCGCCGCCTCGAGCACGTCACCGAGCATCGCAAGCGCGACCTCGACGCGAATCGCGGCCGGGAGCCTGCTCTTTCCGCCCGAGCGGAAGGGGACGACGACCGTTGCCACCCGGAGAGCCTACGCGCGGCCTGCGGCATCAGGCCGGGTCAGGCAGCGTGGCTCGAGGCGCCCGGCCCCGTGGTCGCCCACTCGTGCACCTCGAACCAGTGGGTGCCGACGAGGGCCGCCGCCACCTGAGGATCGGTGTGGGCCCCGTTGAAGACGTTGTGCTCGAGGTCGGCGCACATCTCGATCTCGCCGAGCGACACGTGCGAGATCTTCGAGAGCACGTCGAACGGGAGCTGCGCGTCGGCAACGGAGATGTGCTTGAACTGGAGGTCGGGCGCGAGCTCCATCAGCTCGGGCCATTCCGGGCACGTCTTGTAGCTCATCGGATCTCCTGATTCGCCCCGGCCCGCCACGTTCCTCCGAGATGCACGAGGCCGCGCTCCTCGCCGGCCGGATAGACCAGGAAACCGAGCGCATCGTCGAACTGATGCAGCGTCTGGCCCGCAGCCCCGACGAGCCCGAGCCGGACCCGGAAGCGGCCGAAGGCGAGCGACGGGCGCTCGATGTCGAGCGTCGCAGTCATCTGCCCCGGCCCGGAGGGCCAGCCGAGCGTCGCGGTCGAGACGGAGTCCTCGGCGACGAGCAGACCGGTCGTGTCGCGCACCTCGAGCTGGAGCCGGGGCGGCTCGAGCACCGCGAGCGCGCGCAGGTCGACCTCGAGCCGAAGAGGCTCGCCGGCGAGGAACTGCTCCCGCTCACCACCGTTTGCGTCGAGCAGGCGCGCCGCGGTGATCTCGGCCTCCCCCGTGCCCCATTCGCGTAGCCCGCCGCTGCGCTCGGCCGGGTCGAGGTCGTCAGCGAGCAATCTGCGGTACCGCGCGATCGCCTCGTGCGTCGGCCCGTCGTACGCCTTCTGGCCGCCCGCGAGCAGGATCGAGCGCTCGCAGAGCCGCTCGACGGCCTGCGCGTCGTGAGAGACGAAGAGGATGGTGCCGCCTCCGTTCTTGAACGCCGAGATGATGCCGAAGCACTTGCGCTGGAAGTTCTCGTCGCCGACCGCAAAGACCTCGTCGAGGAGCAGCACGTCGGCCTGGAGAAATGCGGCGATCGCAAACCCGAGGCGCATCGCCATGCCGCTCGAGTAGGTGCGAACCGGACGGTCGATTGCGTGCTCGACCTCCGCGAAGGCGACGATCTCGTCGAACCGCTCCCGGATCTCGGACCGCTTCAGGCCCTGGATCGAGCCGTTGAGGAAGACGTTCTCGCGGCCCGTGAAGTCCGGATGGAAGCCGGCCCCGAGCTCGAGCAGCGAGCCGATGCGGCCTTCGACCCGCACGGTCCCCGTCGTCGGCTTGATGATCCCGGCGAGCACGCGCAGGAGCGTCGACTTGCCCGAGCCGTTGCGGCCGATGAGGCCAACCGCCTCGCCCGGCTGGATGTCGGCCGACACGTCGCGCAGCGCCCAGACGTCCTCGCCGCCCGTGCGGCCGCGCGAGACGACCAGATCCTTGAGCGTGCGCGTCTCGCGAGCGTGGACGCGGAAACGGCGTGAGACGCCGTCGGCCGCGATCGATCCGGCGCTCACGCGGGGCCTCCCACGCCGGCACCGGCGTGCGCCGGCGAGTACTCGCGCACGAGCGCTGCGAGACGGGTCAACGTATCCGGGTCGACCGACGGGAAGACGCCGTGGCCGAGGTTGAAGATGTGCCCGGGCCGCCCCCCGGCGCGCCCGAGGATGTCGCGCGCCTCGGCCTCGACGACGGGCCAGGGTGCGAGCAGCACTGCCGGATCGAGGTTGCCCTGCACGGCGCGGTCGGAGACCCTGGCCCAACCGGTGTCGAGCGGGATGCGCCAGTCGAGCCCGATCACGTCGCCGCCGGCAGCTGCCATCTCCTCGAGCAGCGTGGCGGTGCCCGTGCCGAAGTGGATGGTCGGCACGTCGACGGCCGCGAGCACCCGGGCAGAATGCGGCGCCACGTAGTCGCGGTAGTGGGTGGGCGAGAGCGCCCCGACCCACGAGTCGAACAGCTGGATCACGTCGGCGCCGGCACGAGCCTTGGCGGCGACGTAGGCGGCGAAGGTGACCGAGAGCTTTTCGAGGAGGGCGTGCCAGATATCGGGCTGTCCGAGCATGAGGCTCTTCGTGAGCGCGAACTCGCGGCTCGGCTTGCCCTCGACGAGGTATCCGGCGACCGTGAAAGGGCCGCCGCAGAAGCCGACGACTGCCTGGTCGGGCCGGAGTGCGGCCCGGACGAGTCGCACCGCCTCGAGCACCGGCCCGAAGGCCTCCTCGGGATCGGGCACGCGGAGCCGGTCGACGTCCGCCATCGTGCGGATCGGCTCGTCGATCACGGGTCCGACGCCCTCGACGAGCCTGACGTCGATACCCATGCCGAGCACCGGGGTCATGATGTCCGCGAACATCACTGCCGCGTCGACATCGTGGCGACGAACGGGTTGCAGCGTCACCTCCGCGCAGAGCTCGGGCGTATGGGCGACGTCGAAGAACGCATGTTTCGCGCGGATGGCGCGATATTCGGGAAGCGACCGGCCCGCCTGGCGCATGAACCACACCGGGGTCCGCTCGACTTCCTCGCGCCTCGCGGCGCGCACGAGAAGCGGCTCGCTCACCCCGTTACAGTAGCCCCCAACGTGAACCTCGTCGGTGAGCACTTCGTCGCGGCCGGGCCGCTCGCGCCCCGCTGGCTCGCGTGGTCGCTCGACTCCCCCCGCGCGGGCACGACCGGAACGGCGCAGCTCCGACTCGAGAATGCAGGCACGGCGACGTGGCGCTCGCACGGCGACGTAGGCGTTCAGGCGTCCTTCCACTGGCTCGATCCGCTCGGCAACCCGATCGTGTGGGACGGTCCTCGAACGCCGCTCGACCATGCTGTCGCACCCGGAGAGCAGATCGAGCTTGCGCTCGAGGTGACCGCGCCGAGGCCGCCTGGTGCCTACCGCCTCGCGTTCGACCTGGTCGAGGAGAACCGGTTCTGGTTCGCCGAGGTGGGTGCAGTGCCGCTCGAGCTCGAGATCGACGTGGCGCCGCGGATCGAGACCCGCGCACTGGCGGTGCGGGTGCACGGTGGCGCGGATCCGGCCACGCTGGCCGCGCTCGCGGCACAGGAGGAGCCGCTCGTCGAGAGCGAGGAAGATGCTGCAGCGGTGGCGCATCTCGTCGCGGGCGCCGTCCCGCCACCCACGTGGTCGGCGGTCCTGCTCGATGCCCACGCCGAGGGATGGGCAGCGGTCGGCACCGCGCTCCACCCGACCGGGCGCGACCGCGAGCTCGCCCCTTGGCGCGGTGGTGGCGGCCGCAACCCCCGCTTCGAGCGACCGCTCGTCCTACCGTCACTCCTCGCCGGTATCGAGCCGACGACCCACCTCGGGCTTCCTGCCTACACCGGGGACGACGGCATCTTCGACGGCAGGGTCGCCGTCACACTTCCGCGGCGATCCGGTCGTCGACCGACGTGAACACGATCGCGCCGAGGGCGAGCGCCACGATCGTCTCGACGACGAGATAGATCAGGTCGGGGGTCGAGGGAACCTCGCCGAGGAAGAGCGGCGCCCGGAAGCACTCGACGAGCGGCGTCAGCGGGTTCCCCCACTGCAGCAGGTCGAGGAGCCAGGGATGCGCGTCGGCGCCGGGCAGGTTGTCGAGGCTGTAGAGGATCGGCGTCAGGAAGAACAGCGGCACGAGCAGCGCGGCGACCACGAACTCGATGTCCCGGTAGATCGCGTTCGCGGAGGCGACTGCGAGCGAAAGGCCCGAGACGAACAGGACGATGACGACCCCGATCGGAATCGCGAGCAACGCCGTCGAGCGCGCATCGGGAAGCACGATCATCGAGAGCACGAGCACGATGCCCGTCATCACGGCGAACGCGACGAGCTGCGTCGCGACGATCGAGAGCGGCACGAGCTGGCGCGGGAAGCGCACCTTGCGAATCAGGCTCGCGTTCTCGAGCAAGCTTCGGGCCGACGACTGCACCGACGTCGCGAAGAACACCCAGGGCGGAAGCCCACAGAGCAGGAACAGCCAGTAGTGGTCGACATCGGTCGTCGGCGACTTCCACATCACGCTGAAGACGACGAGGTAGACCAGCATCAGCGTCACGGGTAGAGCGAGCGTCCAGACGAGCCCGAGCGCCGACCCCTTGTACTTCGCGCGGAGGTCGCGCTGGAAGAGGCTCGCAAACAGCTCGCGATAGCGGATCAGATCGGCGTAGACGGCCACGCCCGGCAGTCTAGGCGCGCCGCCCGCCGGCGCCGCGAAGACCCCGCCGACCCTCCTCCGGGAGGAGCAGGTACTACCCTACGCACATGTCCGCCGCCGTCACGATGGCCGCACTTCCAGTCGCGGCGATCGTCCTCTGGGCGCTGTTGCGGACCTCACTCGGAGAGCGTCTGATGGCGGTGCCGTCCGGGGAGCGATGGCACGACAGGCCGACGCCCACGTTCGGAGGAGTCGGAATCGTATCGGGGCTCCTCGCCGGCGTCCTGCTCGCGGTCGCAGTCGGGGCGGTCGATGCGAGTTGGCAGCTGGTCGGGATTCTCGGCGGATGCCTGCTCCTGTTCGCAGCGGGTCTTCTCGACGATGTGCGTCATCTCGGCCCCAAAGCGAAGCTCGCTGCACAATTCGGCGCGGCCGGCATCGCGGTGGCGAGCGGGCTGCGCGTCGAGCTCGTCGCCAACGACATCATTGCCACAGCGGTCGCGGTTGTCTGGCTCGTCGGGATCACCAACGCCTTCAATCTGCTCGACAACATGGACGGCCTGGCCGCAACGCTTGCCTCGGTCGGATGTGCCTACTTCGCGATCGACGCCGTCACGTTGCACCCGAACGACCTCGTCCTCGTTCTCGCGCTCTCGCTCGGGTTCGCCTGCGGCGGATTCCTGCCCTTCAATCTCCGCCCCGGAGGCAATGCGCTCGTCTTCATGGGCGACTCCGGCAGCCAGGTTCTGGGCTTCCTCCTCGCCGCTCTCGGGCTCGCGGCGAGCTGGACGACTGCGGGCACGACCGCGGCGACCGTGGTGTTGCCCCTCCTCGTCCTTGCCATTCCGATCCTCGACACGACGCTCGTCGCGGTGAGGCGGATCGCCGAGCGGCGTCCCGTCAGCCAGGGCGGGAAGGATCACACCTCCCACCGTCTCGTGTACTTCGGTCTCTCGGAACGCAAGGCGGTGGGCCTCCTCGCGATCATCGCGGTCGCCCTCGGTGCCACGAGCGTCGCGTACAACATCCTCGACGACCCGCGCGTCACTGCGGTCGGCGTGCTCCTTACGTTCGTGCTGCTCGTGCAGTTCGGAGGGTTCCTCAGCGAGCTCGACGAGCGCACCCGCCGGGGCCAGGAGAGCGATACGTCGCTCCGCCGCGCTCTTACGTTCGACATCCGCCGCCTCGGTGAGATGCTCGTCGACTTCGTGCTGGTATGCACCTCGTTCCTGCTCGCGTATCTGATCGTGCTGGGTGGGGAGGGAAGCGCCCAGCAACGGTCCGTGTTCCTCGGCTCCCTGCCCGTGATCCTTGGCATGCGGTACGTCGCGTTCGTCGCCTTCCGGATCTACCGTCGCGTCTGGCGCTACGCCACCGCCCGCGACGCGCTCGCGATCGCCGCGGCCGTCGCGCTCTCGGAGGTGCTGGCGCTTGCCGTGGTCGCCGCGACGCGTCCGCTCGGGGGCTTCCCCGTGCGTGTGTTCGTCGTCGATGCCGTGCTCTGCACGGCGCTCGTGACGGCGTCACGGCTGGCGTTGCGTCTCCTTCCCGAGCTCGCAGGCGCTCGCCGGCAGGGAGCTCGCCGGCGCATCGTCGTCGTCGGCGCCGGACGGGCGGGCCGAAGCCTGGTGCGCGAGCTACGCGAGGATGGCTCGGCGAGAGCAGTCGCGTTCGTGGACGACAACGCAGCTCTCCGAGGACGCCGCATCCAGGGGGTCCCCGTGGTCGGCACGACATTCGAAATCGACTCGGTGATCAAGACTGCGCGGCCTGACGAGGTGCTGGTCTCGATCCCGAACGCCCCGACCGAGCACCTCGACTCGATCGTGCACGCCTGTGCCGCGGCGACGGTACCCTGCCGCTTCGTGCATCGCTACACAGAGACGATGGCCCCGGTCGTCGACGTCGTCGCCGAATGACCACGGCACCCGAACGTGGAGGTGGGCGGCGATCGAACGGGCGGCCGGGACGCGACGTCGTTGTGCCGCTTCTCGCGGCCTACTTCGTGCTGTGCGTGCTGTACGCATGGCAGGCGTGGCGCCGCGAGACACCGACGATCTTCACCGACGAAGTGGAGACGACGCAGATCTCACGGGCGATCGCAGCGACGGGGCATCCGGCTCGGCGAGGCGAGCCGTACATGTTCACCTCGCTCGTTCCGTACCTGACGGCGCCTGCCTGGCGGATTCACTCGGTTGAAACGGCCTACGCGACCGTCAAGTATCTCCAGGCCCTCGCAATGGCGCTCGCGATCTTTCCGGCGTATGGCATCGCTCGGTATGCCGTCAGCAGACAATGGGCGATCTTCGCAGCCGTTGCAACGATCGCGGTGCCGGCGCTCGCCTACGCGCCGATCCTCGTCGAGGAGCCATTCGCCTATCCGGTGGCCACGCTGGCGCTCTATCTCATCGTCCGAGCGGTTGCCCGGCCGACCTGGCACACGCTCGCGGCAGCGGCCGGCGGTTGCGTGGTCGCGGCCGCGACGCGGTCCCAGCTCGTCACGATCGGCGGCATCTTCACACTCTGCCTGCTTGCTCTCGGCTGGCGCACTGAGCGGATGCGGGCATGGCGCACCTCATGGACGCGCGCCGACTGGATTGGGGCCGGGACGCTCGCGATCGGGGTGGTATTCGCATTTGCCGCCTATATGGGGCACCAATCGCAGGAGTGGGCGGTGACGAATGCCCTGTGGAAGGGCCGAATCTTCGACTATGGCGTCTGGTCGATCGGCGCACTTGCGATTGGTTGCGGGATTCTTCCGCTCGTCGCAACCCTGGCCGCGCTCATCCGACCGCGTGCCGAGTGGCGCGACCCAGGGCTTCGCGCCTTCGGCATCGTCACCGGCAGCGCCCTCGTGGCGTTCTGCTGGTACGCCGGCGTGAAAGGCGCCTACCTCTCGACGATCTTTTCGAGCCTCGTCGTGGAGCGGAACCTGATCTACCTCTATCCCCTCCTCTTCACCGGTACCGCGGTTCTGCTCTCTCGCCGCGACGCTCGCTGGTGGGCCGTCCTACCGGCCGGGCTCATCGTCCTGTACCTCGTTCGCAACACACCCACAAAGCTCGATCAATTCCCGTACTACGAAGCACACGGCCTCTCGATTCTGGCCCTCGCCAACAGAGAGCTCCGCTGGACATCGGGTCGGATCGACAACGCGCTCGTCGTCGTCGTCGTGGTTGCGGCCCTCCTTGCTCTCGTGCTAAGGCCGCTGGCGCGGCGCAGCGACGCGTCTGCTCGAACGTTGGTCGCACTGTGCGCCGTGGTCGTTCTGAGCTGGGGCCTCACGACCGAGATCTACGCGGCATCGGGGGAGCACGACTTCTCGAGTCGGATCGCGAACAACCTCGCCGACCCCCCCGACTGGGTGGACCGAGCGACGCACGGCGGCACGGTCGCCACGCTCGGGCAGCAGGTCACCGACCCGACCGGAATCTGGCTCACCGAGTTCTGGAACCGATCCGTGCAGAAGATGTGGAGCACCGATGGCTCCGCGCCTGGCCCCGGGCCAACGCTCACCCCCGATCTCGCCCGCCGTGACGGAACGCAACGACCCTCGCCGGGGACGGACTACGTGCTCGCCTACAACGGCGTGGCGCTTCAGGCGGCTGTCGTGAAGAAGCTAGGAACGACGATCCTCTATCGCCTCAACGGCGCCCCGCTCAAGCTCGCCTACAGCCAGAGCGGCGTCTTCTCGGACGGGTGGATGAGCAAAGATGCCGCGTACAACCGGTTTACCGCGAAAGCAGACGGCCCCGGGTACGCCCGCGTGAGTATCTCCCGAGCCGGTTTCTGCACCCAGGCGCCGATACCGGGCGGCGTGCTCGTCAAGGTCGGGCCCGTCGTCATCGGCCCGGACAAGGAGCCACACCTCGGAACCGTGACCGCACAGCGTCTGATCCGGATTCGGCCGTGCGCCGATCAGTCACGGACACTCCTGCTGCCGATACCCGACGTCCCGTGGCGGGTCGAGGTGACGGCCGACACGTTCGTGCCTGCGAAGGTCGATCCTCGGAGCAGCGACCAGCGGCAGCTCGGTGCGCAGGTCAATTTCGGCTTCCAGCCGAAGTAGGCGCGCTCGCAAGTACGCACGCGGGCGGGCGGAGGGCGGCCCGTCGGCGGCTACTCCCTCGACGCGGCCACGAGGTAGGTGAAGCGATAGCGAAGGACGAGCCGGGCCAACGGTCCGAACCGCTCGGCAACCCCGAGGGCCGTAGCAACCGGCGCCGACAAGGCGATCGTCTGTGGCACGAAGAACGGGTGCAAGGCCACCGTCGTGAGACCCGCGGCACGGAGATCTGCGACGACGTCGGCAACCTCGTACTGGCGAGGGTTGAGATCGAAGACGACCTTGCCCGTCGTGAAGGCCGCGGCACGCTGCAGGAACGCACGTCGATCACGGGCGTAATAGATCGCCCGAAACACGGTCGTGGCGGCGACCGGCTGGGGCGGCTCGTAGTCGTTCAGATCGCCTACCTCGATCGCCGCCGCAGGCCCGAGCCTCCGGCTCGCTTCCGCGACCATCTCCGGGGTCGCATCGACGCCGCGGTACCGGAACCCCCGCATCGCAAGGTACGCGCCGAGGGCGCCGTCACCGCAGGCGAGGTCGAGGACCTCGTCTCCCGGAACGAGCGGCGGACCGAGCGACGCGACGAGGTCGGCCCGGCGTGCCAGGTAGGCGGCCCCGTCCGCGTACTGCGCGTCACTCCACCCCGCGGCATTCCGAGCGTACTGGTCGCTCTTGTCGCTCACAACGCGGTCAACCGCTCGGGGTGCTTGCGGATGAAGCGCGCCATGCCTCGCAGATGCCACAGCGTGTGCATCGAGAGAAAACGGTTGTCGATGACGGCAGCGTAGGCGTGCCGGACGACAGCGGCGGGCACGTACCACCGCTCCCAACCGGCCCGCATGGCGCGGTAACAGAGATCGATGTCTTCGACGTAGTGCCGGTAACCGGCATCCCAGCCGCCGATCTCGTCCAGCATCGTGCGACGTTGCAACAAGAATGCCCCGAGCATCCAATCGGCCTCGACGGGCTCCGTCGGGCGCTCATCGAGAAGGTAGTGCGCGCGCTGACGCTCGTACGGCGGGTAGAGCCTTCGCAGGGGTGTCCTGCGGATCATCGTTCCCGAAACCGTCGGAAAGCGACGTCGCGAGGGTTGCCAGGCCCCGTCCGGCCAGAGCAACTGTGGTCCGGCGATCCCGCAACGAGGACAAGCCTCCATCACCTCGAGGAGGGCCGCCACCGCACCGGGCTCGGCAACGGCGTCCGGGTTGGCGAAGAGGACGTACCGACCCGAGGTGGCGGCGACGCCGGCGTTCACATTGGCCGCCAGTGAGCGCGGCTTCGGGTTCTCGATCACGCGAGCACCTGCCGGTACCTGCCCGACCGAGCCGGGCAGGTTCGCGATGACCACGATCTCGTCGACCTGCGGCTCGAGGGCCGGCAGGGAGCTCTCGAGCTCTGCCGCGTGCCGATGGGAAACGACGACGGCCGAGACGCTCATGTTCCGAGTGCCTCCTGATACACGGCGACCGTTCGCTCGGCAGCCGTACGCCACGAGAACAGCCGGGCGCGATCGATCCCGGCGAGCGAGAGCCTGTCCCTCTCGGCGAGGGCCGCACGGATGCCGTCGGCGATCTCGCCGGCAGCGACAACGATCGCCGCCTCGCCGACAACCTCGAGCAGAGCCGGATCCGGGACGGTCACGACAGGCGTCCCACTCGCCATCGCCTCGAGCACCGGCAGCCCGAATCCCTCGTGCCGGGATGCCTGCACGAGGCAGGCGGCTCCCCGATACAGGTCGGCGAGCTCGCCGATCGGGAGATAGCCGCGCAGCGTCGCCCCCTGCTCCCGCAGCTCCCGAGCCACGGCCGGGTCCTTCTCCGGGCCGACGACGACGAGCGGCATGCCGAGCTCCTGCGCCGCCCGCAGCGCAGCCGCCTGGTTCTTGCGCCGCTGAATGGCGCCGACGCTGAGGATGTAGTCGTGCGTCCCGGCCCCCGACGGCGAGAAGACAGGATCGACACCGTTCAGCGTCACCACGACCTTCTCGTCCGGCACCCCGTAGAGCTCGACGATGTCGCGCTTGGAGCGCTCCGAGACGGTGAGAACGCGCCTCGATCGCCGGGCAGCGCGGGGCACGACGGACCTGAAGATCAGCCTGTCGGAGCGACTCATCGTCGTAGCGTCTCGCTCGAACGAGAGATCGTGGATCGTGACGACGGCAGGGCATGGGCAGCGCAGGGGAAGTGCGTACTGCGTGTGGACAAGGGTCGCGCCGACGCTCCGGAGGAGCCGTGGCAGCCCCCACGCCATCCGCAGCTCCTGACGACCGATGGCGAGCTCGATCGGCTCGACCCCTGACGGCACGAGATCCGGTCGGCGCGTCACTGCTCCGATCCGCAATCCGGCAGCTCGGGCCAGGTCGGGCAGCTCGCGGAGGAGGTTCAGCACGTAGGTTTCGTCGCCGGTCCGGTCGCGACCGAGGACGTCCGCGTCGACGACCACGAGCGGCGCGCTCACGCGAGATCCCGCCAGAGCGCTTCGACCTCGTCCGCGACCCGCGCCCAGGTGAATGCTCCGGCCCGCGCGCGCCCGAGCGCAACGAGCTCGGCCCGGCGCTGCTCGACCTCCGCGATCCCGGCAGCAATCGACTCGACGTCGAGAGGATCGACGAGAACCGCAGCACCGCCGGCGACCTCTTCCGTCGCGCCGCCCCTGCTCGTCACGACGGGTGTTCCGCAGGCCATCGCCTCGAGGATCGGGATCCCGAATCCCTCGTACAGCGATGGAAAGACAAGGCATCTCGCGCCTCGATAGAGGGCCGCGAGCTCGCCGTCGTCCGCTCTGCCGACCCACCCACGCACCTCGACTCCGCCCCACCCTTGAGCCCCGACGACCCGCAACTCGGCCCCGGCCATCCGCGCAGCGTCGACCACCCGAGCAAGATTCTTGCGCGGCTCGAGCGTCCCGACCGCGAGCACGTAGTCGCCCCGAGCCGCGGCTCCGGCCTCCGTGAAGACCCGATCGACACCGTTGCCTGCCACCCTCACGCGCTCGGCGGGCACGCCCAGGAGATCCCCGATCTCGTCGCGCGTGAACGCCGAGACGGCGACGATTGCGTCCGCCGTCCGCACCGATTGGCGCAATGCGAGGCGGCCCGTGTGTCGATGCCAGGCCGGGAACGCCTCCGGGTACCGCAGGACGGCCGCGTCGTGCACCGTCACGACGACCGGCGGCCGCGCGCGGAGCGGCGCCCGCATCGTCGTGCAATGAAGGACGTCCAGATCCCGAGCGGCCCTCGCGATGCCGAACGGATACCAGGCGGCGTCCCGCGCAATCGTCGCAGCCCGCCCGCGGCCGGCAAATGTGAGTGGCTGCAGGTCGAGCCCCGCCCGCCCTGCCAGCGCCGCGACCAGGCCCCGAACATGGCGGCTCGTGCCTCCACCGGTCTGCTCGAGCGGGGACGTATCGATGCCGATGTTCACGCCGGACCACGCTCGACGAGAGCGTCGAGCATCGCCTTGCCTGTTGCGCGCCAGGTGAACTGCGCTGCGTGCGCGATACCGGCGGCCGTGAGCGCGTCCTTGCGGGCGAGCGCCGCCGCGATCCCGTCGGCGATCGACTCGGGGTCGCGGGGATCGACCCGGATCGCGGCAGTGCCGCACGCCTCGTCGAGTGAGGGGTGGTTCGAGACGACCGCCGGTGTACCGCACGCCATCGCCTCGATCACCGTGATCCCGAACCCCTCGAACAGCGACGGATAGACATATGCGTCTGCCCCACGATAGAGCGCAGGCAGCGCATCGTCCGGGACGTAGCCCGGGAGGACGATTCCGTCGTCCGCGAGGCCCGCTTGCTCCCCCCAGCCCGAGCCGCCGACGAGCACGAGTCGGTGGTCGCTGTCGAGTTGCCGCCAGGCCTCGACGAGGCGAGGGAGGTTCTTTCGAGGCTCGAGTGTCCCGACGCCGAGAACGTACGGCCCGTCGAAGGCCGCCCGTTCGCCGGCCGGATCGAACTCGGCCCCGACGCCGGGATGTGCGACGACGAGCCGTCCCGGCTCGATCCCGAGCGTCGCGGCCGCATCGTCCGCCGTGAACTGCGAGTTCGTGAAGATGACGTCGCAGCGCTTCGCCGCGTCGGCGTCCTTCCGTCGGTGCATGGCGATCGTCCGCGGCGTGCACCACTCGGGGTGATGATGCGGATTCAGATCGTGAATCGTCGTCGCGCGCAGGCCGGCGCGCTGCGGTGGAGTCATCCAGTCGGTGTAGAGAAGCGCGTCGAAGGGGCCGAGGAGACGCTCCGCGGCAGGGTGTCCGGATCTGCTCCAGGCCGTGCGAACCGCGTGAGAAGCCGGCAGTGGCCACAATCGAGTCTCGATTTGGATGCTCGCGAGTGCCTGGCGAATTCGGGCCGGCCCGCGCAGGCTCGTCGGCGCGAAGGCAACGACCTCGTGCTCCGCACCCGCCGCCTCGGCCATGCCGGCGAGTGAGCCGCGGATGTAGTTGCCGATCCCGGTCGGAGGGTGAGACAACGGCGAGACGTCGACGACGATCCTCATCGTGGCCCGTAGTTGAACGCGTCGAAGTGGACGCCGAGCCGCCTCGTGTCCCCCCCACCCGGCATCGCAGTCGGCGAGATGTCGAACCGGACGTGACACACCCCCGCCTCCGGCCGCAGCGGTACCCGAAGCACGGCGTCGTCTGGTGCCTGGAAGCGAACCCGCGCCACCTCCGCACCCCCGACCGTGGCGGCGACGGTCTGGGGTCGGTCGAACAGGGACGCGTCGCTGTGGAGCGACACCTGGAGCACGCCGGGCGAGCAGTTGCGGCGGACATAGTCGACCGTCGGACCGGACCATGTGTCATTCGGGAACAGTCCCGTCCAACTGACATCGACCTTGTGGGGCGCCGAGCCTGCAACCTGCCACAGCGTCAGCCCGAGCGGCACGTCCCGGGCAAGCGCGCGACCGTCGAGCTCGAGCGAGGCATCCGTGACGAGATAGCGGTCGGTGAGGGGTGACCCGTCGGCGCGCCGCAGGGTCCCGTCGGCCGGGTCGACGGTGATCCCCGTCTCCGGCAGGTTCCCCGGCGTCGGTGCCCCGGTGTAGTAGACAGGCCCGACACGACGGTTGAAGAACTCGTTCTGATTGACCGTGAACCTGTCGGTCAGCCCTGTCCAGACGATCCCGGTCGTGGCCCCGGTCGGCAGCGCCGAGTCGATCCAGTCCCGCGGAGCGCCCCGGATCCCCTGGAAGAGGGCGCCTGCTCCCGCCTGCACGAAACCGTGCGGTCCCGACCACACCGATTTGCCGACGATCGCGAACCACACCAGAACGGCGAGCGGCACGAGGATTGCCCACCGCGCCGGGACGAGCAGAAAGAGCGAGCCGAGCGCGAGCGCTCCGAGGAGCACGCTGAACCAGATCGACCCGAGCACGAGGTGCCCGAACGCCGACCAGACGGGAAGGAGCCCGAGGGTGTCCGACTTGGCCGACTCGCCGATGAAGCTCGAGTACGGGAAAACGACAACGAGCGCCCCGCAGAGAGCCGTCGCGCCGACGGCGAGCGGCCACGGCCGCGGCGCCCCGATCGAAACCCAGCCGACGAGGGCGACGAGGAAAAGCGGTGCAACCGTGAACGTGTTGCGCTCCTGAATGCGACCCGCGAACTCGGACGCAAAGGCGGCAACGACGAGCGTGGTCCACAACGAGAACGTCACGGTCACGGCGAGGTGCTCCTGAAGCCTCGGCGCGAGCTTGCGGGCGCGCCCGATCAGCACGAGCGTCGCCGCAAGCGGCACGACGCCGAGGTACAGGGTCAACTCCTCCGCATGCCAGAGCCAGTAGCGAAGAACGGAGACGAGGTCGTACGAGCGGTCTCCGACGACGCCGTACGCCCCGAGCAGGCCGCTGAGCGACTGGCCGCGGGCAATCTGCATCACGACAACGAGCGCCGCCGCTCCGCCGAGGAGGGCGTAGAGGCGCCAGGCGGCTCTGACGCGCGCGAGTCGGCTGCCGTCGAGGAGAGCGAGAACCGGCGGGGCGAAGACGATCCCGGCCGCGAGGGCAACTGCCTGGGTGCGCGTCGCAAGGGCGAGCCCAAGCGCAACGAGCAGAAGCACCGTGTTTCTCCAGGTCGGCCGGGAGAGAACGATCAGCGTCATCCACATCACGACGAGCGCGAGCGGGTAGTACAGGTTCTCCGTCATCACGGTCGCCGTGTAGACGAGCGAAGGAAGCGAAACCGCCAGCACGGCAGCGAGCAACGAGAGCCCCTGCCCGGCGACGCGGCGGGCGATGAGGTAGGTCGGCACCGCGGCGAGAGACATCGCGAGGCTGTTGATCAGCTTCACCGCCGCGTACGCGTCCGTGAGGGAGCCGAACAACGCGTACGCAGGCGAGATCAGCAACGGATAGAGCACGCCGTAGCCGCTGATCGGGACATCCCGGATCTCGAGCGAGCGCGATGCGGCAAGACTGCGACCGAGCTCGGAATAGATCAGCTCGTCCGTCATGATGAACGGCGCCAGCATATGCCTCGAGAGCATGGCCCGAAATCCAAACGAGCCGATGACGATTGCACCGAGCCATGCCCACGCCGGCACGGCCCGCAGGCGGTCACCCACCGAGGTTGACCTCAGCGAGCCTCGCTGCAATGGATCGGGCCTCCTCCGATCCCGGCGCGATCCCGACCGCCGCCGCGGCCTCGCTGACATCGCGCAGGACTGCATCGCCTACCGCGCCCCCGCCGACGGCCTGCTCGAACGCCGCGACGTACCGCTCCGCGGCGAGCTCGACGTCGTGCTCTCGCCGGGCGAGCTCGCCCGCCGCCGCCCCCATCGCGAGCCGAACCTCTGGCCGCGTTCCGAGGAGCTCGAACGCGGCCGCGAGGGTGGCGACCTCCTTGTCGTCGACCGGCACCTTCAGCGCGACGCCGTCCGGCAGCTCCGAGAACCAGCCGACATCGCTGACGATCAAAGGCTTGCCGAGCGAGAGCGCCCGGATCGCCGTGCCCGACGTCTCACCCATGGTCGGCGAGCGAAGGTTGACGTGCACGTCGGCGGCTGCCATGAGCTGCCACAGACGCCCCTCGTCCACGTACCCCTCTCGCACGAGGCCCGAGCCGTCGAGCCCGAGCCGCTGAAGCCGGCGCTCGAGGTCGAAGCCGGGCGAGACCGCACCGACGAGCAGCAGCCGGCTCGTAGGCAGTTGTGGCCGTACGCGGGCAAACGCCTCGAGCAGCTGGGGGACCCGCTTACTCGCGTTCACGTTGCCGAAGGTGGCAAAGACGGGCTGTCCATCGACAGCGGCCTCGGGCAGGTCGGGCACCGGGAATGCGGGGTGCGGGATGATCCAGACCGGGCCGGAAAACCCGGCCGCTCGGGCGCGGTCGTGGACGTAGCGGGAGTGAACGATCAAGCCGGTCGCAAGATCCAGCACCTCCCCCGCGAGCGGAAAGTCCTCGGGCCGGTTCTCCCAGAGCGGCGGAATGCGCTTCTCCATCACCGCATGCCCGAGGAGTCTTGCGGGTAGCCCGCTGTCGCGCTCGAGGGCGTCCAGATAAGCCTTCCCGTTGCCCCGCCCGAGCGTGATGCCGGAGACGAGGTGGTGAAGCACGAAATCGTGGAGAACGACGAGGCCCGGCGAGCGTCGCAACGCATCGACGATCCAGCCGTGCGCGTCCGGATTGTTGCCGATGTGAAACACGGAGAGGTCTGATCCGCGAGGCGCCTTCTTCGACCCCCGCCTCACGATCGCTATCTCGCAGCGAGCGCGAAGCGCCGGCAGCAGCAGCGCCGTGTAATCGGCGATCCCCGAGCGTTCGGGCGACATGGGACTGAAGACCGCGACCTTCACGACAGCAGCCGTTCGATCGCGCGGTCCCACGTGACCTCTACTGCGACGGCGCGGCCGGCGCGACCGAAGGCAGCTGCCTCGTCCGGATGCTCACGCAGCCACACGGCGGCGGCGGCGACCTCGGCCGCTTCGGGAGAGACGACCCGCCCGGTCGACCCGTCGTGCACCACCTCGAGTGGCCCGCCGGCATCGGTCGCCGTGATCACGGGCTTGCCCGAGAGGAACGACTCGTACGGCCCCATCCCGAAGTCCTCGTCGACGGGAGCATAGAACGTCGAAGAGCACGTTGCGTACAGATCCTCGAGCTCTGAGGCCGAGACGCGGCCGGCGACCCTGACCCGACCCTGCAGCCCTTGCGCAACGACGAGCTGCTCCAGACGCTCGCGGTCGGGGCCGTCGCCGGCCACGACGACCCTGAGCGACGGCTCGTGGGTGGCGGCCTCGATGAGCAGGTCGATCCGCTTGGCACGGTCGAGTCGCCCGACGGAGAGGATGAAATCACCGGGGCCGTCGTCGCGATAGGCGAGCGACTGCGGTGGATGTGGAAGGACCTCGGCCACGAGGCCGGTGGAGCGCTCGAGCCTGCCTGCGACGTTGCGTGAGGTCGCAAACAGTCGCGACGCCTCGCCCAGGGCGACGCGGTCGAGGTCGTGCACCTGCCGGCGCACGGCGCGATCCTGGGCCGACTCTCCGAACTGCCCGAGCTCGGTCCGGTCGAGCTCGTACGCCTGCCGGAACTGGTGGACGAGCCAGACACGCTTCTCGGGGTGCCGCACGGCGTAGGAGGGGAACTTCGTCGCCACGACCATGTCGATCGGACGACCGTCCGTCTCGGTCAAGTCGACGAGCCTCCAGAGGAACGCCTGGGTGAGCACCTGATGCCGGGGATACCACTTGAACGGGATTGAAACGATCTCGGCCTCGTGACCGCGCGCGCGGAGCTGCTCGACGAGCGTGTCGCTGAAGATCTCGGCGCCGCCGTGGGCGAACGGCACCTGGGGCCTGCACACTGCGAGCCTCACCGCGAGCCCTCCGCGCGGCGAGGCAGGTACCACGTCGAACCGCCAGGCGACTCGCGGCCGACCGGCGCCGTGAGCGTCATCCTCCGTCCCGGCTCGCCCGCACGGTTTCGAGCTCTCGTTCGAGTTCGTCGATCTGGGCCTGCAGGTCGTCGATCAAACGAAGCGCGGCAGCGTTGAACGAGCGTTGATCGTAGGCGAGCGGCTCGACGTACCAGCGCATCGCCTTCCGCAGCACCGCCTTGACCGGGGTTCCGATCCCCCCTCGCCAGCCGGGCCGGAGCCGGAGCCCTCGGTCGGCCGAGACGGGCCACAGCCGCTCCGCCTCGGCGCGCGCGGCGTGACGGTCGGAGGCGTCTCCGTGACCACCGCCGGCATCGGCCCCCGAGCGCCGAACCTCCTCGCGCAACGCTTCGAACAGCGCAGCGACATCGACCGGCTCTGATCCGGAAATGCCTGCAGCCAGGCTGCTTTCGTCTGCGTCACCAGGCATCGCGGCATTCTAGCCCCGCTTCTGGCCGGACAAGCAGCGTATATTCGCGCCCATGGTCGCCACGCAGCGCGGGAGGCAGACGCTCGAGCTCGTCGCGATCGTCGCCGTCGCGATTGCGGCCGCCCTCGTCCAGCAACCACCCGGCGACATACGCGCCAGGGCGCCGAGCGCCGCCTGATGCGGGTCGGTCTCTCCCTGCTCACGCTCGTGCCCGGCATCTCGGGCGGCAGTGAGACCTACGCGCGCGAGCTGTCGCGGGCCCTGGCTCGCGGCGGCACGAACGACTACGTCGCCCTCGTGCCTCCGCTCGCCCCTGACGCGGGCGACGGGCTCGAGACGATCGTGGCGGGCGCCTATCCAAGCTCGACGACGACCGCCGGCCGCCTGCGGGCGATGGGTGCGGCGACGCTCCGACCAGGCCCCATGCGCTCGCTCATCGCCGACGTGGACGTCGTTCACTACCCGCTGACGGTGCCGATACCGCGGCCCACGGGACCGCACGTGCTCACGCTGCTCGACGTCCAGCACCTCGACCTACCCGGCCTCTTCCCCCGCAGCGAGCGGCTGTTCCGCAAGCTGGCATACGACAGGGCCTCGCGGCACGCCACGGAGGTGATCGTGATCAGCGAGTTCGTGCGAGAGCGAGTGATCGATCGACTCGGGCTCGACCCCGAGCATGTCCACGCCGTCTGGCTGGGCGTCGACCACGAACGGTTCAGCCCGGCACCGGCCGTCGAGCGCGAGCCGCTCTTGCTCTATCCGGCCCGACCATGGCCGCACAAGAACCATCTCCGCCTCCTCGAGGCATTCCGCGAGCTCAAGGAAGCGCGGCCGGAGCTCCGGCTCCTTCTCACGGGCGTCGGCCATGACGCGCGGACTTTGCCGGACGGGGTCGAAGCCCGATCCGTCTCGACTGCCGAGCTCGTCGAGCTCTACCGCCGTGCGGCCTGCCTCGTGTTCCCGAGCCTCTACGAAGGCTTCGGCCTGCCACCGATCGAGGCTATGGCGTGTGGTTGCCCCGTCGCCGCCGCTGCCGCAGGTTCGCTTCCCGAGGTATGCGCAGACGCCGCCGTCCTGTTCGACCCTCTGGACGCGGCCGCGATCGCGGCGGGCATCGACGAGGCCCTGGAGCGCTCTGACGAGTTGACAGAGCGCGGATTGCGGCGGGCCGCCGTGTTCACGTGGGACGAGACGGCTCGCGCCCACGACGGGATCTACGCGCGCTTCTCCTGAAGCCGCTCGAGCTCGGCATCGACGAGCAGCGCGACCAGGCCGTCGAAGTCGACCGTCGGGCGCCAACCGAGCCGCTCGCGCGAGCGAGCCGGATTCCCGACGAGATGATGAAGCTCCGCCGCTCCCCGCCGGAGCGCCGGATCGCTGCGAACGTGATCGCGCCATTCGAGGCCCACGTGGGCGAAGGCGCGCTCGACGAGGTCCTGGACCGAGTGGCTCTCGCCCGTCGCGACCACGTAGTCGTCCGGCTCGTCCTGCTGCAACATGAGCCACATTGCCCGGACGTAGTCGCCGGCATACCCCCAGTCGCGCCGGGAGTCGAGATCGCCGAGCAGCAGCTCGCTCTCGAGCCCGAGGGAGATCGCTGCGGCTGCATGCGCGACCTTGCGGGGCAGGAAGTCGAGAGGCCGCCGCGGCGACTCGTGGTTGTAGAGGATCCCGCAACAGGCGAAGAGCCCGTACCTGCGCCGATAGCTGCCGGAGATGAAATGTCCGTATGCCTTGGCCACGCCGTACGGCGTCAACGGGAGAAGCGGCGTCGACTCGTTCTGGGGAGTCTCCACGGGCTCACCGAAGATCTCGCTCGACGATGCCTGGTAGAAGCGGACGGTCGGATCGACCTCGCGAATCGCTTCCAGCATCGCGGTCACGCCGACCGCGGCGAACTCGGCCGTGAGCACCGGCTCGTCCCACGATCGCGGGACGAATGACGGCGCCGCCAGGTTGTATACCTCGGACGGACGCGCGGACCGGAGCACTGCCACGAGCGACCGCTGGTCGAGAAGGTCCTCGCGCACGACGGTCAGACGGTCGGCGATGCCCGCCAACCGATCGGCATAGGCATCGGGCGCGCGTCTGACGACGCCGAAGACCTCGTACCCCTCGTCGAGCAACAACTCGGCGAGCAGCGAGCCATCCTGACCGCCGATCCCCGTTACCAGCGCGCGCCGCTGTCTGCTCAAGAGAGAATCTGCCCGTGGCGCACGTGCGAGAGTGTAAACGGTGAGGGTCGCCTTCACCCTGGAGCAGTGCTGGCACCGGGTTCCGGGTGGAACCGCCGTCGCGGCGCTCGAGCTCGCGCGGGCGCTCGCCGGGCGACCCGACGTCGAGCTCGTCGGCGTAGCCGCGCGCCACCGAGAGGAGCCACCGGAGCAGTGGCAGCCCCCGATTGCGGTCTCGCAGTTGGCGATGCCTCGGGTCGTCCTCTACGAATCGTGGCACTACCTCAGGCGTCCCCGCGTCGAGAGCGCGACGGGGCCGATCGACGTGATCCACGCAACGGGCATGGCGATGCCGCCACCGTCGCGTCCCGTTGTGCTGACGGTGCACGACCTCTCGTACCTCGACTATCCCGAGCTCTTCAGTCGGCAGGGGCTCCGGTTCTTCAACCGTGCTCTCGATCTTGCCCGCAAGGATGCGGCACTGATCCTCTGCTCGTCACTCGCAACGCTCGCGCGGTGTCGGGAGGCGGGCCTGGAGGAGTCCCGGCTCCGCCACGTGCCACTCGGGGTCCGCGTGACCCGCGCCACGTCGGAGGACGTCGCACGCGTCCGTGAGGCCTACGACCTCGCAGAGCGAATCATTCTGTGGACTGGCACGATCGAGCCACGGAAGAACCTTCCAGCCCTGATCCGGGCGTTCTCGCTGCTCGATACCGACGCCGAGCTCGTGCTGGTCGGCCCTCGCGGGTGGAACGAGACCCTCGACGCGCACGTCGGCGACCTTCCCACCGCCGTCCGCGAGCGGGTTCGCCTGCTCGGTTGGGTTCCGCAGGTCGACCTCGACGCGCTCTACGCCGCCGCGAGCCTCATGTGCTTTCCGAGCCTGCTCGAGGGGTTCGGCTTCCCGGTCGTCGAGGCGATGGGTCAGGGGACACCCGTTGTCACCTCGCTCGGGACTTCGACCGAGGAGCTCGCGGCCGGCGGCGCGGGCCTGCTCGTCGATCCCCGTCGCCCGAGCGAGATCGCCGAGGCGATGGGGAACATTCTCGACGACGCGGCGCTCGCGTCGCAGTTGAGCGCAGCCGGGCTGCAACGCGCTTCCGAATACACCTGGGAGCGAACCGCGGATCTCGTTTCGGCCGCGTACGCCGAGGTGGCCGGCGCAACGCCGTCGACCTAGGATCGTGTGGCAAGGACCCGCGCGTAGGCGGCGCCAAGCCGCTCGGAGACCGCCGCCGTCGAGTACCGAGCGACGAGGTCTGCGGGGTAGGCGACCCGCTGCTCCGGCCACCTCGACAGCGGAACGGCGAGAATGTCCGCCAGCGTTGCCCAATCACCCGGGGCAAACGAGGCGGCGCCCGAGCCGGCGAGCACCTCCGGAATCGCTCCGGATGTGCTTGCGGCGATCGGAGCTCCGGCCGCCATCGCCTCGGCGAGCACCATCCCGAACTGCTCCTCCCACATCGGCGTGGGAAGGCTGGCAAGCACGACACAGGACGCCGCCGCGAAGACCGCCGGCATCTCGTCGTACCCGACGGCGCGGATCTCCACCCGTCCCTCGAGGCCGAGCTCCGCGGCGTACCGCAGCAGACGTTCACGCTCCGGGCCGGCGCCGACGATCTGAAGTCGCACGTCGCCGGGCAACAGCGCGAGAGCGCGGATCACGTCGTAGTGACCCTTCTCCCACACGAGACGGCCGGGCGAGACGATCAGCCTGTGGTCCGCGGGCTTCGGTGAGAGACGACCGAACCGCTCGACATCGACCCCGGGAGCGGAGACGACGATGCGATCGTCGGAGACCCCCTCGAGCAGCAGACAGCGGCGCGCGCGCTCCGTCGCAGCAAGGTACAGATCCGTCTCGGCGAGCGCCAGCTCCCGATAACGGCGCCCGCGACTTCGCCGGAAGGACTCCCGGAACGGAATCGTCTCCCAGGCCGTGAGCACCAGCTTGAAGCCCAGGGTGCGCCTCAGCGCCGCCGGCTGCCCGCTGAACCAGACGCCGAGCTCTGCCGAGTGGACGATGTCCGCGCCCGCCAGAGCTTCCTCCAGGCCGCGATACCGATCGCCGACCGCAAGCGTTGCGGCGTCGCCGGCACGGCCCCGAGGGAATCGATCCCTGACGGCCGACACGGGGATGTGCTCGAGCCCTACCGATTGCACGTCGTGATGGTTCGAGCCCGTGACCGCGACCGCGACGTCGTAGCGGTCGCGCAGCAGCTCCCACGCACGAAGCTCCCACGGGTTCGCACTATGGCCGCGAAGGAGCACGACCCGGGGCCGGCTCATGTCGTCCCTCTCGAGCCCGGATCGCGTCGTCGCAGGGCCTCGAGCACCTCGTACGGAACCGCGCGCACGAGGACGGCCGTGGCTGTAAAGACACCGATCACGAGGGCTGCCCCGAGCACGTCGCCGAGACCGGGAACCGCAAGCACGGCGGTGCCGGCCGCGACAGCAGCGAGAGGACGCCAGACAAAGGTGAGTCGCGGCACGACGGACCGGTCGGCGCGAGCGAGCACGACGAACAGCGTCACAGCGAGTGCCACCTCGGCGATCACTCCGGCGGCGGCGGCGCCACGACCCGAAAAGGCCGACGTGAGCGCCAATCCGAGGACGAGGACGAGTGCCAACGCGAACGCGTTCGCCACCGCGAGCGCTCGCTGCTGCCGCAGCGAGATCAAGGCCAGAACCGCCACCTGGCCGATGAAGAGCGGGACGAGCGCCCACGCCTGGATCTGGAGTATCGGCGCCGCTCCGCCGTAGGCCGGCCCGCCGAGGAGGCGGATGACGGGACCCGCGAGCACGAACGTCGCAAGTGCAAGCCCGAGCGAGAACACCGCTGCGACCTCCGTCATCCGCTGCAGACCGTACCGCAGCCGCTCGGCGTCGTCTTGCCCGGCGACGGAGAGGACGGGGAGCGCCAACGCGAGCACGAGCCCGGGGATCCCGAACAGCAGGTCGAAGACATGAAACGAGGTTGCGTACAACCCGGTCTCCTGCTCGCTCTCCATCAGGCCGACGATGATCACGAGCATCCGGAGGTAGATGACGTTCATCGCGATTGCGACCGCGAGTGGCAGCGCTTCGCTGAGCAGCCTTCCGGCGTCGTGCGGCGCCAGCCGCGGTCTGCAGCATCCGGACGCCGCCACGGCACGCTGGGCGTGAGTGCGAGCAGCGCCGCACCGACCAGGGCCTGGACGGCGAAGAACGGGAGCAGCGTCGCACCGGCGAGCGCGAGCGCCGCGATGCCGACCAGGGTGAGTGCCTGCCCGAAGAACCTCGAACGCCGTCACGCGACCGAGCCGTAGCTCCACGGAGAGCGGCATCATGGAGGTCGACTGCGTGTTGACGAGCAGGACGCCGAGCCCGGCGAGCGACCGTTCCCCACACCATCGTCCGCGTCATAGCTCGCGATGAGCGCGAACACGATCGCGCCCGCAACACCGATGATCGTGAGGACGATGCGGAGCCCGAGAAGCGTGCCGAGCAGCTCGGTGCGCCGGTCTCCGCGTGGAAGCAGCGAGAGCTCGCGCGAGCTCCGACGGCCGTGAGGCCGGCATCGGTGACGACCGCGACGATGCCGAGCAGAGCTGCCACCGTGGCGTAGCGGCCGAAGTCGCCCACGGCGAGCCCGCGGAGGAGGAAGACCGAGGTCGCAGCCCCGAGCACGATCCCGACGACGTAGCCCCCGCCACGCAGCACGCCACCACGGATCACCCGCGCTCCGGCCTCGGGGGTCGACAGGACATCGATGGAAGGGTGATCGGAGGTCACGTAGGCTCACGCGCTAGTGAAGGCCTGTGTCGTCATCCCCACCCTCAACGCCTGCGACATGCTCGCCGAGGCGCTCGAGAGCCTCGCGCAGCAGAGCGGTCCGGCCGACGTGGTGGTCGTCGACAATGCCTCGACCGACGGCACGCGAGAGATGCTGGCGAGCCGGTTCCCGGAGGTCACGACCGTCGTCTACGACGCAATCTCGGGTTCGGAAAGGCGATCAACAGGGGCGTCGCCGCAGCGCCGCCGGGTACCGACGTGATCGTGCTGGTCAACAACGACGTCGTCTGCGAGCCCCGATTCGTCGAGCTCCTGCTCGAGCCGCTGGCCGATCGACGAGTGGGCATGGTCGCGGGTGTCCTGCTGCAGGGATCCGCGCCGGAGCTCGTCGACTCCGCCGGAATCGAGCTGGATACGACGTTGCGGTCATGGGACATGCTGTGGAACGGCTCCGTCGACGAGCTCGACGGTGCTGCCGAGCCCATCGGTCCGTGTGGCGGCGCGGCAGCCTACCGAGCCGACGCGTTCATCGAGCTCGGCGGGTTCGACGAGCGGCTCTTTGCCTACTGGGAGGACGTCGACCTCGCGCTGCGGCTCCAGCTCGCCGGCTGGCGCTGCGTCCGGGCGCCCGGGGCCCGCGCGCTGCACCGGCACGGGCGACCCTCGGCACCGCATCACCCATGCAGCGCAGGCTCGAGGCATACGGCCGCGCCTACGTCCTCGCCAAGTACCGCGTGGCCCGAGCGGGGATCCTCATGCGCCTGAAGATCGCCGCGCTCGACTGGCCGGTGCTCGTCGTTCATCTTCTGCTGCGACGGGAGGCAGGGCCGCTGCGCGCCCGGCTCAAGGGTCGCCGCGACGGGATGGCGGCCCCACCGCAGCGCGCCCCACTCGAGCTCGCCACCGTCAGCTTCCACACTGCTGCATCCCGCCAGCTGGGCCTGATCGGCCTGCGGCTGACCGGCACGCTGCCGGAGCACTTCCGCGACCAGGCACCTACCGGCACGCCACCGACCGGCACCTGATCGCGGCCGGGGCCTTCCGCTCAGGGCCGGGAAACGGCGAGGAGCGACCACTGGTACACGAGGAACTCCGTCGTCAGCCCGCGCGTCAGGCGCGAGCCGAGCCTCGACACGGGATGGAGCGGGCCGTGGTCGACGCGCTGCACCTGCCACCCGGCCGATTCCAGCAACGCCACCGCATCGCTGCGCGTGAACCACCGGACATGGGTCTCGTCTCGGTGGCCGGCATCCGTGTACCCGAACGTCCCTCTCAGCGCGAGGTCTCGGAGCAGTGTCCAGTGACGCGCATTCGGAAGTGACACGTGCAGTCGCGCACCCGGCACCGCTTTGGTGCGCAGGGCCGCCAACACCGAAGCGGGATCGCGCAGATGCTCCAGCACGTCGTACGCCAGGATCGTGTCGAAGGGACCGGAGAGCCGGTCGAGCACGTCCTCGACCGCGCCAACCACCGCCTCATCGAGCACCGCCGCCGCGCGCGCTGCCGCATCCGGATGCATCTCCACCCCTGAGACCCAGGTCGCACCGGCGTTGCGAAGGCCGGGTCCTGCCGCCCCCTCGCCACAGCCGACGTCGAGCACGCGTCCCAGCGGGCGTGGCAACCGGGCGACGAGATCCGGGCGGCCCTGCCCGTAGTAGCCCTCCGGCTTGGACGCATACGGCAAGGAGGTGGCGCTCATCATTTCGACGGTACCGGACCTACGACCCGGCATCGGGGCTGCGACGGCAATGAAGGTTGACATATCCGTGCGCCCAGTCGACCTCGTCCATCGGCCGTGTCACGCCCCGCTCCTCATCGATCCAGCGGACGTCCAGGCGATGGCCACGGAGGACGTCGACGAGCTCCGTGGCCGAGCTGCCGAAACGCTCGAGCAACGGGGGATTGCATTCCGCAAAGAGCGTCAGCCCAGGGGCGGCACGATCCAGCGTCTCGCGCATTCCGCGAAGCGCTGCAACCTCAGCTCCCTCGATATCGAGCTTGACGACATCGACGCGCACGGTTGGGTCAATCCAATTGTCGAGGGTCGTCACCGTAACCTCGATCGGCTCGGATACACCGTCTGGCTCCTCCAGGCTGCTCGTGTCGCCACCGCCGCTGAGGTAGAAGGCGTGCATTCCGGGCACGTCGCCTAGCGCAAGCGGAACGACTGTCACGCGATCTCCGAGATCGTTTTGGGCCAGATTCCGCTCGATCAGCGGAACGGCGCGGGGATTGGCCTCGAAGGCGAATACGCGACCGGCCGGGCCGACGGCGCGGGCCGACTGCAGCGTGATGTAGCCCATGTGGGCCCCGGCTTCGACGACCGTCATCCCGGGCTCGATCGCCGACTTCAGAAGCGCGACGAACGTCGCCTCTCGGTCCGACTCCAGTAGCTCGCGGACGTAGTAGAGCTGGCCGATGTGGTCGCCGTGAAGCAGCAGACCGTCGACCTCGACGTCGAACGTTCCGACTGTCGGAGCGGCACGTCGGACGACAGCATCGACCAGAGTACCGAGCCCTGCTCTGCGGAGGGCGCCGGCGCCTCGCTCGAGCACGTTGAGGACCGTGACCCGGTTCAGCCGCGTCATCTGCACGCCGTTGCAAACGACGGGGCTGGAATGGATCCCTCCACGCTCTCGGTCCGGTTGAGGGCTTCCGCGGTCATCGTAAGAACGTACAAGAGCCGCACGAAGGCACACACCGCGCTCGCGCGGCGCCGCTCGAGATCCCGCTAGGCTTCGCGCCGTGCCGGAGACGGAATGGACGCCCGAAAGCCTCGATGACCTCCGTCGCGACTTTGGCGACCTCTACCGGGGTCGCACCGTCCTCGTGACGGGAGCCGACGGGTTCATGGGCTCTCACCTCACCGATGCGCTCGTCGCCCTCGACGCGAACGTCCACGCCTTCGTCCGCGCCACCTCGAGCGGAGCGCTGAACAACATCGGGCACCTTCACAACCGACTCAAGGTGCATTTCGCCGACCTCACCGACAAGACGTCCATCGACTACCTGATGCGCGAGCTGAAGGAGACCGCGCCCGATCGGCCGTACATCTTTCACCTCGGGGCACAGGCTCACGTAGGTGAGTCGTGGCACCGTCCCTACGAGACGGTGATGGCGAACACGATCGGGACGCTCAACCTGCTGCAGTCGATCGTCGACACGGGTCTCGAGATCGAGAAGTTCGACACCGCAGGCACGTCGGAGGAGTACGGCAACGTGCGCGACGACGTTTCCCACCATCACGACTTCGACGAGGCAGGCAGCCTGATCCTGCACGAGCGCTCGCCGATCAACCCGAAGTCGATCTACGCGACGGCGAAGGTCGCAGCCGATTTCCTGACCATGAACTACCACGACGCGTTCGGGCTGCCCGGCGTCGTCACCCGCATGTTCAACAACTACGGGCCGCGGCAGAACCCGCGCTACGTGACGGGAACGATCATCACGCAGGCGCTGACGCGCGAGACGATCGAGCTCGGCAATCTCGATCCGCTCCGTGACTTCTGCTTCTGCAGCGACGGCGTGCGCGGCCACCTGACCGTGGCGGCACACGGCACGCCCGGCGACGTCTACGTGTACGGCCAGGGAGAGAACATCTCGATGGCGGGCTGGGTCGACCTGATTCTCAGGATCGGCGAGGAGAACGGGTTCTGGCCGGCCGGCCGCACGGTCACGACGGCGACGAAGCGGTATCGGCCCGGTGCGAGCGACGTGATGGCGCTCCGCGTCGGCCACGAGAAGATCACACGCGAGACGGGCTGGATGCCCAAGGTGTCATGGGAGGAGGGCGTCCTGCAGACGATCCGCTGGTATGCCGAGAACCGGGAGCGCTGGATCGGCCGCGTCGACTGGGCACACGCAGGCTAGCCACGTCAGGGGCGCGTCGACACGGCGCGGCGACCTTGCGAGGCAGCGTACGCAGCGTCTGTCATCGCGCCGACCCAGAGACTGGCCCGGCGCGCCGAGCTCGGCGCTAACCTCATCCCGTGCGTGTTCTCGTAACCGGCGGCGGCGGCTTCCTCGGCTCACACCTCGTGACGCGCCTGAAGGACGACGGCCACGACGTCGTCGTTCCGGCGCGCGCTGACACGGACCTGACCGACATGACGGCAACCGCCCGCCTGTTCGACGAGGCGCGTCCTGAGCTGGTGTTCCATCTGGCGGCCGAAGTCGGGGGAATCGGCGCCAACCTGGCCAATCCCGGGCGCTACTGGTACGCCAACCTGATGATGGGCGCACACGTTCTCGAGCAGGTGCGACTCCACGACGTGGCCAAGCTCGTGATCGCCGGAACGATCTGTGCGTACCCGAAATTCACTCCGGTGCCGTTCCACGAGGACGATCTCTGGAACGGCTACCCCGAGGAGACGAACGCGCCGTATGGCGTTGCCAAGAAGGCGATCCTGGTCGGGGCGCAGTCCTACCGCGCCCAGTACGGCACGAAGGCGATCTATCTGCTGCCGGTGAATTTGTACGGCCCCGGCGACAACTTCGACCTCACCACGTCGCATGTGATCCCGGCCCTGATCCGCAAGATGGAGGAGGCGCGAGAGCGTGGCGAGCCGACGATCGTCCTCTGGGGCGACGGATCGCCGACGCGAGAGTTCCTGTTCGTGGACGACTGCGTCGAGGCACTCGTTCTCGCGGCCGAGCGATACGACGGCGGCGATCCCGTCAACGTCGGAACGGGGATGGAGATCTCTATCCGCGACCTCGCTGCCCTGATCGCCGAGCTGACCGGATACGACGGCGCGGTGGTCTGGGACACGTCCCGGCCGAACGGCCAGCCGCGTCGTGCCCTGGACACGACCCGCGCCGAGGAACGCATGGGCTTCCGCGCGGCCGTCCCGCTGCGTGACGGCCTCCGCCGCACGATCGACTGGTATCGGGCAGAGCACGCAGGCGATGCAGCCTGAGGCCGGCGGGGCCGCGGCCCGGCGTGTTGCCAAGGCGGTGGTGAGGGGCGTCGATCTGATCTTGGCCCACCCACGCGCGTCACTCGTGGTGCTGATCGCAGGTCAGTTCTTCGGGACCGTGGCGCTCGCGCTGACGGTGACGCACAACGGCTGGCTCTACTACCAGGGCGGCGATCAGATCTGGTACGCGACGACGGGATGGTCGTTCGGCGATCTGAGGCTGCCGAACGCGCTCGTCGGCTACGGCTGGTCGCTGGCCCTGACGCCCATCACCTGGATCACAGGCCCGACCTTCCTTCAGGCGCTGCCGCTGATCGTGATCGTCAACCTGGTCGTGATGGGCCCGGTCGCCCTCCTGTGCGTCTACGCGATCGCGGAGCGCGTGGGCGGACGCCTCCTCGGGCTCTGGTCGGCCCTGCTGTGGGTCATCGTCCCGTACGCATCGATCCCGTTCTTCGTCAGCGGATACCACGAGAAGTTCGTCGACCAGTTCCTGCCGCAAGCCCTGGGTTTGACAGCGATGGCCGACTACTTCTCGATGGTCACGCTGCTCGTCGCCGCGGTCTTCGTGCTGCGCTCGATCGACCGGCGATCGTGGACCGACGCGATCGTGGCAGGCGCAGTGGTCGGGATCGCCGGTGGCGCGAAGCCGCCGAACTTCCTGTTCCTGGCGGGGGCTGTCCTCGCATACCTCGTGTACCGTCGGCCGCGCGAGGTGCTCGTTTTCGGCGCGGCGATCGTGCCCTCCCTGCTCACTCTGGTGATCTGGAAGAGCCGCGGCCTCGGCAACGTGCCGCTTTTCTCGCTCGGGGAGTCTCACGAGGCACTCGGAGCGGGAACGCGTATCGTCGCGGCACAGGTCGACCTCAGCCGCTACCTGAAGTTCGACTCGCACGCGTGGAGCCAGAACATGTCCAACCTACGCGAGTTCTTCTACAGCGCCCGACTCGCGCAGTGGGCGCCGATCGCCGGAGCGATCGCGATCGTGCGGTGGCGTCCCGGCGTGGCCGCACTGCTCGCCGGCTGGTTGGCGGCGTTCCTCGTCATCAAGGGCGCAACACCACTCGCGAGCATCGAGAGCAACACCTTCTTCCGGCTCCTGATGCCGGCCTGGCCGGCGTACCTGCTCCTGATCGCGGCGGTGCCGATGCTCGTGCCGACGTTGAGGAGTCGCCTCGGTGACCGCGCGATCCCCGCCGCCGACGGGCAGGCGATCGGGTGGATACCGGCGGCAGCAGCCGTGCTGGTCGTCGCGCTCGTCCCGCTCCTCGTCGTTACCGTCGCGCGGCCGGCGAAGAGCCCCGAAAACGTCGTCCTCTCGGACGACGGCGGCAACACCATCCTCATTCCCGTCGATCGGACGATCGAAGTGACCGCGACACCGCGTGGAGCGACCACCGTGCTGACGTGGTCGACAGGCGGGTGGCGCGCCGGGGTCTCGTACCGCGTCATGAGGACCGCAGCCGGACGGCCCGACTCGGAATGCACCACGGCGGGCGTGACATCGTGCCTTCTCACGATGCCGACGATCACCGAGACCAGGGACCGGCAGTACGTCGATCAGGCCCCACCGGCGGGTGGCGCGACCTATCGCATCGGGGTGATGGCCGACTACCGCGACCCGCCAACCGGCGGCGATATGTTCGCGGTCAGTCCGCCCGCGCACACTGCATCGTGAAGCGCGGCGTCGTGAAGGGTGCCGCCCGCCCGACGGCAACCACGCGCGGTCACTCGTCTGCTTCGAGCGCGTCGAGCCGCTCCCGCAGCAGAGCCACCTGCTGGGCGAGGATCGTGTTCTGATCCGCGAGTTGCGATAGCACCGTCGAGTAGTAGAGGAGGACGATCACGACGAAGAGCGTCGCGACGGCAAAGAGGATCGCGGGTGGGTAGGTCGCAACTCCCATCCAGCCGGCGATCGTGTTGAGCCCTCCCCGCCAGACCGACAGGATGAGGAGAACGACCCCCGTGGCGATCCAGAGCAGCGCGTACCGCTCCTTCAGCCGCCTGCCACGGATCAGCTCGAAGACGACGAGCAGCAGCAACAACGAGGCGATCGAAGCTGCGATCGAGATCTTTACCGGAGTCACCGGTGTCGCGCCTCCTCCTCGGGTACGGCGTACTTTCTCACCATCGCGACGCAAAGAGCCAGCGTCACCTTGAGCATGTAGTAAACCGACCGGACAAACGTGATCGAGGACTGCCCGTGCTCCCGCTCGCGCATCTGCACCGGCACCTCGAGAGGACGCAACCGGTGCTTGAACACGAGCACGGTTGCCTCCACTTCCGGGTAGTCACTCGGGTAGTCGCCGGCGAACAAGGCGATGCCCCTCTGGTTCAACGCCTGGAAGCCAGACGTCGTGTCGGTCACGCGCTGCCGCGTGAGCAGCGAGACGAGCCGAGCGAACCACGTGATCCCGATCCTGCGCGCGAGTGGCGCCCGGTACGACGGGTCTTCGAGCACGAACCGCGAGCCCGTCACGATGTCTGCGTTGCCGGCACGGATCGGCGCCAACAGCTTCTCGAGCTCACCCGGGTCGTGCTGGCCGTCACCGTCGAGCCGGACCGCCAGCTCGTAGCCGTGCTCGAGGGCGTACTTGAAGCCCGTCTGGACGGCACCGCCGATCCCGAGGTTGAACGGGAGGATCACGACGGCCGCGCCACGGGCAGCTGCGACGGTGGCGGTGCCGTCCGTCGAGCCGTCATCGATCACGACCACGTCGAACGACTCGTCGAACGCCCTGATCTCGTCCACGACGCCACCGATCGCTCCCTCCTCGTTGTGGGCGGGGACGATGGCGATCACCCGTGGCGTGAATCACCCGCTGAGCCCGAGAAGGTCGAGCACGCGACGGGCTCGGTGTGCGTACGTGTGCTCGTCGAGGACGCGCTCGCGGGCGCGCGCTCCCATCGCCTGCGCCTGCGCAGGGTCGTCGAGAAGCATCCTGTACGCGCTGAGCGCCTGCTCCGCGTTCTCGACGAGGACGATCTCCGAGCCCGGCTCGAACCAGCTGTCGATGCCCTCGTGCGGGTTCGAGACGATCGCAGCACCGGCGGAGGCGAGCTCGAAGGGACGACAGGTGGACGACAGGGGCACGGTCGCGTGAGACCGTCGCGTCACGTTGAGGTTGACCCGCGCCGAGGAGATAGCGTGGGCAAAGACGTTGAACGGCACGTCGCCGATCTCCCGGGCCCGACCGGTATCGCCGCGGAAGTCCCGGCCTCCGAGCGCGAAGTCGATCTCGGGAGCCGCCCGGCTCGGCTCGCCGACCATCGTCGCCGTCCACTCCTGGCGAAACTTGTCGCCGTAGCCATAGAAGAACACGTCCATCTCCTTCTCCACGGCCAACGGTGCGAAGAATTCTGGATCAGCGCCCCAGAAGACTGCTTCCGCGCGTCGGGCGCCGAGCTCGAGGAGGCGGGGAAGACCTCCTTCCGAGTTCGAGAGCACCAGGTCGTACTCCGATGGATCGGCCCCGTGGTAGTAGTTGAAACCCGTGTCCATGCCGCCGAACTCCGGCAGGCTCATGGGGACATCGCCGTCGTAGAAGATGACGGGAATGCCGAAACGCTCGCGGAGCGCTGTCGGTATCCCTCTGAGGTGGGCCATCGGGACGGTGAAGACGACGACCGCATCGGGGCGCTCGAGCTCGACGAGCCGTTCGAGGTGCCGTCGCCAGCGGGGCGTGACGACCCGCCAGATCGTCTCGCGCGTCAGGCGATCGAGCGCACTCTCCTCGGGCGCAACCTCGGCCCTCCGCAGATATCGATCCCCTTTGAGCCGAGCGAGGCCGCTCCGCACGGCAGCGTACGATTCGCCCTCGCGGTAGGTCGGGTTCGGCGCCGTTCGCCACCACGGCGACTCGACCGGCCGGCCACGGTACGGCGTCACCACCAGGTCGACGCCGGCCTCGTACATCCCTTTCCAGAGCTGCCACCAGGCCGGCGTGCAGCCGTACCGGAAGTCGAGGTCGACGGCCGATGCGACCGCGAGGATCCTGGGCGCCTGCACCGCCAGATTGTACGGGGGGAGCCGGGAGGGGCTCCGAGCGTTCGCGCTCAGTACGCGCCGCGGCCCGAGATCACGGCCGGAATCGTCTTGGCGATGATCGAGATGTCGAGCCAGATCGACCAGTTCTCGATGTAGGTGAAATCGAGCCGCACCAGGTCGCCGAAGGAGAGGCCGGAGCGGCCCGAGATCTGCCAGAGGCCCGTCATTCCGGGCAGGACGAGGTAGCGCGCGTGATGCCAGTCCTCGAGCAGACGGAAGTCGCGAAGCGGGAGCGGCCTCGGCCCGACGAGGCTCATCTGGCCCCGCATGACGTTCACGATCTGCGGCATCTCGTCGAGCGAGAACCGTCGCAGAAGCCTCCCCACGCCCGTCACCCGCGGATCGTTGCGGATCTTGAACAGGGCACCACTCGCCTCGTTGCTCTCCTCGAGCCGGTGCTGCTGGTCGGCCGCGCCGACGACCATCGTGCGGAACTTGAGCATGCCGAACTCGCGCTCACCGACCCCGACGCGCTGGTCGACGTAGAACACCGGGCCCCGAGAGTCGAGCTTGATCGCCAGGCAGATGAGCAGCCACAGCGGAGCGCCGAGCACGGTCAGGAGAACGCCGACGACGATGTCGAAGGAGCGCTTCACGGCCCAGTCCCAGCCGGTGAGGATCGGCGGGCGCAACTCGAAGAGCGGAACCCCGACCCCCGGCACGTACTCCCCCTTCTGCACGAGCAGGTCGGTTGTCTCCGGGGCGAGCCGGACACGGACGCCCTGTCGGTGGGCCTGCTCGACGACGGCCAGGACCTGATGCTCGTCGAAATCGGACTCGGACAGGATCAGCTCGTCGGGACGCTGCTGGTCGAGGACTGCCACGATGTCGGCAAGCGAGGTGCCGAGCTGCGGCAGGCCCGAGGCGGCGTCGCTCGAGACGACGCCCACGAACTCGTACGCGATGCCGCCACGCGCAGAGCCGAGCTCTCGTTGTACGCGCTGCAGGCTCTCCCCGGCCCCGACCAGCACGACCCGCCGCCGGACGCCGGCAAGCCGCATCAGCTCGAGGGAAAACGACCCGTACGCGGCCCGCAGCAGACCGATCGTCAGGGCGCAGACGACGACCGCCGTCGGGATGAGCCCGGTCGTGCCGAAGTCGTAGCCCGTGCCGATGCCGAAGGCGAGGACGATGAGGGCGACGAGGATGAGCGAGGAGACGATCCGCCCGGTGCCGGCCCGGCGCTCGCGCTGCGCGTACAGACCCGCCTGCCAGAAGATGAGCACGCACACCGGTACCAGGAACTTCAACCACTGCCCAGGCCCCTCACGCCAGAGAAGTGACCAGTAGACGGGCTTGCCGTAGGCGAACGAGCGGAGGACGAGGGCCAGGTAGATACCGAGTGCGAGGCCGAGAAAGTCCATCGTGACGAGCACGGCGACGCTTACGGCACGGCGAACGAGCGTCGCCAGATGGCCTCGGGACAGCAGATAGAGGCGGGACGATCGTACGTCGGCCGATCGAAGCAGCTCCTCGTGTGGTCGGGCGCTCTCGGTCGGCGCCGGTGGGGCGGTCGGCACGCCGGGATTCTACCCCCGTTGGTCGGCGGTTCCACCGCGTGCGATCTCCGGCCATGCGACGACGTCGGCCCACACCCGGACGAGCGCCTCGATTGCGTCGAGGTCTGACCGGGCGCGCCTGCGGCCGAGGATCACGAGCGCCGCCGCCAGGGCACGCCGCCGCCGCGGGTCGAGAAGGTCGGTGTCGTGGAAATACCCGTGGACGACGTCGATCCGGATCGGCCTGGGCGATACGGCGAGGCGTGCAAGCTCGCCGAGAGAGTGGGTCGTCGGGATCGAGAGCATCTGGCCGTCGCCCGTTTCGACCAGTGCGGGCCGACTCAGCTCGGCCCAGGCACCCCCCTCCTCGAGGCGGGGTGGTCGATGCGTCCGCGGTGTGCAGTCGATGTATCCGAGCGTTGCACACGCAGCCGTGACGGAGCCGTCGGTGAACCAGCCGCCCCCGCAGAAGCAGGTGGCGACGACATCGTTGTCGCGAAGCCACGCGGCTTCGCGGACCACGCGCCCTCCGGTCTCGAGCCCCGGCAGCGGCCGCGCGTGATCAGGGCTCGTCCAGTGGGTGTGGTGACCGATCGGACCCATCCGCGTGAGCTGGCGAACGCGGTCGAGCCAGAGCGCCTCGTCCTCGCCCGCGTTCGGATCCGGCGGTCGCACGAGTGAGGCGATCGCGAAGCCGCCATGACGTTTCGCTACGAACGTCCGATACGCTTCCCAGGCGCGATCGTCGAGAATCCTCTCGACATGGCATGACACGACTGCGAACGATTTCGAAGTGGCAGCCATCCCCCGCCAAGTATCGCGCGCCTGACCATGCGTCGCTCCCCGGCCCTTCTCCTCGTCGCCACGGTCGCCGTCGTGCCACGCCTGGCCGTCCTCGCCTGGGAGCGCAACAGGATCCTCGAGGCCTTCGTCGAGAAGAGCGACCGGTTCGCCCAGACGCTCGTGTCGAGCGGGACGTTCGGCCTCCTGCCCGGAGTGCCCTCGGCCTACACCCAGCCACTGTACGCGTGGTTCCTCGCTGCGCTCTACTGGCCGCTCGACCGGACCTGGCTCGTCGTCGGCGGGGCACAGATACTCGTAGCGGCCGGGACCGCCATGCTCGTGTTCGAGATCGGCCGTCGCATCGGCTCGGTCGCGATCGGGCTGATCGCCGCGCTGATCGCAACCCTGCACCCGTATCTCGTCTGGCACGACGTCCACGTCAACCGGGAGATCCTGGACGGGTTCCTGCTGGCCCTGATCGTCCTCCTCGCGCTGATCGCCCGGGAACGCCGCTCGACGTGGTGGTGCGCCGCCCTCGGCGCAGCCGCAGGAGTCGCGATCCTGGGTAACTCGCGGCTGATCCTGCTCCCCGTGCTCCTCGCGGTCTACGCCGCTTGGCCGTTGCATGCCGACCGCCGAACCGTGGCGGCCCTGCTCGCAGTGCTCGTCGCGGCAGGGCTCGCATTCGCCCCGTGGGCGGTACGCAACAGGGTGCAGGTTGGCTGCTTCACGATCACGACCGATGCTCGTGCCCTCTGGAAGGCGAACAACGAGAACACCTACCGCGTCCTCGCCGCCGGCCAGTGGATCGACGACGTCCCCGACCCCCCGGGCGTCCCCCCGCGGCCGACGGAGGCGGCGGACATCGAGCTCGCCACGGGGAAGCGCGTGCCCGTCGACGAGTGCGCGCAGATGAACCTCTACGAGCGCAAGGTGCTGAGCTTCTGGCGTCACCATCCCGGCGAGAAGGGGCGGCTCGCCGCACAGGCGACGTGGATGCTCTGGCAGCCGACGTTCTCGGTCGCGACGGACGATCCGGGCCGCAAGGGCTTCGCCGACACGCTGCGCCGCAGCGGCGAGCCGGTGTTCATGATCGCTCTGTACGCGCTCGCACTGATCGGGCTGTTCCTCGCACCGAGGCGATTCGTCGCCCTGGCGCTGTCGCTCGCCACCTACAACACGCTGATGGCGATGGTCTTCGCCGGCACCGTCCGTTACCGCGTTCCGTGGGACTTCCTGCTCGCGCTTCTCGCGGCCTTCCCGCTCCTGCTCGGATGGGAGCGCGTCCGGGCCCGCTACGCGACGCCGGCGCCGGAGAGCGCGGCGCTGTAGAGCGCGGCTGTCTGGTCCGTGCAGCGCTCCTGACCGAACGATGCAATCGCACGCCGGCGGCCCGCGAGGCCCATGGCGGCAGCACGGGGCAGGTCGTTCGCCAGCTCGACGATCGCACCCGCGAGCGCGGTCTCGTCGCCGCGCGGGACGATCAGCCCTGTCTCGCCGTCCACGACGATCTCCGGCAGGCCGCCGACGTCGCTCGCGATCACGGCCCGCCCACGCTCCATCGCCTCGAGCGCGACCATGCCGAAGCCCTCGCCGAGCGACGGGACGACGACGATCGCAGCCTCCTCCAGGAGCGGCTCGACAGGCTGGACGAGACCGAGGAACTCCACCGCATCCCCGATGCCCAAGTCCTCGACGCGGCGCCGGAGCTCTGCCTCGAGCCCTCCCGAGCCGGCGAGCCGGAGCTCCAGCCCGGGAACCGCTTCGCGGGACAGGGCGAAGGCACGGAAGAGAACGTCGTGACCCTTGATCGGGACGAGGCGCCCCACGCAGACGAGCCGCGGAGCGCTCAGGTCGCAGGGCGCAGGCTCGGATCCGGGCTCGATCCCGTAGTGAACGACGGTGAACTCGTCGTCGGGGAAGCCCTCGGCCTCGACGAGGTAGCGGGCCAGCCCGCGCGAGATCGCGATGTGCGGACTGGCGAGCCGGCCGATCGTCCGATCTGCGAGGGCAAAGGCACGGTGGTCGCGGAAGCTGTTGAACCCGTGCTTCGTGCTCATGAGCGCCGGGACGCGGCAGATCCTGCCCGCGACGAGCCCGAGGAAGTCGGCGTGAACGAGGTGCGTGTGCACGATCGCCGGTCCGTGCCTCCGAATCAGGCTGAGCAGCCGGCCGAACGCGCGTGGGTCGAAGGCAAACGGCAGCCGGATCGCATCGACAGGGACGCCCGACTCCTCCAGCCTGAGGCGGAAGTCGTGCGCACCCGGCTCGTCCTCGTGCAGGAGCACGAACCGAACGTCGTAGCCGTGATCGCGCAGTCGGGGAAGCAGCAGGAGCAGGTGGTTCTCGGAGCCAGAGATCCCGGCCACCTTCCCGATGTGGAGGACGACGGGGGGGCTCACCGCGTTGCGACCGCAATCACGCGCTCGGCCCATCCGTCCACGGAGTGGTCGTGCTCGACGCGGGCACGGAGCTCACGGCCGAGGGACTGCAGGTCGAGTGAGGGCAGGGCCTTGATCCGCGCCGCCAGGCTGTCGACGTCGTCCCGCTGGAAGCGCAGGCTCTCCGGCAGGAAGGCGTCGAGCGCCGGGTTGGACGCGAGCACGGGCAGGCACGTCGCGGCGGCCTCGAAGACCACCTTGTCGGTCGCCCCGGCGCGCATGTTGTTGACGAGCGCGTCGGCCGAAGCGAGCAGCGCTGCGACCTCCGACCGTGCCACGGGATCGCCGATCACGACCCGGTCGCCGACACCGAGCTCCGCGACGAGGCGCTGCAGCTTGGCCCGGTGATCCCGCTCCTCGGCGGTCAGCGACGGGCCGATCTGCGAGAACTGCGTGTCCGAGACGCGGGCGACTGCGCGGATCACCGTCTCGAGTCCCTTGGCAGGCGACGTCCTCCCGAGCGAGAGCAGGGACGGGGTAGCGGCCGGCGGTCGGGCGATACAGCGAAACCCGGTCAGGTCGATGCCGTGGCCGATCGCCGTCACCTTGCTCGAGCGAAGCGGGAACGACCGCTGTTCCACCGTGATCACGTCGGTCGAGAGGCGCTCGGCGAGCTGCAGCAGCCGGCTCGCGCGCCAGTGCGTGAACCAGAGCAGGACCCTGACCCCGAGCGGTCGAGCCAATGGTGCGGCGAGCACCGCGTAGATAGGGCACATGTGCGCGACGACGGCCGCAGGGCGCGGTGAACGGGCCAGCTCTCGCGCGAGCGCGGTCTCGAACCGGACGCCGCGGCCGGGCCGCGACCCGGCCGAGAACAGGTGCACGCGGCAGTTCCCGGGCAGCACGCCGTCCACGCTTCGGTTGGCGAGCACCACGACCTCGTCCACCCGCGCTGCGAGCGCCCGCACCTTCGCGACCGTGGCGCCGAGCACCGGGCTGCCAGGATCGATGTCCTGCGTCACGAAGGCGATCCTCACGTGCCCTCCACTACTGCGTCGACGAGCGCCCGCATCCGGCGGGCGTACTCCTCGGGCGAGGCCAGCCAGGGATCGACGCCGGCGCGCCCCGCCGCTCCGAGCCGTGCGGCGAGGGAGGCGTCCGTCAGCACGCGCACGAGCGCCTCCGCGAGGGCGGCCTCGTCCCCCGGCGGCACGAGCAGTCCGTTCCGCCCCTCCTCGACGAGATCGGGGATCCCGCCCACCCGGCTGCCGACAACGCCACGGCCGCGGCAGAAGGCCTCGACCACGACCCGACCGAGGCCCTCCGAGCGCGACGGGAGGACGAGCACCGTCGCGCCGTCGATGGCGTCGGCGACGCCCGCGGACGGAAGGCGGGGAATCCACTCGACTGATTCCGGAAGCTCTGCGGCGAGCTGCTCCACGGTCTCCGTCATCGTGCCGCTGCCGACGATCCGGAGCCGCGCGAACGGCACGAGAGGCGCAGCGCGACGCCACGCCCGCGCGAGCACGTCGACCGCCTTGTACCGCTCCAGGACGCCGATGAAGAGCACGACGGGCTGCTCCGGCAGCGCCGCCGGAGGCGTCGCAAGAAAGGGATCGAGGTCCATGTAGGCGGGGAAGGTCGCCAGGGGCTCGACGCCGCTCTCGCGCACGAGCGCCGTCGTGTAGGCGGAGATCGTCCGGACGCCGTCGGCGTGACGCAGGGCGAGGCGCGTCAACAGGTCTCCGAGCGGGGCGACTGCCCGCCGCCCGGGCGAGCCGTAAAGGCGGGTCGCGGACCGCGGATCGCCATGGACGTCCATCACGATCCGCACGGAGCTGCGGGCGATCGCTCGCGCGAGCAGAACGAGCGCCGTCTCGTGCCCGCCCTGCGCGAGGACGACATCGGGACGGTTGGCCCTCAGCTCGCGCGCGACCCGGAACGGGAAGAGCGTCCAGAAGGCGACGCCCTCGAGCTTGCCGGGCGCAGCCGGGGGGTAGAGCACGAACCGGGCGTCGCCGCCGCGGTCTTCGCTTCTCCGGGCCGCGAGCACGCGAACGTCGAGCACCTCCGACAGCGCGTCGAACTTCCTGGCGAGCGAGCCGTCGAGCGGAAGCGCATAGCGCGTCCGGCCGACCATCAGGAGGCGCGACCTCGTCATCGGCGCCGCACCCGGGCGAGGACGTCCTCGATCCGCCCGTAGAGGACATCGGGCGCGTGTTCTGCGACCGACGCCGCGGCCGACGCGCGCAGCCGTACACGCAGCTGCTCGTCTCCGAGAAGACGCTCGATCGCAGCTGCCACGGCGGCCGGGTCACCCGCGGGCACGAGGAGGCCGTTGACGCCGTCACGCAGGACCTCAGGCACGCCTCCGACGGCGGTCGCGATCACGGGGGTCCCCGCGGCGAGCGCCTCGACGACCGCGTGGGGGAAGTTCTCCCAGGCAGACGTGAGGAGGGCGGCGTCGGCCGCGTGAAACAGGCGGAGCACCTCGTCGCGTGGGAGGCCGCCCGCGAAGCGGACCCGGCCTCCGAGCCCCCTGCTTTCGCCCTCTCGCTCGAGCGTGGCGCGCTCAGGGCCGTCGCCCGCCACGATCAGCGACACGGCGGGCACCCGCTGGATCGCATCGAGCGCCACGGAGACGGCCTTGGCCGCGGTCAGCCTGCCGGCGAGGACGAGAGTCGGCCCCGACATGCCGAAGCGCGCCCGGAGATCCTCTCGTGGGCCGAGCTCCGGCAGCAGGGGTGCAGGGTTGGGCAGAACCGATGTCCTGCCCGGGAGCATGCCCCAGCCGAGGGCGAAGTCACGCAGATAGCGGCTCGGGAAGAACGCGTGCTCGGCGCGGCGCAGGGCCGCCGTCCTGCTCCACCGGAGCGCCCGGATTCGTGGCCCGCCTTCGGCCGCCTGGAACGCCTCCAGGCTCCCCTCGAAGAGCCCCATCCGTCGCGCGCGCTCGTAGGCCTCGTCCGTCGTCACCTTGATCACGAGCGGCCGCCGCGCCACGCCCGAGCCCGCTGCCGCCCGGCGCAGCATCGTCGTTGCGTACACGACCTCGGCGCACCGCGCCCTGCGCCCGATGAGGGCGGCGACGGCAGCGTGCCGTGCCCCTGCCGGAACCGACCTGCTGACGTGGAAGACCGGGAACGATCTCGGCTCGGGCACACCCGTGGCGGTGGTCACGACCTCGACGGAGTGCCCCCGTCCCGCGAGGAACGAGGCGAGCTCGGGGGCATGGCTGGCCGGGCCTCCGACGTCGGGCGGCCAGATTCCGGAGACGATCAGGACGTTCACGACCCGGCTGCCCGTTCAGCTGTCGGCGGCCGTTCCCCGACCTCGAGGTGGAGTCGCACGAGGGCGACGCCCCAGGCGATCGCGAACACGATCGTGGAGACGAGCATCGCAATGGCAGCCCCCGTCACACCCCAGGTGTACCCGAACCAGGCAACGAGAGGGAGCAGCACGACGGTCTCGATCCCGTGGGTCCAGAGGCGGAGCGACGGCCGACCGATCGAGACCGGCAGGGACTTTGTCCAGCCCAGGATGACCTGGAGCGCGGCCGCGACGAGGATGATCCTGGCAGCCGCAACGGCTCCCTCGTACGCCGGCCCGAACACGAGTCGGATCAGCCACGGCATCAGGATCAGGAAGGCCGGGAGCACGATCGCCATCAACCCCGCGGCCGCCGCCATGTATTTCCGGACGCCTCCGAGAACCTTCCGCTCGAGGCCGTGCTCCCAGTCGCGCGTCTGCTCGGTGAGCAGGACGAGACGAACCGGAGAGCTCGCAGCCGACAGGCCCGCCTGTGGCGCCTGGGCGATCCGGAACAGGCCGACCTGCGTCGGGCTGGCGACGACCCCCAGCAGGAGCGGCGAGAACGCCGTCCGCAGCGAGAGCAGCCCGGTGGCGAGGCTCGACTGCACCACGAACGCCTTGATGGGGCCGCGATCCTCGGCGAGCGGCCGGGCGGTGGCGGCGGGGAAGCGTCTGAACGCCTTCAACCCCACCGTGGAGAGGGCGACCGTCGCCACTACCTGGGCGACGACGATACCCGCGATCGCCTGCCAGACGCCGAACTGGGCGCCGAGCGCGATCGCGGCGAGACGCAGCGCCATCGAGAAGGTCAGGTACGCGCCGCGGAGGTCGTAGCGACCGCGGAGCAGGAGGGCGGTAGAGGCGACGCCCTCGGGCGCCTGGACGAGGGGGAGCAGCGCCGATGCGAGCACCGGCCCCTCGAGTCCGTCGGTGCCGAAGACGGTGTTCGCGAACGGCGCAAAGACCACGAGCGCGAGGGTGCCGAGAGCACCGCCGACGAGCTTGAAGCGAAGAGCAACCCCGAAGAGCCTGCGCAGCCGCCCCCAGTCCTCTGCCGCGACGTAGCGGAAGCCGAACTTCGTCAGCGATTCCTCGACCGTGAGATCGAGAAGCGTCTGGATGAACGAGGCGGCCACGAGCGCTGTCGCGTAGAGCCCGAACCCGTCGAGCCCGAGCACACGCGAGGCGACAACCGTCCCGAGAAGACCGAGCGCGACCGCCGCATACAGCCCCACGGCCGTCGCGGAACGACGCCACAGAAGCCGTGAGCGCATGACGAGGCTCGAGTATACTTGGTCACCTTGGCGTCCCGGCATGTCTCGAGCGCTGTCGCGCCCACGTACAGCGCGGACGTCCAGCGGCAGACTGCTATCGGCCCGCTGATCCTGGCAGCCTCCGTGCCGCTCCTGTTCCTCCACGTCGGCTACCAGCCCTCAATCGACGTGGGGCTAGGCTCGACGACAGCGTCCGCGACGCTCTCCGACCTGGCGGTGCTCACCGTCGCTATCGCGGCATTCGCAATCGGCGTCCGGCACGGCTTCGAGCCGCTACGGGCAGGTCGCACACTCTGGCTCGCTGCAGCGGGCTACCTGGTCTGGATCGCCCTCGAAACTCTCCGCGGCGTCGGCGCCGATGGGTTCGCAGCGCATGCGGTTTCCGCCGCAAAGTTCGCCGAGTACGCCGTGCTCGCTGTGGCGGTGCCGCTCATCGCGCGACGACCCGCCGGCCTCCGGCCGCTGTTCTGGGCTTTCGCGGCGTGGGCTGCCACGGCATCCGCCGTAGCCGGTCTGCAGTTCGTTGGCGTTCCCATCTTCGACGCCTGGAAGGCAGGCTGGCGTCAGCCCTCGTTCCTCGGGCACCACGACCTTGCCGCCGTCTGCGCGGTCGCCTTCGCGATCGGTCTCGCGGGGATCGCCACGGACGGCGCGTGGCCGGGCAACAGACGATTGACGGCGCTCGGGCTCGTGTCCGGGGTAGGCCTCGTCCTCTCCGGCAGCGTGGCTGCGGTCGGCGGCCTGATCATCGCGACGATCGTCCTCATGGCCGTTGCGCGACGCCGGTTCCAACTGACGCTCAGGCGCGCCATCGTCGTCGCCGGTGTCGTCGGGGCGGTCGCGCTCGGCGTCGTCGCGCTGCGGGCCGATCCGCTTGCGTCGTTCCTGCGCTTCATCGGCGTTCGCAACAACACAGCGCAGGTTGGCATCGAGACGTACTCGCAGCGCACCGTCCTCACCTACATCGGGGGGAGGATCTTTCTGGATCATCCCGTGACCGGCGCCGGCTGGCAGCGCTCGTCAGACCCCGCGACGTACATGCCCTACGTCCCCGACGCGCGACGAAAGTTCCCGAGCGTCGTGGCCGAGGCCTTTCCGTCCCCCAATCGGCCTTGGGGGATCCAGAACACCTACATACAGGCAGCCGCCGACTTGGGCGTCATCGGCCTTGCACTGCTGCTCGCCACTTTCGGCGCCGGTCTCGTGCTCGCTGCACGAACCGCCCTCTGGTCACCACTCGAGAGCAGCGGCCCAGCGCTCGTGGCGCTCGTTACCCTTCTGACACTGATGGGCATCTGGACCGCCCTCGGCATCGTGTCCGGCATTCCCCTGGACGCCGCCACGTGGCTTGTGCTCGGCATCGCCGCACTCCCGGCCGCGGATCTCATCGATGCATGAGCACCAATGGAATCCGCGTCTCGACCCGGGCCGGTCGATGCCAACCTATGCCGTGCGGGCGCCTCTTGCCCATTGGCTGCGCGGTGAGGCGGCGCGGGCCTACGCTGACTTCGGGTCGTTCAGGCTCCTCGACGTCGGTTGCGGACAGAAACCCTATGAACCGATTCTTGCGCCATATGTCCGGTCATACGTGGGGGTCGACCCCGTCGAGAACCCATACGCCGAGCTCCGCGGAGCCGTCGAGGACCTGCCTGTCGACGACGACAGCTACGACGTCGTCATCTGCATCCAGGTGTTCGAGCACTGCGACGATCCTGCCAGGGCTGTGTCCGAGCTCGCACGCGTCACCGCTCCCGGCGGCCGAGTGCTTGTGTCCACCCACGGAGTGATGCCGTATCACCCGTCTCCCGCCGACTACTGGCGCTGGACACACGCCGGGCTCCAGAAGCTCTTCGAGGACAACGCCGAGTGGGCATCGGTTAATGTGACGCCCGCCTCCGGAACCGCCGCGTGCCTCGGAATGATCGCGTCCCTCTACCTCAGCCTTGGACTGCGCCGCGCCCGCCTGGGCGGCGTTGCCGCGCCCGTGATCGCGGGCATCAACGCCGTGGCGGAGGCGATCGACGACCGCTCGGCGAAGCTCCGCGAGCCCGGGCCTGGAACGCTGTTCGCGAACTTCCACGTCGTCGCAGAGCGGGCCCGATGAGCCGCAAGGTGCTCGTCACGGGTGGCGGCGGCTTCATCGGGTCGAACCTCGTGCGCGCCCTGCTCGAGCGGGGCGATGCGGTCCGCGTGCTGGACAACTTCGCCACGGGTAACCGGCGGAACCTCGCCGACATCGCCTCGGAGATCGAGGTGGTCGAGGGCGACCTGCGCTCGTACGAGCGCGTCCATACCGCCGTCCGAGGGATGGAGATCGTCTTCCACCAGGGTGCCCTCGGCTCCGTCCCGCGCTCGGTGCAGGACCCGCTCACCTCCACGGCCGTGAACGTGGAGGGAACGCTGAACGTCCTGCTCGCCGCCCGCGACGAGGGTGTCGTCCGAGTAGTCGCCGCCTCCTCCTCCTCGGTCTACGGCGACGGCGGAACGTTCCCGCGCGTCGAGACGCAGTCGCCCAACCCGATCTCGCCCTACGCGGTGGCGAAACTCGCGGCCGAGCGCTTCTGCGTCAGCTTCTCTCGCGTCTACGGGCTCGAGACCGTCGCTTTGCGGTACTTCAACGTCTTCGGGCCCCACCAGGACCCGAACTCCCAGTACGCCGCGGTCGTCCCGCTGTTCGTCCGTGCGATCGAGGAGGGCAGGCCGGTGACCATCCACGGCACGGGCCTGCAGTCGCGCGACTTCACGTACGTCGACAACGTCGTCGCGGCCAACCTTCTCGCGGCCGAGGCGGAGGGTGCGGGCGGCAGCGTGCTCAACATCGCCGCCGGCGGGTCGGAGACGGTCAACACGCTCGCCGAGACGATCGGGAGGCTGCTCGGGCTCCGGGTCGAGCGCGTCCACGAGCCGGCGCGACCCGGGGACGTCGAGCAGTCCTGGGCGGACATCCGACTCGCCCGCGAGCTGATCGGCTACGAGCCCCACGTTGGGTTCGAGGAGGGACTGAGGCTGACCATCGCCAGCCTCACAAACAGGGAGGAGTGAGCATGGGACACAGCTTTGGAACGCTCGACGAGATCGGTGACGGCTACGGCTTCCGGAAGCTACGGTCGGCGCTCGAGGTGACGGCGTTCGGCGTCAACGCGATCGTCTACCCGCCGGGCCATGAGGGGTTCCTCCACTACCACGACGTCCAGGACGAGCTCTACTTCGTCCATTCGGGAATCGCCCGGTTCGAGGTGGACGGCGCGTCACGTGACCTCGGCCCCGGTGGCCTCTGTCATGTGGAGTCGACCACCCCGCGCAAGGTGTCGAACCCCGGTGAGGACGACCTCGTCCTGCTCGTGATCGGAGGCAAGGACGGCTACGTGGAGCGCGACGGTCACCTCGTCGACCCCGACGACGCAGAACGTCGAGCCTCATTCGGACGGTGAGCCCCTCTGCCCGGACGCCGTCAGTCGCGTCGGCGAGCAGCTCAGGTGACGGTCACCTGAGCTGCTCGAAGGACTCGCGGGCGTCCTTCCGTTTTCCCCACGCCGTGTAGAGGCCGGACTGCCAGCCACCGAGCCGGGTCTCGTCCCGCAACAGGAACCAGATGAACATGTCGACCTTGGGGTTGGCTTTCAGCTTCGCCCACGCCTGGCGCATGTATTGATCCTGGGCAGCCCAGCTGACGCCGACGAGCTTGTCGGGCGGATTCGTCTGGTACCCGTATTCGGTGATCCAGATCCGGACGTGAAGCTTGAGGCGTGCCAGCTCTTTCGTCAGCAGCTGGAAGTTCCCGAGCGTGACGGCGGTCGGAGGCTGCCCGCGCGACGGCGTCGGCGGTGGGTCAAACGGCCCCTCGTTGCGAGAGCCGCTGTAGGGATGGTGGGCATAGGCGTCGAAGCCCTTGGCGCCGCCAGCGATCATCGCTCGCAGGAACGGCAACGGGGACACGGAGGGCCGCGGCGTGTTCGGGTTGTTGTTGCCGCGTGGTGCGGTGGCCCCGCACCCGACCTGGAATGTCCGGCTGACGGACTTGAGCGCCTGAACGGAGGCATTGCAGAGCAGGGCGTAGGTGCGGCCCGAGACGATCGCCCAATTGCCCTTCACCTTCGCGAACTGCGGTTTGAGAAACACCGGATTATTGGGCTCGTTCCAGACGAGCCAGTACGGCACCCGAGGGAGCTGGACATTGTCCTCTCCGCGCACGAATGTCCCGTTGTAGCGTCGGGCCGCGGCCGTGACGAAGCTCTTGAGGTCCGCCGACTTCGTCGGCGCGACGTTCCACCCCTTCGAGCCGTTGGCCCACTTCGGGGTGCCGAGGATGGTGAACACGACCTTCATGCCGAACTGCTTGGCGTAGAGCACCGTCCTGTCGTACGTCGCCCAGTTGTATGCCGGATCATTCGGGTTCGCGGGGCTCGCGGGGCGCCGCGGCGCGACGGTGAGGCCCGGCCCTCCCCACCAGAGGTTCACACGTACGAGCTTCGTGTTCATCTGCTGCAAGACGGGGAACACCGTATCCGGGTTGCCGTAGAGGATCTGCGCGTCGTCGAAGATCCCCTTCTGGATGAACTTCGAGGCGTGTGCGGTGGACGTGCCGACGAAGGCCGCGACGAGAGCCGCCGCGGCCATGATCACTGCGCCCCTACGCAACGGTCGCTGTCCTGCCGAGCGCGGCCAAGGTTCGTCGCAGGCCTTCGTCGAGCTCGATCTCGGGGGTCCAGCCGAGGAGCTGCTCCGCACGGGTGATGTCTGGCTGACGCACCTGCGGATCGTCGACGGGCAATGCCTCGAAGACGATCGGGCTGGAAGATCCGGTGTGCCGGATGACGGCTTCTGCCAGCTCGAGCAGGGTCATCTCCGAAGGGTTCCCGATATTGACAGGGAGATTTTCGCCCGATTCAGCAAGGAGGATGAGCCCGCGCACCAGGTCGTCGACGAAGCAGAAGCTCCGCGTCTGGCTGCCGCTGCCGAACACGGTCAGCGGCTTCTCGTCGAGTGCCTGACGAATGAAGGTCGGAATCGCGCGTCCGTCGTGGGGACGCATGCGAGGCCCGTAGGTGTTGAAGATTCGCACGATCGCCGTGTCGACGCCCTGCTGGCGGTGATACGCCATCGTGAGCGCTTCGGCATAGCGCTTTGCCTCGTCGTACACGCCGCGCGGGCCGATCGGGTTGACGTGCCCCCAATAGGTCTCCGGCTGCGGATGTACCTGCGGGTCGCCGTACACCTCGCTCGTCGATGCGAGCAGGAAGCGGGCGCGCTTCACCTTGGCGAGGCCGAGGGCGTTGTGGGTGCCGTACGACCCGACCTTGAGCGTCTGCAGGGGAAGCCGCAGGTAGTCGATCGGGCTGGCCGGGCTCGCGAGGTGGTACACGTAGTCGATCGGCTCGTCGACGTCGATGTGCAGCGTCACGTCGTGCGGGAGGAACACGAACGACGAGTCGCGCAGGTGCTCGATATTCGCCAGGGAGCCTGTTTCGAGATTGTCGACACAGATGACGCGATGTCCTCGGCCAAGGAGCGCCTCACAAAGGTGAGAGCCGAGAAAGCCGGCTCCACCCGTAACGAGAGACGTTGGCATCGCGGCCAATGCTAACTGCTCGTGCAGGCAGCATCCGTCGATCCTTACCGCATCCTCACGACTCGAACGCCCGACACGGAGCCCGTCAGCCGGTCCGTCGTCGGCTACGAACCGGTGTGGCGACGAGACCCGACTCGGCAAGGCGCAGCGCCCGCAGCAGGAAGCCCTGCCATTCGGCGACGAGGTCGGCACCGCGACGGGTGCTGAGGTGCCCACCGCCCATCACCCGGAGCACGAACGGCCCACCGCGGGCCTCGTCCTGCAGTCGGGCCACGAACTTGCGCGCGTGCCACGCGGGGCAGCGCATGTCGTTCGCCCCGGCGATCACGAGCGTCGGCGGGTAGAGGAGGTCGCCGCGGATGTTGTGGTACGGCGAGTACGCCCGGAGCACCGCCGCGTCGGCCGGGTCGTCGGGGCTGCCGTACTCCCGCAGGCCGGTCTCGCCGTACGGGCTCAGGTGGTAGCGCAACATGTCCGTGACGGGGACCAGAGAGCAGGCCGCGCACCAGAGTGCGGGTCGCTGCGTGATCGCGACGGCGACCATCAGCCCGCCGTTCGAGCCGCCGAGCACCGCGATGCGGGCCGGGTCGGCGATCCCGCGCGTCGCGACGTCCTCGGCGATCGCGTAGAGGTCGTCGTAGGAGTGCTGCTTGCGCTCGAGCGCGCCGTCACGGTGGAAGTCCGCGCCCTCCTCGCCCCCACCACGGATGTGGGAGAGGACGAGCGCGGCGCCTGCCTCGACGAGATGGGCGTTCGCACCGAGCGCCCCGCGGACGAGCGCAACGTTCCAGCCGCCGTACGCGTAGAGGACGGCAGGGAGACCCAGGGGCTCGAGGTCGGCGCGATGCACGACCTCGTAGGCGACCGGCGCGCCGTCCGGTGCCGTCGCCTCGTAGCGCGTGACGGCGAACGGGAACCGCGCCTCCGGTGGTCGAAGCTCGACGACCCGACTCTGATCCCGCTCGTACCGGTAGAGGCCGGCCGAGCGGTCCGGCGCCGCGAGGGCAAACGTGAACCCGCCCTCGTCGCCCGCCACTCCCGTGCCTTCGTTTGCCGCCGCCGGCTGGGCCACGCTGTGGGACGCCGACCGGGAGACGAGTCCCGCGGTGGGAAGCTCGATCTCCTCGCTCAGGCCGTCCGGCGTCACGACGACCACGACGGAGCGTGCCTCACGAAGCGCATTGACGACGAGGAGGTCGCCGGCGCGCTGGACGATGCGGAGCACGAGATCGCTCTCCGCGATCAGCTCGCTCCACGTCCCGCGGTCGGCCGCGGTCGCGATCGGGATCCGAACGAGCCGTCCGCGCGGCGCATCCTCGGTACAGACCGCGACGTAGCCGTCGCCGTCGAACACGCCGTTGCACGTGCCCTCGACATCGAGCAGGAACGGCATGCCAGTCTCCGTCCGGGAGCGGGCGGATCCAGTCGGCGCGTGGCTCCACCTCGCTTGTGATCGCGGCGAGCCAGCGCCCGTCGGGGGAGACCTGCGGGTAGACGCAGTACGGCTCGCGCACCTCGATCGGCTCGGGCACCGACGGCCCCGGCTGGCCGAGGCGATGGACGAGCAGCACCTTGTCGACCCGCTCGAAGTCGGGCGCCGTGCCGGCGTTGACGGCGAAGCCCGACTCGTCGGGCAGCCAGGCGACGGTGGCATTCGAGGTGAACGGGATCCGGTCCGGAAGCACCTCGCCGCTCGCCGTGTCGACCACGTGGAGCACGCTCTGCTCGTCGCCGTCGAACGAGAGCCCGTAGGCGACGCACGTGCCCAGGGGCGACGGGAAGAACCAGTCGAGCGAGGCATCGCCGGGATCGACGAGCACTCGGCCCGGCGCTGTCGCTGCGTCAGCGACGACGAGGGGGCCGGAATCGACCCGGAACCAGTGATCGCCACGGCGCACGGGCGCAGTAACCGAGACGCGAGCAAGATGGGGCGCGACGGCTCCGCGGAGCTCGTCGAAGCCGGCCCAGTCGCGAAGCACGGCGTCGGCCAGCTCGTTCTGGTTCGACTGCCAGGAGAGGGTCTCGTCGGAGCCGAGCTCGAGCGAACGGAACGGATCATCGCCGCCGCCCGTCAGCGGAGCTCCTTGTTCGCTTCCTGGTCGAACCACATCCCGAACAGCGTGAACTGGGTGCCCGAGATCAGGAGCAGTGCCACGAGCACGACGGTCGCGGTCGTGATCTCGTTGTCGAAGAAGATGCGCGAGCACGCGACGACGAGCCCGAGCAGCAGGCCGAGCACGGTCATCAGCGTCCCGAGGACGTAGAAGAAGACGAGCGGATGGAAGTCGCGGATCACGTACTTCTCCTTCATCCGCCACCAGAAGCCCTTGAACAAAAGCCACGCGATCCGCGGCGCCACGCTCCGGATCTTGATCCCCGAGCGCTCACCGACACCGTAGATCGGGCGTGACGGCACGTCGCGCACGCTCGCCGAGACGACGTTGAGGTGCACGAGCATGTCGTTCGGGAAGCCGTAGCGCCGATAGATCCGCTCCAGGTCGAGGCGATCGAGCGCCGCGAGCGAGAGGGCGGTGTAACCCGCCTGGGAGTCGGCGACGTGCCAGTACCCCGACGCGATCTTCGTCAAGAGCGACAGCACCGCGTTGCCGAGGTAGCGGCTGTGCGGGATCAGCGTCCACGCCTCGCCCGTGATCAGCCGGTTCGCCTTCGTATAGTCGACCTCGCCGCCGGCGACGGGGCCGACGAGGCTCACGAGCTCGTCGGGATCCATCTGGTTGTCGGCTGCCATCACGCACGTGACGTCGATGCGCTCCTCACGCGCCCGAGCGTATCCGGTCACGATCGCGGCGCCGACGCCGCCGTTTTGCTCGTGGACGATGACCTCGACGCGAGGATCGGCGACGGCGCGGGCCCGGGCAGCCGTCTCGTCCGGTGAGGCGTCGTCGACAACGTAGATCCGGTCGACGAAGTCCGGGATCCCGCGCAGGGTCTCCGCGACGAGGTGCTCCTCCTCGAACGCGGGGACAACGACGGCGACACGCTTGCCCTCGACCATCAGCGTCCGGCTACGCGGCGCTCCGCGCGGCCCTTCGCTGCAGGAACGGATCGGCGATCGAGGCGGCGAGCGCGCCGAGCAGCAGGCCGATCAGCCCGCCGATCAGCGCGGCGTTGCGCCGGCTCGTGGCGGTCGTCTGGCTCGCGACGGCCGGCTGCACGACCTTGCTCTTCTCGACGTTCTCGGCCAGCGACAGCAGCTGCTGGTTCTGGAACAACTCCTGCTGGACGGTGCCGCGGCGCTGCTCGGAGAAGCTGATCGTGTTGTTGAGGCTGCTGATCACGATGAGCTTGTTCGTCTCGGAGATGCTCTTGTCGGCGATCACCGACTGCTGCTGCTTGACGGCATCCGTGACGCGCGTGTTGATGTCGGCGAGCTCCGACCGGCTGGAGACGATCTGCTTGTTGAGGAGCGAGATCTTCTGGTCGACGTACGTCGAGACGGAGCCGATGACCGAGTCGGCCAGCGAGTCGGCCGCCTTCTGGGCGCTTCCGGCCGCAGTCGCGTCGACCGTGATCTCGACGAGCGGCGACACGTTCTTCCCCTGGCCGGCGCTGACGACGGCGGCCGAGGTGACCTTGCCCCGGAGCTGACCGAGCGTGAGCCCGCTCGCCTCGGACGCGGCGCGCAGCGCCGCCTCCGAGCGGATGATCTGACTGACCGTCTTCGGGTTCGTCGCGAGGCTCTGGATCTGGCCACCGCCCGAGGTCGTAAAGGGCTGGCCGAGATAGAGCAGCGTGCGGGCGCGGTAGACGTCACCGCCGCCAACCGACGCGAGGACGCCGAGTATGGCGCCGATCAACAGTCCGGCCACCGGCAGATACCAGCGGGCCGTGATCCGCTTCCACGCGGAACGCAGATCGACCTCGCGCTCGGCGTCGGGATCCGGATAGGGCACGTTGCTCTCGCTCATCGCGCCGCGACCCTAGCAGCGGCCCCGTCCGACCGTGCCGGCCGACCCGCGGGATGCGAGGCAGTCGCCGTCGCGGTGAGCTCGTGTCGCATCGCCGGAACTCTAGAGACTCCGGAAGCTTCAGACGGGCTCGAGGCCGCCGGCCCCGTTCTCGACGAGGCACAGCTCCGAATAGAAACGGGTCATCGAGACGCCCGCGCGATACTCACCGACCCGGGGCGCGGGCCGCTCGCCGCGTGCAAGGGCGAGAGCGAGCTCCGGGTATCGACTCCCTGCGGCGAGCGGCAGCGGGAAGGCGCCGCCGAAGCGTGGGTTGACGTCCGTTACCGGCAACGAGCCGTCCGGCTCGCGAAAGCACTGGATGCACGCCGGCCCGACGATCCCGATCGTCTCCGCGACGTGGCGTGCGTGCTCGATCAGGTCACGATCGAGGATCGACATCCCCTTGATCGACTCGCCGCCCTTCGACTGGATCATCGTCCGCGCGATCGCGTTGAGGCAGCGGCCTTCGCGGTCACAGAAGACGTCGATCGAGAACTCCTCCCCGACGCACAGCTCCTGAACCATCGATTCGACGGGCGTGTGGCCCAGGAAGAACTCGAGCTCGGTGGCATCCGCCGCCCGGTAGATGTGCCGCGAGCCGAAGCCTTCGCGGATCTTGACGAGCAACGGATACCGGGCGTCGTCCGGCACCTCGCCCGGCAGCCACGTCCGCGGGCTCGGAATGCCGTGCTCCTCGAAGAACACGTGGGCGACGTACTTGTCGGCCATCCTCGCGCACACCTCGTACGGAGGCGCGAGCAGCAGGGCCGGCTCGAGCTGCTCCCTGCCGCGCGCGAGGATGCTCTGGTCGATGTCCGTGACCGGGACGACGAGCTCGACGTCGTGCTCGGCGACGAGTTCCGCAAGCGCCGCGAGATAGCCCGGATCGGTCACTCGCGGCACGAATGCCATGTGATCGGCGTGATAGAGGGCCGGCGCCAGCCGATCGAGATCGGACGCGATCGTGGTCGCCCCGGCCCGCTTGAAGGCGGTGACGATGTCGACGCGCTGGCCGGCGCAGGTGAAGAGGACGGCGGTCACAGGGGCAGAGCGTACCGCCGTGACGGTCGTGGACTTCCGGCTAGCGGTCGCCTGCCGAGGGCCGCCAGCCGCCACGAGCACCCCTGTAGGTGCCGCCGAAGAGCGCAAGCGGCGTCTTCAGCAAGATCTTCAGATCGACCCGGGGCGAGCGGTGCTCCACGTACCACACGTCGAGCTCGATCCGCTCGGCCCACGGCAGGGTTGCCCGGCCGTGCACCTGAGCCCAGCCGGTGAGCCCGGGCCGCACGTCGAGCCGCCGGCGCTGGCGCTCGGTGTACTGGTCGACCTGATAGCGGAGCGTCGGGCGCGGCCCGATCAGGCTCATCTCGCCCCGAAGGATATTCCAGAGCTGCGGCAACTCGTCGACCGACGTCCGCCGCAGGAGCCGTCCGATCCGCGTGATGCGGCTGTCGCCCGCGTCGACGGCGAAGCCTGCGCCCTTCTTCTCGGCGCCGACGACCATCGTGCGAAGCTTGAGCAGCTCGAAGTCCTCGCCGTCCTTCCCTACGCGCACCTGTCGGTAGAGGACGGGGCCACCGTCTTCGAGCTTGATCGCGACGGCCGAGGCGGCCAGGAGCGGGCTCGTCACCGCCAGGCCGAGCGCCGAGGTCGCGATGTCGAGGGCGCGGTTCACCGCGTCCCCTCGGCCGCGTCCCACGTTGCCGGCACGCCGTGACGCAGGTAGTTCGAGAGGGCGACGACCGTCGCCCAGGTGACGAGGGCGTAGTAGCGCGCGATCGGGATGCCTGCCGCCGCCGCGGCGATGAGAGCGACCTGCCCGGCCAGCACGATCCCGTAGGCCCAGCCGTCGCCGACGAGGGCGACGCTGGAGGCGAGCAGGGCCAGATGGAGGATGCCGCTGCCGTAGCGCAGCAGGCGGTGCGAGACGATCTCGACGAGGTAGCCGGGCGGCAGCCGCCGGAACATGGAGCCGCGCAGGGTGATCTCCCAGCAGTGCTCGAACATTCGCACCTTGCGCCGGTACTCGGTCTCGTTGGAGGGGGTCGGCTTCTCGAAGGCGTGGGCCCGCGGCTCATAGACGGCCCGCTTTCCCCCTTGCACCATCCGGTACGGGAACGAGAGGTCGTGGCCCCAGCGCGGGTCGACCTCGACGTAATCGTCGCGGTTGACGGCGTAGATGGAGCCGTTGCCGCCCGTGATCGAGCCGAGCCGTGATTCCGCGTCGCGAAGCTTCATCTCGTAGCGCCAGTACGTCCCTTCACGGTTGTTGCCGGCGGCGTCCTGGAGGCGCAGCTGGCCGCAGACGTAGGCGACGTCGGGGTCTGCCAGGTTCGCGACCAGGTGGCGCAGCGCGTCCGGCGACCAGGTCGAGTTACCGTCCGAGAACGCGACGACGTCCGTCGTCGCCTGCCGCACCGCGCGATCCTGCGCGGCCACCTTGCCGCCCCGGGGACAGTCGAGCAGGCGAACCCGCGGCTCGCGCGCGGCGACCGACTCCACGATCTCGTTCGTGCGGTCGGAGGAGGCATCGGAGGCGACGACGATCTCGAGCCGGTCGGCCGGGTAGTCGAGCGCGAGCAGGTTTTCGAGCCGGCGCTCGATCACGGGCTCCTCGTTGTAGGCCGGGATGATCACCGTCACCGACGGCTCAACCGCCTCGTCCTTGTGCACCCGCCGCGTCCTGGCGCGGGCCGCCAGCTCGGCCGCCGCAGGGTAGGCGACGTGCGTCCACGCGAGAGCGCCGAGAGAACCCCAGAACAACGTCTTCAGGACCGGCACCGGGCGAGTGTAGCCTCGCCTCGACAGCCTCAGCGCCTACACGCGCCGAGCGGTGCTCTGTTCTGGCACGAGGCCCTGGCCCTCTAAGCTTGCCCCGGTGACCGACCCGCCCGTAGCCGCAGATCCGATCCGTGTCCTGCGCGTGATCGCACGGCTCAACGTCGGCGGGCCGGCGCTGCACGTCGCGTACCTCACGGCCGGGCTGGCCGAGCGCGGCTACGAGACGACGCTCGTGGCCGGGGACGTCGCAAAGGGCGAGGAGTCGATGGCGTTCGTGGCCGAGGGCGCCGGCGTCGAGGTCGTGCGACTGCCTGGGCTCTCGCGCGAGATCAGCCCCGTGCACGACCTCATTGCGGCGCTCCGGGTCGCCCGCGAGATCCGCCGCACGCGGCCCCAGATCCTGCACACGCACACGGCCAAGGCCGGCGCGATCGGTCGCGCCGCCGCCGTCCTCTCCGGCCAGGCCCGTCCACCCGTCGTCGTGCACACCTACCACGGTCACGTCCTGAACGGGTACTTCGGCGCCGTCGGGACGGGCATCTTCCGCGCGATCGAACGCATGCTCGCGCTCTTCAGCGACACGCTCGTGGCCGTGAGCCCGCAGGTCAGGGACGACCTCGTCGAGATCGGCATCGCACCGGCGCAGCGCTTCGCGGTCGTGCGGCTCGGCATCGACCTGGAGCCTCGAGTGCGGGCCTCGGGCGACGCCGCAGAGCTGCGTCGGCGGCTAGGGATCGGCGCCGACCGCTTCGTGGTGGGTTGGTTCGGCCGGATGACTGCGGTGAAGCGGACGCACGACCTGGTCGACGCGCTGGTGGCGCTACGCGCCCGGGGGGTCGACGCGTGCCTGCTCCTCGTCGGTGACGGGGCCGACCGGGAGGCGCTCGAGACGTACGCGCGCGAGGAGGGCGTTGCCCGCGAGCTCTTCTCCCTGGGCTACCAGAAGGAGGTCGGAGACTGGTACGCGCTCGCCGACGCCGTCGTGCTGACATCCGTCAACGAAGGAACACCAGTGACGATCATCGAGGCCCTCGCAGCGGGTCGCCCTGTCGTAGCGACCGACGTCGGCGGGGTCCGAGACGTCGTGCGGGACGGCGTGGACGGGTTCCTCGTCGACGTGGGCGACGCCGATGCGATGAGCTCACGCCTCGCCGAGATCGCCGGGGATCCGGAGCTCGCGGCACGTCTCGGCGCCTCCGGGCGGGCGCGCGTGATCGAGCGCTATGCGGTGACGCGTCTCGTCGACGACGTCGACCGGCTGTACCGCGCGCTGCTCGCCGAGACGAGCTCGGCGAGCACGTCCCGGTAGCGCGCGACCGCGACGCCGCGATCGGCCTCGCTCTCGACGTGGGCGCGGCCTCTGGCCCCCATTGCCGCCAGGTCCACCACGCCGTCGTATGCGTCACGAATCGCACCCGCGACGAGCTCGGGGCGACCGGGAGGAACGACGACGCCGCAGCCCGCCGTGCGGACGATCCGCACGGTCTCGCACTCCTCGTCCGCGGAGACGAGGAGCGGGCGCGCGGCCGAGAGCACGCCGTAAGCGCGGCTCGGTACGACGAAGCCCGACAATCCCTTCGTCAGGCCGAGGAAGTGGATGTCCGCGCTCGAGAGCGACTCCGACAACACCGCGCGCGGCTGGTAGGGCAGGAAGGAGACATTGGTCGTCTCGAGGCGGTCCGCCAGGGCGATCACGGACGCGTGCATGGCGCCGGCACCGATGACCACGATGCGCAGGTCCTCCAGGTCGCGGAGGAACGTCGCGGCGCGCACGAGGGTCGCCACGTCCTGCGCGTGACCGACGTTCCCCGAGTGCATGACGAGGAAGCCATCGTCGAACCCGTGCTCGCGCGACCAGGCGTTGACCCGCGGCTTCGGGGTGATGCGGTCCGTGTCGATCCAGTTCTCGATCACGCGCACGCGCTCCGGCGGCGCGCCCTTCGCCTCGAGCCGGAGCCGCATCGTCTCCCCGATCGCGACGACCCTGTCCGCGCGGCGCAGGTAGGTCTCGACCATCAGGCGCAGGAGGCCGATCAGCACCGGGTTCTCGAGCCGCTTCAGCTCCACGGCGATCTCGGGGAACACATCCTCCGAGACGACGACGAGCGGCACGCCGAAGCGGCGCGCGACGACGAGTCCGATGTCACCGATCATCGGGGGGTCGGTAAGTGTGAGGACGACGTCCGGCCGCTCGAGCGTGAGCGAGCGCAGGATGCTGTCGGCGAGGTAGGTCGCGTAGTTCAGCGCCCGCAGGTGGAGTTGCGCCCGGTCGAATGCCGTCGACCGCGTCCGCACCACCCGCACGCCGTCGAGCATCTCCTCCGTGGGCAGGCCTTCCTGGTCGCGCACGCGGCCGGTGACGACGGTGATCTCGTAGTCGTCCGCGAGCGCCTCGCAGAGCTCGGCAAGCAGGTTCGCGGTCGCCTCGACGCCGGGCCGGTAGTACTGGTTGAGCACGAGGAGCCGAGGTCTGCGCATCATGGACTGGGCTGCACGGTAACAACCGCCGCCGCGCACGGGCGAACGGCGACGATGACCCAAGCTAGGCTTGCGCTCTCTCGTGCGCATCCTGGTCGTGGATAGCTGCTACCCGGCGTTCCTCGACGCGCATTACGCCCGGCACCCGTCGCTCGGCGGCCGGCCGTACGACGAGCAGTGGCAGGCTCTGATGGACACGTTCTTCGGAACATCGGACGCCTACTCACATTTCCTCGGGATGCTCGGCCACAAGGCAACGGAGGTCATAGTGAACTGCAAGCAGATGCAGGGCTCCTGGCTGCGGGAGCACGGCGCTCGGGACTCCCGCTCCGCCGAGGAGATCCTTGTGCTTCAGGCAAAGGCCTTCGAACCTGACGTGATCTACGTGCAGAATCTTCGCCTCCTCTCTGACGGGACACTCGCCGCACTTCGCGCGATCAGCGGCTTCGTCGTGGGTCAGATCGCGAGCGCAGCTCCCGGGCCGGAAAGGCTGCGGCAGTTCGACCTGATCCTCACGTCGTTCCCCCACTACGTCAGCGATTTCCTGCAGCTCGGCATCCGGTCGGAGTACTTCCGCATCGGCTTCGACCCACGCGTGCTCGATGCACTCGGCCCGGCGCCACCACCCGACAGTGATGTCGTCTTCGTGGGTGCTCTGAATGCTCTTCGCCATCGGAGCGGTAACCGCGTTCTCGGGCGGGCGGCCCGACAATTGCCGATCGAGTTCTGGGGCTATGACCTCCGCGGCGTTCCACCGTGGTCACCCATCCGGCGGCGGTACCGTGGCGAGGCCTGGGGCCTCGAGATGATCCGGGTGCTTCGGAGCGCGCGGATCGTGCTCAACCGTCACATAGCGGAAGCCGGGGTGTTCGCCAACAACATGCGCCTCTACGAAGGAACGGGCGCCGGCGCACTCCTGCTGACAGACGCAAAGGACAACCTGTCGGACCTCTTCCTCCCCGGCCGCGAGGTCGTCACCTACGAGAGCGCAGACGACCTGGTCGAGAATGCCCGGTTTCTCCTGTCACACGAGGACGAGCGGGCGGCGATTGCGCAAGCAGGTCAGGCGCGGACGCTCCGGGATCACACCTACGCTGTGCGCATGGCCGAGCTCGTCGAGATCCTGGAACGGAACAGGCCATGATCCGACCCGACCTCACCGGGTCGTACGCCGGGAAACGCGTGTTGATCACCGGCGGGCTCGGCTTCATCGGCTCGAACCTCGCGCGCGAGCTCGTTGCCATGGAAGCGAACGTCGTCCTGGTCGACTCTCTGATTCCCGAGTACGGCGGTCTTCTCTACAACGTCGCCGGGATCGAGGACTCGCTGACGATCAACGTGCTCGACGTCCGCGACGAGCACAGCCTCCGCCACCTCGTCCGCGACCAGGACGTGCTCTTCAACCTGGCCGGGCAGACGAGCCATCTCGACTCGATGACCGACCCCTACACGGACCTCGAGATCAATTGCCGGAGCCAGCTCTCGATTCTCGAGGCATGCCGGCACGGGAACCCGGACGTCCGCATCGTCTTCGCGAGCACCCGGCAGATCTACGGGCGACCGCAGATGCTCCCCGTCTCGGAGAGCCACCCGATCGTGCCCGTCGACGTGAACGGCATCAACAAGACGGCGGGTGAGTGGTTCCACCGGCTGTACGGCGAGGTGTACGGGATGAAGACCTGCTCCCTGCGGCTGACGAACACCTACGGGCCTCGCATGCGCGTCCGCGACGCCCGGCAGACCTTCCTCGGGATCTGGTTGCGCGCCGCGCTGGAGGACGGCGAGATCCTCGTCTACGGAGACGGCTCGCAACGCCGCGATCTCACCTACGCCGACGACGCCGTCGCGGCGTTCCTGCTCGCCGGGGCTACCGACCGGGCGATCGGCAACGTCTACAACCTCGGCGGCGACGGTCACATCTCGCTGGGTGAGCTCGCGGAGCTCGTCGTCGAGCTGGCGGGGACGGGCCGTGTTCGGATGATCCCCTTCCCCGAGGACCGCAAGGCGATCGACATCGGTGACTTCTACTCGGACTACGGCCACATCGAGAAGGACCTCGGGTGGCAGCCGAAGACGCCGATCGTCACCGGCCTGCAGCAGACCATCGACTTCTACCGCGCCAACGCGGCGCATTACTGGGGCGACAGGTGACGGTTCCGTTCCTCGACCTCCGCCGCCAACCCCGCGCCGACGTCGAGGCCGCGCTTGCCCGCGTGCTCGAGCGCGGCCGGTACATCCTTTCCGACGAGGTCGAGCGGTTCGAGGTCGCGTTCGCCGGCTATTGCGGCGTACGCCACGCGATCGGCGTTGCGTCTGGGACCGACGCGATCACGCTCGCGCTCCTGGCGGCCGGGATCGCGCCCGGCGACGAGGTGATCACCGCACCCAACACGTGCATACCGACGATCGTCGGGAATCGAGCGGGCCGGCGCTCGGCCCGTCCTCGCCGACGTCGACGCGGAGACGTACACGCTCGATCCGCACGAGGTCGAGCGGCGCCTGACGGCACGAACGCGGGCCATCGTGCCGGTGCACCTCTACGGACAGACGGCGGACATGAGTCGCCTGATCGAGCTGGCCCGCTCCCGGAACCTGCTCGTGATCGAGGACTGCGCCCAGGCGCACGGCGCCGAGCACGCCGGCGAACGCGCGGGCTCGATCGGGGCCGCGGGTGCGTTCAGCTTCTACCCGACCAAGAATCTCGGCTGTCTTGGCGACGGCGGCGCGATCACGACCGACGACGACGAGATCGCCGAAAACGCCCGGCTCCTGCGCAACTACGGTGAGCGTGAGCGGTTCGAGCACGTGCGCCGTGGCCTCAACAGCCGGCTGGACGAGCTCCAGGCCGCGGTGCTGTCGTTGCGGCTGGACGACCTCGACGCGGGCAACGCGCGGCGCCGAGCGCACGCCGGTGTCTACGCGTCGGTTCTGCAGGGCTCGTCGTTGACCCGCCCCCTCGAAGGTCTCTCGAACCGGCACGTGTACCACCTCTATGTCGTGCAGACGGAGGCGAGGCGGGCCCTGCGGGTGGCCCTGGAGGAGCGTGGGATCGGAACCGCCGTGCACTACCCGCTGCCGGTTCATCGGCAACCGGCGTACCTCGACCTGGACGTGCCCGGCGGTTTCCCGGTTGCCGAGTCCCTCTGTGGGCGCGTGCTCAGCCTGCCACTGTCGCCCGAGCACACGGACGGCGAGATCGTCGAAGCCGCAACTGCCGTCGCCGAGCTCAGCTCTCTCGTCGAGGCGTCAGCACGAATGCCCTGAGCCCGCCGACCGTGACGGCACGGTCGTCGAACCAGGGCGACCACAGCGCCCGTAGCGCCGCCTCGTTTCGAAACCAGCCTGCGAAGGTGGCCGACGGACGGAGCAGCCGGCGGACGAGCTCCCTGGCAGCGCTCGTCGTCGAGAGCACGGTGGACGGAACGAAGATGATGGCGTCGCCGACGCGTGAGAACACCCACCGCCACTGCTCGTCGGAGAGCTCCTGGTCGAGCCGGTGCATCAGGTGCAGGTCGGCCGCGAGCGGACCGTCGGCGGCCAGGTCGCGAACGACGACCTCGACCTCGGGAAAGAGCTGTCGAAGCCGCCCGACGGTCTCCGGCGCGAAGTCCGTGCACACGAGACGGAGGTCGGGCGCGAGCCGGTGCAGCTGCTGCTCGATCAGCCCTCCACCGACGCCGTACGAGCAGAGGCTTCGCGCCTCGAGCTCCCGGGCGATCCCGAGGATCTGGCCGGCTCGCTCCGCGTTTTCGGGCGCCGCGCCCGCCAGCTCCCACTCCTCCCGCGACGCAGCCAGGGCGAACGGCCCTTCGGTCTTTCGCACGGCATCCCAGGCCTTCGGGGTCAGCAGCTCGGAGCCGATCGCCTCCGCGTCGCGGCCGAAGTCGTACACCCGACGCACGGTGAGCTTCACGCGCCGGACCCGACGACGGACTCGAAGTAGCCCTCGAGCCGGGACAAAACGGCGTCGCGACCGTGCTGCCGATTGACGTGATCCCGCGCGAGGGCCCCCATCTCTCCACTTCGTGAGAGGGCCGTTGCGACGGCGTCGTGGATGTCGTTGCGAGCGAGCGGCACGACGAAGCCGCCACCCGCCTGGGCAATCCCGGGAATGTCCGTCTGCTCGGTGACCACCACGGCTGTCCCGCATGCCGCCGCCTCGAGCGCCGCAACCGACGTCTCCTCCCAGTGCGGCGGCGTCAGGCAGAAGACGTCGGCCGCCGCGTAGGCCGCGAAGCGGTCGTCGCCGTAGAGCGGCCCGACGAAGCGCACCCTGCCGTCCGCGAAGAGGGGGGCGAATCGGCCGGTGATCTCGCCGAGCTGGCCGTCATCCCGTCCGACGACGGCGAGTACGACATCCTTGCCGAGCAGACGCTGGGTCGCTTCGATCAGGATGTCCAGACCCTTGAGACGATTGATCCGGCCGAGGAAGAGCAGGATCCGAACAGACGCGTCGACCCCGAGCAGCGTGCGGAAGCCGTCCACCGCTCCGGCTCGATCGCCGGCGATCGGCGGCAGCGGCAGCGGCAGCAGGCGAATTGCCGATTCACGCCCGCCGAAGCTCCGGTAGAGACGCGCCTCATGGTCGGTCTGCGCCAGCAACAGCGGCGAGCGGCGCAGCATAGGTCTGACGAGCGCAGCGTCGTAGACCGACTTGACCGCGCCACGCAGCCCTGACGAGCCGGGCAGCGAGCCGTGCGCGGAGAGGCAGAGGGGCACGTGCCGCGCGGTGGTGGCGAGGAACGCGGACGCCGTCAGGAACGTCCGCGTATCGGTGACGTGCACGAGGTCGTACCGTCCCGCCTCGCGGGCGAGCCTCGAGACGAGCCCGCGCGGCAGGTACTTCTTGCTCCCCCAGGCGAGCGAGTTGCTGATGTTCGGGTACCGGGTGACGGACACGCCTTCGATCGTCTCGTCCCGAGGCGTGGCTCGCCGGGTCTCGTCGAGCACGTCCGTCGTCAACACGGTGACGTCATGGCCGCGGGCGGCGAGACCGACGGCGAAGTCGGTCATCACCCGCGGCGGGCCGCCATAGGCCCAGGCCGGCGAAAAGTAGGGAGTGACCTGGAGGATTCGCACGCTCGTCAGGCCTTCCGCAGCTTCCAGCCCGCCTTCCGAGCAGTCTCCCGCGCGCGCCAGACCGACCCGAGGTTGCGCCGCACCGATCGGTCTCCCGTCAGCCGATGGCTTGCGTCATGGATCGTGTAGATCGTGCTGCTTCCGCCCGTGAGCGCATAGTTCTGCTCGGCCTCGATGCCGAAATGCGCCTCGTCCTGTCCGCCGGCCACATGGCGGTAGTCGTGGGACTGGTGCACGGCCACGACTGCCGCGGAGGCATCGACCACGACCCCGCTCTGGCGCGCCCGCCAGACGAGCCAGTTGTCGAAGCGCGCCCGGCCGACGACGAACGGTGGCATCGGATCGAAGAGCCCCGCCGGGAAGACGAAATAGTCGATCGCGGTTGCACCACGGGAGACACCACTTGCGATTGCGTGCCGGCGTAGCTCGGAGCGCCCTTTCACGGTGCCGACGTCCGTGCCACTGTCAACGGCCAGGTCGACTGTCCGGCCGATCATGAGCATCCGTGGTGCGACCCTCCGTGCGGCCTCCACCGCCGGCAGGAAATCGTCGAGCAACACGATGTCGGCGTTGACGAAGCACCGACCGGGCTGAGCCGCAACCGCGTCGACCCGCCCGAACGCATCGTCGAGCCTCGGAGTGCCGTGATCGTTCGTGGCAATCCCTGTGAGATGCTCCACTCCGAGCTCCGCGGCAGCTGCCGCTGTTCCGGGCTCGTCTCCGACGAGAATCACCTCCACCCCGTTGCCCAGCGCCGTCCAGCTCGCGATGGCACGGCGTTGAATCTCACCGAACTGGCCGGAGAACGCTTTCGGGATCGAGAAAAGGGTCAGCACGGGTCGAGCCTATCGCGGCCGTTCGATCCGGCTCCGCGAACCGGTTGTACGATCGCGGTGGAATGGCCGCACTGCCCGTACGCATCGCCCGCCGCCTCGCTGCCGAGATAGCGGGCTCCGTCGGGTACGACGTCAGGCCCTCGCGGTCGTCGCCGCTCGAGCGGCTGCGCGGGGCCGGCATCGTGCCCGCGACCGTGCTCGATGTCGGTGCGGCCCTCGGCGCATGGTCCGAGGAATGCGCCGGAACGTTCCCCGCCGCCCGCTACCTCCTGATCGAGCCACTCGACGAGTTCGCAGCGCCGCTCGCCAACGTGACCGCCTCGCTGGGGTGGGCAGAGCACGTCGCGGCGGCCGCCGCGGCGACCGACGGTGAGGTGACCTTCAACGTCCACTCGGACCTCGTCGGGAGCTCCGTGTACCGCGAGGCCGAGGGCGGCTCCATCGACGGCACACCTCGAACCGTCCCCACGGTGTCGCTCGATACGGTCGTGCTGGAGCGGCAGGCCGAGGGGCCGTTCGCGCTCAAGGTCGACGTTCAGGGCGCCGAGCTGAGCGTGCTCCGAGGCGGGAGCCGTGTTCTGGCCGAGAGCGTCGTCGTCATTCTCGAGGTCTCGTTCATCGAGTTCTTCGAGGGCGGCCGGCTCGCACACGAGGTGATCGCCGAGATGGCCGGCCACGGGTTCGTGATCTACGACATCCTCGACCTGCTCGACCGGCCGCTCGACGGCGCTCTGGCTCAGGCGAACGTGGTCTTCGTGCCGGCGGCCAGCCCGGCTCGACGCGAGAAAGGGTTTGCAACGCCAGCGCAGCGTGCGTCGCAGGACGGGGCCATCGCTGCCGAGATCCGCCGCCGTCTCTAACGCTGACTGCGCGCGAGCACAAAGCTGTGCACGTCGGCGGCGACGTGGTATCTCTGCACGATCTGCCTTCCACTCTTCGCCGCGGCAGACTCGAGATCCGAGTACGCGGCGTACGAGCGAAACGTCGTCTGTCCCTCGTATCCAGGCGCCACCTCGACCCGGGTCTCCCCCGAGGTGATGCGCTGGCGATGGAGCAGCACGTATCGGGAAGGGCCCGCGAGGAGAAGCCCGAGCGCCCGCTCGAAGTTCTGCTGGACGTCGAGCAGGGCAGAGGCCAAGACGATCTCGAAGCTCGGAGAAACCTCGGTGTCCTGCAGCGAGGCAACCCTGAAGGCACGGTGCGGCCGGGCGCGCCGGGCGGCCCCCACCACGGCCGGCGAGGAGTCCCAGCCCTCGTAGGTGAACCGTCCCGGAAATCGCCGTTCGAGGACGTCACCGTACGCGCCGACACCGCAGCCGAGGTCGAGGAGCGGACAGGGATCCGGCAGATCGCCGTCGGTGAGGACGTCCGCCACCGCTTCGAGAAAGACCCTGAACGGCGCGACCGGCGGCTCCAGCATCAGCTCCTCCTCCGAGAGACGCAGCATCTGCGCCGCAACCTGCTCGTCAGACCAGTCGAGGTGCGATGTCCGGCGCTCTCTGGCCGAACGCAGCCGGGCTGGGACGTTGTGCGCCCGGGCCTTCGCGACCGAGGCGATCTCCCGCAGGTTCGGACCCACGAACCCGTGGTCGAACTCCGGCTCGATCCGGCGGATCTCGTGATAGGCCTGCGCCAGCTCGTGCAAGTACCCGTTCCAGAGCAGCGCCCGCTGAGGTCCGGCGACGGAGTAGCCCGACCGCCATACGAGATCCCCTGAAGGCCCCGGCGTCGCGTCGTATGCCCCCGTGAGCAGGCCGGCCCGGCGAACCGCCGCCGAGCCGCCGATCAGCCGGAGCCCGTGGAAGTGGAAGAAGACGAGTGGGACGTCGTCCACCATCACGTCACCCGACAAGGGGTCGACCCAGACGTCGTAGTCGTCGATGTTCCACGGTGCAAGCCCTGCGCCGACATGCTCGACGACGTGGACTCCCGGAAAGCGCTCCGGCCAGTCGTCGAGATATTTCTGGTCGCCGAACTTGCCATCCTCCGGTACCACGGAGCACCATTCGAGGCAGCGGTCACGCCACCAGCTGAGCGCCTCGAGACCCTCGCCGCTGCGGATGAAGGTGAGCCACTCCACGTTGTAGATCCCGCTCGCCTCATGGTAGGCGGCCTTCCAGCGAGGCGCGTACCGGTGCGGGATGATCGCGAGCGGACTAGCTCCGATCTCGGCGAACACGGGGCCTGGATCTGAGAAGAAGGCGAGGTCCGCGTCAAGGTACGTGATCGCCGTCAGTGTGGGCTCACGGGCGAAAGAAGCGAGACAGATGGCCGGTGTGGCGGTCCACATGAACTCGACCGCCGATCGCGTCGGCTTCACCTTCTCGAGGCCAGGATCGAGCTCTGCGAGCTCTGCCGGGGTGACGATGTCGAGATGCTCGAGCTCGAGCCGTCGCAGGATCGGGGCCGTCACTTCGTCCATGCAGAACGCGCGAAGTCGAAAGTCTTTGCACGACGCTTCGAGGGACCGGTAGAGCGTGAGGGCCCGCGGCAGGTAGTTCCGGTCGAAGAGAGTGCAGAACTCGTACGTCACCGGCGACCCCGATTATGCCGCACGGCCCCCGGGCGCCGTTGATCGTGTGCCGACGCCAGTGTCTAGAGTAAGTCCGATGTCCGTCTAGAGTGAGTCCGATGTCCGTTTTTGCGCGTGTGGCGAAGAAGGTGATGTGGACCCGCCCGCTGCCGCAGATCCGTGTTCTGCGCTCGTACGGCGTCTCTCCTCTGACCGCGCCCCGCCTGTTCCTCCGATTCGCGTTCTTGAACCGAGAGACGTCGAACTTCACCTACGACATCTCCAACGAAGACGAGCTTGTTGCCTTCGTTGCAAACTCGCTCGGAGAGTCTTCCGATCACATCGGCGCGTTTCTGTCGGAGATCGCCCATGACACCGGGTTCACACAGTCGCTCACCGCCCGGCTCACGACGCATCGTGGCACCAATCCGCGTCCTCTCTTTGGTCGTCGACTGGGCTGGTACGCATTCGTTCGCGCCGCGAAACCCCGGCTCGTGGTGGAAACCGGTACAGCCGACGGGCTCGGAACTGCGCTCCTTGCGCGCGCTCTACAACGCAACGAGGCCGAGGGCCGCGGCGGCCGACTGATCTCGTTCGACATCGATCCTGCGGCGGGCTGGCTCCTGACGGACGAACTACGGCAAACCGCTCGGATCATCATCGGCGACGCTGCAGAGTGCATGGCCGGTGAGCTCGGCGGCGAGAGGGTGGATCTCTTCATCCACGACAGCCTCCACACCTACGAGCATGAGAAGCGCGAGCTCGAGATCGCTCTCGAGCACGCCGCACCAACCATCGTGCTGATCAGCGACAACGCTCACACGACGACCGCTCTGCGGGATGTCGCAACTCTCGCCGGCGGGCGCTACAGCTTCTTTCGCGAGCGGCCTGTCGGGCACTTCTATCCGGGCGCGGGGATCGGTCTCGCCATCGTACGACGGCAAGCCTCGTCAACGAGCGGCGCCTCACGCTAACGCACGACCGCTAGAAGATCGTCGGACGGCCCCACCCGGCCGATCTCCACAACCCCGAACGGTGCCAGCAATGCTTCGAGTGTCGCGTCGGTCCAAAAGTTGACGTGCCCCTCGTAGGTGTCATGCACGCCGTCCGGCACGGTGATCACAATTACCCCCCGTCCGGGTCGCCGCAGCAGGTCGAGAACGCGCACAGCGTGATCGGGCTCGCGAAGGTGCTCGAGGACTTCGGTACAGACCACGAGGTCGAATGCTCTCTCGCCGAGGTCGAGCGTGGCGATATCCGCCACGACGCCCTCCGCCTCCGGCAGCAACTCGGCGAGGCGGGCGATGCCCGATGCTGCAAAATCGACGCCGACGAGCTCGATTCCACCCCGCAACCGATCGGAAATCGCGGCTAGGAGGTGCCCGGTGCCGCAGCCGACATCGATGACGGATGACGGCCGCAGGGCCGCGCAGACCTCCGCCACTGCGTCGTAGAATCCAATCCTCTCAGGGGTCATGTACTCATCGAGCAGCTCTGCATCTCCGTAGAAGCGCTCGTATCCGGACCTCGTGTTGCGCCATACCGCTCCATAGACGCCTCGGCCGTAGCGTTTGCGCAGCAGCGTGACCCTCGCGTGGCACCCCAGGTAGACCGGCCTGAGAGAGCGGTCAGCGAGCTTCCTCATGTCCGTCCCGACGATCGGGATCCCGTCGAGGGCTCGGTATGCGCGCCGCAGCGTCTCGTCGAGCCTCACCTCAGACGCCTTCGCTCATCCGAGGCGGGCCGAGAGAATCGCGGAGAGTTCCTGCATCCTCACCTCGTACGAATGCTCGGCCAGCGTCCGGCGCTGCCCAGCCGCGGCAATCGTCTCGCGCTCGACGTCATGGTGCAAGAAGTATTGAATCTTGGCGACGAGCTCGTCTGAGCTGCTGTAGGCAACGACCTCACGATCGACCTCGAAGAGGTCGCCAAGGTTTTGCTTCGCGTCGGTTATCAGCATGGCTCCCATACCCGTCGCCTCGTACAGTCGCATGTTCGCTGCGAATTCCCCGGCGACGTCGCCGTGCCGGTTCAAAGCGATCTGCGACCGGGCAAGGACTCGATACATGTCCGTGCCCCAGGCCTCGCCGCGATAGCGGCGGCGGACTGGGCTGCCCTCAGGCCAAGACTCCGCACCGTACCCGTAGAAATCGATCTCGACCTCCTCCGCGGCGGCGGCGATGCGGTCGATCGCCTCCTGCCAGCGCGGTCGGAGCAATGATCCCACGAACACGACGCCGTCTCGGCGAGCCGGCTTGACCCGGTCGAGAGCGCGCGGATCGAAACCAATCCGGAGGAGCTCGGCGTCGATCCCGAGACCCTGGAGCCACGGCACGAACTGTGGCAGGCACGTCGTGATCAGGTCGAACAGCCCGAGCACAGCTTCCTCCGGTGGCTCGGTGCCCAGTTGGCCGACGAGCAACCGGTTCTCAGCTCGGAATGCCCGGAGCGTACTGGGCTCGAACGCACGCAGATCCTGGACGTACACGACGTCCGGGTCGTAGTCGTTGACCTGTGCGAGTGTGGTGTCGAAGACCCGCCGCCTGGCCACCTGGAACAATGAACGTCGCGTCCTGACCCCGTGCTCCGCTGCCCACGCCGCCTGCAATGGCTCGCAGTTGACGATGATCTCGTGGGCATCGTGCCCCGCGACACCGAGGAAGTGCGAGTAGGCATCGGATGTCCCGAAGCCCTCGCCCATGATCGAGCGCCACTGCTCCCCGTACGGGCGCCGCTCGAGCCCCGGCCGGGCCGCATAATGAGCGTCGAGAAACGCCCCGTAAACCGTGTCCAGAATGAGGATGCGCATGAGCTCGGCCGCCCAAGCGGGACTACCGGGTATCCCACGCATGCGCGAGGACGACCTGGCTGAGGCCCTCGCGCGCGTGATAGAGGATCCCGGTCTCGAACGGGTCGCACGCGTCTATCTCGAACCCGATCTCCGTCGACCACGTGTCGAGGCCGACAATGCCCGGGATAACCGCGGTCAGGTCGATGCCGTAGCGGCCGGCAGCCAGCGGGAGGTCTTCGATCGTCAAGCGGATCGTGTCCCCCGGGCTGAAATAGCGGCTCTGCATGAGGACCGACGATCCGTGCGCAACTGGGTGTCGGCGGGCATCGACGATCTGCCAGTCGACCGAAAAATCCGGCACGGGCGTGTCAGGGCTCGTGACGATCAGCAACTCGAGCCGGTCTCCGTAGCCGAACTGCGTCGTACCGACCCCCTGACCGTCGCGAAGCTCCGCTGAGAGGAAGAGAGGTGTCGTCGTCGAGACGGCCTCGGGATCCCGGATGAATCGACCGCTCGACGAAGCGAGAGCGAGCCCCGAGTCCTCGTACGCGGCGGCAACGTCACGGATCGGACCGTCGAGCTCGAGCCGGCCGTTCTGGATCAGTAGCCCTCTCGAGCAGGTCGCGACGATCGCGTTCAGGTCATGGCTGACGAACATCACAGTACGTCCCTCATGGCTCACCTCACCGATCCGCGCGAGGCACTTCTCCCTGAACTTCACGTCGCCGACGGCCAGCACCTCGTCGACGAGCAGGATCTCGGGCTCCAGGTGCGCCGCGACCGCGAAGGCCAGGCGCACGTACATCCCGCTCGAGTAGCGCTTGACCGGCGTGTCGATGAACCGCTCGACCTCGGCGAACTCGACGATCTCGTCGAACTTGCCGGCGATCTCGCGCCGCGTCATGCCCGAGGATCGCGCCGTTCAGGTAGATGTTCTCGCGCCCGCGTCAGCTCGGGGTGGAAGCCGGTGCCGACCTCGAGCAGCGACCCGACCCGCCCGCGGATCACCGCCCGGCCTTCGCGTCGGCTCGGTGATGCGCGACAGGATCTTCAGGAGCGTGCTCTTGCCGGCGCCGTTGCGCCCGACGATGCCGACGACCTCGCCCTGGCTGACCTCGAAGCGAGACGTCCTCAGGGCCCAGAGTCGTCCGTCGCCGGTCGCTTCCGGTCGGCGCCCGAGATGCGCTGCGGAACCGCGCAGCGGCACGCGCGTCGATGGCGTCTCGCGGAGACGTCCGTAGCGCCGGCTTCGGATGCGCCGAGCTGTAGACGCTTGCCGAGATTGCGCTTCGACGCTGATGGCGGGCGTACATCAGATCACGTCCGCGAAGGTTCGCTCGGTCCGTCGGAAGTAGCAGCAGCCCGACACAGGAGAACGACGAGGCACGCCGGAGCGAGACGACGACGAGCGAGCCCCGGGAGGGTCCAGGCGCGCGCCGAGCAGCGCCCACCGGAAGCCCTCGATCACGCCGACCATCGGGTTCAGGCCGCAGACAGCTGCCATGCTCGGGAGCACGAGGCTCGGGTAGACGATCGGCGTCAGGCGAACAGCCAGACCTGGATCAGGAACGGGACGCGTAGCGAAAGTCGCGGTAGCCGCACGTTCAGCGCGGCGAGCCAGAGCCGACGCCGAGCGCCGCCACGAAGGCCAGCACGACGCAGCAGCGGAACCGCGAGGACGCCGCCAGTCCGGGACGAAGCCGTAGCAGGCCATCGAGGCAGAAGAAGACGACGAGTGCGAGACCGCAAGATCGACCAGACCGACGCGCCACCGAGGCGGCCGGCACGAACAGGCGAGGGAAGTAGACCTTCGTGAGCAGCGCTGCTGGTTGACGAGGCTCTGCTGACGCGCGTGACGGAAGGCGTCGAGAAGAACATCCACGGCAGCAGGCCCGCATAGCACGAAGAGCGGATACGGGCACGCCGTCCGACGGCATCTTCGCCAGGCGGCCGAAGAAGACGCTGAAGATGACCATCGTGCATCACCGGCTGGAGCACCGCCCAGGCCAGGCCGAGCACCGTCTGCTTGTAGCGGACCTTGATGTCGCGCCAGGCGAAGGCCCACGCGAGCCCGCGGTAGTGCCAGAGGCCGGACACTCCGAGCGCCCAGCGCCCCGACGGCTGGATGACCGACTCGGTCACGTTCAACGGCTCAGCGACGCTCCCGGGCACATCCGGCCTGTCCGGCCGAGACATCGGTGGCACCGGCATCCCGTCATCGCTGATCGGGCGAGGCGACGTCAGCTCCGGAGGCGACGGCAACCGTGCACGGGTCGATTGTCGCGGCCATGAGGCTCGTACAATACTCGCGGTCGCTCGGGCCAAACCGCTCGACCTCCATCGCCGGCGCGAGACCCGAATGCACGGAGGCGAGTAGTCTCTGCGGCCGGATGCCGGCTCCCATCTCGATCTCGGTCGTGACACCCTCGTTCAACCAGGGCGCGTTCCTGGGGGACACCATCCGGTCCGTGCTGGAAGGAACCCTGGCACCCGACGAGTACATCGTCGCCGACGGCGGCTCGACGGACGGGAGCGTCGAGATCCTCGAGCGTTGGGGCCCGCGGCTGACCCGCTGGTGGAGCGAGGCGGACGACGGACAGTACGCCGCCCTAGACCGGGCGTTCGCGCAAACGTCCGGCGAGGTCATGGGATGGATCAACAGCGACGACATGTACATGCCGTGGACGCTCGCCGTCGTCAGCGACCTCTTCGGGCGGTTTCCCGAGCTCGAGTGGCTGACAACGCTCTACCCCTTGACGATCGACCGGACGGGCCGCGTCGTGATGAGCACCTACACGGGGGGCTTCGACCGGGCGGCGTTCCGAGCGGGAGCCAACCTCCCGTTCTCGGCCGGATTCTGGCGCGGCATCCAGCAGGAGTCGACCTTCTGGCGGCGGTCGCTCTGGAGCGTGCCGGTGGCCACGTCGATGCCTCGCTCCGGTGCGCCGGCGACTTCGAGCTCTGGAGCAGGTTCTTCGAAGAGGCCGACCTCGTCGGGCTCGAATCGCCCCTCGCCGCCTTCCGCTCGCACAAGGCGCAGAAAACGATCGACCAGCCGGCGACGTACCTTGCCGAGGGGCGTGCCGTCCTCCGGGCAGCCGGGGGCGGGGCTAGCTCTGATCGGACGGCCCGATTCCGTGGTAGCGCCTCGAAGGTCGTTGGCCGGCGGTCGCTCAAGCGCCTTCCCCGCACCGTCGGAGCAGCGGCGACGCGGGCACGGTTGCTGCGCGAGACGCGCGTCTGCGCCTGGACGGACGACGGCTGGTCGATGTTCACCGATTACGTCGTCTGAGAGCTCGCTTCGGCATAGACGTCGATGGTGGCGGCGGTCGCCGCGCTCCAGGACATTCGCTCGATGACGGCGGCCCGTGCGTGCCTCCCGAGCTCGTGCCGGAGCGTGCCATCGTGCAGGAGCCGCTCGAGCGCTTCCCGCAGCCCCGCCGGGTCTCGTGGCTCGACAGCAATCCCGGTGACGCCGTCCTCGATCGCGTCGGGCAGGCCCCCGACGCGCGTCGCCACGACCGCGCGCCCGTACGCCATCGCCTCACGCGCGACGACCCCGTAGCCCTCGCGCCGCGACGGCACGACGACGACGGACGCCCGCTCGTAATATCCGCCGAGCTGATCGTGGTCGACAAACCCGACCGCCTGTGGCAGGACGTGACGCAGGGGCCCATCGCCGACGACGACGAGCGGTAGGCCGCGCGCCGCCTCGGCCAGCTCGAGCACCCCCTTCTCCTCCGAGAGCCTGCCCACGTAGAGGATGTGAGGCGGGTGCTCGGGCTCCACGACAACGTTCGGCACGTCGATACCGCTCGGGATCACCCGCACCTCACGGGCGGCGAGCGCCACCGCGTCGACCGCAAGGGCTTGGGAGGCGCAGATCACG
>CAWCXK010000009.1:0-204487 GCA_963799575.1 uncultured Thermoleophilia bacterium
TCCGCCACCGACTGCTCATCGTCATCGCGGCGATCATCCCGGCCTTCGCGCTCACGTTCTACCTCCACGCGGCTCTCCAGTGGCTGATGCGGCCCCTGCCGGCCGACAAGACGCTCGTCACGCTCGGCGTCGTCGAGCCGTTCACGACAGCCGTCAAAGTCAGCGCCCTGGCAGCGATCGCCCTCGTGCTCCCGATCCTCGTCTGGAAGGTCTGGGGATTCTTCGCCACGCCGTCGACAAAGCAACCCAACGCGCCCTCTCACTGTTCATCGTGGCCGCCACCGGGTTGGTTCCGGCGGGAGTCGTCTTCGCATATTTCGTCGTCCTGCCGGCCGCGATCACGTTCCTGACGAACTTCGACGACACCCTCTACGAGGTCCAGATCCGTGCCAGCTACTACCTCTCGTTCACCTCACTCGTGTTGCTCGCCTGCGGGCTCGCGTTCGAGATGCCGATCTTCATCCTCGCCCTCGTCCGCATCCGCGTCCTCAGCTACGACAAGCTCCAACGCAACCGCAAGACCGGATACGCGCTCATGGTCGCCTTCGCAGTCTTGCTCCCCACCGTCGACCCCGTCTCGCTCCTCTTCGAAGCCATCCCGCTCCTCATCCTCTTCGAAACATCGATCTGGCTCGCCCGCATCATGGAAAACCGCCTCAAGCTCCGCGGATCAGCCGAGCTCGACGGTGTCGATCAGCCAAACAATGTCTCCCGGCAATACGCAACGCAAGACCCCGTGTCCTCGGTGGCCCTTCAGTCGGAGGAGTCAGCGTGGTCTCCTACGAAGATGCTCTTCGTGCGCATGACGCATCACGGAGATGCTGAAACCATCGCCGCCTGCTGGCGATGACTCCGCCCGAAGGAGACCTAAACCCGGAAGGCCGCCTCGCGTCGAGGAGTAAGCGAGGGTTGCAGCCGTGCGGCAGCGTGATGCCGCCACCCAGGTCAGGCGGCTTTGAGCGCCCGGTACACGGTCGCCCGAGAGACACCTACGGTCTCAGCAATCGAGGCCAGCGTGTGCTCCCGTGAGTCGTACATGCTCCGCGCCACTGCGAGCTTCTCCGCTGTCATCTTGGATGGTCGCCCGCCCTTGCGGCCGCGAGCGCGAGCAGCCGCAAGACCAGCCATCGTCCGCTCACGAATCAACGCCCGTTCGAACTCGGCCAGTGCGCCGAACAAGGTGGAAGACGAGCTTGCCGCCAGCGGTGCCGGTGTCGATCCCTTCGGTGAGCGAGCGGAAGCCGACTTGCCGCTGCTCAAGGTCGGAGACGACCTCGATCAGGTGGCGCAGACTGCGCCCGAGCCTGTCGAGCCTCCAGACCACGACGGTGTCACCCTCGCGGAGATGGTCGAGCATCCGGGCAAGCTCGGGTCGTGCGTCGAGCGCTCCACTCGCCTTCTCCTTGAAGACGCGAGCACAACCAGCTTCCTTCAGCGCGTCAAGCTGGAGGGCAAGATCCTGATCGGCACTACTCACCCTGGCGTATCCGATCAGATCAGGCACTTGCTACAAGGTAGCAAAAACGTTACTACGACGATAGTGAGACGTTGATTTAGAACACGACTTCTGAGACGGCGCTAGCAAGGAGCTTCCGAGGCCGGGTCGGGCTGTCTCGAAACCGCTCGTTTTCGAGACACTCACACGACAACTCGACGCTGCGGGTGGAAGTGAGTGGCGTCCTCGGTGCGAGTCGTGCTGAACCGCAAGCGCACCACTCGGTCAGCCTAGAGCCACCTTGAGGCCTAAGAACTCGAATCGAAATGAAGGGACCCGTTCGCTGACGACGAAGCCGTCGGCATCTGTCGTCAAGCTGGGAGGGGTGCCGATGGCTTCTGCGCCGTGGGTCGTGTCGGACGAGTTGTGGGAGCTGGTCGAGCCGCTGCTGCCGGAGAGAGGAGCGGCGCTTGCGCTATCCGGGCCGCAAGCGGCTGCCGGATCGGCAGGCGCTGCAGGGGATCTTGTTCGTGCTGCACACGGGGATCGCGTGGCGGCATCTGCCGCTGGAGCTCGGCTTCGGTTCGGGGTCGACCTGTTAGCGCCGTCTGGATGAGTGGCAGCAGGCCGGGCGTGTGGGAGCGGCTGCACGCGCTGCTGCTGGCCGAGCTGCGCGCGGCGGGCGAGATCGAGTGGTCGCGGGCGGTCGCCGACTCGCAGCCACGTGCAGGCGAAAAAGGGGGCTCCGCGACGGGCCCGAGCCCGGTTGATAGAGCCAGAACCGGCTCCAAGCACCACCTCCTGGTCGACGCGACCGGGATCCCGCTCGCCTGGACGGTCACCGGCGGCAACCGCCACGACGTCACCCAACTGATCCCGCTGCTCGACCGGGTGCCGCCGGTGCGCGGCCGGTCGGCCGGCCGCGCCGCCGACCCGACGCGCCTGATCGCCGACCGCGGCTACGACCACGACAAGTACCGCCGCGAACTCCGTCCAGCGCGGGATCAAGCCCGAGATCGCCCGCCGCAAGACCGAGCACGGCTCCGGCCTCGGCCGCCTCCGCTGGGTCGTCGAGCGCACCTTCGCCTGGCTGCACCACTTCAAACGACTGCTCGTCCGCTACGACCGCCGCGCCGAGATCCACGAAGCCTTCCTCGCGCTCGGCTGCTGCCTCGTCTGCTTCCGACGACTACCAACTCATTCTGATTCGAGTTCTAAGAACGCTCGTGCAGGCGGCGTTGTCTCATCGGTCCGCTACGTGAGTAGCTGGGAGTCGTGTTCAACGAAGATCTTCGCGTAGTCCGCGCGGTCACCCCTGTGCAGTGCCTCGATGAGGTCGTGGATTCGAGGCGTCATGACGAGGAGATAGCGGGTTGGTTCGCGCAGCGCGTTCCAGTAGGAGTGCGGCGTTCCGCGCGGCACGAGCAGCGACTCGCCAGCTCCAACCTCGCACTCCGAATCTCCGACCCGGAACCCGAGCCGCCCTTCGAGCACGACCCAGGCCTCGTCGTCCGACCGGTGAAGGTGCAGCCCGGCGATCGGGCGTCCCACGCGTGTGCCCGGGTCGGTCCAGTCCGCGATCACGAACGACTCGCTGACGATCACGGGGCGAGCGTACCCGCTAGCGCTCTCGTGTGGACTTCGTGACGTGTGAGTGTGCACTGGCACTGGCACTGGCGAGCAGCTTGACGGCTGACGGGGCCGTATTCCGCATTGGACAGCACTCGTCGGCGCTTGGCGGGGTAGTGTCGAGGTGTCATGGATGGCCGCCGGCACCCGGTCGCTTGGCCCGCCATTCTCGCGGCTGCGGCGTCCGAGTTCGTCGTGCTTTTCGCTATGGCGGGCCGCTATGGCTACCACCGGGACGAGCTCTACTTTCGCGTTGCGGCACGCCACCCTGCGTGGGGCTATGACGACCAGCCCGCGCTGACGCCGTTGCTCGGCCGGTTCTCGGAGTGGGCGTTCGGTGATAGCCCGCGGGGGTTGCGGGTGGTCTCGGCGATCGCGGTTGCGCTCGTCGTCGTTCTCGTCGCGCTGATCGCGCGGGAGCTTGGAGGAGGGCGCGCGGGGCAGGCGGTCGCAGCGTTCGCGACGGCCGCCTCGGGTGCGGCGATGGCGGTAGGGCACCTGCTCTCGACGACGACGTTCGACCTCCTCGTCTGGGTGACCGTGGTGCTCCTCGTGACCCGCATTCTCGGCGGCGGGAGACGCGCGCCAGTGGCTACTCGTGGGCCTGGTCGTTGGGGTTGGGCTCGAAAACAAAGATCTCGTGCTGCTACTCGTTGCCTCTCTCGCGGGCGGCTGCCTTCTCGATCGCCGCTTCGAGCTGGCCCGCAGCCCGTGGCTCTGGGCGGGCTCGGGCTGGCGTTCGTCCTGTGGCTCCCGAACCTTGTCTGGCAGGTCCGACACGGCTGGCCCCAGCTCGAGCTCGCGCGGCAGATCGGCGGCGAGGATCCCGTTGGAAACCGGATCGGCCTGGTGCCGCTGCAAGTCCTGCTCGTGGGCCCACTGCTCGCTCCGCTGTGGCTCGCCGGGCTCTGGTGGCTCCTGCGGCAGCCGGAGGCGCGGCCCTACCGTCCGCTCGGGATCGCCTACCTCGTCCTGCTCGCGATGTTGTTCCTGACCGGAGCGAAGCCGTACTACACGATGGGTCTCCTGCTCTCGCTCCTCGCCGCCGGCGGCGTCGTCGCCGAGCGCCGACTCTCTCTCGGGCGGCGCGGCCGGACGAGGCTCGCTGCCCTCATCGGGGTCTCGGCCGTGCTGGCGGCCGCAGTAACGCTACCGCTCGTCCCGGTCGGAGACCTCCACGCAACGCCGATCCCCAACCCTCAATCAGGATGCAATCGAGACGGTCGGTTGGCCGAGGTTCGCCGCGACAGTGGCCCGCGTCGTAAACCGCCTTCCAGCCGCGCAACGCGAGCATGCCGTCGTGTTTGCGGGCAACTACGGCGAGGCGGGCGCGATCGCCCGCTACGGCCCAGCACTCGGCATCCCCCGCGCGTACTCCGGGCACAACGCCTTCTGGCGCTTCGGGCGCCCAGCCGACGGCGCCGCTCCCATCGTCGTGCTCGGCTATCGCGACCGAGCCGGATTACGCGGAACGTTCACCGGGTGCATCCTGTCCGCCCGGATCGACAACGGTGTCGAGATCGACAACGAGGAGCAGGGCGGGCCTGTCTGGACGTGCCGGGGCACCGTCGGCAGATGGTCGTCGCTCTGGCCCAGGCTGCACCATCTGAACGCCTGACGATACAGCGCCGACCGCCTCGTTCTCCAAGTGACGTCCGCTCGGGGAACATTCCCTAACGCTCGCGCAGGCGAGGCTAGGGACGGTCGGTCAATTACGAAGGGATCGGCGAGAATCGTCCACGGGGCGAAGGGCGCGATCAGTGTCGCAAGTGCGGCAAGAGCGAGGGTGGGTGGGTCGCTTCGCTCTTGGTTGAGGGATGCTAGGCGGTGACTTTGGCGACCGCGATTCGGCGTCCGAGCTTGGCACCCATCTCGATTGCCGCTTGCGTGGACATCACGGGCGCTCCGAATTGGAAGATTCCGAATTCGACAACGACGCGACCATGAACGATGCCCGTGAGTACGACGAGCACTGGTAGCTCGGATTTCGTGGCCCGGTGATAGGTGGCAACGATCTGCCAGTTGACCTGGCGGTAGCCGTCGCTGGTTACGGTAGAAGACGCCGTCTTCGCGAGCTTGAAATCCTTGCCGAGACTGCGGCAAGTGCCTCCACGACACAATGCATGCTGCGCTTATCGGCAGCATCACGCTGGAAGAACGCTCGGGCGTCCTTTGCCGTCTTGAAGATCGTGGCCTCTGAGCCGATGCTCGTGACGCCGCTCTTGGTCTGCCGGGTGAAATCGTTGCCCCACGTCTGTCCGGTGGAGAGGTAGACCGACAGATCAGGGTCGTAGCTGCACGTGCTGGGGTCAGGCCCGCCTGCGCTGGCTTTGAACGCTGCCGGAAGGTCTGATCGCAGAACGACGAGACGGTTCGCAATCGCCTGGTCGGTCGGAACGCGCCGCAGTGTCACGTCGTGGGAATCGCCTGCCGCCGATCCCAGGCTGGTCGTGAGGAGCATCCCCAGAAGTCCCGCCACCACACATACACGCACACGTCGCATCACACATCGGATTGTCTTCACCCCATCCGATTTCGCAAGGCCCGCTCGACCAGCCGCGACGAGCACGAGAAAGGCGACGATGGCGAACCCGGTGCAGGTCATTCACCAGTCACCCTTTAGAGTTTCGTTGGCAAAATGCTCTCAGCTGACGTGATCTCGTTGTATCGAGCCTTCGCGGTCGCTGATGCCCCTGTGTGGCTGATGGGCGGGTGGGGTGTCGATGCGCTCCTGGGTCGTCAGACCAGGCCGCACCACGATCTAGATGTGCTTGTTGATCTTCCCAGTCTCGAACGGCTGAGGCGGTGTCTCATCGACCTCGGCTTTACGCTCAAGTACACCTGGGACGACGAGGTCAGGTGGGTGCGTGACGACACGTGGTCATCCCCTCTTGAGCAGCCGACCGCCTTTGTGTATGGGCATGCCGACGGTCGAGAGGTTGATGTGCATGTGGTGCGCGAATGCCTTGACGGAACCGTCGAGATGCTCTGGAACGTCCCATACGCATTTACCGCCGACGGCTTGTCTGCAACCGGCGTAATCGATGGCGATGAAGTCCGCTGTCTCTCGCGAGAGATGCAGGAGCGGGCGCACACAGGCTACGAGTTGCCTGCCCACCACCTCCAGGATCTCCGCTTGCTCAACGGAAACACTTGACGGTGCCGACCCTTCGCGGTGAAGACGGTTCAGTGGGTCTGTGCGTAGGGCTTGTAGATCGTCTCTGCGTCGGCCTTGACCAGCTTGGACGGCAGCCGGTGTTTGGAGAGGTAGGGGCTGACGATGCGGTAGGCCAGCGTGTATCCCGACCAGCGTGGGAGTGCGTTCTTGCCGCCTGCGCCGAAGAACCAGAGTGGATGGTCATATGCGCCGGGGAGATCGAGGTCGCGCTTGGCGCGTTTCCAGAGGCCAGCCTCCTGCCGAGCGGTCATGGCTCGGTGATTCCACGGCTGCGGCGGTGTCTTGGGGAAGGCTTGGGCAACGAAGTGGTCGGATAGTCCTTCGCTCACGAGTGCCTCTCCGAGCGTGACCCCGTAGCCAGGGCCTGTCCTGATCCGGCTGCTGAGGAACGCGACGCGGGCGAGGCTGGCAGGCAACCAGACGGTAAGGCTCTTGCGGAAGCCGATCTTCGAATGGTCGTCAAGCGTGATGTAGACCTCTCCGGTTCCTGGGTCGGGAATAGCCCCGACTCCAGTCTCGGGCACAGTATTCTTGGGATCAAGGCGAACGTTGATGCTGATCTGATCGCCGTAGGGCGAGGGCCAGCATCACGCTGACGCCCGTCGATACCAACGCCCGAGTCATGCCCAGGCTATGCCACTCGTAGCGCTGCAGTCCAGGCCGTGCAAAGGCATCGAGATCTTTGCGCTGTCGTGGATATTCCGTCCTGCTTCGTAAGCCCTTTTGTGAAATGGCCATCGTCCGGGTCAAGGGTGGCCCGAGACGCCTTACGTTGTCTTATGTGGACGCGGAGGGCTATGTATGCGTCGTGCTCTCTAGAGAGCATCCGGTCGTCTGCGTCGGGTGCGGCGTGTTCGTCTACGGGATAGTTGGGGTTGCGGTCGGGTTGTCATGCGCCGGGTGGGCCGTCCTGCTCAAAAAGGTCGAGGTTCTTGAGGCCGAGGGCTAGAGCTTCTCCGATTCTGAGGCCGCAGCACCAGAGGACGGCGTTGAGCGCTCTGTTACGGATGCCTTTGGTGCTGGGTTGGAGCACCGGCGCATGGGTAGCTCGGTTTCGGCGGCATGTCGGGTATTGAGTCGTTGGGGTGGCTCGGCCACGCTCAGGCCAGTAGCCATCTGGCTGCTTCCATGGCGGCTGGTGGTCGGCGGGAAAGGAGGTTGAGGGTGCGTGCCAGTCGAGGGCTTCCGAGTCGAACCCGATCTTGGCGAGCACGATCCGTTGGGCGGCCAGTGTCGTTCCCTCCTCGAGCGCGTAGCCCTTGGGCGAGTGATCCCCGATCGTTCGCCGAGCAAGCCGACGCGGATGTCCTGTTGCGTGGAGGAGTTCGTGGACGAGTACGGCGTAGTAGCCGTCATGTCCGCCCATGCCGTCTAAGTCCGCTGGTCTGACATCGACGGAGACGATGTCGGTTGCCGGCGCGTAGTAGCCGGATACGGCTCCCTTCTTTGTCTTTCGGCTGGACCTGGCGCGGGGGCACCTTGAAGCTTGCGCAGAGGTCGCGCAGGTCTCGCAGCACGGCGAGGGCAACGGGCTGGGGTCGCCTGGATCCAAGACGAATGCCGGTTCTGGTTCGGGGAGATACGGACGCCAGATCATCCGTCAGTTCCTCCCTGTTGGAAGGGGAGAAGATGCGGAGCGGCTTTCGTGAATGCGGTCTGCGCAGCATCTGCACCGCGCAGGTTGCGGGGGGCGCCCAGCGGGATCCGACAACTTCGGCGCTTGCGATTGTCGTGCCCGTCACGTCTCTGTTCGCGAGAGACCACATATCCGCATGTCAGGCACAGGCGGTGTGTGTGCGTGAACCCGAGTGATGTTCGTGAGGCTCGTGGACGGCCCTGTGGCCGCAGCTTTCACAGTTCTGGGGGTGGAAGGTCCAGGGTGTCATGAGAAGGGCCACGATCCGCTGTTCCGTACGAGTCGCCACCAAGGCGGTGTCTCCTCGTGGCGCGGGCGATCGGCCAGGAATGCCTCGAGTGGGTTCTCGGTGACGACGCCGACAGGGTCGGGAAGTAGCGCGGTCATCTTGTCGCAGTTGGGACACGTTCCGAGCCATCGTTCTTCCCCGTTTGCCGTCGTCCTTGATTCCCATTTCCATCCTTCTGAACAGTCTTGATCACAGTCGGGTCGTGCTGTTATCGCTTGCCTCCTTTGTTGGGTGGTGCCGCGGATGTGCGGCCCGTGGCGATCTTTTGTTCCACCCTGTCGAATCGGGTGGCGTCTGCAACCTCGGTGTCGAGCAGTAGACGTGGGTCGGGCTGGTTTCAGTGATGAGTTTCTCCGTCGGGGTCATTGGGGAGCAGTTGGACAGTCATTCGGTCGCGGACAGATGTACAGGCCTCTCCACCCCTTTTTCCGTCCGTTTCGTCGTTCTCAGGAATCTCTTGAGCATCGTTCGTTTTTTTGATCGCGAGGATCCATGTTCCGCCGACAAGCCGGAAGTAGGCGGTGTCTCCCTGGTTCGGGTTGATCGGGAATCCATGCCAGTTGATTGGCCTTCCTAGGCTGCTGCGGGTGTCGATGTAGATCGACTTGGGGATTCGTTCGAGTGCTGCTAGGCGCGCTGGAGCTGTTGGGAGGTTCAGTGCGCGTCGCATGGACTCTGCGATGTCCTCGACTTGCTTGGCGGTGCTGTAGTCGGAGAGGCCGCGGTGCTCCTTGCGGATCTCGTTGACGTGTTTTGCTGCCCAGTTGGTCTTGTCTCTGATGGTCGCCCATGTGGCATCTTTGCCCGTTCCGAGAGCGAGTTCCTTCCGCTCTTTGCTACTCGGAGCCAACACAAGGAAATGTCTACTACTGTAATCAGTAACAAGATCTGTATTAAGTACATATCCACTAAGAGAAGTATCACTCTTAGCTATTACTCTTTCTTTTATACAACTGTATGCAGTAGTAGACATTCTTTGGTTTAGGACGAGGGACGCGATGTCGTAGTGCAGCTGGAAGAGCGTCCAGAGATCTCTTTGAACCTCGGCATAGGGCAGAATCCAGTTCTTGTTCACCGTGTAGCTGATCTCGTGCTCGTCCTCTTTGAAGACCCGAACGTCGTCGTGGTACTTCTCTCTCAGGTCACGGTCGAGGTCGGCCCTCTTAGGTTTCCGATGCTTCGACGGAATGGGAGCGACTGGGCGCTTAGGGGCAGGCTCCTCGACAGGTGGGTCGGTCTCCTCCGGAGAGCGAGCGTTCCGAGTCACGTACCGTCGGATCCGTTCCAACGTCTCGTCCATGGTCTCCGACGCCCCGGCGGGGGACGGGGGCATCTTGAACTCTGGCGTAGCAGCTTCCTGTTCATCGGCCCACCCTGCCTCGCTCTCCTCCTGCGGGTCACGCCACGAAGTGCCCGGGGCGAAAACGTCAGGCTCAGGCCATCTCATACAGCCACCCGAGCCTTCACGGTCACGCGACGGGTTGGAACGCCTACGATCCGCCGTGCAGGGTCGGGCCGCTGGAAGTCTTCAGAGATCGCGTTCGTCCAACGTCGCCGCGAGTCGCGAGACCGTTTCAATCAGTACACGGCGACGCAGCAGATCCGTCTCATATTCGCGGCGCTGCCTGCGAGGAAATACCGCCGAGCGGTTCTCGCCATTAGCGTTACGCCGTGCTTCTAGCCATGCGGAGTCGGGTGCACCAGCCACAAGTGCGTCCCTGTCCGACGCGGCTCTCATGCGACCGCCTTAGATACGTCGAGGGCCGCGAGCCTTTGTTCATGAATCGGATCATCCTGATAGAGGGTGAGAATCGCCTCATGGATCGAGTCGTCTGCAACTCGGCTGTAGTGCTTCTGACGAACACCAGACGGTGCCCACCCGAGGATCTTGTCGATGTAGTCCTCTCGTACACCATGCTCATAGAGAACCGTCGCCACGGTCTTGCGGAAAGCGTGCGCCGGTTGCTTCAACTCCACCCCTGCTCGGTCGAGTACCTCTGACCAAATCTTGTGGAAGTGAGCTTGAGAGATCCGACTCTTACGAGACGATTCCACCACGTACAACTGACCGATCCGTGAGCGCGTCTGAGCGGTGATGAGAGCCTCGCCTAGAGCCGGGTGGATCGGCACCCTACGGAGCTTGCCGAACTTGCCAACGACCTTGAGTTCGCTGGTTTCCCAATTCACGTCCTGCCACTTGAGCGTCAAGACCTCCTCCCTGCGGAGGCCGGTATAAGCGAGCAAGTGAAAGATGGTGTACTCCCGATCCGTGGCGCAGGCTGCGAGCACCTTGCGAAGCTGAGCGTTGGTGAGCGTCTCCGGCTCGATCTCGGGTGCTCTGCCGATCTTCACTTCTTGTGTCGGATCGGTCTTGACGGCTCCCTGCCTCACCGCCCACCGATAGAGGCTCCGAGCGATCACCAAGCGATTCTTGACCGTGTAATAGGCGTACCGTTGGCTCTGAGCGGCGAAGAACGTCTGTAGGTCTTCCTCTGTTGCCGTGGCAGGTTCGATGCCGTAGGTGGAGAACCACGTATCTAGATGCCGAAGAGCCTGCCGATTCTGTCGAAGAGTCTTGATGTCCCTCTGCCGCTGATCCAACAGCGTCAGGTAGCGTTCGAACAAGATATGCATTTCTGTCTACCTCTCTCGTCTTTTATCATGTCTAACTACACTTATTGTAGCATAAACTAGGCATGAGTATAAGCCAAGTGGACGAGATCTACGAACGCTACCTTCGGAAGGCGATCGGCGAGATCAACGAGCTCCAGGCGGAGCTCCTCGCCCTCGCCGACGAGACACACGTCCCCGTGCTCGGCTCCGGCCACCCGCTCGCCGACATCTTCCTTCTCAAGCACGCTCCACAGCCGGCCGAGATCACCGAAGGAGTAGCGTTCTTCGGCCGCGCCGGCAACGCCTTGCTCAAGTCGCTGCAGCGCCTCGGAGTCGATCCACTCGCGATCTACGGGACCAACTGCCTCAAGTTCGGTACCGAGGACGATGAGCAGGCCACACCCTGGCTGAGCCGGGAGCTCCACATCGTGCAACCGAAGCTCCTCGTTGTGATGGGCGCGGAGGCCGTCAGCTTCCTCGATGCACTCGCGTTCCCGCTCGCCGACCCGCTCGCGAGCCGAGAGACCGGCACGGTCGTACGGTTCACGCCAACGATCGAGGCGATCGTGACGCCAGCTATCGACGCCGCGCTCGACGACGGGGCCGCGAAGACGGAGTTCTGGGCTGCTTTCAAGGCGCTTGGGCCATGGTGGGCGCAGCTACCGCCTTACTGAGCCGTCGCCGGGCCGCCGCCCTCGCCGCCGTGCTCGCGGCGCTCATCGCGTGGGATGCCGGGGCCGGCGTGCTCCCGAACGTCAGCCTCTGGCCCGACGTCCTGATCGCCGCGTTCATCGTGCTCCCCGTCACGTTCGCGGTGCCGTGGCTCGTGCTTCCCGTCGCGCCCACCCGAGCAGCGCCCGTGCTCGCGGTGGTCTTCATCGCCCTGTCCGTGGGCCTCTACTTCGCCGGGATCGGCTCGCTGTTCAACGTCTCGAAGCTTCTCGCGCTCACCGCGATCGGGTTTCTCTTCGTGCAGGCCTTCGAGGCGCTCTCCTGGGTGGTGCTGATCGCCGTCATCATCCCGTGGGTCGATGCCCTTTCGGTGTGGCGCGGGCCAACGAACTACGTCGTCTCCGAGAAGCCGAGCCTGTTCGAGCGTATCTCGATCGCGTTCCGGATCCCCGGCGAGAACGGGTCGGCGAACATCGGCCCACCGGACATCCTCTTCTTCGCGCTGTTCCTCGCGGCGGCAGCGCGCTTCGGCCTCCGGGTGAGCTGGACGTGGCTGTCGATGGTCGGCCTGCTCGCGCTGACGCTTGATCCTGACGGCCGCGTTCGACATCAGCGGGCTACCCGCCCTGCCGGCGATCGCCGTCGGCTTCCTGTTGCCAAACGCCGATCTGCTGTGGAGCCGCTGGCGCTCCCGCAGCCTGGAGACTCCCGGGAGCAACCCGGAAGCCTGAAGGCCGTCAGGCAGCGTCGACGGCGCCTGCAGCCTCGGGTTCGGCGGTCGCAGCGTCCGGCTCCGGCTCCCGCTCCACCAGCTCGAGCAGGTTGACGCTCTCGATGTGCGGCGTGTGAGGGAACATGTCGACCGGCACGCACCGGCGCAGCTCGTAGCCGAAGTCCTCGCGCAGCGCTTTCAGGTCGGAGGCGAGGGTCGTCGGGTTGCACGACACGTAGACGATCCGCGGTGCCTTCAGCCGCGCCATCCGGCGCAGCGCCTTGCCGGCGAGCCCGGCGCGCGGTGGATCGACGACGACGACGTCGGGCGGGCCGGCACGGTCGAGCAGCTCCTCGAGCGCGAGCGACACGTTTCCGGCGAAGAAGGCGGCATTCGAGATCTCGTTCAGCTCGGCGTTCTCGATCGCGCAGGCGACCGACTCCTCCGAGATCTCGACACCCCAGACCGTGAGCGCCTCCGAGGCGAGCGCAAGCCCGATCGTGCCCGTGCCGCAGTAGAGGTCGTAGACCGTCTCCCCGCCCGTCAGCCCGGCGAAGTCGCGAGCGATCGAATAGAGCGTCTCGGCCATCTCCGTGTTCGTCTGCAGAAAAGCGTTCGGCCGCACGCGGAACCGCAGCCCGAGAATCTCCTCCTCGATCGCGTCCTCACCCCAGAGCAGCACGGTCGGTAGGTTGGTCACCTCGGCGGGCGTGTCGTTGATCGCCCAGTGGATCGAGCGCACCTCCGGGAACTTCCGCAGCACCTCGGCCAGGTACCCCTCCTCGAACTTCTTGCCCGTCGCGGTGACGAGCTGCACGAGCACCTGGCCCGTGTTCCGCCCCTCGCGTAGGACGAGATGGCGGAGGTAGCCCTTCTGCGTCGCCTGGTCGTACGCTTCGAGCTTCTCCTCGCGCGCCCATGCCTGCACGGCGTCGCGAATCGCGTTGCCGAGATCGGTCGTCAGCAGACAGACCTCGATGGGCAGCACCTCGTCCCACCGACCTGCCCGGTGGAAGCCGAGGGCTGGACCGTGCTCCGTCTGCGTAAACGAGTACTCGAGCTTGTTGCGGTAGCCGTACTCCGAGGCGGCGGGCACGATCTGCTCGACCGGCGGATTCTCGATCCGCCCAAGCCGCGTCAGCGCGTCTCGCACTTGCGCTTCCTTCGCCTCGAGCTGCTTGTCGTACGCGTAGTCCTGGAAGCGGCATCCACCACAGGCCCCGAAGTGCGGGCACGGCGCCACAACGCGGTCGGGGCCGGGCGAGAGCACCTCGAGCATCGTCGCCTCCGCGAAGCCACGCTTCACCTTCGTCACGCGGGCACGCACTGTGTCGCCGGGCAACCCACGGCGCACGAACACGACGAATCCATTCAGTCGCGCGACCCCGTTGCCGCCGTAGGCGAGCGAGTCGACATGGAGCTCGAGCTCCTCACCGTTGCGAACAGGGGCGGCCATAGGGGGCGGAGCCTAGCGGGGACGGGGTCTCGGCCCGCGCTACTGCAAGACGGAGACGTACACGGTGCGCTCGCGCGGCCCGTCGAACTCGCAGAAGAAGATGCCCTGCCAGACCCCGAGCGCGAGCACGCCGTCGTCTCGCAACGGGATCACGACGCTCGGCCCCATGAAGGCGGCACGGATGTGCGTCGGCGCGTTCTCCTCCCCCTCCTCGACGTGCTGCCACGACCAGTCGGACGGGACGATGCGCTCTAGGGCCGTCTCGAAGTCGCGCGCTACGGCGGGATCGGCATGCTCGTTGATCGTGACGCCTGCTGTCGTGTGCGGCACGTAGACGAGCACGGCAGCGCCGCTTCGCCCAGCGACAGCATCGCTCACGAGCCGCGTGATATCGACGAGCTGGCTCTGCCGCTCGGTTCGAAGCTTCCGCTCGACCACGGCGCCTCTAGAGCGCCCCACCCGCAGCGGGCGGTGCCCCGACCTCGAGGGCGTTCTCGCCGCCGGCCTCGCGGGCGAGGTAATCCTCGACGAGCATGATGTTGTCGCGGAGCCGCTCCATGACCTGCAGGAGCGCCGACATCGACGAGATCTCCTCACGCTGCTCCTGCAGGAACCAGTGCATGAACTGCTCGGCCACGAGATCGCCCGCCTCGCGCGCGGTGACGGCGAGCGCGGAGATCTGCGCGGTGACCCGCTTCTCCTGATCGAGCGCGAGCGCCACCGGCTCGACGTCGTCGGCAAAGCTCGTCTGGGGTGCGGCGACGGCAGGAGTGATGACCGGGTCGCCCGAATCGAGCAGGTACTGCACCATCATCATGGCGTGGTTCCGCTCTTCGATCGCCTGCTGATAGAAGTGCGCGGCGAGCTGGGGGAGCGTCTCGGCGTCGTAGTGCACGGCGATCGCGATGTACTGCTGCGACGCCGCGAACTCGTACGCGATCTGCTCGTTGAGTTTTTCCTGGAAAGTCGTCATGACTGGAATCTATCTCTCCGCGCGTTTCACGGCCGCGGCCAGGCGTCGTGCCAGGAGCCGCGGCTAGCATCACCGGCATGGCCGGGATCCCCGACAGCCTCAAGGGCCGCAGCTACACGCGCGTTTCCGACTGGTCGCGCGAGGAGCTCGAGCTCGCGATCGACCTGGCTGACGAGCTGAAGCAGGAGCGCATTCGCCGCAAGGAGCTGCGGGTGCTGCCCGGCCGCACGATCGGAATGATCTTCCACAAGCCCTCCACGCGCACGCGCGTCGGATTCGAGGTCGGGATCGCCGAGCTCGGGGGCATGGCGCTGTACCTCCCTGCCGCCGACTTGCAGCTCGCACGAGGCGAGAGCTACCGCGACACGGCGCTCGTGCTCTCGCGCTTTGTCAGCGCCCTCCTGATCCGCACGTTCGACCAGGCCGAGGTCGACACGTTCGCGGAACACGCCTCGATCCCGGTGATCAACGGCCTCACCGACCTCACCCACCCACTCCAGGCGCTGGCCGACGCGATGACGATTCGCGAGCGACTCGGCGGCCTCGACGGCGTCAAGCTCACCTACCTCGGAGACGGCAACAACGTCTGCCACTCCCTGATGCGGCTGGCAGCGAGGTTTGGGATGCACTTCACCGCAGCCTGCCCGGCGGGGTACGAGCCGTCGCCGCAGATCGTGGCAGACGCTCACGCTGACGCCGAGTCGAGCGGCGGCTCCGTCCGCGTCACGACCGACCCGCTGGAAGGCGCCGACGACGCCGACGTGCTCTACACGGATGTGTGGACGAGCATGGGCCAGGAGGACGAGCGCGACCAGCGGCTCCGCGACCTCGAACGGTTCAGCCTCGACGGCGAGCTGCTATCGCTCGCCAAGCGCGACGCAGTGGCAATGCACTGCCTGCCTGCGCACGTCGGCGAGGAGATCGCCGAGGACGTACTGTATGGGCCGCGATCGCTCGTCTGGGACCAGGCCGAGAACCGCCTCCACACCCAGAAGGCGGTCATGGCGCTCGTGATCCGCTAGCGACCGACCGTGACGTTCGACGATCACGTTGCCGCCGCGCTCGACTCGCTGCCACCCCACCTGGCAGCAGCGCTGCAGAACGTCGCGGTCGTGGTCGAGGACGAGCATCCGGACGACCCCGATCTGTTCGGGCTCTACGAGGGCACGCCGCTGCCCGAGCGCGGTGACATGGCCGGCAGCCTCCCTGACCGGATCACGATCTTCCGCCTTCCGCTCGAGGACGAGTTCGACGATCCGGGCTCGCTCGAGCGCGAGATCCGGATCACGGTCTTGCACGAGCTGGGCCACTACTTCGGCCTCGACGAGGATCGCCTCGCGGAGCTCGGCTACGAATGACCGGCACGCTGAACGTCATCCTGTGGATCGCCTTCGTGGCCGGCGCGCTTGCAATAGTTGCGTTTTTGTTGCGTGGCCCCGACTGACGGGAATGTCGTCGTCCGGTCTGTCGTTGGACAAAGCATGAACATCATTGCGAGCATCCACGAAGAGATCGACGAGATCAGCGAGCGCCGGGCAGAGCTCTGGCATCGGCTCTCCAACGGCCGTAACCCCGAGCTCGTGCAGCAGATCAAGGCGCTCGACGATCAACTGGAGACGCTCTGGAACGAGCACCGCGCGATCAGGGCCCGCATCCGCTTCGGCGAGCGCGAGGCGATCGTGAAGCGCGCCCGGGCCGAAGAGCGCCTCGAACGCGCTGCCTGACGAACGATTTCGGCGGGGGTGCCGCAGGGTTGCGGCCGCCCCCGCCGTACAATCGAACGGATGGCGTTCAAACGACGTGAGCCGACGACGATCGAAGACGAGCGCGCGGCTCTCCGAGCGCAGCACGCAGCACTCGAGGATCTCAAGCGACAGCTGAGCGAGCGCGTCGAAGCAGTTCGGGAGCGCGAGCTCGAGCTCCACCACGCGCTCGCCGAGGCGAACAGCCCGCCGGCGGCGAACGCCGTCGCCCGGCCGTTGCCGCCGCCCCCCGCCGGCGCACCTGCTCGAACGGCAGACAACCCCGATGCGGACAACGGCGACGACGCACTCGAAGCACACCGCCGCGAGCAAGCGATTGCCGAGCGAGAGCGGGCCGTTGCCGCAGCCGAGCTCGCGCTCCTCGCACGCACGCGAGAGATCGAAGAGGGCATCGCACGCGAACGGGAGCAGCTCGCCATCCGTGAGCGCGGGACCGACCCCCAGGCCGGCGCAGAGACGATCGTCGGCGTCTCGGTGCCCGTCGTAGCCGGGGCCGCGTCCGAGGCCGATGCCGAGCGGCTCGCCCACATCGAGGCCCGCGTGGCCGAGCTGCGTGACGCCGAGAAGATGTTTCTCCGAACGCGCGACGAGCTCGCCGCGCGGAGCGAGGCCGTGGCAGCCCGAGAGCGCCTCGTCGCGCAGAAGGAGCGCGAGCTCGACGACCGCGAGGACGGCGTCGGGCAGTGGGCGAGTCCCGAGCTGACGGAGATGGAGGCGCGCCTGCGGCGCCTCGAGCAGCAGCAGGATCCGAGCGAGCAGACGATGGGCTTCTCAGGAGGCCTCCGCAAGCTGCAGCAGGGAACGACTCGACCGCGGGACGACTGAGGCACGCTACGCTGTAGGACGCTCGGGGCGTTAGCTCAGCTGGGAGAGCGCCGCCTTTGCAAGGCGGAGGTCATCGGTTCGATCCCGATACGCTCCATCGTCGGACCCCCTGCTCCAGCGGGGGTTTTCATCCGTCTCGGGCCGCTAGTCGGTCAGCTTGCGTTGCATCCCCTCGGCGAGGGCGTTGAGGCCACTCAGAGGGCGAACGTAGACCGCCATCTCGCAGATCTTGCCCTCGTGATCGAACCGGAGCAGGTCGATGCCGTCGAGCACACGGTCTCCTACCGTGGCGCTGAACGCGAGCACGGCGGTGGCGCCCGTCTCCAGCTGATCCGTGTACCGGAAGTCTTCGAAGACGTCGGAGACCGTCGTCAGGAGCATCGCCACCGCATCGCGCCCCTCGTAGGGCCGGAACACGGCCGGGCTGCTGAAGGTGACGTCGGCGGCAAAGATCTCCTCGAAGGCGGTGAAGTCCTTTTCCTCCGCCGCGGCACGGAACCGGTCGCTCTGCATGGGCGGCACGCTACTCGTTCCGACCTCCCGGTGTGCACCGCGGCTACGCTCGACGCCATGAGTCGGCCCACGCTCAAGGCACCCGCCGACGGGTTCGTCTCCGTCTTCCCGCCCACCCGCTTCGACGCGATCCTGGTCGTCTCGTTCGGCGGGCCCGAGGGCATGGACGACGTGATGCCGTTCCTCGAGAACGTCACACGCGGTCGAAACGTCCCGCGCGAGCGCCTCGAGGAGGTGGCACACCACTACGAGCTCTTCAATGGTGTCAGCCCCATCAACGCCCAGAACAGGGCGCTGATCGCCGCCCTCCGGCTGGAGCTCGACGCGCACGGCATCGACCTGCCGATCTACTTCGGCAACCGCAACTGGGACCCGTTCCTGGCCGACACGCTCCGAGAGATGACGGCCGACGGCGTCGAGCGCGCGCTGGCGTTCTTCACCTCCGCCTACTCGTCGTACTCCGGCTGCCGGCAGTACCGTGAGGATCTCTTCAACGCCCAGCAGGCAGTCGGCTCGGATGCCCCAGAGGTGGTGAGGACCCGGATGTTCTTCAACCATCCGGGTTGGATCGAAGCCAACGCCGACCATGTGCGGGCGGCGCTTGCCTCGCTCGCTGCCGGGCCGGACGTGTCCGTGGCCTTCACGGCGCACTCGATCCCGACGGCGATGGCACAGGCTTGCCGCTACGAGGATCAGCTGCGTGAATCTGCTCGACTCGTGGCAGAGGCGGTCGGCGCGATCGACACGGCGCTCGTCTTCCAGAGCCGGAGCGGCCCTCCGCACGTCCCGTGGCTCGAGCCCGACATCCTCGACCACCTCCGTACCGTGGCCGCGCGGGGTGTGAAGGAGGTCGTGATCGCACCGATCGGCTTCGTCTCCGACCACCTCGAGGTGTTGTTCGACCTCGACGTGGAGGCCGTCGAGGAGGCCGCGGAACTCGGGCTGCACCTCGTTCGCGCATCGAGCGCCGGGACACACCCTGCCTTCGTCGCGATGATCCGCGAGTTGATCGAAGAGCGCCTCGGACTCACCGACGAGCAGCGCGTTGTGGGCCGCTTCGCGGCGAGCCACGACACCTGCCCGACGGATTGCTGCCTGCCAGGCAGCGGCCACCCGAGCCCGTGGGCCGCAGCCGCATTTCGATGAGCCTTTACGTTGGCTCTTCCGCGGCGCGCACGCTGAAGGCGAGGCGCCAGTCCTCGTCGCCCTCGCCGTCGATCGTCAGCCGCCACTCGTAGCGGCCGCCGGGTTCGAAAGCGAGCGGACCGGAGTTGACAGCGAGCGGCAGCTCGAGCGGTGTGCCCGGCTTGATCCCGGCCGGGCGTCCGACCTCGAACTCGACATCGTCGAGGAAGACGATCGGCCGCTCCTCCTCCTCCTCGCCGTCGACCGGGTGCATCACCGGTTGGCCGTCGGCATCGACGAGCTCGAGGCGCAACGTGTGCCGCCGGTTCGCCTGATCCCATGGCACGTGCACGAGAATCGCGATGCCGAAGGGCGTCGGCTCCGGGCCGGTCAGCGACCAACCCCCGCCGACCACTGTGAGCTTCCCATCCGCCACCTGGGCGAAGTCCGCGAGGAGCATGGTCACCTTCACGCCCGCACTGTTGCACATGCCACCGACGCGGCGCGGGCACGACGGGTCGACCCGAAGCCCATTCGCTAGGGTCGGTCGAGCAATCGGTTTCAGCGAAAACGAGGAGGCCTCCGCAATGATCAAGCGCCTGTTCTATGCCGTGCTCGGATTTTGGCTGTTGAAGAAGTACGTGCTGCCGCGCGTCGACGGTCGGCGCAACCCCGCTTCGAACGACGAGGCGTAGCCGCGCCCGTCAGCCGCGACCGACGAGGGCCGCAAAGCGGGTCCGGTCGGCGAGCGTTACCGGGAACAGCGGCGAGAACACCACGGCCGTTGCGCCCGCCGTGTTGCGGGTCGCGGCCGCCACGGCGGCATCGAGGTCGGCGACCTCGACCAGCTCGGTGCCGCGTCGCGCGAGAGGCCGCGCGAGCCGAGGCGCGGCTTCGCCGAAGAGCACAACGATGCGCGCGACACGCGCGATGACGTCACACGCGTGTTCGAGCAGGGTGATCTCGGCAGGGGTGGCGTGGACGGATCCGCCTCCTGCATCCTGCCGGCCGCCGGCGATGAGGACGACACTTCCCGAGGGGTAGCGAGCGAGCGTCGCCGCCGCCTTCGTCGGTGTCGCCGCCATGCCGTCATCGATGACGGGAACGCCACGCAGCGTGCCGCACGGCTGCGCCCGCCACGGCGGGGCGAGGGTTCGCTCGATCCCTTGCGCGATCGCCTTTGGCGCTGTGTCGGCTGCGGCCGCGATTGCTGCAGCCGCAACGACGTTGGTGGGATGGGCCGATCCGGCCTCGATGTGACCGAGCGCGGTCTCGTTGGACCCGTCGGTGACGACCACGCCCCGCTCCTGGTCGAGGAATGCCCCGCGCTCGACGCCGCGTGCAAGCGACAGCTCCCAGAGGTCGGCCGGCCCCGCCATGGCGAAGGCTGCAGAAGCATCGTCCGCGTTCACGACGACACGGTCACCCCGCTGCTGGTGTCGCACGATCTGCTCCTTCGCCGCGCGATACCGCTCGTGGCCGCCGTGCAATTCCAGATGATCCGGCCAGAACGAGATCACCGCTGCCAGCGTGGGGCTCGCGCGCATGAATGCGAGGTGGGAGCTCGTCAGCTCGAGGAGGAGCGTCGTCCTTCCTCCATCTCGACCACCTGCGACCCCGTCCAGGAGGTCTGCGGCCGGCCAGAGGTTGCCCGCGCGGGCTCCCCGGCTGACGGCGATGTCGACGCCCGCGGCTCGGAGCATTGCCGCCGTAAGTGCGGCCGTCGTCGTCTTGCCGGCCGTTCCCGTGATGCCGATGGTCGGGCCTTTCCAGCGTTCGAGCAGCAGGTCGCCGAGGCACGAGATCCGCGCGCCGCGGTCGCGGAGTTTCTTCACCCGCGGCGCTACCTCCGGCGTCCAGACATCGAGATAGGCAACCTCGGCCACGCCAGGCTCGGCGTCGAGGTCGACGCGCGGCTCGACGTCGATGCCGCGCTCCCGCAGCTCACGCGCGTCGCCCGGCTCGGGCGCCGGGCCGGCGAGCCGCACCGCATTCCCCTCGCCCGCGAGCAGGCGCGCGAGCGCGACCGCATCGCCATCGAACCCCTCGATCAGGACATCCACGTACGGATCATCGCTGGTCGACGTCGTTCTCCCGCACATAGGAGCGCATCACGTCGATCCGATTGCTTGCTCCGTCGAGCTGCAGCAGCCGATCGAGGGAATCACAGGCAAGATGGCGCCGCGGTGGCGGGGCGAGTCGGGCGATCGAGCGGAAGCTGCTCCACTCCCAGTCCTCCGCGCGCTCGACGAAGCCGTGTCGCGTGGCATTCCGCAGGGTATAGCCGCACGACCGGTGGAGCTGCTCCTCGGTGACGATCGGGCGGGAATCGTAGGGGCGCTTGAAGAGCGCTCCGCACGTGTGATGTCGCCGGTGGAATCGCATCGCGTACACGCTCTTGAGCCATTGCATGCCGCGGTGGAGTGGCTCGGGCTCGGCGCGCGCGACGATGTGGAGGTGGTTCCCGAGGAGGCACCAGGCGAAGAGATCCCAGCTGAAGTGGGCTACGGCCTCGTTGAAGAGATCCAGGAACAGCTCGCGGTCAGCGGCGTCGACGAAGAGGCGGCAGCGCGCGTTCCCGCTCGCAGTGATCAGGTGAATGTTGCTCTCGGGCCAGAGACGGGCGGCGTGCGGCATCGCTGGAGCGACCGTAGCTGCCGCGCGAGATGTCCATGGACATCCCGAAAGGTGGAATGGGATGCCTGCTCATCCCTGTGGACAGTTCGTCACAAAGACGGCACCAAGGGTGTCTCCCTCCGGGAGACACCCTTGTCTGGTCCGGCCGGTGGTCAGCGGGGGTCCAGCAGCGCCTCGAGCCGGTCGATGAGCGCAACCTGCGCCTCGAGCAGCTTCACGCGCGCCTCCGCGAGTCCGTACCAGCACGCACGATCGACCTCCGGGAACTCCTTCACCTGCCCCGATCGCGGTGGCCACTCGAGCGAGAAGGTGTTGCTCGAGAGCCCAGCCGGGTCGAAGTCGCCCTCGCCGCACCAGGCAGTCACGACCTTGCCGCCCTTCTGCCGAATGGCGCCGAGATCCACGAGCGCGTCCCGCTTCACGGGAGCGGGCGAGCCGAGCTCCTCCCCGAACTCCCGCAACGCCACCTCGAGCGGTTCCTCATCGGGCTCGACCTCGCCCTTCGGGATCGACCAGACGCCGTCGTCCTTGCGCGCATAGAAAGGCCCGCCGGGGTGAACGAGCAGGACCTCGACGCCGTCGCGGACGACGCGGTAGAGGAGGAGTCCGGCGCTCTGCTTGGGCATCCGGGGTTCAGCCGAGGTAGTCGAGCACCAGGCCGAGGCCGATCATCGCGATCGCGGCGAACAGAAACGGCACTGCAGGGGTCAATGTCCTGCTCGGCGAGTTCGCCGGGTCGCCAAGGATCATTCGCCAGATCGACGCGCCGGCGAGCCCGCTCCGCGCGTCGATGCCATGGGCGCGACCCGGCGAATTGCCCGCTGCCGCGAGCACGAACATCAGCGCACCTACGACGTAGCAGCAGAGCTCGAGGGAATGACGGTAACCGCCAGCGTGAACGACGGCAGCAACCGCCGCGATCGCGATCGCAAGCCCAAGTGCGGCCCCGAGCCGCAAGAGCAGCCGAACGACCTCATAGCGAACGCTCATCCGGCCGCAGTATCGCGACCCGGGCGCAGCCGTGGCGACGCCCGCTGCCGGCCCGGCAACGCCTACCGTGTCTGTGGGAATCCGAGGTCGACGCTGCTCGTGGCGGGGTCGGGCCAGCGGCTCGTGACGACCTTGCCACGGGTGTAGAAGTGGATGCCCTCCGGCCCGTAGATGTGGCTGTCGCCGAACAGCGATTGGTTCCAGCCCCCGAAGGAGTAGTAGGCGACCGGCACCGGGATGGGAACGTTGATGCCGACCATGCCTGCCTCGACGTCGAACTGGAACTGGCGCGCGACTCCGCCGTCGCGGGTGAAGATCGCCGTCCCGTTGCCGTAGGGGTTGTCGTTGATCAGCTTCAAAGCTTCGTCGTAGGTGCTGACCCGCATGACGCCGAGCACAGGCCCGAAGATCTCGTCCTTGTAGGCGTCCATGTCTGGTGTGATGTCGTCGAGGAGCGAGACACCGAGGAAGAAGCCGTCGCCCTCGGGTGCGCTGTCGCGGCCGTCGGCGACGATCTTCGCGCCCTGCGCCGCGCCCGAGTCGAGGTAGCCCGCGACCTTGTCGCGATGCTCCCGCGTCACCAGCGGCCCCATCTCCGACGCCGGATCGAGCCCGTCACCGACCGTGATCTTCGGCAGCCTGTCCTTGATCGCCGCGACCAGCGGATCGCCTGCGTCGCCGACAGCGACGACGACGGACACCGCCATGCAGCGCTCGCCCGCCGAGCCATAGGCAGCGGACACGGCGGCGTCGGCCGCCATCTCGATGTCGGCGTCCGGCAGCACGATCATGTGGTTCTTCGCGCCACCGAGGGCCTGCACCCGCTTGCCGTACCTGGTGCCCGTCTCGTAGATGTAGCGGGCGATCGGCGTCGAGCCGACGAACGACAGCGCCGACACGTCCGGATGCTCGAGCAAGGCGTCGACCGCGACCTTGTCACCGTGTATCACGTTGAAGACGCCGTCCGGGAGCCCGGCCTCCTTCAGCAGCTCGGCCGTGAAGACCGACGCCGACGGGATCCTTCTCCGACGGCTTCAACACGAACGTGTTCCCGCATGCAATCGCGGGCGCCCACATCCACATCGGGACCATCGCCGGGAAGTTGAACGGCGTGATCCCCGCCACAACGCCCACCGGCTGCCGAATCGAGTACACATCCACACCCGTCGACGCCTGCTCCGAGAACTCGCCCTTCAACAACGTCGGGATCCCGCACGCGAACTCGATCACCTCCAACCCGCGCGTCACCTCGCCCATCGCGTCCGACAACACCTTCCCGTGCTCCGCCACCAGGATCCGTGCGATCTCCTCCTTGCGCGCATGGACGAGCTCGCGAATGTTGAACATCAACTCCGCGCGCTTCGCCAGCGACACACCACGCCACGAGGCAAACGCAGCCTTCGCGGACTGCACCGCCCGGTCGACCTCCTCCACCGACGCCAGATCCACGGCTCCGCTCTGCCGGCCACTCGCCGGATTGAAGACCTTTGCCGTACGTCCCGACGCGCCGGGAACCGTCGAACCGTCGATCCAGTGGTTGATAGCGGTGACCGCAGCGTCGTCCGAATCGGACGCGCGCTCACCGGGTGCGGATGCGAGCTCAGTCATGTCAGCCTCCTGAAGAAGTGACCGGAGCGTAGCGAGCTACGGGCTCGATGTGTATCCGGACGCGCGGGCCGACTCAGCCGTAGGCCTGCTTGAGCGCAAGGATCCGGTCGTAGCTGCGACGCAGCGCGCGAGGTGGGATGCGCCCCGCGTCGGCTGCGGCCACGAGGCGCTCGTACGCCGTCGCACTCGAAGCCTCGCCGCGCGTCAGAAGCAAGATGTCCACGCCCGCCTGCGCGGCGAGTACGGCGACGGACTGCACCGTCCTCGACCGCGTCGCAGCCGCTCCGTCGAGCGCGTCCGTGATCGTGACACCCTTGAATCCGACCCTGTCACGAAGCAGGGACTGGATCCGGGACGACCACGGGGCGGGCTTCGAATCGAGCGCCGGATACGAAGCATTCGAGATCATCACCATCGGCACTCCGGCCGCAGTCGCCGCGCGGAACGGCGCCAGATCGCGTTGCAGAGCACTGCGACCCGCGAGGATCTCGACCAGGGACGAGTCGGTGTTGCTCATCGCCCTGCCGATTCCGGGGAAGTGCTTCGCCGAGGCAATGACCCTCGCGTCGGCGAGCCCCTGAGCGAACGCCGTCACCGCACGGCTGACGAGGGGCGCCGAGGCCCCGAACGTCCGGCGGCCGGCGGCCATGAACGAGCCGGGGCCTGGCACGTCGGCCACCGGCGCGAGGTCGACGTCGATCCCAACCGCCCGCAGTGACCGTCCCGTGAGCGACGCCTGCTGCCGAATGCTCGCAGCGCTCTCCTCACCGAGCTCGGAGGCGTTCGCGACCGGCCCGGCCCACGGCAGGCGCCGCACGCTCCCTCCCTCCTGATCGGTCGAGATGAGAAGAGGCGGCCGTCCTCCGGCCCGCGCTGCGCGCTGGAGCTCCGCCGTCAGTGTCCGCAGCTGGGTGGCGTCCGTGATGTTGGCGCCGAACAGGATGATGCCTCCCACTTCGCCGCGCCGGATGCGACCGAGGAGCGAAGATGACGGCTTTGTCCCCCGCATCGCGATCATCAGCCGCTGGCCTACGAGCTCACGGATCGTCGGAGGTGCCGCGACCGCTGCCCGCGCGGGCGGCACCTCGGCGGTCCGCGCGATCGCGACGACCGCCGCCGCGACGACGGCGCCGACGACGACGAGAGCGAGCAAAAGTGCAAGGAGGCGGTTGACGCGAGCCATGCGTGGCATGAGAGTGCCAGTTCCAGGGTAGGAGGATCCCTATGCGATTCAGAAGCGGCGCCAAGCTCGATCCATCTCAGGTCACGGATGCCCGTGGCAGCCGCGGCATGGGCGGGCCTGTTCTCGCCGGTGGAGGCGGACTCGGCGTCGTTGGGCTCGTGATCTTCGTGCTCTACACCTTGCTTGCGGGCGGCAGTGGTGCCGGTGGCCTTGGCAGTCTCGACGGGCAGTCCGTCTCGACGGGCACGCCGTCGACGCTCAACCAGGACTGCCAGACCGGAGCAGACGCGAACGCGCGTCAGGACTGCAGGATCGTCGCGGACGTCAACAGCATCCAGGCGTACTGGGGCGGCGCCGTGCGCGGGTACACGACCGCAAAGACGGTCTTCTACACCGACTCGGTACAGACGGGCTGCGGCTATGCGAGCTCGCAGGTCGGCCCGTTCTACTGCCCGGCCGACAAGCAGGTCTATATCGACCTCGGCTTCTTCGACGAGCTGCAATCGCGATTCGGGGCGCAGGGCGGCCCTTTCGCGGAGGCCTACGTGCTCGCGCACGAGTACGGCCATCACATTCAGGATCTCACCGGCACTCTCAAGCGCGCCCAGCAGGGGAGCGGGCCGGAGGGTGGCTCCGTGCGCACGGAGCTCCAGGCCGATTGCTACGCAGGCGTCTGGGCGAACCACGCGGTCGAGACCGGGCTGATCGAGAACCTGACCCAGGCCGACATCAACAGCGGCATCGACGCGGCCGGCGCCGTCGGCGACGACCGCATCCAGGAACGTACCCGGGGCCAGGTGAACCCCGAGACGTGGACGCACGGCTCGTCCGAGCAGCGGCGCCGCTGGTTCTCGAAGGGCTACGAGACCGGCCGCCCCTCGCAGTGCAACACGTTCGCCGGCTCGATCTGATCCGCGCTTATGCGCTCGTGAGCCCGGCCTCGACCAACGGCCGCCTGCCCCAGGCGAACGTCGTCGTGTACCAGCCCTGCAGCGGCTGCAGCGTGACGCCTGCACCCGACGAGTGGACGAACCAGCCGTTGCCAACGTAGATGCCCGCGTGGCCGACCTCGAGCGGGGTCGACCGGGGGCCGTGGGCGCCGAAGAAGATGACATCGCCGGGCTCGAGCTCGTCGATCCCGATGCGCGCAGGCTTCTTTACCTCGCCGCTCATGGCATACGTCGTCCGCCCCTTGAGGATGTCACCGAGCATGGGAGCACCGGGAAACGGCTTCGTCTTGTAGACGCGCCAGACGAAGCCCGAACAGTCGAAGCCACCCGGCTCGGTCACCCAGCCGCCCGGCGCGGTGGCGCTCCAGATCTTCTGCGTCGTCTCGGAGGTGCCCGCCCAGACGTACGGGTAGCCGACAAAGCGCAGTGCCCGTCCGAGCACCGCGCGCTGCCATGCCGTGAGCTCCGGAACGGAGAACGTCTGGCTCAGCTGGTCGAGCCACGCGATCTGACCCGCCGAGAGGTTGGCGGCGCGTGCGAACGAGTACGCGGCCTCCGCTCGCGTCGCCGGTTGGGACGGAAGCAGCTCGAGGTCGTCGGAGCCTTGCGGGTGGTTGAGCCGAAGCCCGAGCAGTCTCGCAACCGTCTCGGTGCCGATCATCGAGGTGGGCTCTAGTCCGCCGTCGCGGGCAGCGATGCGGATTCGCTTCGCCGCCGGTGACAGCCCGAGAGCGGCGACGAGCTGCGCATCGAGCTCTCGCACCGTGACGAGACGCGCAGGGTCGGCGGGCTTCGAAGCCGGCTTCCCCCATGCGTCGAGCGCGTCCGCCAGCTCGCCCCAGGTGAGCGGCTCCGCCGGCCTGAACGTGGCGGGATCGGTACCGAGAATCGCGGCAGCGGTGACGATCCGGATCTGGGGATCGGCCCACGACGCCTTCTCCGGCGCCGGGACGGCGCTCGACGGTATCGCAGGCTGGGCGGCCTGGGCGACGGCAATAGGGGTGAGGGCCACGACCAGCGTCGCGGACAGAGCGAGCGCACGCCTCATGCTCTGTGTATCGACTGCATCTCGTCACTCTTGAGCCGCTACGCAGATCTGATCCCCCTACGGGTAGATTCCGGGCATGTTGCGTCTCCTCGCCCTGACCTGCGCCGTCTCGGGACTCGCGCTGGCCGCCACGGCGTTCGCGGCCGCGCCTCCGCTCGCGCCAGCGATATCGGGGCCGACCGTGACCGGCGGCAAGGCATCGCTGAGGGCGCTGCGCGGAAAGCCGGTGTTCATAAACGTGTGGTCGTCCTGGTGAGGAACCTGCCAGGGCGAGGCGGGTGCCTACGCACGTTGGGTGAAGCAGCAGGGCTCTGCGTACCGGTTTCTCGGCCTCAATGCGGCTGACATGAACGTGCGAGCGCGTGTGTTCACGAAGCAGTACGGCTGGACGTGGCCTTCGATCAGCGATCCGAAACGGACGCTCGCCCGTCGGTTCGGCATCGCGTACCAACCGGCGGTGATCCTGATCGACGCGAAGGGCAGGATCGTTGCCCGCTTCGAGGGGGCCGGCACGCCCGCGCGGTGGAACGCGCTGAAGCGCAAGCTCCGCCGGCCGTGACACTGCTCTCCGGCCGGGGGATCACGAAGTCGTTCGGATCGCGTCTCATCCTCGACGGGGCGGATCTGACGATCGAGCCGCAGGCCCGCATCGGCCTCGTAGGACCGAACGGCAGCGGTAAGTCCACCCTCCTCAAGATCCTCGCACGGCTCGAGACGCCCGACCGAGGTGAGGTCACCCTCCGCCGCGACACCCGGGTCGCGTACCTCGACCAACATCCGAGAGGCGATGGTCGCACCGCGCTCGAGACGGTCCTCGACGCCCGTCCCGACCTCGTCGAGCTCGAGCACGAGCTGACCGCACTCGCGGCCCAGCTCGGAAGCGCCGACGTCATCTCCGATCTCGAGCGCATGACGCGAGTGCTTGCACGGCAAGAGGACGCTCTCGTGCGCTTCGAGGCGGCGGGAGGACCTGGAGCCGAGGGGCGGTGCCGGGCGGCGTTGCTCGAGGTCGGTCTCTCCGACGAGGAGCTGACCCTGCCGACGAGCACCCTCTCAGGCGGCCAACGAAAGCTCATTGCTCTCGCGGCATGCCTCGAGCAGCAGCCCGATGTCCTGCTGCTCGACGAGCCTGAGGCGCACCTCGACAACGAGGGCCGCGCGCGCGTCGAGATGCTCGCGCGCCGCTTCGACGGCGCGATCCTCGCCGTTTCCCACGACCGCTACCTGCTCGACGAGATCGTCGACCAGATCGCGTCGCTCGATCGGGGGACGATCCGGATCTGGCCCGGTAACTACTCCGCCTACACCCTCGAGCGGGAGCTCGAGCTTCAGCGTCAGCAGCAGGCCTTCGTCACCCAGCAGAAGGAGATCGAGCGGCTCGAGGCGGCAATTGCCCGCTTCAAGCTCTGGGCCTCCTGGGTTCCCGACAAGCGCAACATCCGCCAGGCCAACAACAAGCAGCGCCAGATCGATCGGATGGATACGGTCGACCGTCCCGTCCTCGAACGGCGGAAGATCGCGCTTCAGCTGCGCCCGACGACCCGCGGCGGACAGCGCGTGTTTTCGTTGCGCGAGGTCGGGGTGACCTTCGGCGAGGACGCGGTGCTCGCAGGGGTCGACCTCGAGGTCGTCCACGGCGAGCGCGTCGGGGTCGTCGGCCGCAACGGCGCCGGCAAGTCCGTTCTCCTGAAGACGCTCGTCGGCGAGATCCCGCCCACCTCGGGTGAGGTCTGGGTCGGGCCGTCGATCTCGATCGGCTACCTCGCCCAGGAGCAGGACACTCTCGACCCGGATTCGACACCGCTCGCGACCGTGCGTCGCGCGGTGCCCGTCTCCGAGGGAGACGCGGTCTCGCTTCTGATGAAGTTCCTGTTCCCCTACGAGCAGGTGCGGCGGGCGAATCGGCTGCTCTCGGGCGGCGAGCGCACACGCCTCCAGCTTCTACTACTGATGCTCGCGCGGCCGAACCTCCTCGTGCTCGACGAGCCCACGAACCATCTCGACATCGAGTCGGTCGAGGTGCTCGAGACGGCGATCGAGGAGTTCGGCGGCACCGTCGTCGCGATCTCGCACGACCGCTACTTCCTCGATCGCGTCGCCGACCGGATCGTCGAGGTCGACGGTGGCGTCCGCGCCAGCGACGGCGGCTACTCCGCCTGGCTCGAGCGCCGGGCGACGGCGACAGGCTGACGTGGCAACGCGGAGGAACCGCCTTCGCGACTGGGTTCGCTCCACCGAGCATGCCGCACCGGAGGAACAGTGGGTGCTGCTCAGCTTCCTCGCGGGGCGGCGCCTCGACCTCGACGGGGCCGAGCTTCACGCCGCGCTCCGTCGCGCCGAGCTTCTGCTTGCGGCCGGCGGAGACCCGCGGCGGCCACTCGAGCTCTACGGACGCGCGGTGACAGCTCTCGCCGAAGATCTCGACGACCCCCTTCTGCGGTCGGAGCTGGCGGCAGGGCTCGCCTCGCTCGAGCCGGAGATCGACGGGCTACGCGGTGCGACCGAGGCGCTACGCCTCCTCGGCCGCGATGCCGATCTGGCCTGGCAGTGCTATGCCATGTCACTCCTCGCCGAGCACCTCGCCGACGAGGAGTGACGCGTCTAGCTTCTGACGGTCGCAGCGCGCGCGATCTTCAGGTCGCCGCTGATCGTCCGCACGCGCAGCTCGCTGACCGGCACGATCGAATCGGTCGGCGGCGAGTCCTCGAGCCCCAGGTCGGAGCTCATCGTCCCGCTCACGGAGCTGGCGTCGATGTAGAGACGCTCGCCGGGCTTGATCCCGAGCTGGACGTCCCCTGATACGGACTGCACGCGGATTCCGCCGCCTCCGGCGGCGCGAACCTCGATGTCACCCGAGACCGTTGTCACGTCGAGACCGGCAGCGGCGTCGTCGACCGCCAGATCGCCCGAGACGAGGTTTGCCGACAGCACGCCGCCGCTCCGGCGAACGCGCACGTCGCCCGACGCCGTTCGTACCTCGACCCGGCCGTCGATGTCACCTGCTCGCACGTCACCACTCGCCGTGCTGACGGTGAGCGCCTGCGCGGACTCGAGCGAGACATCGCCGGACGCGGTCTTGACCTCGACGGCCCCGAGCGACCCTCGCGCCTCGAGGTCGGCGGAGTCAGCGCGGAGATCGACGTCGGTACCGGCGGGGCAGCGCACGTGCACGCCGATCCTTGGCCCCCGGCCGACGAGAAAGCCCGACCTCCGCTTGAGCTCGACGACGACGAGGTGGCCGACCCCGCGGTCGGTCATCTCGACCCGGGCCTCCTCGATCGCCTGCCGGGTGATGTCGTTGTCGCGGAGGGCCACGAGCTCGACGTCGACCCGCGGGGCCTCGCCGCTCTCGATCGTGACCTCGCCGCCGCTGAGCGAGACGCGCAGGGCGACCTGGCCGGCGGTATCGAAGACGGTCATGACGATCCCCCCGGCCGCAAGGGCTTTGGCCGGCGAACGACCCGGACGCCGTCCGGGCGATGCCGGGGCGGGCGGGAGCTCGTGATGTCGGGGAGATCGACGCTGCCGAAGAACGAATGGTGAATGCTCACGGTGGTCCTTTCCGAGGCGATTGCCTCAGCTCTGGGCGTAGCCTTGAAGTCGTTTGCCCGTGCGGGTCTTGTCTCGCCGCGGCTCGAGAGCACGGGAGAGTGCGCGGACGATCCAAGCGTTGGTCGAGACGCCTTCGCTGCTCGCGATGGCTTCGATCTGAGCCTTCAGCCCTTCCGGGAGCCGGAGGGTGATGCGGGCGCTGAGGTCGTCGCCCGGCGTCGGTGGGCTCTCCACGTCTTCCGTCCGATCGTCGACGACCACCAGATCAGGGTTCCGTCCGGCGAGCCGCACCTCCACGTGACCGGAGGACAGCTGAGCGTTGAGCGTGAGCGAGGCGTCCGTGAGGACGTCGAGGAGCCGCAGTTGCAGCGACGCCGCGACGGCGGCAGCGAGACGATCTCCTGCTGCCGCCGTCGCCTCGTCGCCGAGCGCGGCGGCTGCGGAGAGGTCTGCCTGGATTGCGTGAACGTGCCGATCGATGTCCATGATGTGAGTATGACATCAAAATGATGTCTGTCAAGTGCCAATGAGAGTCAGAGGGATGTCTCATCTGACGCACCTGGTAGAGTGCGCTGTCCAACCCGCCTCGGAGTCCCGCTCCGGGCGGTGTGTTGCTCGCCTCTGAGGCCGGAGTGACCGCTCGTGTACCGCCAACCGCGTGGCCCGCCACGCCCGCCGCTAGGAGCCCGACCCGCGCGTGCAGCACGTCGATCCACCCGATCTGAAGCTCTGGCCGACCCTGCGCCACCTCTACCCGCTCTGGCGGGCCCAGTGGCGGCTCGTTGCTATCGGGCTCTCGTGCGCGCTCGCCTTCACGGCGCTGTCGCTCGCGATTCCGATCCTCATCCAGCGCACGATCGACAACGCCATCGACGGCGGCGACACGTCGCTGCTGCTCCCCTATCTCGGCGTTGATCACCACGCTCGCTGCGATTCGCTTCGGCGTCAACTTCACGCGTCGCTACGCCACGGCCAGGGTCGGTGTCGCGATCGAGGCGCGGCTGCGGGGGATGATGTACGACGCCTACCTCCGCTTCCCGCGCGCGTTCTACGACCGACATGCGACGGGTGAGGTCATCTCCCGCGCCACGAACGACATCTATCCCGTGCGCTACTTCATCGGCTGGGGCGTCGTTCAGGCGATTCAGAGCGTGATGATGCTGATCGGCGCGTCGATCGTGCTCCTTTCGGTCAACACCCGGCTGACGCTCTTCGCCGCGCTCGCCATGCCTCCCGTCGCGATCCTGACCTACGTCTTCGCGCACAAGGTCTTCCCGATCTCGCGCGTCGTGCAGGCGAAGAAGGGCCACCTGACCGAGGCGACCGATGAGGCCGTCGTCGGAATCGAAATGGTGCAGGCCTTCGGCCGCGAGGATGACGTGCGTGAACGCTTCACCGGTCGCGCCGAGGCCGTACGGGCAGAGACGATGCGCCAGGCCGGCATCGAGGCGCGCTTCCTGCCGGGACTGATCTTCCTCCCGTCGCTCGCGATCGCGGCCGTCTTGTTCTTCGGCGGACGCGATGCGATCGAGGGGAACCTGACGATCGGGCAGTTCACTCTCTTCATCACGTTGCTGCTGCAGCTCGTATGGCCGCTCGAGGCGCTCGGCTGGATCATCAACCTCGGCCAGCGGGCAACCGCGGCAGCCTCGCGGTCCTTCGCCTGGCTCGACTGCGATCGAGCCTCTGCCCGAGCCCGCGGAGCCGGCGCATCTTCCCGCCGGGCCGCTGACGATCCGGATGGAGAGCATCCACTTCAGCTACGGCGTCGGGCAGCGAGGTCCTCTCGGGTGTCGACCTCGAGGTGGCCCCGGGCGAGATCGTGGCGGTCTGCGGCGCCACGGGCGCCGGCAAGACATCGCTCCTCAACCTCCTGCCACGCTTCTATGACCCCACCGCCGGGCGCGTGCTGATCGGCGGCATCGACAGCCGCGACCTCGCGCTCTCCGAGCTGCGCGGCTCGGTTGCGCTCGTCACGCAGAAGCCGGTGCTGTTCTCGATGCCGCTGCGCGACAACCTGCTCGCCGCCCGTCCCGACGCCGATTGGCTCGAGGTGCTGGCGGCGTGCGAGACAGCCGGCGTTGCCGCGTTCGTCGACGGCCTGCCGGACGGGTACGACACGATGATCGGTGAGCGCGGCGTCAACCTGTCAGGCGGGCAGCGCCAACGTGTCGCGCTCGCCCGCGCCCTCATCGCCGAGTCACGCGTGATCGTACTCGACGACCCGATGTCGGCCGTCGACACCGAAACCGAGCGGCACCTCATCGCCACCCTGCGGCCCGCCGTGGCGGGGCGCACTGTGTTGATCGCCGGCCAGCGGCTCTCGACGATCCTCGTCGCGGACCGCGCGGTGGTGCTGCGCGACGGTCGCATCGTCGAGAACGGACTGCCGCAGGACCTGATCCGCCTCGGCGGCGCATTCACCGAGCTGTTCGGAGATGAAGCTCTTGCAGCCTGAGAAGCACACCGGCCTCTCGCGCCTCGGGCGCTACACCGTCGGACGTCGGCGGCGCATCAGCCTGATCATGTTGATCGCCGCGGTCTCCGCGGCCGCTCCCGTCGCTTGGCTGGACGATCGTCGGCGACGCGATCGACAACGGCATCAAGGCCTCGAACGAGACCCGACTGACCGTCGACGTGGTCCTCTACGTCCTCGTCGGTGCCACCGCCTGGATTCTCGGCACGACGACGTGGCTGATGCTCGCGGGCGTCGGCCAGCAGATCGTGCTCGACCTCCGCCGTGACCTGTTCGATCACCTCACGTCGCTCTCGCTTCGGTACTTCTCGCAGCAGAAGGCCGGCTGGATCATCGCCCGGCTGACGAGCGACGTCGATGCGATCTCGGACGTCCTCAACCAGGGCCTGACGACGCTCGTCGTCAACTCGCTGACACTCGTCGCGGCGATTGGCGGCCTGTTCCTGCTCGACTGGCGCCTCGGCGTCGTGGCGCTGATCGTGCTGCCGCCGGGCATCGTCGTCACGCGTTGGTTCCAGACGGCCTCCCACACCGCCTTCGCGGACGTGCGGACGCGCATCGCGGCCGTCACCGCGCAGCTGGCCGAGTCGGTCGCCGGGATGGCGGTCGTCCAGGCCTTCAGCCGCGAGCGTGCCTTTCAGCGCGAGTTCGGCGATCTGAACGAGGAGAACCGCGTCTCGAACGTCTACGCCCAGAAGCTCTCATCGGTCTTCTTTCCCGCGATCGAGTTCCTCGGCGTCGTCGCGACCGTGGTCGTGCTGTTCGCCGGCGCGAAGCTGATCGACGGCGGCTCGCTTCAGATCGGAACGCTGATCGCGGCGATCGGCATGCTGCAGCTCGTCTTCCAGCCGCTCCAGGAGCTCTCGGAGCTCTACGGCCAGGTGCAGGCGGCGAGCGCGGCGATGACGAAGATCTCAACCGTCCTCGATGCCGAGCAGGACATCACCGACAAGCCCGGTGCCCCCGAGATCGGGCGCATCTCCGGGCACCTCCAGCTCGACGATGTCGTCTTCGCCTACGGCGACGAGCCGGTCATCCACGGCATCTCGCTCGACGTGCCCGAGGGCGGCTGCATCGCCCTCGTCGGCGAGTCGGGCGGTGGCAAGTCGACGACGGCGAAGCTGATCGCGCGCTTCTACGACCCACTCGCAGGCTCGGTGCGAATCGACGGCACCGACCTGCGCGACGTGCAGCTCCGGTCGATCCGGAGGCAGCTCGGGGTCGTGCTGCAGGACCCGTTCCTGTTCAGCGGCACGATCGCCGACAACATCCGCTTCGGGCGCCCCGAGGCGACCGACGAAGAGGTCGCAGCTGCGGCGCACGCGATCGGCGTCGATCGGATCACGGCGCGGTTCGACGGCGGGCTCGACCACGTCGTTCGCGAGGGCGGCTCGGGCCTCTCGGCCGGCGAGCGCCAGCTGATCTCGATCGCCCGCGCTCTCCTCGCCGACCCGCGGATCCTGATCCTCGACGAGGCGACCTCGAACATCGACCGCCCGAGCGAGATCCTGATCGAGCAGGCGTTCGACACCCTGCTCGAGGGGAGAACGTCGGTGATCATCGCCCACCGCCTCGCTACGGTGCGCCGCGCCGACCAGATCCTCGTGATCGAGAAGGGATACGTCACGGAGCGCGGCACCGAGGCAGAGCTACTCGCCGAGGACGGACCGTTCCGACGACTCTCACAGACGCTGCACGGGACGCCTGTGCGGGACGTCGCCTAGGTGCTAGAGAACCCAGGCGTCGTCACGCAGGATCGGCGTCGCGGCGCCGTCGCGATCGAGGCCGTCGACGTCCACCTCTGGCCCTCCGATCATGAAGTCCGTGTGCATCTGCGAGATGTTGACGCCCATCGCGAGGAGCTCGTCGGTCGAGAGCCCGTCGGTCGCGTCGACGGCCATCGGCAGGCCCGTCCCGTACGCGATATGGCAGGTCGCGTTCTCGTCGAACAGCGTGTTCTGGAAGATCAAGCCCGTCTTCCCCACCGCCGAGCTCCCGTCGACGAGAGCCACCTCGCCGAGATACGCAGCCTGCGGGTCGGCCTCGAGCTGACTACGGACGAGGGCCGCGCCGGACGACGCGGCGACGTCGACGACCTTGCCGCCGCTGAACCGCAGTTCGAGGTCGCGGATGACGGAGCCGGTCGCGGCCAACGGCATCGTGGACCTCACCGTCCCCTCCGTGCGGCGCCAGTCGGGCGAGGTGAAAACCTCCTCGGTGGGCAAGTTGGGGATGTGCTCGATCCCGTCGGCGGTCGTGAACGCCGCCGACATCCAGCGAGAGGCCGGCATCAGCCCGACGAAGAGCTCCGTCCCCGGGCCACGAAACCGGATCGCGTCGAATCCCCGTTCGTTGAGCTCGGCAGCGCGCGCCTTGAGGTTGGCGTCGTGCTGCCGCCACGCCGCCACGGGATCGTCGGCATCGAGCCTCGTGGCCGAGCCGACCGCCTCCCACAGCCGCTCGAGATCGGGCTCGCCGAAGACGGCTGTCGCCCAACCGACGTTCGGCGACGCGACGATAGCCCAGTTGATCAGCCGCTCGGCGACGAGCGGTCGGTACAGCGCACTCAGATCGCGCGGCTCGGACTTGCCGACGAGAACCGGGTCGAGATCGCCGAAGAGCTCCGGCTCGGCGTCGCCGGTGAGCTGGATCAGAGCCGGCCGCGTGTCACGCCAGGAACGGACCCAGTCGAGCTGATGTTCGGGCGAGGAGCCGAGCTCCTCTTCCGGCCCGAGCTCGATCGCCGCCCGGCGTAGGTGCGCATCCCCGTAGCGGACGGTGGCGCGCCGCGCACCCGCCTTGTAGGCCTCGCGCACGATCGCGCGCGCCGTCGGCGCATGCTCGATCTGACAGAGGATCACGACTTCCTGGCCCGGCTGGACGTTCGCCCCGACCCGGACGGTGAGCTCCGCGTAGCGCCGCAGGCGCTCGTCGGCATCGAGTGGCGAGGCAGCCTCTGCGGTCATCCCGGCGAGCTTAGAGGTTTTTCAGGCCGTCAACATCAAGGCATGCCGGCCGGGCGCCGGCACGACGACCGGCGGCACCAGCCAGCGCGCGGCGGACTTACTCGCCCCAGTCGAAGTCGCGAGAACGGCCCCAGAGGTCGCCGTCGAGCGCAGGCCCCTCGGGGACGACGGTCTCGGTGGTCTCCTCGCCCGGCCACGGTAGCGCCAGGGAGTGCAGTTCGATGGCGGGCTCACCGTCGAGGGTTTCCTCGATCCGGGCCTGCTCTTCCGACTTGAACAACGGATGATTCTCGAACGGATCCTCGATCTGGTAATGGTCGAGCGGCATGTTGCCGTCGAGCTCTGCGTTCTGCTTTTTCAGCTCCAGATGATCCTGGATGACGCTTGCAAAAGGTGAAGCTACGAATTCTGTGGCAGTTTCAACGGGCACAGAGCCTCCTGGCTCGGGGACGAATCGGGCGCCAAACGATCTGACGCCTTGCGGATCTTAACCCACATCGGCGACGTGACGAGCAAGTAAATGGCTCGCCAGGGGGTTGGGTGGATGTGTCACCATGGTAAGCGATGCCCCCGTTGATCCCCAGAAATCCCATGGCTGCGGGCCTCGCGGCCTACGGGCTGTGGCGCAAGCTCACGCCTGCGCAACGGCAGCTCCTGCTCGAGGCAGCACGCGCCCACGGGCCCAAGGTTGCAGCCGCGGCTCGGACGCACGGCCCCAAGGTCGCTGCCGCGGCCGTTGCTGCAGCAGCTGCTCGACGCAAGCGCTGATCAGGCCGTCGGGGCCACGCCGAGCGCAGCGCGGACGATGCGGTCCTGCTCGATCTGATGCGCCGTCGGGTATCCCTCGCTGGGCGAGGCGCGCCACGAGCGGCCGACGTAGGTGACGCCGGATACGGCCGAGCTCGAGCGAGCGGCATCGTCGAGCCGGTGGCGGATCGAGCGCCAGGCGCCCATGTTCTGGGGCTCTTCCTGTGTCCAGACGATCTCCTCGAGGCTCGGCATCGACGCAATCAGCTCGGCGACGGCTTCGACCGGGAAGGGATAGAGCTGCTCGAGGCGCGCCACGGCAACGTCCGTAGCGCCGGGACGCGCGTCGTGCCCGACAATGTCGTAATACACCTTCCCGCTGCAGAGCACGAGCCGGCGCACGTCGGGGCCGGCATCGGGGTCGGCGATGACGGGGTGGAAGGCACCCACCGCGAGCTCCTCGATCGTCGAGGCAGCGTTCTTGAGCCGCAGGAGGCCCTTGGGCGTCATCACGATCAGCGGTCGCGCGGTGGCGTCGAGCGCCTGCCTGCGAAGAAGGTGGAAGAACTGCCCGGCGGTGGTGCAGTTGGCGATCCGGATGTTGTCCTGGGCGCCCTGCTGCAGGAACCGCTCGAGCCTCGCGCTCGAGTGCTCGGGACCGTTGCCCTCGTAGCCGTGCGGCAAGAGGAGCGTCAGGCGCGAGGTCTGTCCCCACTTCGAGCGACCCGCGACCAGGAACTGATCGATCACGATCTGGGCACCGTTGACGAAGTCACCGAACTGTGCCTCCCAGAGGACGAGCGCATCAGGGGCCGCGACCGAGTAGCCGTACTCGAACCCGAGCGCGGCGTACTCGGAGAGTGGCGAGTTGTAGACCTCGAAGGACGCGTTCGCTGCCGGAAGATGCTGGATCGGCGCGTACGTCTCGCCGGTGTAGGGATCGTGGAACACGAGGTGGCGATGGGCGAACGTGCCGCGCTCGGCATCCTGGCCCGAGAGCCGCACCGGGATCCCGTCCTCGAGCAGGGTCGCGTACGCGAGCGCCTCGCCCTGACCCCAGTCGATTCCACCCTCGGCGATCATCTCGTGGCGGCGGTCGAGCTGCTTGGCCAGCTTCGCGTTGATCGTGAATCCGTCGGGCACCGCGAGCAGGTGCTCGTTCAGGGCGCGTAACCGGTCGTCGGCGACGGCCGTGACGACGGCGTCACCGGTCGTCGCCGGCACGACGGGCTCGGGAGCGACGGCGGGGGGCGGAGTCGAGTTGCCGATCGCCTTCCGAAGCTGCTCGTGGGCCGATCGAAGCGTCGCCGTGACGTCGGCGACAAGCTCTTGCGCATCGTCTGCGGTGATCGCGCCTTCCTCGACGAGCCGTGCTGCGTAGACGTCGCGAACCGTCGGCTGCCGCTGGATCCGCTCGACCATCAGCGGCTGCGTGTACGAGGCGTCGTCCTGCTCGTTATGGCCAAAGCGTCGGTAGCCAACGAGGTCGATCACGAAGTCGTGCCCGAACTCGGTGCGGTAGGCGAGCGCGAGCCGCACGGCGGAGAGCGCCGCCTCGGGATCGTCGGCGTTGACGTGCACGATCGGCACATCGAACCCCTTGGCGAGGTCGCTCGAATAGCGGGTGGAGCGGCTCTCGGCTGGATCGGTCGTGTAGCCAACCTGGTTGTTCGTGATCAGGTGGAGCGTGCCGCCCGTTGCATAGCCCTCGAGCGACTGCAGGTTGAGGGTCTCGGCGACGACTCCCTGCCCCGGAAATGCGGCGTCTCCGTGGATCAGGACGGGCAATGCGACGGATGGGTCGTGAATACCTGCGCCGACGGAGCGATCGGTCTGTTCGGCCCGCGCGCGCCCCTCCACGACCGGATCGGCCGCCTCGAGGTGGCTCGGATTCGGGACGATGGTGACGTCGATCTCGCCGGCCGGCGTGACCCTCGTACCGGACGCCGGGAGGTGGTACTTGACATCTCCCGTGCCGCCCTCGGGATCGATGACGAGCGCGTCGAGCGAGCGCTCGCCCTCGAACTCGCGCAGGATCGACTGGTAGGAGCGGCCGACGGTGTGCACGAGCGCGTTGAGACGGCCGCGATGGGCCATCCCGATCACGACCTCGTGCGCACCCCCTGCGGCAGCGAGGCCGATCGTCTCGTCGAGCATCGGCACGAGTGACTCGAGACCCTCGAGCGAGAACTGCTTCTGTCCGAGGAACGACCGCCTCAGATACTGCTCGAAGCCCTCGGCCTCGGAGAGCCGCTGCAGAAGCGCGCGCCGCTCGTTCGGGTCGAGCGGCTGCCTGAAGCGCCCCGATTCGATCGCCTGCCTGAGCCAGACCCGCTCGGCGTGGTCGGAGATGTGCTCGATCTCGTAGGCGATCGATCCGGTGTAGACCGCGCGGAGGAGCGGGAGCGCCTCGAGCAGCGTGTCACCCTCGACGTAGAGACGAAGCAGAGAGGCGGGGATGCGCGCCTGCAACTCGGGCGTCAACGACGGAACGAGGCGCGATTCGTCGAGCGCCGGGTCGCCCATCGGCTCGGAGCCGAGCGGATCGAGCCGGGCCGCCAGGTGCCCGTGCATCCGGTACGCCTTGACGAGGGCCATGGCCGCCGCGACTCCACCGAGGAGGTTCTCGTCGACGGGGGCCGTCGTCGGCGCGGCAGCCGGCTCGACAGCAGGGACAGCTGCTGGAGTGGGCTCAACGGCTACCGGGGGCGACGGCGGAAGCGAGACGCGGGCAACTGCGGGCCGAGGAGGGGCGCTGGCCGCGGCCGGAGACGGGGGAAGCGTCGCAGCCGGCGACCCCGGTGCGGGCGCACCGTTCGTCCCATCGTGGTGCACCAGCCCGGCGAGGCCCGGGAGCGAGCCGGTAAACGCTGCAGGGTCGCGCTCGAAGAGGTCACGCCACTCCGGCGGCACGCTCGAAGGTGCGTCGAGATACGCCTCGAGCATCTGGGCGACGTAGCCGGCGTTCAACCCGCTCAGATCAGCTCCACTCATGCGATGTGTTGTACCGGTCGGGGACATGCAGGGCCAGCACCTGCCACCCCGCCACGCTAGATCAATGGGTTCTCGGTGAGCACCGCGATCGTCAGCCCAACCACCCACGCGAACATCGCGAAGAACACGGCCTTGAGGGCGAGCGACTGCCAGCGGGCGCTGAGTCGCGCCGAGACGAGCGCGAGAATGATGGCGACGAAGGCTGTCCGGGCGGGCCGAGAATCGACCTCGAGGATCAGCCCGAGGCCCATAGCGAACAGCGAGAGCACGATCGAAGCGACCGCGAGAAAGCCCGCGACCACATCGACCGGGGAATTGCGTCGCGCCTGGGGAGCGTCAACCGACGTCATGCACGAACTCCATCTCTGCCCCGAGTCGGGCTCCGGTGTGAAGAGGACGAACCGCCGCCAAGGCCAGGAGCGTGCGGCCGCAGCGGCCGCCGAGACCCATCGCGATATCGCCGCGGCGAACCACCCGGCGGCGGCGTGTCGGCCACAACGCCGACTTCATCCTCGGGGAGCGTGGGCTCGGACTTGATCGCCCACCAGATGACGACGCAGATGTAGACGATCGGGATCTTGAGAATCAGCAGCATGAAAACAAGTTCCCAGGCCATGGGCAACTCAGTCTACGCGATCGTCGCTTCCCCCGGCGCGGTGCCGCAGAAGCCGTGCGCCACCGAGGTTGGCAAGGCCCCCGACGAGTGCGATCACGAGAATTCCCGGGCCGAACGTCGTCACCTTCGTCGCGCCCTCGGCCGCAACGGACACAAAGACGAGCGGGCCAACCCCGACGACGAGCGTGGATCCGTCGGCCTGCGCCGCCACTGCGAGCGCCGCGGCGAGCGCGTATCCGACAATGCCGAGTGCCAGGGCGCCGAACACAAAGGCCTTCAGAGCGCGCACGCGACCCTCCCGTCGCCGCCGAACACGGTGAGCGCCAACGCGTGGGATGCGAGCGGACAGCCGGCGATCGCGAGCTCGGGACTCGTCGCCAGCGTGCCTCCGAGGACGAGGATCAGGCCGAGCCCTGCAACGGCCAGCGGCCCGCCGACGGCGACGAACGCACGGCGCGCCGGGGCGATCGTCGCGTGGAGCACGTACGTCCTCCGACCGTGGAGCACGAGAGCGCTCGGGATCCCCCGCAGGAGCGCAGCATGAGCAGCCTCGTGGAGCCCGAGACCGAGCCCGGTCACGAGGCCAACGAGTAGCGGCACCTGGAGACCCACCCCCAACATCAGCGCAAGGTGGGCGGCGAGAGCGGCCGTCACGACTGCGACGAGGGCCGCGCGCGGCAGGAGTGCGGCGATGGTGCTGGCGATCGCCCTTGAAGCGCTGCGGGTGTCGATCGCCATCCTTCTTGCGATCGGTGCCGGCAATGCCCCGGTCGGCGCGAGTGTCGTGGCGAGCCGGAGCCAGTCGATCAGCTGACCGAGGCGGCGACGTCGTACGCTCGACGTTGACGAGGGCAAGACGGTTGAGCTGCCAGACGAACCGCAGCACATCTCCCCTCGCCTCGAGCACGGGAAGCGAGAAGGCGTCGGCGAGCTCACCCGCGACGACCCCGAGCGGCCGGCCGGCACGCTCGAGAACAAACGCTCCGCTCGGGTTCAGCGGCCAGGCGTGGCCACGAACCGCATCGCTGAGCAGCTCCTGGCGGACGGCGACCCCCGGCGCGAGCGTGACGGTGTCCGTTGCAGCGATCATGAGCCGACCGCCCCGAGTCGCCGGTCGAGCGCGGCGAGTGCCGTAGCCGCGGCGGCGACGCCGATGGCGATGATGACGACCGCGTCGGGAATGCCGGCCGCCACGAGTCGCGGCGCGGCGAATCCGACGACGAGTGACGCTGCAATCGCGATCGCTGCGAACGCGGCAATGGTCGTCATCTGGTCTCCGGCCCGTCCCGAACGCCATGGGACCATCGCCCCCGCCAGCACTGCCAGGCCGGAGCCGACAATGACAAGCACCGCAACGACCCCTAGTGTCCCGGGCTTCGTCCCCGAGATCACAGTTGCGGCGCAGCCGACGACCGCCACCGGCAGCGCAGCCGCCACGGTGCTCACAACCGCAAAGGCGCGGGCGACCGCCGAGCGCCCGACCGGCGCGCTCTGCCAGAGCCAGCGTCCGTCGACGAGGACACCGCCGACGACAAGGGGGCAGAGGAGCGACCCCAGCAAGGCCGTGGTCGAGCCGAGCAGGAACGGCGCCGGGGACGGCACCGCACCGGCGGCACCAACCGCCGCGCCAGCGAGACCGAAGACTGTCGCCCCTACGGTCGCCAGCCTGAGATCGCCTCTGCGCGAAAGCAAGACGGTGGCCGCCACCGGCGCCGGCATCCGTCGCCGACCTACGCGCCTCATCGCGCGAGGGCGCGACCGGGGCTCCGCCCGGGTCGCCGCGAGCGCGACCCACGCACAGCCGAGCCCGAGGCCCGCAAGGGCGGAGACGCCAAGGGCGAGCCACGCGGACCGCTCGCCGCGGAGCGCGACGGGCACGGCTGCGAGCGGCCCGAGCGCGGCGGCTCCGAGGGCGAGGCCAAGCGCGAGCCAGCTCAGCACTCCCGCACCGACCGCGGCCGCGCGGTCGAGCTGTCCACGCCCGACAGCAATCCCGCCCTCGGCTACGACCGCACCCGCGGGTACGGCCGCGAACGTCGCAGCTGCAAGCGCAAGGCCCGATCCGGCCCCGCCGGGAAGAGCGTGTCCGAGCCCCGTGCAGATTGCGACGAGCGAAGGCACCACGACGACCGCGCCCGCCGCCGCAGGAACGAGGGCGACGGCCACGACGACAACCGCCGCGCCGGAAGGACCGGCTGCGATCTGGCTCCCGAGGGCCGACCTCGTCGGCGCAGCCACTGCCAGCGCTGCACCGGCGACGGCGGCGGCGAGGAGGGGGCCAAGCGTGAGACCAGCGGAGACGCTCGCATCGGTGATGCTGCCGGAGACCTCCTTCCCGACCGCTCCGCCGAGCCGGAAGAGGACGAACGGGGCCAGGAGAACGACGAGCCCGACAACCCCGACCGGCAGCGGCGCCGCGGCCGCGACGCCTCGCAGGCGTCGTCCATGGCACCGTGCAGTTGCCTCACAGAGCGTCGAACGCATCTCTGACCCTCTCGCGCAGCCCACCATCGCCGAGCGCGGTGAGAAAGACCTCCTCGATCGAGGAGGCGCCGTGCCGCGCACGCAGGGCGCCAGGCTCGCCATGGTCGATTACGACGCCGCGGTGGAGCAGCACGATCTCGTGACACGCAGCGCCCGCGAAGTGCAAATCTTGCGTGGCGAGGAGGACACCGCACCCTCGCGTAGCCAACATCGCGACAGCCTCACTGAGAACCACGATCGCCTCAGGATCGAGCGTTGCGGTCGCCTCGTCGACCAGGATCAACGGTGGTGCCAGGGAGAGGGCGGCCACGGCGCTCGCCTGCCGCCGAAGGCCGCGCGACAGCGCGCCGACCCTCTGACGACGCCGGTCGTCGAGGCCGAATGCCGTCACGAGCACCTCGGCGCGAGCAGCGGCGCGCTCGCCCGCACCCCAGAGGGCGTGAACGAGCGAGACAAGCTCCATCACGCCGAGATCGTCAAAGCCTGCGGGCTCGTCCGGGACGAGCGTGGACGCCGCCCGGGCGGCGCGAGAGCCCGCCGGGCTCCCGGCGACGCTGATCGTCCCCGCATCGACCGGGAGAAGACCGGCTACCGCCTGGAGCAGCGTCGTCTTGCCCGACCCGTTCGGGCCGACGAGGCCTACGACGGCTCCGGCCCGGACATCGAGATCGACGCCATCGAGCGCAGCGACGCCGCCGAAGCGCTTGACGACGCCCCGCGCGACGAGCGGCGCCAACGGGCCTGCGGGAGGACGGCTCATTGCCGTCCTCCCGCTCGCCCTCGGGCTAGCGGCCCTTGCAGACAACCTTGAAACCCGTCCAGCCGAACGAGATGTCGCCGTCGCCGCCCTGGTGCCGGCACCAGGCCACGTAGGCGAGCGCGACCGCGTACGCGAACCCGACGACGACGATCCACCAGACGACGTCCTCCGACTCGGCTACCTCGCCCGTGTAGGCGAGCGCGGGAGCCGCATATGACGGATCCGCGAGGGACAGTGCTGTGCCCATGTCATTCCCTCCTTTGAGGTGTATTGCCAACGCCTTCGACGGTACGGAGGCAACGCGCGCGGGTGTGAGGCGACTGTGCGCCGAATGTGTGCCGGTGCGCCTCACTTACAGACCCCTCACAGCACCTCGGTACCGTTCAGCTCCGAACCTCGTCTCTCAAGGAGGAAAGCCTGTGCGTCACATCCCGATCATCGCCGCCATTCTCGTTGCGGCCGTTCTCGCGCCCGTAGCCGCATCCGCCGACCGGATGTGGATCGGGTTCCATGACGATCCCGTCCTCCGCTACGACGCGGAAAAGGTGAGCGACATGGAGGTTGCAACGAAGACCAACAAGTCGACGATCGTCCGGACGCTCGTGACGTGGGCCAACATCGCGCCGACGAAGCCGGCTAATGCTGCGAATCCCAATGACCCCGCGTACAACTTCAACGACCTCGATGACCTCGTTCGCAACGCGCAGGCGAACGACGCCGAGGTGTTGATGACGGTCTGGGGAACGCCCAAGTGGGCCAACGGCAACAAGACGCCGAACTTCCTCCCGACCTCGATGAGCAGCTTCCAGAACTTCACCAAGGCGCTGGCCTCACGGTATTCCGGCCGTACCGCCGGCCTGCCGTTCGTGCGGTTCTACGGGATCTGGAATGAGTCGAACCTCGGGCAGTTCCTCTCGCCCCAGTTCAACTCGAGCGGCAAGATCGTGAGCCCCGCGGCGTACGCGAAGCTCGCAGCAGCAGGGTACGCCGGCATCAAGGCGGGCAGCCCAAAGGCGCTCGTCGCGATCGGTGAGACATCCTCGAACGGGCGCAACAAGCGGAAAGCGGGCTCGAGCGACTCGGTTCGGCCGGGCACGTTCGCCGAGGGCGTCGCCAAGGCCAACAAGCGCCTCAGGTTCGACGCCTGGGCCCATCACCCGTACCCGGTGCCGGTGAACGGGAAGCCGACGCAGAAGGTCCTCTGGCCGAACGTCGCCCTCACCTCGCTGCCGCGGTTCGAGACGTCGATCGACAAGTGGTTCGGCCGAAAGAACATCCCGGTCTGGATCACGGAATACGGGAATGAGACGAAGCCGGGCGAGCCAACCGGCGTGACAGAGGCGCAGCAGGCGACCTACGTGTCGCAGGCGATCGCCCTCGCGAAGAAGGACCCGCGCGTGCCGATGTTCGTCTGGTTCGTGATGAAGGACTCGACCGGAAGCCTCTGGCAGAGCGGCATCTACCGCAAGACCGGCGACGCGAAGCCGGCCCAGCCGAAGTTCGCCGCCGCCGCCGGCCCGCTCAACGCCGTCAATACCAAGCTGAGCGTCAAGGGTGGGGTCAAGGCGCCCTCGGTGACGGTCTACCTGCGGTCGTTCTGCGCGAACAACCCCATCGGTTCGAGTATCGGGATCACCTCGAAGACGATGCTGGGCCGCAAGCTCGTGGCGTTGTCGCAGCCTCAGGTGTCGCTCGCGATCGACTGCACCGTGGCGTACAAGGTGACCGGGCTCACGGTCGTCAAGGGCAAGACGTACACGGTTCAGATCGAGGCAAACACGAAGAACGGTGACGTGCTCAGGCGCACCACCACCATCGTCGGCGTCTAGCCGTAACGGCTCTCGGGCGAGGTGGACGCCCACCTCGCCCGAGAGCCGTCCGAGCGTCAGGTCAGGGCTTCGACGAGAGCGGTGGCGTCGTCGCGAACAGCCAGGATCTCACCGTGCGCGGACGGGATGAATCCGGCGCCCGTGGCAGTTTCGACGAACGCGAGCAGCCGGTCGAAGTAGCCGGCCACGTTGACGATCCCGATCGGTTTCGCATGGAGTCCTAGCTGCGCCCAGGTGATCGACTCCATCAGCTCGTCGAGCGTTCCAAAGCCTCCCGGAAGGGCGATGAGGCCATCCGAGAGCTCGTGCATCAGCGCCTTGCGCTCGTGGAGCGTTTCGACCACATGGAGCTCCGTGAGACCGCGATGCGCGACCTCTCGCTCCTCCAGGAAGCGCGGAATGATCCCGATCACCCGACCACCGGCTGCGAGGGTCGCGTCGGCGACGACGCCCATCAGGCCGACCCTGCCACCACCGGTGACGACCTCGATCGACCGTTCCGCAAGCGCCCGGCCGAGCTCGTCGGCCGCCGCCGCATAGCGGGGGTCGTCCCCGGCGGAGGCACCGCAGAAGATGCAGACGCGACGCATGCAGCCAGCGTAGTTCAGCCCTCTAGCCGAGCTGCTCGACCCGCACGGTCCAGCTCACGCTGCCCTGCGGATGGACGTGCACGCGATAGCTGCCGGCGCCGCTCAGAGGAGCGACCTCGTCGGCCCCGACGGAGTCGAGCGAGATGCTGCCTGCCCCCGTCCCCTCCCACGAGACCGTCGCCGTGCCGGAGCCGAAGATGAGGTACCGCGGGTGCAGGTCGACGACGATACGCCACTTGCCCTTCGGCGCCGTGACCTCGATCGCGTCCGAGTCGTAGGAGCCGTTGCCGCTCTGCGACCACGTCGTCCCCCACTCGGGCGCGCGCGCCACCGTGAGCGTCACCGTCGATCCCAGCACCGCGCGCGTCCCGGGGTCCGGTGACTGGCGCAGCACCGAACCGGCCGGCGCTCGATCGGAGCCTTCCTCGACAACGCTCGAATCGAAGCTCCCGTCGAGCCGTGCGACCGCGTCCTCGACGACCACGCCACGGACGTCCGGCACGGCAGCACGCGGAGGGCCGCTCGAGACCACGATGTCGATTGGCCCCGGACGCTGTGCCTCGTCGCCCCCGGCGACACTGCTCGAGATGACGCGTCCCTCCGGAATCTCCCACGACTCCTCCAGACGCACGCTGGTGGCGAATCCGGTGCGACGCAGCGCAGCCGTGGCCTCGCGCTGCGACGCACCTTCGATGTCCGGCACGACGGCGCGAGCCGTGCCGCGGCTGACGCCGAGCACCAGATCGAGGTCTGCCCGCTCGACGTGTGTCCGGGGCGCCGGCGACTGCGAGATCACGCGCCCCGCAGGCACGGACTCCGAGTACGAGCGGCTTCCGACCACCACGGGCGCGTCGGCCACGTCGACGTGCGCGGCATCCGCGAGCGTCGTGCGCGCCTGCGGCACCGTCAGGCCGGTTACCTTCGGCACCTCGACGATGCGATCGGCGTTCGCGATGGTCGCGCCGACGAAGGCGAGCGCGGCTGCGGCTGCGATCGCGACGGCCACGAGAGCCGTGCGACGGCCGCGGCGGCGCTTCCTTCCGGGATGGCGCTTCGGGGGCTCGAGCGCGGCCGTCTCGAGCGGGTCGGCGAAGGTCGCTGTCGGACGCTCGGCGGCCTCGATCGTGTCGACGACCGCGGAGCGGATCGACGGGACAGCGGCGCCGAGGAGCTCACCGACCTCGACCGCACTCGGCCGATCTGCCGGATCCGGAGCGAGCAATGCGTCCACGAGCGCCGCGGCCTCGGGTGGCGCGCCGGGCACACACGAGAGGAGCGAGGGCGCCGTCTCGTGCGCGCGGCGCAGCCCGACCGCAAGGCGGTCGTCGCCCTCGAACGGCGTGTGCCCCGACAGCAGCCAGAACAGCAGGCAGCCGAGCGCGTACATGTCCGTTGCCGTCTCGCTGTCAGCGCCGCGTGCCTGCTCGGGCGACCAGTACTCGGGTGTGCCGAGCAACATCCCCTGGGTCGTGACGCTCGTCGAGGAACGCGCGATCCGGGCGAGACCGAAATCGGACACGACGACACGCCCGGTGGCGCGCTCGATGAGAACGTTGCCCGGCGTGAGGTCGCGGTGCACGATTCCGCGCGCGTGCGCATACGTCAGGGCCGAGGCGATCGGCAAGGCGAGCTCGGCCGCGTCGGTCCAGCCGAAGGTGCGGTTGCGCGCCACGTCGCCGAGATTCGCCCCCTCGACGAGCTCCATGACGAGGAATGGGGTCTCGCCGTCCTCGCCGTAGTCGTAGAGACGGACGATGTTCTCGTGCTCGAGCGGAGCGAGAACGCGCGCCTCGCGGGCGAACCGACGGCGGAGCTCGAGATCCTCGGCGATCCACGCGTGGAGCAGCTTGACCGCGACATCACGCCGCAGGCGCCGATCGCGGGCTCTCCAAACGGCACCCATGCCACCTTTGCTGATGCGGGCATGCAGCTCGTAGCGGCCGGCAATGAGGTCGGTCATACTCGTGAAAGCGCGCAGTTCAGGGAACGGTGCGGCGCAATGCAGAGCAAATCATAGCTGCCGCCCCCTCCAGCGAAGTTGTAAGGAGAAGGAAAACTCCCGCATACCGGGAATTCCATTAGCCGTCAAACCGTTATACACTCTGACGACATCGTTCCCGCGAAAAGCGTTTGACGGTGCCGCGCGCAGCGGGCTCCGACAGCGAACGATGTGATGGACTCGAAGAACGAACACCAGCGCTCCAGGCACGCGCGCGCACGACGACTACAAGAGCGAAAGGATTCACGCTGACCACCACGATCGACATCCCTGCAATTGACACTTTCCTCACCGACGCGCAGGAGCGCGGCCGTGTCGAGACCTCGGAGCTCGAGGCGCTTGCGCTCGAGCTCGACCTCGACGAGCCCGCCCTTGACGAGGTGCGCGCGGCGCTTGCCGATCGCGCGATCCCCGTCGATGCCGCCGATGATGCTGACGAGACCGACGCAGTCGCCGCTGCCGAGGAGGCCGCCTGGACCGCCGACACGTCCCAGGTGCTGACCGACTCGCTCCAGCTCTTCCTCCAGGACGTGGGCAAGCACAAGCTGCTGACGGCCGCCGAGGAGGTTGCCCTCGCGAAGCGCGTCGAGCGTGGCGACAAGACCGCGAAGGAGCGCATGATCAACGCGAACCTGCGCCTCGTCGTCTCGATCGCCAAGAAGTACCGCGGCCACGGTGTTCCGTTCCTCGACCTGATCCAGGACGGCGTGATCGGGCTCAACCGTGCCGTCGAGAAGTTCGACTGGCGCAAGGGCTACAAGTTCTCCACGTACGCGACGTGGTGGATTCGCCAGGCCTGCCAGCGGGCGATCTCGAACCAGGGCGCAACGATCCGCGTGCCGGTGCACGTGCAGGAGCGGCAGCAGAAGCTCGCCCGGGCGCGTCAGCGCCTCGAGGTGAAGCTCGAGCGTGAGCCGACGATCGAGGAGCTTGCAAAGGAGACGGGCCTCAAGGAGTCGCACATCGAGGAGGCGCTGTCGACGGCAGATGCGTCGGTGTCGCTCAACCAGTCGGTCGGTTCCGACGGCGACGGCGAGCTCGGCGACCTGTTCGCCGACCGCAGCGCGGTCGACCCTGCCGACGAGGCCGACGAGACCCTGCAGCGGCTCGAGGTTCGGCGCGCAGTCGAGGCCCTTCAGGAGCCCGACCGCCGCGTGCTCGAGCTCCGGTTCGGCTTCACCGGCGAGCAGTGGACACTCGAGGCGATCGGCAAGGAGCTCGGACTGACGCGCGAGCGCGTCCGCCAGATCGAGTCCCGGGCACTGACGCGTCTCCAGCACCAGCTGAAGGACGTCGTCCGCGCCGACGGCGCTGACGTCGTCCTCGCTGCCTAGCCTCACCTCGAATCGACGTCACGAAGGCCCGCTCTGGCGGGCCTTCGTCGTTCCTAACCCGTGTTCCTGAGCGCAGCTGCGATCCCGGCGATGGAGCGGAGCAGCGGCCTCCGCGCGGCATCGTCGCCGCGACGCCAGGCATGAAGAAGCTCGACCTGGATCGCGTTCATCGGGTCGACATACGGATTTCGCAGGCGGATCGCGCGTTGCACGACCGGGTGGCGGTCGAGCAGCTCGTCCGCCTCGACGATCGAGAGGACCGCCGCGACCGTGCGCGCGTGCTCCGAAGAAAGCGCTTGCCAGAAGCGCTGTGGCTCGGCCGCCGCGGGCACGAGCGAGACGTAGGCCTCGGCGATCTCGAAGCTCGACTTCGCGAGCGTCATCTCGAGGTTCTCGAGGAGCGCGCGGAAGAACGGCCACTCCGCATAGAGGCGGCGGAGCCACGCGAGGCGCTCGCCCTCGAGCCCGAAGGCGTGCAACGCCGCACCGCAGCCGAACCACGCCGGCAACAAGCAGCGATTCTGCGTCCAGGCGAATACCCAGGGGATCGCGCGCAGGGCCTCGAGCTCGCCGGTTGCGGCCGCCTCGGGCCGCGAGACCGGCCGCGAGCCGATCTCGAGCAGGGCGAGCTCGTCGACCGGCGTGAAGCTTCTGAAGAAGGCTGGGAACGCCGGGTCTTCCCAGACGAGGCCGCGGTAGGTCGCCTGGGCCACGCTCGCGAGCTCGGCCATGGTGTCGCGGGCCCCGGCATTGGGGGGCTCGAGACCGGCGACGACGGGAAACGCGGTCAGGAGCGTCGCAGAGACGGCCGCCTCGAGGTTGCGCTCGGCCAGGCCGGAGAGGCCGTACTTGAAGGCGATCGTCTCGCCCTGCTCGGTCAGCTTCAGCCGTCCGTCGACCGCGCCCGGAGGCTGGGCAAGGATCCCCGCATGGGTCGGGCCGCCACCACGGCCTGCCGAGCCGCCACGCCCGTGGAAGATCGTCAGCTCCACGTTCCGCTCGGTCGTGATGCGCGTCAGCTCCTCCTGGGCCCGGTAGATCTCCCACTGCGCAGTCAGGTAGCCGCCGTCCTTGCCCGAGTCGGAGTATCCGACCATCACCTCGAAGCGTCGCCGCGGACTTCGGTCGAGGATCTCTTCGACGAGGGGGCCGGCCGCCTGCAGGTCGGCGATCGTTTCGAGCAAGGGCACGGCCGCGAGCGCAGCGCCGGCATCGCGGGCGAGCGCCTCGGCCGCGAGCACGTCGGCGGCACTGCGCGTCATCGAGACGATCAGGCGATCGACGGCCCCGACGCCGTGCCGCGCCTGCGCGGTCGCCGCGGCGGCAAGCGTCTCGCGAACTCGGTCGTCCGGATCCCGGACCGCGGACGAGTGCAACCGGATATCCAGCTTCGCGAGGTGAAGGCCGAACGTGCGCGCACGCGCGCGGAGATCGGCCAGGCGGCCGTCGGCGACGCGCTCTCCCCGATGGGCACGAAGCAGCGCGTCGAGGGCATCGAGATCGGCTACGAGCTCGGCGCCGTCGAGGTACTCGTCGGCGCCGAGCCGCTCCCAGATCCGGACGAGGATGGCGCGGAACGGCTCGTCGGCGTCTCCGACCTCGCGGACCTCGCCGATCACGGTCGTCGACATCCCCCACGCTGCCCCGAGGTCCCGTAGCTCGGCCCGGTACAGCTCGCGTGCGAGCTGGCGGGCGCGCTCGAGCGCATCTGCAACTGTTTCCGGCCCGACGTTCGGGTTCCCGTCGAGGTCGCCGCCGATCCAGCTGCCAAAGCGCAGCGCCTCTCCTGCACCCGTCAGCCGCGCCGTGAGCGCACGCTCGAGCTCGGGAACGGCGTTCCAGAAGCTTTGCTCGAAGAACCACAGCCCCTGTCTGATCTCGTCCACGACCCGAGGCCGCTTCGAGCGAATCTCGTCCGTCTGCCAGAGCAACGTGATCTCCTCGGCGAGGCCGTCCTCGAGCCGCTTTCGCTCGGAGCGAGGCGTGGCGTCGTCGAGGCGGGTGAGGAGCGCCGCGATGCGCCGATGGGCCTCGAGGACCGTCCGGCGCGTTGCCTCCGTCGGGTGAGCGGTGAGGACGAGCTCGACGCGCAGCCGCTCGCCCGCGGCCTGCACCTCAACCTCGTCGACGCCGCTGCGGTCGAGCTGCGCGAACGCGTCCGCGAGCGATTCGCGGGGGACGGTACCCTCGGCCTCGTACTCGCGGCGCCGGCGGATCCGGTGATGCTGTTCGGCGATGTTGACGAGCTGGAAGAACAGCGCGAAGGCCCGCAGGACAGCACCCTGGCGCTCTACGTCGAGCTCGGCCACCGCGTCGCGAAGCGCGAGCCGAGGGCCACCGCCACGGGCATCGCGAGCGAGAGCCCTGACCCGCTCCTCGTCGTCGAGCAGGTCCCGACCCTCCTGCTCGATCAGCACGCGGCCGAGCAGATCGCCGAGCAGGCGAACGTTGGCACGGAGGGCGCTGCCGGCAGCCACCACGTGAGCCTAGTGGACGCGTGCTGCCACGCCCCACCCGCTAAGGATCCGTCAAGGGTCGCCGAGCGAGCGTAGGTAAACCGTCAGGGATCGCACCGCCGCGACGCCGCCGCGCTATCACGTGGTCATGGAGATCGTCGCAGGAGCGCTCGTGGGGCTCTTCGATGCGGTGGCCGCCGTCGGGCTTCTCATGCTTGCGGTCATCATCGGCTTCCTCGTCCACGGACTGGTCGCCGAGCGCCGCCGCGCGAGCGCACAGGTCCGCCGCACGGGTAGGAGTCGCTCGTGAGAGACATCCTCTTCCTCGCGATCGTGGTCGGCTTCTTCCTTCTCGCCGCCGGTTTCGTCCGGGTGTGCGAGACGATCGTCGGGCCCGGCCACGACCAGGTGGACGAATGAGCGCCGAGAACGTCATCGGGCTCGTGCTCGCCGTGGCAGTGCTCGCCTACCTGATCTTTGCCCTCGTCTATCCCGAGCGCCTCGGATGAGCACCACCGCCTGGCTCCAGCTCGTTGTCCTCGTCGCGATCCTGCTCGTCGCCACCCGGGTCCTCGGCGCGTACATCGCGCAGATCTTCGGCGGCGGGCCTTCATTCGGCGACCGCGTGTTCCTGCCCCTGGAGCGGCCCGTCTACCGCATCTGCGGCATCGATCCCGAGCGCGAGCAGACATGGCCTGTCTATGCGATGGCCCTGATCGCATTCAGCCTCGTCTCGGTCGTCGGCCTCTACGCGCTGCAGCGGATCCAGGGGTTGCTGCCGCTCGATCCCACGGATGCGAAGGCCGTCCCTCCCGCACTCGCGTTCAACACCGCGGTCTCCTTCGTCACGAACACGAACTGGCAGAACTACTCCGGTGAGGTGACGATGAGCCACCTCACTCAGATGGCCGGCCTCACCGTGCAGAACTTCGTCTCTGCCGCCGTCGGACTCGCCGTCGCCGTCGCGCTCATCCGCGGCCTCGTGCGCCGCCGGTCTGCAACGATCGGGAACTTCTGGGTCGATCTCACCCGCGGCACGGTCCGGCTTCTCCTCCCCCTCGCAATCGTGGTGGCGATCGTGCTCGCGAGCCAGGGAGCGGTGCAGAACCTCCACGGATTCACGCAGGCGACGACGGTCCAGGGCATCTCGCAGTCGATTCCCGGCGGTCCGATCGCGAGCCAGGAGGCGATCAAGGATCTCGGCGAGAACGGCGGTGGCCCGTACAACGCCAACTCCAGCCATCCATTCGAGAACCCGAACGGCTTCACGAATCTGTTCGAGATCCTGATCCTCCTGATGATCCCCTTTGCGCTCACCTACACCTACGGGCGCCTCGTCAAGGACCAACGCCAGGGCTGGGTGTTGTTCGCCGTCATGTTCGCGATCTGGATCGGAGCGGCCGGTCTCGCGATGCACTTCGAGGACGCCGGCAACCCGAGGCTGCAGGCGATCGGAGCGGTCGGCGGCAACATGGAAGGCAAGGAGGTGCGATTCGGCACGGCAATGTCCGGGCTCTTCGCGGCCTCGACGACGGGGACGTCGACGGGCTCCGTGAACTCGTCACACGACAGCTTCACACCCCTCGGCGGCGCCGTGCCGCTCGTCCACATGATGCTCGGCGAGGTGAGCCCCGGAGGCACCGGCGCCGGCCTCTACGCGATCCTCGTCTTCGCCCTGCTCGCCGTCTTCATCGCCGGCCTGATGGTCGGGCGCACGCCCGAGTACATCGGCAAGAAGGTCCAGGCGACGGAGATGAAGCTCGTCGTCGTCTACGTGATCGTGATGCCGCTCTTCATCCTCGGCTTCTCGTCGCTGTCGGTCGTGCTCGCCAACCCGAAGTCGTCGATCTTCAACCCCGGCCCGCACGGCTTGTCGGAGGTCGTCTATGCGTTCACGTCGGCGGCCAACAACAACGGCTCCGCCTTCGCAGGCTTCGGCGGGAACACCGACTGGTACAACACCACGCTCGGCCTGACGATGCTCGTCGGGCGCTTCTTCTTGATCGTCCCCGTGCTCGCGATCGCGGGCTCGCTGGCGCGGAAGCAGTCCGTGCCGGCGACGGCGGGCACGTTCCCGACGAACACTCCGCTGTTCGCCGTGCTGCTCCTCGCGGTGATCCTCACCGTCGTCGGGCTCACGTACTTCCCAGTCGTCTCCCTCGGACCCATCCTGGAGCACCTGACGCTGTGACCACCCAGACCGGCACCTCCCTCTTCGACCCCTCGATTGCCACCCCCGCAGCCTTCGACAGCTTCCGCAAGCTCGACCCCAGGCGGATGGCGAGGAATCCCGTCATGTTCGTGACGGAGGTCGGCGCCGCGCTTGCAACCGTTCTCTTCATCAAGGATCTCGGCGACGCGACCACGAAGGCGAACGTCTTCGCAGGGAGCGTCGCCGCCTGGCTCTGGTTCACCGTCCTCTTCGCGAACTTCGCCGAGGCGATGGCCGAGGGTCGGGGAAAGGCCCAGGCGGCCTCGCTCCGCAAGACCCGTGCCGAGACGACCGCGCGCCGGCGCCTTGCCGACGGGACGATCGAGGAGCTGCCGAGCTCGACGCTCGACGTCGGAGACCACGTCGTCGTCACGGCCCGTGAGGTGATCCCCGCCGACGGAGACGTGATCGAGGGGATCGCGAGCGTCGACGAGTCGGCGATCACGGGCGAGTCGGCTCCGGTGATCCGGGAGTCGGGGGGCGACCGCTGCGCCGTCACGGGTGGCACCCGCGTCCTGTCCGACGAGATCGTCGTGCGAGTGACGACGAGGGCCGGCGAGAGCTTCCTCGACCGGATGATCGCGCTCGTCGAGGGCGCGAGCCGGCAGAAGACCCCGAACGAGATCGCGCTCGACATCCTCCTCGCCGGGCTCACGATCGTCCTGCTCCTGGCCACCGTCTCGCTCCAGCCCTACGCGGTCTACTCGGGGGCCGAGCAGCCCGTGATCGTGCTCATCGCCCTGCTCGTCTGCCTGATCCCCACCACGATCGGGGCGCTGCTCTCGGCGATCGGGATCGCAGGCATGGATCGCCTCGTCCAGCGCAACGTGCTCGCGATGAGCGGTCGCGCCGTCGAGGCCGCCGGTGACTGCTCGACGTTGCTGCTCGACAAGACGGGCACGATCACGCTCGGCAACCGGCAGGCGACCGACTTCCTGCCCGCCCCCGGTGTGACGGAGCTCGAGCTCGCCGACGCTGCGCAGCTCTCGAGCCTCGCGGACGAGACTCCCGAGGGCCGCTCGATCGTCGTGCTCGCGAAGGAGCGCTACGGGCTGCGCGGCCGCGAGCTGCATGGAGCGGAGCTCGTCGCGTTCACCGCGCAGACCCGGATGAGCGGAGTCGACAGCGGCGGCCGCAGCATCCGCAAGGGAGCCGCCGACGCGGTGCGCCGCTGGATCGAGGGACAGGGAGGCAGCATCCCGGCCGAGCTCGGTGCCGCCGTGGACGGGATCGCCTCGTCGGGTGGGACGCCGCTCGTCGTGGCCGAGAACGGCCGTGCGCTCGGCGTCGTCCATCTCAAGGACGTCGTCAAGGAAGGGATCAGCGAGCGGTTCGCCGAGCTCCGCGCGATGGGGATCCGGACCGTGATGATCACCGGCGACAACCCCCTCACGGCGAAGGCGATCGCAGACGAGGCCGGAGTCGACGACTTCCTGGCCGAGGCCACACCCGAGGACAAGATGGCGCTGATCAAGCGCGAGCAGGAGGGCGGTGCGCTCGTTGCGATGACGGGCGACGGCACGAACGATGCCCCCGCGCTGGCCCAGGCAGACGTCGGCGTCGCCATGAACACGGGCACGCAGGCGGCCAAGGAGGCCGGCAACATGGTCGACCTCGACTCGAATCCGACGAAGCTGATCGAGATCGTCGAGATCGGCAAGCAGATGCTGATCACCCGCGGCTCGCTGACGACCTTCTCGATCGCGAACGACATCGCCAAGTACTTCGCGATCATCCCGGCGATGTTTGCCGGCGCGATCCCTGCGCTCGACAGCCTCAACGTCATGCACCTCGACAGTCCGAGCAGCGCAATCCTCTCGGCGGTGATCTTCAATGCCCTCGTGATCGTGGCGCTGATCCCGCTCGCGCTCCGAGGCGTGCGCTTCCGGCCCGCCTCGGCTGCCGCGATGCTGCGACGCAACCTGTTGATCTATGGGGCCGGTGGCGTGATCGCGCCGTTCGTCGGGATCAAGCTGATCGACCTCGTCATCGGTGCCACGGGGCTCGTCTGATGCGTCGCCAGCTCCTCCCCGCCGTGCTCGTCTTCGCCGTCTTCACCTTCGTGCTCGGCATCGTCTACCCGCTCGCGATCACCGGCATCGCCCAGGTCGGATTCTCGGCCAAGGCAAACGGCTCGCTCGTGAAGCACGACGGCATCGTCGTCGGGTCGCGCCTGATCGGCCAGAGCTTCACGGCACCCCGGTACTTCCACCCGAGGCCCTCCGCGGCCGGGGACGGATACGACGGGGCGGCGAGCTCTGCATCGAACCTGGGGCCGTCCAACCCGGTGCTGATCAAGGATGTCGCAGTGCGAATCGCCGCCTACCGGCGCGAGAACGGGCTCGCGGCAGGAGCTCCGGTGCCTGTCGAAGCCGTGACGTCGTCGGCGTCGGGCCTCGACCCGCACATCTCCCCCGCCGATGCCCGAATCCAGGCCGTTCGGATCGCCAGGCAACGCGCGCTGCCGCTCCCGATGGTGCTCGATCTCGTCCGGAAGCACACGAACGGGAGCGTGCTCGGTTTCCTCGGTCGGCCCGGCGTCGACGTGCTCGAGCTGAACCTCGCACTCGACGCGGCGAAATAGGTCAGTCTTCAGCCATGGCAAGGGGAACGCTCCGCATCTACCTCGGGGCCGCCCCCGGGGTCGGCAAGACGTTCGCGATGCTCGGAGAGGGGCGTCGCCGTGCAGAGCGCGGCACCGACGTCGTCATCGGCTGCGTCGAGACGCACGGCCGCACCAAGACGGCAGAGCAGGCGGCAGGCCTCGCGCTCGTCCCCTGCAAGACCATCGAATACCGCGGCACGACGTTCGAGGAGATGGACGTCGACGCGATCATCGCCCGCAGACCCGACGTCGCGCTCGTTGACGAGCTCGCCCACACGAACGTCCCGGGCTCGAAGCGCGAGAAGCGCTGGGAGGATGTGGAGGCACTCCTCGACGCCGGCATCACGGTGATCTCGACGCTCAACATCCAGCACCTGGAGTCGGTCAACGACGTCGTCGAGCAGATCACGGGCATCAAGCAGCAGGAGACGATCCCGGACGCGGTCGTCCGGCGGGCGGATCAGATCGAGCTCGTGGACATGGCTCCGGAGGCGATCAGGCGCCGGATGGCGCATGGCAACATCTACCCCGCGGAGCGCGTGGACGCGGCACTCGGGAACTACTTCCGCATGGGCAATCTCGGCGCCCTGCGGGAGCTGGCCCTGCTCTGGGTGGCCGATCGCGTGGACGATGCGCTGCTCGACTACCGGGAGCGCCATGGGATCGACCGGCCCTGGGAGACACGCGAGCGGGTCGTGGTCGCACTCACCGGCTCCGCCGACGGTGAGCGTCTCGTTCGCCGCGCCGCCCGGATGGCCGCCAGGGCCAAGGGCGACTTCTTCGCGGTGCACGTGCGTCCACAGGACGGGCTCGCCGGCGGCGCCGCCGACCGGCTCGACCGACAGCGCGAGCTCGTCGAGGAGCTCGGCGGCGCCTACCGCGAGGTCGTCGGAGCCGACATCGGCGAGGCTCTCGTCGCCGCTGCCCGTACCTTGAACGCGACGCAGATCGTGCTCGGCGCCACGCGCCGCTCGCGGTTCTCCGAGCTGACCCGAGGGTCCGTGATCAACCGCGTGATCCGCGACTCGGGGGTCGGTCTCGACGTCCACGTGATCAGCCGAGCCGACGACGATGCGCCCGCGACGACCTCGCGCGCGCGCCGCCCCGGTGCGCTTCCTCGCCGGAGAGTGACGCTGGGCTTCCTGCTCGCGGCCGTGGGCCTGCCGCTCCTGACCTGGGTGCTCACGAACCTCCGCACCGACCTCGGGCTGCCGAGCGTCCTATTGCTCTTCCTGCTCCTCGTCGTCGTGATCTCGGCTGTGGGAGGGGTGTGGCCTGCCCTCTCTGCGGCGGTCGTGGGCTTCCTGCTCGTCAACTGGTTCTTCACGGCACCGGTGCATACGTTCACCGTCGAGCACGGTGAGAATCTGCTCGCGTTGTCGGTGTTCCTTGCCGTCGCAGCGGTTGTCAGCACCTTCGTCTCGCTCGCCTCCCGCCGGGCCGCCGACGGGGCTCGGGCGCGTACCGAGGCCGAGGCGCTCGCGGGGCTGGCCGGGGCGGCGCCCGTGCCGGTGCTCCTCGACGGCCTGCGCCGGATCCTCGCGCTCGACGCCGCCGCCGTCTTCCACCGAGCGGACACCGGCTGGACACTCGACCACGCCGTCGGCGGTCCCGTGGCGCAGACGCCGTCGGGAAGGCAGGTCCCTCTCGACGAGATTCACGTCCTGGCCCTCACGGGGCGGGCCGTCGAGTCGGGCAGCGACAACCGCATCCTCGAGGCATTCGCGCGCGAGATCGCGTCGTCACTCGCCCTCGAGGAGCTGCGAGCCGAGGCGTCGGAGGCGGGCACGCTGGCGGCGGCGGGTGATCTGAGGACTGCGATCCTCTCGGCTGTGTCACATGATCTCCGGACGCCACTGTCGGGGATCAAGGCGTCGGTCACGAGCCTCCTGCAGGAAGATGTGGACTGGACGCCTCAGGCACGGCGCGAGTTCCTCACCACGATCGACGAGGAGTCCGACCGCCTCAATGCTCTCGTCGGCAACCTGCTCGACATGAGCCGCCTCCAGACGGGTGCGCTCGACGTCAGTGTCTCGGCGATCGGCGTGGACGAGGTGATTCCGGCCGCCCTCGCGAGCATCGGGGCCTATGCGGCCGAGGTGGAGGTGGACGTGGACGAGAGTCACCCCCGCGTGCTGGCAGATCCCGGCCTGCTCGAGCGGGCGCTCGCGAACGTGATCGTCAATGCGCTCGATCACACCCCGCCCGGCGAGCACGTGCGCGTCGTCGCCGGCGCTGCGGGCGACGCGGTGGACGTGCGCGTCGTCGATCGTGGGCCCGGCGTGCCGAGCGGTGATCGTGACCGCGTCTTCCTGCCGTTTCAGAGGCTCGGTGACGCGGGCACCGGCGACGGGGTGGGACTCGGCCTCGCAGTTGCGAAAGGGTTCGTGGAAGCGATCGGAGGCGAGATGGAGATCGAGGACACACCCGGCGGGGGCTTGACGATGGTGTTCCGGCTCAGGGCCGCGAGATGACACGAATCCTCGTCGTCGACGACGAGCCGCAGCTGCTGCGCGCCCTCGGCACGAATCTCAGGGCGCGCAACTATGTCGTCGACCTGGCACCGACGGGCGAGATCGCCCTCTCACTCGCGGCGCGCAATCACCCCGACCTCGTCATCCTCGATCTCGGCCTGCCGGGCATCGACGGGATCGAGGTGATTCAGGGCCTGCGCGGCTGGACTCACATCCCGATCATCGTCCTCTCGGTGCGCGAGGGCGAGCGAGACAAGGTGGCCGCGCTCGACGCCGGTGCCGACGACTACGTGACGAAGCCTTTCGGCATGGACGAGCTGCTTGCGCGCCTGCGGGCTGCCCTCCGCCGCGCCGCCCCCACCGACGAAAGCGCCGTGGTCGTCACTCCCGATTTCACGGTCGACCTCGCTGCGAAGCAGGTGACGAACGCCGCCGGCGAAGTGCGGCTGACGCCGACGGAATGGGAGATCGTCGAGATCCTCGTCCGCAACCCCGGCCGCCTCGTCACCCAGCGGCAGCTCCTGCACGAGGTCTGGGGGCCGCAGTATTCCCGCGAGACGAACTACCTCCGCGTCTACATGGCCCAGATCCGAAGGAAGCTCGAGCCCGATCCCTCGCGGCCACGATCGTTCCATACGGAGGCGGGGATGGGGTACCGGTTCAATCCGCCGGAGAGGTGAAGCGAGCCTCCGAACACCGCGAAGCCCCGCCGGTCCCGGGGCGTACTTCGGATGGAACGACGCGGAGCACTCTCGAACACTCAAGTGTCCCTTGAGCTTCGGTCGACTACGGAGCGGAAGGCTGGACTCCTACGCCGCCCGAGCCGGACGCTTCACGGCCCACGACTTGCACCTCGCAGGTTGTCTGTCGCCTCAATAGTATACAGAGGTATCTCCGCGGCAACCAACCCGATGCGGGTCAAAGACATCCACCGTGCCTGCGAAGCCGAACTCGGACGCCACGTTTCCTGGTCGACCGTCAAGACCTGCCTGTCCGATCACTCGAGCGGCCCACGGCCACGCTTTGTCGGCGTCGGCCACGGCCTCTACGTGCCCTTGGGTCGTTGCCAGCGCACACCGAGCGCCCGGGGAACAGTCCCGCATCGTCCTTCGAGTAGCTCACGGAGTCCTCCCCGAGGGCTGGGGACGATATCGTGCGCGGTGTCCTACCTGTCAAGCTCCCCGACAGCCGTACCCGAGTGACGATAGATGGCGGTACACCAGCAGCTGACGAGAGCCGATCGCGCAGATAAAAGCGCGAACGACGGCTCTTGGCCGCGCGCGGGAGCGAACGAACCGTCACGACCGAGGGGCTGGGTGCTCTGCGCGATCGCCGTTGCCGGTGTGGTGGCCGCTGGGATTGCGGTTGAGCTTGCCCTCGCCAGCGATCAACTGGCCGAGCCATCCGTGCGGGTGGCGCTTTCGGACTGGGTCATCGTTTCGTATGTGCTCGCGGGCGTGATCGCCTGGTGGCGCCGCCCCGACAGTCGACTTGGGCCGCTGATGGTCGCTGCAGGGTTCGCAACCTTTGCCGGGTTTCTCGCGTTTGCGAATTCGTCGTTCCTTCATACGGTCGGTGAGGCGCTTGACTTCTTGCCTCCGGTGCTCTTTCTGCATGTGTTTCTCGCCTACCCGAGCGGCCGTCTGCAGGGCCGCCTGGAGCGAAGCTTTGTCGTCGTGGCGTACGGCGTTGCGCTCGGTTTGCAGCTCGTCTCTATGATGTTGGATTCGAGTGACGCCCAGAACTTGATCTCCGTGGCGGCTGAGCCGGGGGCGGCCGACACGGCGCAGCAGGCCGTCCTGTATTCGCTGAGCGCTCTGGCGTTGGCGGGGATTGCCGCCTTGGTGATCCGTAGGCGGCGTGCCGGTAGCCCGTTGCGACGTTCGTTGGACATGTTGACTGATGCGTTCGTTCTCGGGCTAGTGATGCTGGCGCTCCTGTTCCTCTCGGTCGCGTTGGACGGGCCAGGCGTCGAGACCATCCGCCGCGTCACGTTCGCGGTGATGGGTCTTGCCCCGCTGGCGTATCTGGTCGGCCTTCTTCACGCGCGGTTGGCGCGGGCCGGCGTCGCTGACCTTCTGATCGAGCTCAGGGAGCAACCGTCGCCGGCCACTCTTCGCGATGCGCTGGCGCGCGCTCTTCGGGACCCGTCGGTTGCGCTTGCCTACTGGCTACCCGAATTCGGTTCGTACGGAGATCTCGACGGCCATCCCGTCGAGCTTGCGATCGACCAGGGCCGGACGATGACGCCGATCGAGCGAAACGGTGTTCACGTTGCCATGCTCTCGCACGATCTCGCGTTGCGAGACGAGCCGGAGTTGCTTGCCGCCGTGACCGCGGCCGCGGGGATTGCGCTCGAGAACGCCCAACTCCAGGCCGAGCTGCGTGCTCGCGTGACAGAGTTGTATGGCTCGCGAGCTCGGATCCTGGAGGCCGGCCAGAAGGAGCGTCAGCGACTCGAGCGCAACCTCCACGACGGAGCGCAGCAGCGGCTGATCGCACTCTCGCTCGAGCTGGGCCTGCTGGAGGAAGAACTCGGCGACGACCAGGAAGCAGCGGCTCGGCTGGACGAGGCCAGGCGCGAGATCGCTATCTCATTGGAGGAGCTTCGAACCATCGCGCGCGGCCTTCACCCCGCCGTCGTCAGCGGTCACGGTCTGGAAGTCGGGCTCGAGCAGCTTGTCGCGCTCGCCCCGATCCCGGTTCGCCTGACGGTCGCGGTCCAAGGTCGCTTGCCAGAGCCGCTCGAGGTGGCCACCTACTACCTCGTGTCGGAAAGCCTCGCGAACGTAGGCAAGTACGCGCAGGCGTCGTCGGCAGCGGTCGATGTCACCCGCCGCGAGACCGAGCTCGTCATCGAGGTAGCCGACGACGGAGTCGGAGGCGCCGACACCGCCAGCGGCAGCGGATTGCGCGGCTTGGCAGACCGGGTCGAAACGCTCGGCGGGCGGCTTCGTGTCTGGAGCCCTACCGGAGGCGGAACGCGAGTGAGAGCTGAGATTCCGTGCGAGTCGTGATCGCCGAGGACAGCGTCCTGCTGCGCGAGGGACTATCACGGCTGTTGGAGGAAAGCGGCATCGATGTGGTGGGTAGCTGCTCGACGGTCGACGAGTTGCTGCTCAAAGTGCGTGGCTATTCGCCGGATGTCGCGATCGTCGACATTCGCCTGCCCCCGACCCACAACGACGAAGGGCTCCTGGGCGCTCTGGAGATTCGTGCTCGGCACCCAGAGGTTGGCGTGCTTGTGCTCTCCCAGTACGTCGAGCTCGGGCTCGCGATGAAGCTGCTCGGGGATTCCGCCGAGGGCGTCGGCTACCTGCTCAAGGACCGGATCGGCAATGTTCGCGAATTCGTGTCAGCCGTGGAACGCGTCGCCGACGGGGGTTCGGCGATCGACCCGATAATCGTGTCGACGCTGCTTTCGAAACGGAGAGAAGCCGATCCGCTGAGCGCGCTGACCCCACGCGAGCGGCAGGTGCTCGAGTTGATGGCCGAGGGCCGCTCAAATCAGGGGATCGCGAACGAGCTGGTGCTCACGCTGCGGGCAGTCGAGAAACACGTTTCGAGCGTCTTCGGGAAGCTGGGCCTTCCCTCGTCGGAGAACGCGTCGCGTCGCGTGCACGCGGTATTGCTTTACCTGCGCTCGTAGCGCTCCGTTCGCAAGACGCCAGAAACCCGCCCCCCGAAAGGCAAGTATCCCGCCTTCCGAGGATCGGTCGCGGCAGCGAGTCTAGGCAGCGAGAACGAACAGGGCCGCTGACGGCCATCCATTCCATCCGGACGAAGGATGGAGCCGAAAGGAGCAGGTGATGGAAACCGTTGTCATCCAGCGCGAAGGACAGCATCACGGGCAGCCGGCCGCTGCAATCGCGGCCGCGGACGTCGACCCGTCGCTTCGGCGAAGGAGACACCAGCGTTCACGCTCTGCGCGGCGTGTCGCTCACCGTCGCGAGCGGTCAGCTGACGGCTGTGATGGGGCCATCCGGCTCCGGCAAGTCGACACTGATGCACATCCTCGCCGGCCTCGACCGCCCGTCGGGCGGCAGCGTCGAGATCGCAGGCACCGAGATCACGCGGCTCGGCGACAAGCAGCTGACCAAGCTCCGCCGCGAGCACATCGGCTTCATCTTCCAGTTCTTCAACCTGCTGCCGATGCTGACCGCCCACGAGAACGTCCTGCTTCCGCTCGAGCTCGCCGGCGACGAAGCCGGACCAGGCGTGGGTCGAGGAGCTGACCGACAGGGTCGGCCTCTCGCAGCGGCTCTCGCATCGCCCTTCGGAGCTCTCGGGCGGCCAGCAGCAGCGTGTCGCGGTGGCCCGTGCCCTCGTCTCGCGGCCCGACGGTGATGTTCGCCGACGAGCCGACCGGCAACCTCGACTCGACCACCTCGGCGGAGATCCTCGAGCTGCTGCGCGAGTCCGTCACCGATTTCGGCCAGACGACCGTCATGGTGACCCACGACGCCCACGCGGCCGCGATCGCCGACCGCGTGCTCTTCCTCGCCGACGGCCTGATCGTCAAGGACATCGGCCCTTCGACCGCGCACCAGATCCTCGAGGCAATGGAGGAGGTGAGCGCGATCATGAGGCGCGTTGCGCTCAAAGGGCTGCTCGGCCGCAAGCTGCGCACTGCATTGACGATGCTCGCGATCGTGATCGGCGTCTCGATGATCAGTGGCACCTTCGTCCTGACCGACACGATCGACCGCGCCTTCACCTCCGTCGTTCGACGCCTCGTACGCCAACACCGACGCCGTCGTGAGCGGCAAGAAGCTCGTCGACTGGTCGGCGAGCGGCAACGCCACGGTCCCCGACTCGCTGCCACGAAGGTTCGAGCGCTGCCGGACGTACAGGAGGCGGCCGGCACGATCCTCGACCTCGCCGCAATCAGCAACACCGCCCGCATGCTCGACCGGGACGGCAAAGTGATCGGCACCTCAGGCAGCGGCTTCGGGGTGAACGCTGACGCAGAGCGGTTCAACCCCTTCGAGCTGACCGAGGGACGCTGGGCGGCTGGACCCGAACGAGGTCGTGATCGACTCCGAGACTGCCTCCGGGAAGGACTTCGCGGCCGGGCGACTCCATCCGCGTCGCAGGCGACGGGCCGATCCGCTCCTTCGAGATCGTCGGCGTCTCCAAGTTCGGCGACCTGAAATCGCTCGGCGGCGCCACCTTCGCCGTCTTCACCGTGCAAACGGCACGGCAGGTGCTCAACAAACAGGGCTACGACGCGATAGCCGTTGCCGCCAAGCCGGGTGTACCTGCCGAGCGACTCGTCGCTGAGCTGCAGCAGATCGTGCCTGCGTATGCGCAGGTCAAGACCGGGGCCGAGCAGGCGCATGCCGACCAGGCCGACACGGACAGTGCCGTTGCGCTCATCAGGATCGTCCTGCTCGCCTTCGGTGGCGTGGCGTTGTTCGTCGGCGCCTTCGTGATCTTTAACACCCTCTCGATCACCGTCGCGCAACGTGCGCGCGAGTTCGCGACACTCCGGACACTGGGCGGATCACGTCGGCAGGTTCTCCGTTCGGTGCTGCTCGAGTCGTTCGTGATGGGCCTCGGCGCATCGCTGATCGGGCTCGCCGCAGGCGTGGGCCTGGCCAAGGGGCTGAACGCGCTGATGTCAGCCCTCGGCTTGGCCCTCCCCGAGGCGGCGCTCGTGTTGGCGCCCCGCACCGCTGTCGTCGCGATTGGCGTCGGTGTCCTGATCACCGTCCTCGCCGGCTTGCTACCGGCCCTCAAAGCGACGCGGATCCCACCGATTGCAGCCGTCCGTGAAGGCGCCTTGCCGCAGGGCTCGCGCCGCAGGACACAGATCGTCGGCTTCGTGCTCGCCGCGATCGGCGCCGCACTGATCGGGGCAGCGGTCGGCCGGGGTCGGCAACGCGATCCTGATCGGCGTTGGCGTACTCCTCCTCTTCGTCGGCGTTGCCGCGGTCGCACCGCGACTCGTTCCCGGCCTCGTCACCGTGATCGGCTGGCCGTCCGCGGCGCTCGGCGGTGTCGCGGGACGCCTGGCAAAGCGGAATGCAACCCGCAGCCCATCGCGCACAGCGTCCGCGGCAGCCGCGCTGATGATCGGCCTGACGCTCGTGACGCTCTTCGCAGTCGTCGCGCAGGGCCTCCGCGGCTCCGACCGGCACGCGGTCGAGGAGCAGTTGACCGCCGACTACATCGTCCAGGCAAGTGACGGCTTCTCCACCTTCCCGATCGGCGCCGGCCGGGCGCTGGAACACACGGCCGCCGTGGTCTCCAGCGTCCGCTTCGACCGCGGGCGCGTAGGGACGACAAACGTCAGCGTCAACGGCGTCGATCCCGACGTGGTACAGGTGCTCCACTTCGACTGGACGCACGGCTCCGACGCAACCGTTGCAAACCTCGGAGCGGGGGGCGCCGCACTCCAGCGCTCCTTCGCCTCCAGCAAGCACCTCGGCGTCGGCGACCGCTTCACGCTGACGACGGCATCAGGCGACCCGCTCGCGCTCCGCGTCGACGGAATCTACGATCCGCCGAAGCTCGACCAGATCCTCGACGGCATGGTGATCGCACGCTCGACCTTCGACCGCGTCTTCCCGCGACCGCAGGATCGCTACGTCTTCGTGAACGGCGCTGACGCGAGCGAGCTCGAAACGGCGGCCGCGGCGTATCCCGGAACGAAGGTCTTTACGGAGGAGAGCTTCATCAAGGAGCGCTCCGCCTTCGTCGGCCAGTTCCTCAACATGGTCTACGTGCTCCTCGCCCTCTCGGTGATCGTCAGCCTGTTCGGGATGATCAACACGCTCGTGCTCTCCGTCTTCGAACGCACCCGCGAGCTCGGCATGCTCCGTGCCGTCGGAATGACGCGCCCGCAAGCACGACGGATGGTCCGACACGAAAGCGTCATCACCGCGTTGATCGGCGCCGCCATCGGACTACCACTCGGCCTCGGTCTCGCGGCCGTCGTTATCCACCTCCTCTCCGACTACGGCGTCAGCTACCAGGTGCCGGTCGAAGCGCTCGCAGCGTTCATCATCATCGCCATCGTCGCCGGCCTCGTCGCCGCGCTCCTACCGGCACGGCGCGCCTCCCGGCTGAACGTGCTCGACGCACTCCAGTACGAGTAGTCACCCGGTCGAACGAGCAGATGTCGTAGAGGGCGGTGGCGCTACCCGCCACCGCCCTCTACGACGCAGGAAGACACTCGGGCGGACTCGGACACGGCACGTTCGCCCGCCGAGCGATTGACATGAGAAGACGCTCCTTGCAGGGCGTCACCGTGGTTTTCGACGGGTGGCCTCGACCGGGACAGCAGCCCTCCCGTGCAGAACGGAGGGTTCGTACGAGATGCATTTCCTCACCAAGCGATTGGACCCGAAACGACGCTCTTTTGCAGGGCGTCGTTGTGTTTCTTACAACGGATGGAGCCGAGGGGGCTCGAACCCCTGACCTTCTGACTGCCAGTCAGACGCTCTCCCAGCTGAGCTACGGCCCCAGAGCCCCGGATTGTAGATGCTCGAAGCCAAAGTCGTCCGCCCAGTTGATTCCCGCCCGCTGATTATTGCGGGGTGGTCGCAGTCGAAGCTGAATGGTTGTTCGTTCTCCGAGCCAGCTCATCGGAAAGTAGAAGCAGCGATCGAGGTCACCGCAGAATGCGGCTATCGCATCAATTTGCCTCGGCGAGTATCCCCGCTTCAACTGCCCGAACCGAGTGCGGCGACAGGAATAGCAACGGATCGAAACGACACCATTGATGAGTGCCGCCCACTTGCACTGAACGCGGGTGAGGCCCGAATCGAGATCGAAGATGAGGTCATATCGATCGCCGTCGGTCAGCGGCTTCGAGACGCTGATTCCGAGCTTGATGGCGGCATGCACGATCGCCGACTCGGCAACTGAGCCCTTTCGGTCGGATGACCACTCCATGTTCTCATTCTAGAGAACATCGCGGACGACAACGCCGCCCGATCAGACAACAACCCTAGGCGCTCGCGGCGGCCTCGAGCTTCGGCACGTCGCTCCAGAGATCCTCGAGCCGGTAGAACTCCCGCGTCTCGTCGGTGAAGACGTGGAGGACCGAATCGTAGTAGTCGGCGATGATCCACGTTCCCTCGCGCTCGCCGGCAACAGCGCGCGGCAGGAGCTCGTGGTCGCGCTTCAGCACGAAGTGCACCTCGTCGCTGATCGCCCTCGTCTGGCGCGTGTTGCCGCCGGTGGCGATGACGAAGAAATCGGTGTAGTCGCACACCGTCCGCATGTCGAGGATCGTGACGTCGGTCGCCAGCTTCTCCTCGCAGAGGGCGGCGATACGGCGAGCTTGCTCGAGCGATGTCAGGTCGGTCAGCTTCCTCGGTCGGAATGGGCCTGGAATGACCCGATTCGATGGCGTGGAGTGTACCGGCGGTTTGCGGCCATCAGGCGTCGCGGTAGAGGCCGAGGCGGGCGATCGCTTCGGCGACCGCCGCCGGAACGAGGTCGTCGATCGACAGCCGCGCCCCCACCCGCTCGCGGATCTCGGAGGACGAGACCGGAAGCGGCGTGATCGGGAACAGCTCGACGCGGTCCGGTCGAGCGAGCGACGCGATCACGCCATCGAGGACAGCAAGATCGATGCCGGGCCTCGTCGCAGCGCCGATGCGCGCGAGCTCGAGCACCCGCTCGGGCCTCGTCCACGTCGGGAACGCGGCGAGCTCGTCGGCACCGAGCAGGAAGACGGGATCCGCAAGCCGGAGCTCCTCGAGCGAGTCGACGGTGCGCGCGAATGGATCGAGCGACACCTCGGCGACCTCGAGCTCCGCGAACGCCAGCGTCGCGAGTTCCAGGCGCACGGCGGCCGGAGTGTCGACCTCCTTGTGCCCCGGGTCGGCGACGACGCGGACGAGCAGGCGCTCGAGGCCGAAGTGGTCGACGGCCGCCCGTGCGAGCGCGACATGCCCGTTATGGGGCGGATCGAACGCGCCGCCGAGGATCCCGACCTGACCGCTCACTTCCAGATCATGACCTCGTCGCCGACCTCGACCTCCGAGCCCGGCTTCACGCCCGCCGCGCGCAGTGCCTCGTCGAGCTCGTCGCCCTCGGGCGCCGTCCCGACGACCCGGAATCCCTGCCCCGTCCGCAACACCTTGAAGCGCCGGCGCTCGGGCGGCTTCGGGCGGTACTCGAGGAACACCGGCAGCGCCTCCTCCACCGGCGGCGGCTCCGCGAGGCCCTGCGGCGGGCAGAGCTGGAAGAGCAGGCTCTTGAGCTCGTCGATGCCCGAGCCCGTTGCGCAAGAGATGCGGTGGACGGCCACGATTCGCTCGTCCTCGACGGTGAACGGTGCCGGCTCGGGATCGAGATCGGACTTGTTGAGCACGACGAGCTGCGGCCGCTCGCCGAGCCCCGCGCCGTAGGCGGCGAGCTCACCGTCGATCACGCGGTAGCGCTCATCGGCGTCTCCCTCCGAGGCGTCGATCACGTGGAGGAGTAGCCGCGCGCGCTCGAGGTGCGCGAGGAACTCGTGGCCGAGGCCGATGCCCTCGCTGGCACCTTCGATCAAGCCCGGGACGTCGGCGACCGTCAGCTGCCTGCCGTCGGGCCCGTCGACGGTGCCCAGCATGGGCGCCAGCGTCGTGAACGGATAGTCGGCGACCTTGGGCTTGGCGTTCGAGATGCGCCGCAGCAGCGACGACTTGCCCGCGTTCGGGAGCCCTGCGCAGGCGGCGTCGGCCATCAGCTTCAGGTGCAACTCCAGTTCACATGCTTCTCCCGGCATGCCCGTCTCCGCGTACCGTGGCGTCTGGCGCGTCGGGGTGGCGAAGTTCGAGTTACCGCGACCGCCTCCGCCACCTCGGGCCACGATGATCCGGGCACCGTCCTCTCGCAGGTCCGCGACGGATGTCCCTTCCTCGATGTTCGAGACCTGCGTGCCCACCGGCACCGTCAGGACGATGTCGTCCCCGTCGGCCCCATGCTTGCGCGTGCCGCGGCCGTTCCCGCCGCGGCGCGCGTCGAAGACCGTCTTTGCCCGGAAGGCGGAGAGGTCGCGCAGGTCGGCGTCGGCGACGAGGATGATGTCGCCTCCGCGCCCTCCGTCGCCTCCGTCCGGACCGCCCTTGGGTACGAACTTTTCGCGACGGAAGCTGAGGCCACCGTCGCCGCCTCGACCCGCCTTGACGCGGATGCGGACACGGTCGTGGAACATGCTCATCGCGTTTCCCCGATCGTCAGACGATGTCGCAACGGCGTCCCAGCGGGACGCTGCGGGCTAGCTCGCGAGCTCGTCGACCGAGATGAAGCGCTTTTCGCCGGAGCGGCGAAACGTGACAACGCCCTCGCGCTTCGCGAAGATCGTATGGTCGCGGCCGAGGCCGACACCGTCGCCCGGGCGAAACCTGGTGCCGCGCTGGCGCACGATGATCATGCCGGCCTTCACTTCCTGGCCGGCGAAGATCTTCACGCCGAGGCGCTTGCTCTCCGAATCACGGCCGTTGCGGGAGGAGCCGAGCCCCTTCTTGTGTGCCATCTAGCTCTCATCCTCCTTGACCGTCTCGGGAGCAACATCGGCCGGCTTCGCTGCAGCGGCAGCCTTCGGCTGCGCGGCCGCCTTCTTCTTGCCGCCGATCGACTCGATCTCGATCTGCGTCAGAGCAGCACGGAATCCCGTGTGGCGCTTGTAGCCGGTGCGCTTCTTGTACTTGCCGATACGAATCTTCGGGCCGCGCTGCTGGCCGACGACCTTGACCGTCACGGTCACATCCTTCGGCGAGAGCGATGCTGCGCCGTCACCACCGACGAGCAACACGTCCGGCGTGAACGTCTTGCCGTCCTCCGTCGCAAGCCGGTCGACGAGCAGGCGCTGACCTTCGCTGACGCGATACTGCTTGCCACCGAGGGAGATGATTGCGTAGCTCATAGGGGTGTGCTCTCTGGCGCGGAAAACGCGGGCAGGCGCCCGCAAGCCGAGGGAGTGTAGCGAAACGCGACCATCATCTGCGGTCGAAATCGTCGAGCCACTCGGACATCGGCGTGTAGCCCGGATCGTCGGGCTCCCCGGCTACCGGCTCGTCGCCCGCGGGCTCCGGCTCGGCGGCGGGCTCGGCCTCTGCGACGGGCTCGGGGCTTGCAGTGGGCTCGATCGCCTCGGTCGTCTCGGCCGATTCCTCGACGACGACCGCCTCGATCACGACCTCGCGCGGCTCCGAAGCCACATCGCTGCCGATCGAGTCGGTGTCGTCAGCGTCACTCTCGATCACGGCCACGGCCCCTACCGTTACCTCATCCTCGGCCTCGGTCTCCCCGTCGGCGAGTGCTGCCGCAGCTCCGGCCGGCTTCTTGCGCCGGTTCTTGCCGCCACGGCTACCACGCCGCGTCTTCCGCTTGACGACAGGCGCGTCGCCCTCGCCTTCCGCCGTCGCCACTTGGTCGGCGTCCGCCTCCGGCTCCGACGCGTCGTCGTGGTCTCCCGAGAGCTCGACGGCCTCGACGGGAGCGTCGACGACGGCCTCCTGCACCACCACGGGAGCAACGGCGGGCGCATTCGGGTCGCCGGGGACGTGGATCCTGCTCGGCCGCCGACGCGCCGGCGCCTTCGGCTTGTCGAGCACGGCTCCGTTCGCACTCTCGGTCTCCTCCGCGTCGGCGGGTACAGCAACCGCGTCGAGAGCGGTCGTCTCGTCGTCCGCCTCGCCATCGGCTGCGACACCTTCGGCAGCGTCGTCCGCTGCTTCCGCGCCGGCACCGGCTCCTGCGGGCTTCCGGCGCCGTCGGCCTCCGCGAGATCCGCGGCGCGTCCGCTTCTTCGCGGGAGTCACTCCGTCGGGGCCGGGCTCGCCTGCCTCACCGTCTGACTCGCCGTCTGACTCGTCGTCGTCGTCCGCCTCGACCACGCCGGCAACGCCATCGGCGTCGGCACCGGCACCGGCGAGATCGCCGTCCGTGCCGGGGGCGTCGTCCGTGTCGGCGACCACGGTCTCGTCGCCGTCGTCCTCGCCTGCTGCTGTGGTCGGCTTGCGCTTGGCCGGAGCCCGAGTCGGCTTCTCGGCTTCGCTCTCGAACGTGATCGGCCCCTCGCCTGCATTGCCGGCGGCAACGATCGTCGCGAATGCCTGCCCGTCGAGCACGCGCCCGATCGTGACGGTGGCCTTCTTGCCGACGAGCTTCGCGGCATCCGCCACGAGGACGTCGATTCCCTCGATCTTGCCGGCCGCCGCGGTAGCGTCGTACCGGCCGACCTCGCCGAGCTTCAGCTCGACGGTCGACCCCTCAACGAGCGGAGAGGTGGGCTCGAGGTCGAGGAGCTTGCCTTCCGCGACGACCTCGAAATGATCCGCGTGGATGTGCCCTTCGGCGGAAACGAGGAAGAAGCGGCGGCGGGTCGCATCCTCGATCGCGGCGAGACGTGAGCCGCCGCTGCCGACGACGAGCTCGAGCACCCGGGGATGTAGCGCGACCTTGTAGGCCTGGACGCGGTTGCCCGGAGCGGCGAGGGCCCGCAGCTTGCGCTCGATCTGCATCGCGACCGTGTGGTCGGAGACGACGATGCCGTCGCCGGCGCAGGTCGGGCATTTGCGGGTCAGGATTTCGCGGGGGCCGTCTGTGACGTTCTGGCGCGTCATCTCGACGAGGCCGAGCGGTGAGATCTCGACGACGTAGGTCTTCGTACGATCGCGCTCGAGCTCCTGCCGGAGCGCATCCTCGACCGATGCCCGGTTCTTCGGATTCGCCATGTCGATGAAGTCGATCACGATGATGCCGCCGATATCGCGGAGCCGGAGCTGGCGGACCACCTCCTTCACCGCCTCGAGGTTGTTCTTCGTGATCGTGTCCTCGAGGCGCTGGTTCGAGTTCTTCGAGCGTGAGCCAACGAAGCGGCCCGTGTTCACGTCGATCACGGTGAACGCCTCGGCGTAGTCGAACACGAGGTATCCGCCCGACGGCAGGTCGACGCGTCGGTCGAGCGTGGAGGCGATCTCCTTCTCGACGCCGGACGTCTCGAAGAGCGACTCCTTCTCCTTGTAGCGGTGGACGCGCTCGATCATGTGCGGCGACGTCTTCTTCAGGTAGCTGACGATGCGCTTGTGCGTGCGCTCGTTGTCGACTTGCGCCGAGACGAAGTCGCCGGCGAAGAGATCGCGCACGATCCGCAGCGGCAGCTCGGCCTCCTGGTACACGAGCGATGGGGCCGACGCGCCCTTCGCGCGGGCCTGGATCGTCTTCCAGAGGCGCTGCAGAAAGACGAGGTCGCGCTCGACGTCCTCGGCCGACGCGCCCTCGGCCGCGGTCCGGACGATGACGCCGCCCTCCTTGACCTCGAGCCCCTTGATGATGTCCTTGAGGCGGGCTCGCTCGGAGTCCTCGAGCCGGCGCGAGACGCCGAGCCCTTCGCCGTTCGGGACGTAGACGAGAAACCGGCCGGGGAGCGAGATCTCGGTCGTCAGCCTGGCGCCCTTCGTCTTCATCGGATCCTTGACCGCCTGCACGAGCAGCTGCTCGCCGCGGGAGATCAGATCCTGGATCTTCTTACCGTGGTGTCGCTTGCCCTCGAGCTCGGGGACCACGATCTCGTCGACGTAGAGGAACCCGTTCTTCTCGAGCCCGATCTCGACGAACGCCGCCTCCATGCCGGGCAGTACGTTGTCGACGACGCCGAGGTAGATGTTCCCGGCGATCGAGCGGCGCTCGGGCCGCTCGAGGTAGACCTCGGCGACGCGATCGTCCTCGATCACGGCGACGCGCTGCTCGCCGATGTCGACCGAGATCAGGAGCTCGCGCTTCGCAGCCGGCAGTGGCGCCCGGCGCGGTGGCTGGCGGCGGCGCTGGGCACTGCCGCTCCCACTCTGGCCTCCGGTGCGACGACGGTCGGCGGCCCGCTCGGCGCGCTGGCTGCGTGCGGCGTTCTCGCGGGTAGGCTCCTTGGCGACCTTCTCCGCAGCAGGGGCTGCGTCGGGACTACCACCCTCACCGGCCGGACGCTTGCGCCCGCGACCGCCGCGGCTTCCGCGTCGTCGCTTGTTTCTGAGCGCGTCGGCTTCCGCGCCTGCCGCGGTCGATGCTCCCGTGACGATCTGCTGCTCGGCCTCCGGCTCAGCCGGGGCGGCAGGAATCTCTGTTTGTGCGCCGTCCGGCGCGTCCTGCGGTTTCTTCTTGTTCTTCCATCGGAACCAGGGCAAAGAGTGCCTCTCCTCGTTGTAGCGCGCGCGGGCACGCGGCACCCATCCGGGTAACCGGCCTCGCGCTGCGGATGTCGAAAACCATGGCCATATTCAGTTGGGCCTCGTGGTTCAGGGTATCAGCGCAGCGCGCAGGGGGCTTCACGACGCCCCGGCGCCGACAAACCGGGGGCTACGCGGCTGCCGGGCGAAGGCGCGCCCGACGGGCACGAACCGCACGCAGACGCTGGTTGAGTCGCGCCCAGGCCCACGGCTCCACCTCGGCATAGCGCGTCTCGGACTGAGCACGCGTCGCCTCCAGGTACTCGAACCATGCATCGGCCTCTTCGATCTGCAGCAACTCTTCCGCGAGCTCTATGTCCGGCACCGGCACTCCCTTCGCCTGTAGGGGTCGATGCGATCCTAGGACCCGGTCCGGACGGACCCCCTACGTCGAGCGGCGTGCCGTCAGAAACGGAGCCGGGCTTCGCCGAGCACCCGGGTGCCGGCGTACGCCACACCCGCCCGGACGAGGCGGCCGCTGACCGGCAGGCGACGGACGAGCGCGCGGGCGCCGAGCCCCATCGCGACGCAACTCGTGACGGCGGGGCCGGCAGCGAGCGTGAGCTGCTGGGGATCGTGCGGCAGGACGTCACCCCGGCTGAGGCCGAGCATGAGCATCATCCGGCTCTGCGCGAAGGTGAGCACCGGCATCTGTGCCCGCTGCATCGTGTTCGACGAGGCGACCACCGCATTCGCGAACGCGGTCGAGGCGATCAGCCGTCGGGCAACGACCGACCGCAGGATCGGCAGTCGGCTCGCCAGGGCCGGGCCGTTGTCGGCAGCGTGCTGGGCGATCGCCGTGAGGAGCGCGTCCATCGGCAGCTCGGCAACCGCTTCGAGGATGTCGCCGGGAAGCGCGTAGGGAACGTACCCTTCGCCGCGGTGAAGGACGATGAGCCCCGTCTCGGTTCGTGTGATCCGCCGCAGGATCGCCGTCTCGGAGGCGGACGCGTCGCCGTCGATCAACCTGATCGCGACGACGGCCCCAAAGGGCTCTGGGCCGACGATGACGGCGCCGGCGTCGCCTCCCGCAGACAGAGCCAGCGCAAGCTCGGAGGCGCCTTCGCCGGACACCGAGATCTGGGGCAGAGCACCTTCGAAACCGCGCGTCTCACGGATGAGCGCGACGACCTGACCGACGCCGACCCCGAGAGGCATCAGCGGAAGCCCTCGTCGCGACCGCGTGCATGAATCGCCTGCAGGACGCCGATCGCCATCAGGTTCGCCACCATCGACGAGCCGCCTACGGTGACGAACGGGAGCGGGATTCCGGTCACGGGTGCGATGCCCATCGTCATGCCCACGTTGACGAAGACCTGAAACAGGAAGGCAAAGACGATCCCGCCCGCGACAACGGCGCCGTAGAGGTCGCCCGCGACGGTGACGACGCGGAGGCCGCGCCACACGACGAGGAGGTAGAGCAAGAGCAGGATCGACGTGCCGACGAACCCGCGCTGCTCGGCGAACGAGGCGAACACGAAGTCGGTTGCGTGCTCGGGGAGGTAGTCGAGCCTCGTCTGGCTCGCGCCCTCGACCCCCCGGCCGGAGAGCCCCCCGGCGCCGACCGCCGTCCGCGACTGGGTCACGTTGTACGTGAGGCCGCCCGGGTCGCTGTCCGGGTTCGTGAACCCCGTCAGACGGGCGGTCTGGTACGGCTTGAGCACCGCTATTCCCGCTGCCGGCAGCAGCCAGAGGACGCTCGTGACGAGCACGAGGGTCGTCACGCCGAGCACGATCAGGTGCAGCCAGCGCACCCCCGAGAGAAACAGCACGGCCGTCAGGGCGGCGCCGTAGACGAGCGCCGTGCCGAGGTCGGGCTGGAGGAACACGAGCCCCATCGGCACGAGGCCGAGGCCGATCGCCGCCGCGACCGTGCCGAGCTCACCGACGCGCCGTCCGCGCTCGACGAGGAAGCCTGCGATCGCGAGCACGAAGAACAGCTTCCCGAACTCGGACGGCTGGAACTGGAACGGCCCGACGTCGATCCACCGCTTCGAGCCGCGCACGGCCTCGGCGAACACGAAAACGAAGAGCATGACGCCGATCGTGGCGCCGTAGATGAACCGCCAGTGGCGCTCGTAGAACGACGGGGGGATCAGGATCGCCACCACCATGGCACCTGCGCCGAGGGCGACCGCGATCGTCTGGCGCGTGACGAAGTAGTCGGGGTTCCCGGGGACATCGAACCGCGTGATGCCACCGATCGCCCAGAGCCCGTACCCGACGAGCGTCACGACGGCGAGCAGGAGCACGTAGTCGAGCCGGCGGACGATCAGGCCGATGTCGAACACGCCGAGGGACGGCGAGCGGAACGATGCTGCGCGGTGACGGGTGTCGGCGATCAATCGACGTTCACCAGAGCCTGGTTTCCGGTCGCGTTACGGTTGAAGTACTTCTCGAAGACGCGCAACGCTGCCGGGGCCGCCGCCGACGATCCGTGGCCGCCGTTCTCGATCACGGCGCAGACGACGAGCTCAGCCGCGTCGGACGGGCCGTAGCCGCACCACCAGGACTGATTCTCGAGGTGCCCGACCGGATAGCCGGGGAGGTTGACGACCTTTTCCGCCGTCCCGGTCTTGCCCGAGATCGAGATCGGGTAGCTGCCGAACACGCCGGACGAGGTGCCGTTTGTCGAGTGGGTACCGGCCCAGAGGCCGTCGCGGACCGCCTGCAGTGCGGCCGGGTCGACCCCCGCGTCGCGCGGCGGCGTCGGCGGGAACTGCTTCAGCGTCACCGGCTGCTGCCGGTTCGTGCCGGGCTGCTCGACGCCCGAGACGACGTACGGCGTCACGAGCTTGCCGCCGTTCGCGATCATCGCGTAGAAGCGCGCCATCTGAAGCGGTGTCACGGTGACGTCCTTCTGTCCGATCGCGAGCTGGATCGAGTCGCCGGGATTCCACGCCTTGTCCCAGTCGCTCTTGAAGGTCTTCTTGCGCCATGCCGGAGTCGGCACGATCGTCTGCCAGGACGGCGCCTCGTTACCGATGTCGAGGCCTGTCGGTGCGCCGAAGCCGAACTTCCTTGCCCACTGCTGGAGCCGGCTCCGCTCCGCCGACCCACCCTCGTAGAAGCGATTGCCGACGGTGTAGAAGTACGTGTCGCACGACGTCGCGAGTGCCTCGGGCAGATTCATCGGCCGGTTGACGTACGGATCCCAGTTCTTGAACACCTGCTTGTCGCGACCGTACGTTGCATCGGGCGTGCACTGAATCGACGAGTAGGGCGAGAGCAGGTGCTCTTGCATCGCAGCGAGCGCCGTGACCGGCTTCCAGGTCGATCCGGGCGGATACGCGACCTGGGTGACCCGGTTGAGCCCGGGGTAGTTGGCTGCCTTCGCCGCAGCGTTGTCGACGAGCGGGGCGAGCTTCTTGGGGTCGATCCGACCGACGTAGACGGAGGGCTTGTAGGTGGGGTACGACGCCATTGCGCGCACGGCGCCGTCCCGTGGGTCGAGCGCGATGATCGCCCCACCGGCGACGTTGAACTGCTTGTTGGCCCTGGCGAGAGCTATGCCCTCGCGAAGTGCCTGCTCCGCGGCGCGCTGGACGCGCATGTCGATCGTGAGCCGGACGGCCGTCCCCGGCCGCGCGTCCCGCCTGATCTCGAGCGGGCTCTGCGGCCGGCCTCGCGAGTCGACGCGAATCTGCGCCGCCCCCGAGACACCGCGCAGGTAGCCGTCGAACTTCGCCTCGACGCCGGACTTGCCGATTTTGTCGCCACCGCGGTAGTCGGCCTTGGATCCCTGGCGGGCCTTGAGCTCGCTTGGCGAGATCTCACCGACGTAGCCGAGAATCTGCGCCCCAAGGGACTGATAGGGGTAGCTGCGCAGGTAGGTCTGCTGGATCTGAACGCCGGGGAACTCCGCGGCGTGCTCCTTGAGGTAGTAGACCTGGTCGTCGTGCACGGCCGTCTTCACCGTGATCGGGGTGAGCGGGTCGACGGCCCGTGCGTCCACCTCACGGGCAAGGCGCTGTGTGGGCACGTCGAGCACGATCGAGAGGCGCTTGATCATGCGGTAACGCCCCTCCTTCTTCGGCATGTCGCCCACCCAGAGCTTGACCGCGGTGCCCGGCACGTTCCCGACGATCACCTTGCCCTGCCGATCGAGGATCGGGCCGCGCGGCGCCTCGACCCGAATCGTCCGCAGCTGGTTGTTCTGGGCCGCGTCGAGGTAGTGCGCGCCCGAGAGCACCTGGAGCGACCAGAGCCGGAAGAACAGCAACGCAAAGACCGCAAGCGCAACGATCCCGAGCACCCCGACCCTGACCGCCAGACCCGGTGTGAGCCGATAGGGAACACTGACGCCCGGATCCGGAGGAAGGAAGCGCGACGAGGGGTTGCGTCGCTCGCCGTAGGGCGCGTCAGACAAGGAGCTCGACCTCCCGCGCCCGCTCGACCCGCTCCGTCGAGCCGACGAGCTTGCGGACGAGCCCGAAGATCGGGTAGGCGAGCAGCGCGTTCCAGATCACTGCCGAGGGCAGCGCAAGGAGCACCGCGCGCACCTCGACCGCACCGCCGAGCAGCGAGTCGAGCACGAAGCCACCGACTTCCACGAACACGGTGGCGGCGACCGTTGCGACGAGCGGCGCGTGCGGCCGGTCACGGCCCGTCGTCTCGCCGTAGCGCCCGGCCCAGTAGCCGGCCAGCGTGAGAAGGAGAGAGGTGAGCCCGAGCGTTCCGAGCGTGGTCACGTCGACGATGAGCCCGGCGAGGAACCCGGCGACGGCTCCGACGACCGACCCCGGAGCAGCGAGACGGCGATGAGCACGACGAGCAGCACGTCGGGCCCGCCGCCACCGACCGAGATCGACGAGAACGCCGACACCTGCAGGATCGCGGCGAGGAAGAGGAGCAGCGCGATCTTCGAGGCGGTCATCACGCTCACGGCTTCACGTCCTTGCGGACGAGAACGAGCACCGCGTCGACACGATCGAAGTCGGCGAACGGCTCCACCTGCACCTGCTTCCACAGGTCGGTGTCGGCCTGCCCCACGCTCGTTACCCGGCCGATCGGGATCCCGCGTGGGTAGAGAGACGCGAGCTTGCTCGAGCGCCAGCCGGCCGTGACGATGGTGTCGCCGACCGAGACCTTCAGCTTCTTCGGGACGCGATCGAAGATGAGCGTGGATGCCGACGCGCGGCCGTGGGCGACGATGCCGGCCGCCCCGTCTTGACGTCGAGTGCAGAGACGGCGAGCTGCTCGTCGGTGAGCAGCGTCACCCGCGCCGAGCGCGAGTAGACGCGCGTCACGCGGCCGAGGAAGCCGTCCTCGGTGACGACCGGGGCATCGAGCGCAACGCCGTCGTTCGAGCCGACGGCGACGACGACATCCTGGGCGAAGCCCCCGGTCGGACGCGCAATGACAGCCGCGGCGAGGCCGGTGTAGTCGGTCGGGAACCGCGGCCCGTCGCGGAACGCAAGCAGCGCCTTGAGCTTGTCGTTCTCGTTCGCGGCGAACTGGTTCTGGATCGACTGCTGGCGGAGCGCGGCGTTCTCGGCGCGGAGCTTCTTGGCGTCGGAGCGGGCCGTCAGGAGCGAGTCGCCCCACGCGTACACGTCACGAAACGGCTGGGCGACGCGCTCCCCGGCAACCGTGAACGGTCGCAGGACGCCGGCTCCGGCGCTCTGTGCGGACGCAATCGGACCATCGTCCGGCTTGCGGAACGAGAAGGTGATCAGCACGAGCGCGAGCACGACGAGCCCCCCCACGACCAGCCTGCGCCGCAAGGCGGAGTTGGATCGAGAGGGTGGCTTGCCGGTGGCGGGACGCCGGACGTTGACGCCCAGCACCGCCGTGCGTGCGGTGCGATGACGGGGCACAGCGGCCGATTGTACCGGCCTCGGCCGACCGACGGCCCTCCGCCTGCCCGGCTTTACGCCTCCGCAACGACGCGAACGAGGTTCAGCGGCGCGAGCCGTTGCGCCGCTTGCGCGACCGCTCGGAGCGATGGATCGCCTCGAACTCCTCGAGACTGCGGCCCGAGCCGACGGCGACGCACGTGAGCGGGCTCTCGGCGAGGTGCACCGGCATCTGCGTCTCGTGCCGGAGCCGTTCGTCGAGCCCCTGCAACAGAGCGCCGCCGCCGGCGAGCACGATGCCGCGGTCCATGATGTCCGCCGCGAGCTCCGGCGGGGTCTTGTCGAGCGTCGACTTGATCGCGTCGATGATCTGGGAGACGGGCTCGTCGAGCGCGCGACGCACCTCCTCGGAGGAGATCACAACCGTCTTCGGGAGCCCCGTCAGCATGTCGCGCCCACGTACCTCGGCCTGCACCTCCTCGGCGAGCCGATACCCGGAGCCGACCTCGAGCTTGATCTCCTCGGCCGTCTGCTGGCCGACGAGGAGCTTGTACTCCTTCTTGATGTGCGTGACGATCGCGTCGTCCATCTCGTCGCCGCCGACGCGGAGCGACTGCGAGACGACGATGCCGCCGAGCGAGATCACGGCCACTTCGGTCGTGCCGCCACCGATATCCACGATCATGTTCCCGGTCGGCTCGCCGACAGGAAGCCCGGCACCGATCGCCGCCGCCATCGGCTCCTCGATGAGGTAGGCCTGGCGCGCGCCGGCAGCGAGTGTCGCGTCCTCGACGGCGCGCTTCTCGACCCCGGTCACGCCCGACGGCACGCAGACGATCACGCGCGGATGGGCAAAGCGGTGCTGGTGCACCTTCTGGATGAAGTGGCGCAACATCTGCTCGGTGACGTCGAAGTCGGCGATGACTCCGTCCTTGAGCGGACGGATCGCCGAGATCGTCCCCGGAGTGCGCCCGAGCATGCGCTTCGCCTCGACGCCGACGGCGTGCACGTCGCCCGTGCGCTGGTCGATCGCGACAACCGAAGGCTCGGAGAGCACGATTCCACGGCCGCGGACGTACACGAGCGTGTTGGCGGTGCCGAGGTCGACGGCCATGTCACGGCCGCCAAATCCGGTGAGGGCGTTGAGCCAGCTCATGGACGGAGCAGTCTAGCTTCTAATGATTTGCAGCAGCTTCGGGACGTGAAGAGCGAGCGTGTCGATCAGGAGCGCAGCCGGAAGCCCGACCACGTTGAGGTAGTCGCCGTCGATCCTGGCGACGAGGCGCGCTCCGAGACCCTGGATGGCGTAGCTCCCGGCCCTCCCACCCCATTCCTCCGAATCGAGGTAGGCGTCGATCTCCGCCGCCGAGAGGGCCCGAAACGTCACGTCCGTCGTCGCATGCTCGACGACCGCGAAGCCGTCACCGAGCAGGCAGAGCCCGGAGTGCACCCGGTGCGTACGTCCGGCGAGCTCGGTGAGCATCGCGCGGGCGTCGTCGCGGTCGGCTGCCTTGCCGTAGGTGCGGCGGTCGAGGTGCACCGTCGTGTCGACGCCGAGCGTGACTGTGCCTTCAGCTTGCGCCGACCGTGCCTTTCCTTCGGCGTGGTCGCGGACGAGCGCCACCGGCTCCGCGTCGGGTGGATCGTGCTCGACGTACGACGGTGCGACGACCCTGAACGGAATGCCCAGCTGCTCGAGGATCGCCCGGCGCTGCGGTGACGTCGAGGCCAGCACGAGCGTGCGGTCAGGTGTGGCCACGGCCGTTCCTTCCGAGGTCGCTCACGGACGCTCAGCGGGCTTCTTCGCGACCCAGATCTCCTCGATCGGCCACTTGCGTGCCCACTCGACCGAGAACGTGTCGTAGTACTCGTGATCGACTGCGTCGTCGGGCGGATAGAGCTCCACGAGGTCGACGACGTCGAAGCCCGTTCGCGTCAGCAGGCGGAAGAGCTCGCCGTGCGGGAGCTGCCATTCGACGCCGAGCTCTCCGGGCCACTCGAGACGGCCGAGGCCGCGCTGCGGGCGGAGGAGGCGATCGGTCGGCCGGCCCTCGTCGGGCGCGCAGAGGATCGAAAGCGTGCTGTTGCGAAGGAACCACAGTCGGCCACCGGGCCGGAGCAGGCGATGGGCCTCCGGGATCCAGAGCTGCGGATCGCACCAGATGCTCGCGCCGTACTCGGACACGGCCAGATCGAAGCTCCCCGAGGGCAGCGGGACGTCCTCGGCGCTCGCCTCGACGAGCGGGAACTCGATGCCGAACTGGGCCTGGCAGCGGCGCGCCGTGTCGAGCTGCGCGGGCGTCACGTCGACGCCCACGGGGCGCGCGCCACGTCGTGCGAGCCAGGCCGAAACGTACGCAGTGCCGCAGCCGAGCTCCACGACGTCGAGGTCTCGGACCTCACCGAGCGTGCCGAGAGATGCCTCGGGCACGCTGTACACGCCCCACGTGATCTCCGCCTCACCCCAGGCACGGGGCGCCTGGGCGTCCGTGAACTCTGCGTTCGCCTTCGTCCACTCGTCGCGGTTACGTTGGGCGTCGTCCGAGATCCCACTCATTGGCCTGATCCTAGTGCGTTGAACTGCATCCCTCCCGAGGGCCGTCGGCCCTCGGGAGAGGCGCACGTGGTGGTTCCCGAGAGCAGTCCCGCTGGCTCTCGCCCGCGGAAGAGCCTCCTCAGACGAGGCCGTCGGGGAAGAACAGCGAGAGCTCGCGCTTCGCGCTCGCCCTCGAGTCGGAGCCGTGCACGATGTTCTCCGAGAGGAGCGTCGCGAAGTCGCCGCGGATCGTGCCCGGCGCCGAGTCGGCCGGATTGGTTGCTCCCATCATCCCCCGCACTCCCAGGATCGCGTTCTCACCGCGAACGGCGAGGGCGAGGACCGGGCCTGAGGTGATGAACGAGACGAGCTCCCCGAAAAAGGGCTTGCCCTTGTGCTCGGCGTAGTGCCGCTGCGCGAGCGGGCGGGGGATCTTGAGCAGACGGGCGCCGCGGAGCTCGTAGCCGCGACGCTCGAAGCGGGACACGATCTCGCCGCAAAGTGCGCGACGGACGCCGTCCGGCTTGACGAGAACGAGTGTGGTTTCGGTAGCCATAGGCGGCGAAGCGTAGTCGCAAAGGCGACGCGCCCCGCCGGGGACTGGTCGGCAGTCAGCTCGTGCGATGAATGCGCAGTGGCTGCAGAACCTCGTCGCCGGTCACAGCTGCCGGCGGAACCGGGGTGGCACAGTACGGGCACACCTGCCAGATCTGCTCGAGCGGCGAGCCGCACGACGTGCATGCGTGCTTGAGACGGGTGGTGCAGACCGGGCAGACGAGGAACGAGGCGTCGACGTCACCCCGGCAAACGGGACATTGCAGATCGCGCTCCGCAAGGCGCTCCTCGAGCGCGCGATTCTCGAGATCCCGGTCGCGGCGCTCCTCGATCGAGTCCGGTGGCCGAAGGAAGAGGTAGACGATCGGCCCGATGAACGGAGGCACGAGGCCGAGCAGCGCAGCCATGCCAACGAGCCAGGGGTCGTCGATCCGGCGGCGGGCATCCTTGTAGACCCAGAACGCCGTCGCGAGCCAGAACACGACGACGAAGAACCCCGTCAGGTTACGGGCGAGCGTGAAGGTGTTGGAGTCGAAGAAGCTGTCGGCGATGATCATGGTGTGGGTCTCAAAGGAGGAGCTTGCCGAGGATATACCCGGCGGCGAAGGCAATTCCTACGATGGCGGCCAGAACGAACAACGCAAACGTGAGCACGGCGATCCGTTCGCTCGTGCGGGAGCGCCGTTTCATCGCTGGTCCGCCGCCTCGAGATCGGCCAGAAGGTACAGCGACCCGGTGACGAGAACCGGCTCACCGAGCTCGTGCGCCCGCCGGACGGCGGCGGACGGGTCGTCGACCTCCTCCACGACGCCGAAGTGTCGACGGGCGTGCTCGGCCAGGACCGGCGCCGGCAGCGAGCGGGCGCTGGACGACGAGGTCGCGACGAACCGGTTGCCGAGGGTCGCGAGCTGGGTGAGCATCTCGTCGGCGTTCTTGTCGCGCAGGATCGACGCGCAGATCGTGTAGTCGGAGCCGTCGAGGCGGTCACGGAGCCAGGCGACGCCGTCCGCGTTGTGCGCGCCGTCGCGTACCTCGCCGGGCCGTCGCTCGAGCCGACCGGGGAGTGCCGCGTCGACTGCGGTCCCGATGGGATGGCCGACGAACGCCTCGGCGGCCTCGCGCGCGCCGCCGAGCACGATGCGCCCCTTCGGAACGAGTGCGCTGAACGTGTCGTCCGGTAAGACAACTACGCTGTCTTCATTGTGGACAACAGCAAGCTTCTCTGTCGCGATCTCCTCGACCGTGTCGCCGAGGACGTCGGTGTGCTCGAGCCCAACGTTTGTGAGCAGGACGACGCGAGACGCAACGACGTTCGTCGCGTCGTGCCTGCCACCGAGGCCCGCCTCGACGACGGCGACAGCGACCTCTGCCTCGGCGAATGCCGCGAACGCCGCCGCCGTGATCGTCTCGAACTGGGTCGCGCCGACGCGCTCGGCGGCCGGCCGGACGCGCCGCAGCGCCGCAGGCAGATCGGCCGGCTCTCCGTCGATCCTGATCCGCTCGCTCCACGACCGCACGTGCGGCGACAGCGTCGCGCCGACCGAGAGCCCCTCGGCGAGGAGCAGCTGCTCTATCGTGACGGTCGCGGTCGACTTCCCGTTCGTCCCGACGACGTGCACAGCCGGAAAGGCACGCTGCGGGTCGTCGAGCGCAGCGAGCAGCGCGTGCATGCGATCGAGGCCGAAGCCGTCCTCGGGCCAGGGGCTCAGGCCGGCGAGCCAGTCGACGTCGTTGCTCACGCCGGCGTCGATCTCACGCATGTCGTCGCTCTTCCATCCCGGACCAGCTCGGACCGGAGGCGCTGTCGCCCGCCACGTCGGGTCGCACCATCAGCCGCAATACGCCAGCGACGTGGCATGCGCGATCACCTCGGCCGGGGTCGGCTGCCCGCGCAGCACCAGCGGCCCCGAGGTGAGATCCCCGCAGCGGACGATCGCGTCGGGCTCCTCCCGCTCGAGCTCCTCGAGCACGGCCGTGAGCGCCACGGCGTTCCCGTGGACGTCCGCGAGCACTGCGACGCGCCTCGCCCGCACGGTCGAGCCTCAGCTCCCGGTGCCTTCGAGCGCCTCCAGCTCCCGCCGGTAGCGCTCGAGCTTGGCGCGCTCGCCGTCGACGACGGCGGCGGGCGCACTGCCGACGAAGCGCTCGTTCGCGAGCATCGCCTCGGCGCGGCCGATCTCCTTCTGCAGCCGCGCGATCTCGGGGCCGGCATCGCCGGGCGCCTTCTGTCGCTCGGGCCGAACGACCGCCGCAAATACGCGGCGCTCGTCCTCCGAGTCGAGCGCGACCTGCACCCCGCTTCGCCGGAACGTCACTGCGGCATCCTGCACGCGGTCGAGCGCCGCGCTCTCCGCGCGGTGGCTCCCCTCGGGCCCGGGCCAGGCGGACACGATCAATCGCCGACGCTCGCCCGGGAGATGCGACCAGATCTCCTCCGTCACGTGTGGGATGACGGGGTGCAGCAGCGCGAGGAGCCGTTCGAGGGCGGCAAGCGCAGTCGCGCAGGCGGCGGTCTCGTGCTCGTAGAGCCGCGGCTTGACCGCCTCGGCGTACCAGTCGCAGAAGTCGTCGAACGTGAGGTGATAGAGCACATTCGTCGCGGTCGCGAAATCGAACGCACGCCATGCCTCTTCGACCTGCTCACGTGCAAGGTCGATCCTGGCCAGGATCCAGCGCTCCTCGAGGGCGGTGGGATCGGCGGCGGGCTCGACTCCCCCCGCGTTCTGGAGGATCAGGCGAGAGACGTTCCAGAGCTTGTTGGCGAGCTTGCGGCCCTCCTCGATCGCGCCGGGCGAGAACCGCACGTCCTGGGTCGAGGAGATCTTGAGCAGGCCGTAGCGCGTTGCGTCGGCGCCGTGGGCGTCGATCATCTCGAGCGGGTCGACGCCCGTCCCGAGGCTCTTGGACATCCGCCGGCCGTCCGCCGCGAGCACCGTCGAATGGATGATCACGTCCGTGAAGGGAGCCTCGCCCATCAGCTCGAGGCCGGCCCAGATCATCCTGTTCTCCCAGAGGCGGATGATCTCGCGCGCCGTCGAGTTGACGTTGCCCGGGTAGTACGCGGCGAGCTCGGGGGTCTGCTCCGGCCACCCGAGGGTGGCAAACGGCCAGAGCGCCGACGAGAACCAGGTATCGAGCACGTCCGGGTCACGGGTCAGCTCGACTCCGGCGCCCGCGCGCTCCTGCGCCTCTTCCTCGGTGGCGACGCAGATCACGTCTCCGTCCGGCGTCGTCCAGATCGGCAGCTGGTGACCCCACCAGAGCTGCCGCGAAAGGCACCAGTCCGGGATCTCTTCCAGCGAGGCGATCGCGAACCGGTGCTGCGACTCCGGGTGGAACCGCACCTGCCGCGCACGGAGAGCGTCGATCGCCGGGGCCGCGGGCGCACTCATCGCGCACCACCACTGGAGCGAAATCAGCGGCTCGATCCGCGTGTGGCAGCGCTCGCAGGTGCCAACCGAGTGTCGGTAGTTCTCGCGCTTGACGAGCTGGTTGCGCTCCTTGAGCCAAGCGATGATGGCCGCGTCGGCCTCCTCCTGGGTCGTGCCCTCGAGGTCTCCGGCCTGATCGTTCATCCTGCCGTCGAGCCCGATCACCATGGGCTCGGGCAGCCCGTGCGCCCGACCGATCTCGAAGTCCAGCGGGTCGTGTCCCGGAGTGATCTTCAGCGCACCCGAGCCGAAGTCGCGCTCGACACGCGCGTCGGCGATCACCGGCACGGCACGCTCGACGTAGGGAACGACGACCTCGCGGCCGATAGCGTCCCGGTAGCGCGGATCGTCGGGGTGCACGGCGACCGCAACATCGCCGAGGATCGTCGCGGGGCGCACGGTCGCAATCACGATGCCGTCCGTGCCGTCACCGTCCACGAACGGGTAACGCACGTACGTGAGGACGTCGTCCATCTCCGCGTGCTCGACCTCGAGGTCGGAGATCGCGGTCTGATGGAAAGGGCACCAGTTGACGATGCGGTTCGCGCGGTAGATCCAGCCCCGATTCCAGAGCCTGACGAAGAACTCCGTCACCGCGCGCGAGTAGCCCTCGTCGAGCGTGAACCGCTCGCGGCTGTAGTCGAGCGACGCGCCGAGGCGGCGGTACTGGCCCATGATCGTCCGCCCCGTCTTCTCGAGCCACCCCCAGGTGCGCTCGATGAATGCCTCACGACCGAGGTCGTGGCGCGTCAGGCCCTCGGCGGCGAGCTGCTTCTCGACGACGTTCTGAGTCGAGATGCCGGCGTGGTCATAGCCCGGCTGCCAGAGCGTCCGGTACCCCTGCATGCGGTGCCAGCGGATGAGGACGTCCTGGATCGAGCCGTTCAGCGCGTGGCCGAGGTGGAGGTCGCCGGTGACGTTCGGCGGCGGCACGCAGATGACGTAGCTCTCATCCCGTGTCGCTCCGACGCCGGCCGCGTAGAGGCCCTCGGCCTCCCAGAGCTCCTGCCAGCGCGATTCGACCCCATCGGGCTTGTAGAGCGATTCCATCTGGCCAGGCGACTCCATCGGACGGCGCGACTCTATCGACAGGCACGCGCGTGCCGCACCGCTCGCGTCGCAGGGGACGGCTTTGGCGTCTGGCCGTCAGCTACGGAGGATGAGCAGCGTGCTCGTGCCGTGCGCGTAGAGCTTGCCCGATTCGTCGACGATGCGGCCCTCTGTGGTCGCAACGGTACGGCCACCGTGAACCATTGTTCCCGTGCACCGGATCACGCCCGTCGACAGGGTCAGCGGCCGCACGAAGTTCGCCTTCAGCTCGAGCGTCGTGTAGGCGACACCCGCCGGCAGCGTCGATTGAAGCGCACAGCCCATCGCGGAGTCGAGCAGAGCGAGCGCAAGGCCGCCGTGCACGACCCCGATCGGGTTGTAGTGGAACTCCGCCGGCTCGATCGTGAACGTGACATTCCCTTCCTCCACCTCGATCGGCCCGAAGCCGAGCGTCATCGCGATGGGCGGCGGCGGCAGCTCGCCGGCGGCGATCAGCTGGAGCGCCTCGAGGCCGGACATGCCGGCGCCGCGGGCGAGCATCTCCAGTGGGTCGTCCCAGGAGTACGTGCGCGACCGGTCGGTGTTGGCGCCGTCGGGGCCGATGCCGTCGGGGTTGGCGCTCTCAGACAGCGCTACCGCCTCCCATCGCGCCCACGAGCCCGTCGGGATCGTCGACCGAGATCCGCAGCCGCCGCACCTTCACGGGGAACATCAGGACGTGGCCCGCCATCGGCGGATCGAACAGGATCTCGACGAGGCCCGCTCCCGCGCCGTTGACGAGCCAGTCGCCGCGCCAGCCGTGAACGCCACGGCTGATCACCGTGTCCGCCAGCGAGCGTGCCGAGACGATGCTCCTCCGCGGCGCGCGACCGTCGAAGCTCCGGCCCATCTTGATCGCGAGGTCACCATCGCTCACTGCGATGCCCGAGTGCGCCGGGCCTGACCCGAGCAGCTTCAGGAGATGGCGCGAGTACGCCCCGTACCGGAGCGTGAACCACTGTGGCGCGCCCACGGTCTCTAGGACGCGGCGCTACCCGCAGCGGCGTCGAAGTCGGCCTCCTCGGCCGCGCCGCTCGTGACGAGCGTCGGGTTGAGCCCCTTCGAGATCGTCTCCTTCGTGATCACGCACTTGGAGACGTCCTTGCGCGACGGCAGCTCGAACATCACGTCGAGCAGTGCCGCCTCGATGATCGACCGCAGGCCGCGGGCGCCGGTCTCGCGCTGCAGCGCCTTCTCGGCGATCTCCCACAGCGCGTCGTCGGTAAAAACGAGGTCGATCGTGTCGTAGCCGAAAAAGCGCTGATACTGGCGCGTGAGGGCGTTCTTCGGCTCGGTCAGGATCTGCACCAGATCGTCGCGGCGCAGCTGGTGCACCGCGGAGACGACTGGCAGCCGGCCAATGAACTCGGGAATGAGGCCGAAGTTGACGAGATCCTCGGGCATCACCGCCGAGAGCAGCTCAGCGCCCTCGTCCGAGTGCTTCGAGCGCACGTTGGCGCCGAAGCCAACGGAGTTGGTGCCGACGCGGCGCTCGATGATGCGATCGAGGCCGGCGAAGGCACCGCCGCAGATGAAGAGGATGTTGGTGGTGTCGATCGAGAGGAACTCCTGGTGCGGGTGCTTCCGCCCACCCTGCGGCGGTACCGACGCAACGGTTCCCTCGAGAATCTTCAGAAGAGCCTGCTGCACGCCCTCGCCCGACACGTCGCGCGTAATCGACGGGTTGTCCGCCTTGCGCGCGATCTTGTCGACCTCGTCGATGTAGATGATTCCGGTCTCGGCCTTCTTGATGTCGAAGTCGGCCGCCTGGATCAGCTTCAGGAGGATGTTCTCGACGTCCTCGCCGACGTAGCCGGCCTCGGTGAGCGCTGTCGCATCGGCGATCGCAAACGGCACGTTGAGGATTCGCGCGAGCGTCTGGGCGAGCAGCGTCTTGCCGCAGCCGGTTGGGCCGAGCAGGAGGATGTTCGACTTCTGAAGCTCGACCTCGCCCTCCTCCATCTGGCCCATGCGGACGCGCTTGTAGTGGTTGTAGACGGCGACCGACAGGGTGCGCTTCGCTTCCTCCTGCGAGACGACGTAGTCATTGAGGACGGCGTAGATGTCCTTCGGGCGCGGGAGGTTGTCGAGGTCGAGCGAGACGGGTGCGGTGAGCTCCTCGTCGATGATCTCGTTGCAGAGATCGATGCACTCGTCGCAGATGTAGACGCCGGGGCCGGCGATGAGCTTCTTCACCTGTCGCTGGCTCTTGCCGCAGAAGCTGCAGAGCAGCTGCTCGTTTCCGTCGCTCGCTCGGGCCACGTCTCTCCTTTTACTCCGAAATCGCCAGTCTGGCTAGAGCACCAGATCTAGCGGTGTGCGATCACCCGGTCGATGAGTCCGTACTCGACCGCTTCGTCCGAGGTCATGAAGTAGTCGCGATCCATGTCCTGCTTGACCTTGTCCACGTCCTGCCCGGTGTGGCTGGCCATGATCTCCTCGAGCTTGCGCTTCAGCGCGATCGTCTCCCTGGCATGAATCTCGATGTCGGACGCCTGTCCCTGATAGCCACCCCAGACCTGGTGGATCAGAATTCTGGAATTCGGCAGCGCCATCCGCTTCCCTTTCGCGCCTCCGGTCAGAAGCAGTGCGCCCATGCTCATCGCGATCCCGACGCAGATCGTCGAGACGTCCGGCTTGATGAACTGCATCGTGTCGTAGATCGAAAGGCCGTCGTAGACCGAGCCACCCGGCGAGTTGATGTAGAGCGAGATGTCCTTGTCCGGATCCTCCGACTCGAGGTGCAGCAACTGCGCGTTGATCAGGTTCGCGATCTGCGAGTCGACCTGCGTGCCGAGGAAGATGATCCGCTCGTTCAGTAGACGTGAGTAGATGTCGAACGAGCGCTCGCCGCGCGAGGTCTGCTCGATCACCATGGGAATCAACGGGCTCATTCTGGCTCCTTGCTGCCGGGTGTCCACAACTTCTTCTCAGGCTCGGTGTTTTCCTTGTCGGGCGTCCAAAGCTTGTCGCGCGCCTCTGCCAGATCCATCGAGATCGGCTTCACGTCGGCAACGAGCCGGTCGAGCGCGGCGCGCAGACGGAGGTCCTCACGCAGCGACTCCTGATGCCCGTGCGACCAGACGTCCTCGATCACCTGATCGGGGTCGTCGCCGGACTCCTCGGCCTGCTCACGAATGAGCGCTTTGACGTCGTCGTCGGAGATCTCGATGCCCGCCTTGTCGGCAACCGCCTCGAGCGCGAGCTCGCGCGCGACCGACCGCGCAGCCTCGCCCTGCATCTGCGCGATCAGCGCCTCGGGCGACTGCCCCGTGACCTCGAAGTACGTGGAGGGCTCGATCCCACGGCGGCTGAGCGACCGCACGAAGCCGTCGAGCAGCTCCCGCGCCCGCGTCTCGACGAGCGGACCGGCGCCCTGGACGTTCGAGGCGGTGACGAGCGTGTCGACGGCAGCCGTCCTGAACGCGCCGTCGATCTCTTCTTCCACCGCTGCGCGAACGCGCCCTTCGATGTCGGCCTTCAGCTCATCCAGCGTGTCGAACTCACTGGCGGAGCGGGCAAGCTCGTCGTCGAGGTCGGGCAGGACCTTTTCGTTGATGTGCTTGATCGTGATCGTCACCGCGGCACCGGACTCGTCGGCGAGCTCGTAGTCGACCTCCTTCGTCTCTCCCACACTCGCGCCGATCAGCGCCGCCTCGATCTCCTCGACGAGCCGGCCGGAGCCGAGCTCGACGACGGTGTCGGATTGCGCCTCGCCGGAGGGGCTCTGGAGGTCGACGACCAGCGTGTCGCCCTCCTTGGCCGGGCGATCGTCGGCGGGAACGAGCTCCGCGACGCTCTGCCTCACCGCCTCGAGCTCCTGGTCGACGAGCTCCTGCGGCACCTCGGCCTCTGCACGCGGCACCTCGAGGGTCGTCCAGTCGACGATCTCGGGCGTGGGCTGCACCTCGATCGTGGCCGAGAACGACCAGGGCTCCTTCTCCGTCGTCGGCAGCTCGAAGTCGTACTGCGGTGCCGAGATGGGCCGCAGGCGGGTGCGCGATGCCGCCGACCAGAACCAGCCACTGATGTGCGACTCGACCGCCTCGACCCAGATCCGGTCCTTGCCGATCTTCGAGACCAGGACCTGTGGCGGAACCTTCCCCTTGCGGAAGCCCGGGATCTTGACCGAGTCGGAAAGATCGTTCGTCGCGTGCTCGACGGCGTGCTCGAGCTCGTGGGGCGTCACGTCCACCGTCAGGCGGACACGATTCTCACCAAGCTCTTCCACCTGCGCAGACATTGCGTGGTCATTCAAGCAGACTCCGTATGGCCCCCCGCAGGTGTGGTTGTCGGTCCGCTCCGTCCGACGCGGGTCCTACCCTCGCCGCATGGTGCTTGGCATCATCGTGTTCGGGGCCGTCTTCCTCGTCGGGCTCGCCGTCGGGACCGTGACCCGGAGACCCCTTGCGACAGCCTCGCTCGTCGTCGCTGCGTTCGTGGCGGTCCTCGTCGTGCAAACGCACGAGCCGCTCGCGGGCGTCGCGGTCTTCGCGCTCATCGCTCTCGTCGGGCTCGTTGCAGACTCGGTGCGCGAAACCGTCGGGCTCCTGCTCGGCCGGTAGCCCGTTCGTTAGCATTCGGGCTCACCTCGCGGGTGTGGCGGAATTGGTAGACGCGGCGGGTTTAGGTCCCGTTGGGCTTCGGCTCTTGGAGGTTCGAGTCCTCTCGCCCGCATCACTGTGCCGGATCGCGGGCCGAGGGTGGTAGAAGCTGAGGCGACGATGTCGTCCCACCGGCCCCTCACCGCGCTCGCGATCACGCTCGCCCTTGCGGCCGGCGGCTGCGGCCGTTCCGACCCGGCGCCGAGCAAGCTCGTCGTCGGTGCGGTCGAGGACGCCGCGAAGAGTGGCCCCGCCGACGCAAAGATGCTGCTCGCACGAGAGGCGGGCTACCGGGCAGTCGTCCTCAGCGCCGTCTGGACGCCACCGCTCGAAGCCCCGCCGCCGGCCGAGCTCAGGGCACTCGAGACCGCGATCATCGCCGCCGCGATGAACGGAATCCGACCGATCGTGGCCGCCTACTTCTTCAGCGGCGTGACACCGACGACCGCAGAAGCGCGGGCGCAGTTCGCCGCCTACACCGCTTCGATCCCGCGCCTGCTACCCGCCGTGCGCGACATCATCGTCGGCAACGAGCCCAACCTGAACCTCTTCTGGCAGCCCCAGTTCGGCCCCGATGGATCGGACGCGGCTGCGGCGTCCTACCTGGAGTTGCTCGCCGAGTCCTACGACGCTCTCAAGGCGGTCTCGTCGGACATCAACGTGATCGGCGGGTCGCTGTCCGCACGCGGCAGCGACGATCCGACGAGCTCGCGACCGACGCACTCACCGACGCGCTTCATCGAAGACCTTGGCGCGAGCTACCGCGCCTCCGGCCGAGCCACGCCCGTGATGGACATGTTCTCGATCCACCCCTACCCGGAGAACTCGAGCATCCCGCCGACCTTCGAGCATCCGAACACGACCGCCATCGGCCTCGCCGACTACGACAAGCTCGTCGCAGCGCTCGGCTCGGCCTTCGACGGCACCGCCCAGCCAGGCTCGACGCTCCCGATCGCCTACGGAGAGTACGGCCTCCAGACCGAGATCCCGGCGACCAAGTCCGCCGCCTACACGGGAGCGGAGCAGCCGACGACAAAGCCGATCGACGAGCAGGCGCAGGCCGTCGCCTACGCTGACGCAATCACGATTGCCGCCTGCCAACCGAACGTCCGCATGCTGCTCTTCTTCCACGTTTCCGACGAGCCGCAGCTCGAGCGCCTCCAGACCGGGGTGTTCTACGCCGACGACACACCGAAGTCGAGCATGGCCCCGGTCGCCGAAGCAGCTGTGAGGGCACGAGACAGCGACCTGGAGTGCCCGTGACAGCCCACGGCACGAGCCCGGGTGGACACGGCCATCATCACGACCGAGGCCCCGACTTCGACTGGGACGGGATGGCCGACGCCCTCGAGGTCGACGGCGCGCTCGCGCTGCCGCTCGTCGCTACCGTGGCCGCCGGACTGGAGCACGCGGGGATCGATACAGCGGCCGTCGCTCACGTGGTCGACGTCGGCTGCGGGCCGGGAGTCGTCACGTGCGCGCTCGCGGGGCGATTTCCGGCTGCCCGGGTCACCGGAGTCGACTCGGCGCCCCAGCTCCTCGAGCGGGTGCGGCACCGGGCCCTCGACGCGGGCCTCGCGTCCCGCGTCGACGGAGTCGAAGGCGATCTCGAGCACGACCTACCGGAGCTGCCCCCCGCCGACATCGTCTGGGCGTCGATGGTCGTGCACCACGTCGCCGACCCCGTGGCGACGTTGCGCAGGATCGGCAGCATCCTGCGACCCGGCGGCACGCTGGTCGTGGTCGAGTTCGGCGGCCACGCGCGCGTGCTTCCGGCCGCAGACCCGATCGTGGCCGGCGGCGCGTGGGAGCGGCTCGAGACCGGAGCCCGAGCGGCACTGGTCGAGCGGCTCGGCCCCGACGTGATCGGCCGCGACTGGCCCCGCGACCTGCGCCTCGCCGGACTCACGGACGTCACCGACGAGCTCGTCAGCTTCGCCCACGACGCGCCGCTCGACGAGCTCCCACGACGCTGGCTCGTGCGCCACGTCCGGCGCGGGATCGGGATGGCGGGCGACGCGCTCGATCCGGCCGACGGCAAAGCGCTCGAGACCTTCGCGGATGCAGTCGAGCGAGGCGGCCGCACCGATGCGTTCGTCGTAGCGGAGCGTCGCGTGCTTACGGCCCGGAGCCCCCACTGAGAGATTCCGAGCCGGCTGAATGAGTGGCCCCGGGAGGAATCGAACCTCCGCGCGTGGATTCGAAGTCCACCGCTCTATCCACTGAGCTACGGGGCCGTGCGCGTCTGCACGGTATCCTGTGCGAGCACGTGGTGGCGGTAGCTCAGTTGGTAGAGCCCCGGGTTGTGATCCCGGTGGTCGCGGGTTCAAGTCCCGTCCGCCACCTTGATTTCGCTGCAGGATATCTCGCTGCAGGATCTCGAGTCCGTTCCAACGGACGCCGGGATCACGTGCGGATCTCGAACCTGCGAGAGCCTCCCGGGCCACGAGACCCTCCCGCTAGCTCATCGCGCCCGGTGGCCGGAGCTTTGTGTTGATTCAACGCAAAGTGCTCTCCAGCAACGCCGCGCGCCCGGCCCCACGAGCATTGTGTTGATTCAACACAAAGTCGCTCGCACCCCGCGACGGCCGTGCCGCGGGGCCTAGGATCCCGACATGCGGCACACGCGCTACGGGTACTGGCTCGAGCAGGCGGGACCGGTCGAGCCGGCCGAGCCGCTCGAGGGCGACACGACGGCGGATGTGGTCGTCGTCGGCGCCGGCTACCTCGGGCTCTGGACCGCGTGGCAGCTGAAGCTGCTCGAGCCCGGGCTCGACGTCGTCGTGCTGGAGGCCGGCCTCGCGGGGCACGGGCCGAGCGGACGGAACGGCGGCTTCGTCTCGACGCTGTGGGACGACCTCCCGATCCTGCGCGACACCTTTGGGGACGCGCGGGCGGTCGCCGTGTGCCGGGCCTCGGAGCGCGCGGTGCACGGCGTCGGCGCGTTCTGCACCGAGCAGGGCGTCGACGCCCACTACCGAGCGGGCGGCACGTTGCAGGTCGCAACGAGCGAGGCGCAGGTCGGTGACTGGGACGAGCTCGTCGAGGCGTGCAAGGCCGTCGGCGCGACCGGCGAGGCTCGGCCGCTGTCGCGCGACGAGGTCGTGGCACGGTGCATCTCGCCGACCTTCCGCGGAGGGCTCCTCCTCCCGACCGCAGCCAACGTGCAGCCGGCGCTGCTCGCACTCGGCCTTCGCGCGAAGGTTATCGAGGCGGGCGTCAGGCTTCACGAGCGAACACCCGTGCAGCGCCTCTCACGGGATGCGACGGCGACCACGCGCACGGGCAACGTGCGGGCCAGATCGGCCGTGCTCGCCGTGAACAGTGCTACCGCCGGGTTCAGCGGCTTCCGCCATGCGCTCTCGGTCGCGTCGAGCCACATGGTGATCACCGAGCCGGTGCCGGAGGTGATCGAGGAGATCGGCTGGGCGGGCGGCGAGAACATCCACGACTGCCGCACCCTTCTGCACTACCTGCGGACGACGCGAGACGGCCGGATCGCACTCGGCTGGGCCGGCGGCCGGATGGGGTTCGGCGGGCACCACCGCGACCGGCTCGACATCGATCAGCGTGCCGCTGCCCACGCCGCCGCAGCGCTCCGCTGGCTGTTCCCGCAGCTCAACGGCCGCGCGGTCACGCACGCCTGGGGCGGCCCCATCGACGTCTCGCCCACCCACCTGCCGATCTTCGGATCGCGCAGCAGCGTTCATCACGGCTTCGGCTTCACGGGCAACGGCGTTGGGCCGACCTATCTCGGCGGTGAGATCCTCGCCCGGCTCGCGCTCGATCGCCGTGACGAGATCACCGGGCTCCCGATCGTCGATCCCGACCGCAAGCTCTTCCCGCCCGAGCCCCTGCGCTTCCTCGGCGGCACCACGATCAGGGCCGCGCTCGTCCGACGCGACGACGCCAACGATCGCGGGGGCACGCCCGATCCCCTCACCGCCTTCGTCTCCTCTCTGCCCCGCCGGCTCGGGCTGCGGCTACCGCGCTAGGAGCCGACTGGGCCGTCGATCGCGCCGAGCACGTCGGCTAGCGGAGCGCCTGCATCAACGCGCTCCGGCGCCTGGGCGGCTGCCTCGGTCTCGCTCAGCTGCAGGAAGACGGTAGCGAGCGCGTTGAAGAGATCCGGCGTCAGGCCGGCGCTCTCCTGGTTCATGGCAATCTCCTGCATCTCCGCGACGTACCGGCCCGACTTGGCGGCGATGCTCTGAAGCATGCGCGGTGCGTCGTCGACGAGCCCGGGGTAGTTGCGGCGCAGGTCGTCGAGCACGAGGTCGAGCACTCCGTTCACGCGGGCCGAGCGGAGTGCCTGGGCGAGAAGCGCGGTCTGGCCCTTGTAGAACGACGCCGTCGACATCTTGATCGCCGATGCCATCCCGAGTCGCTCGCCCACGACGCGGAGCTCGAGCCCCGGCGCCGCGAGGCCGGCAACCTCGGCTGCACGCGGCCCGGAGAGATAGACGGTCGTCGTCCCGCCGCGGCGCGGCGGCGGCCCCGAGATCGAGCCGTCGACGGCGCTCAGCCCCGCGCTCGCAAGACGGGCGGCGACGGCCTCCATCGTCGCCGGGGCGATGGCGTTCAGATCGGCGACCGTTGGTTGCGCGCCGGTCCGCTGCGCCGCGTCGGCCAGGGCGGCCGCGACGGGGAGCGCCTCGCCGGGCGGCACGATCGAGAGGATGACCCGGGCCGCCTCGACGACGGCATCGAGGTTCGGCAGCAGCTCGAGTCCCTCCGAAAGCGTTGCGGTGCGGGCGCTCCTGCGCTCGAGCGTCGCCACGACCCTCGCCCCACCGGCGGCGAGCACCCGCCCGACAGCCGAGCCCATTGCACCGGGACTGACGATGCCGACCGTGGTCACCCGGCAAGCCTACTGCGCCGTATGAGCGTCGCTCCCTCCGGCTCCGCCATCCTTCCGCGCGGCCGATTACCCTACGGTGACGCGCCCGTAGCTCAGGGGACAGAGCAGCGGACTTCTAATCCGCGGGTCGGAGGTTCGAATCCTCCCGGGCGCATGAAAATCCCTGCAAATCGCGATATTTCGGGCGTGCTCCGAGCCTGCATCAAAACAACGAACCGACACGGACACAATTTGTTATCTGGAATCAGGTCTGGAAAGACGTCTGCGGCAGTGGTTTCCTAAGCCTTTGGGCATGTTCGATTCGTGCCAAGGCATCCTGCTGTCAAGCCGTGCGATGACGACCTCGAGCGCGACCGCTAAGCACTGGACGCGGATCGCTCAGGCGATGCGTGCGATCTATTCCGCGCCGACGGTCGAGGCGGCCGAAACGCGGTCGCGGAGTTCGCCGGCGAGTGGGAGCAGCTCTTCCCTGCGATGATCCAGGTCGCGCCGTCCGTCATCTGGGCCACTTCCCCAACGACCAAGCCGCCCTCAAAGTGTTGTACTTCGTGGCAACACAGAAGCGGAAGAACCGCCCCGACCTGACCGGCAGGACGAACGGCTGGAAAGTCATCTTGAACGCCCTGACCGTCCCTACGGCGACCGGATCGCAGCGAGCACGATCAACTGAAATCAATGACAGCCACAACTACTTACACAAGAATCTAATAGTCCGAACCTGGCAATGAAGCCTCCGGCGAAACGCGGGATGGCTCAGATGGTTTCGATTTGGGAGTGGCGTGTTTCTCGGATGGGCTGCTTGGGTGGTGTTCCGGATGTGGGGCTGGAGGGTTGGGCGTAGCGCGGTTGGGCGAGTGCGGCGGTGAACGCTTCGACGACGGCGGGGTCGAATTGGGTTCCGGCACTGTGGTGGAGCTCGGCGGCGGCGTCGTCGGCCGACATCGCTGTTTGGTATGGGCGGTCGTTGGTCATGGCGTCGTATGCGTCGACGACGGCGATGATGCGGGAGCAGATTGGGATCTGTTTGTCGGTGAGACCGTCGGGGTAGCCGCCGCCGTCCATCCGTTCGTGGGTCGATCGGATGATCGGTGCGATGTCCTGGAGCGCCGGTGCGGCGGCGACGATTCTCTCGCCGATCTCGCTGTGGCGTTGCATGTAGCGGCGTTCTCGGGGGTCGAGGGGGCCTGGTTTGTTGAGGATCGAGTTGGGGATCGCTGCCTTGCCGACGTCGTGGAGTTCGGCTGCGAGTCGGGCGCGTTCGACTTCCTCAGTTGGCAGTCCGAGCTGTGTTGCGGTGCTCCAGACGAGGTCGGCGACGTGCCCGACATGGGTGACGAGCTCACCGTTCTGTTCGGCGAGGAGTTGGAGAAGGACGTCTTTGACCTCGGTGCGGGCGTCGCTGCGTTGGGAGCGCTTGTTGGCGTAGAGGTGTTGGTCTGCGACGTGGAGAGCTTGCTCCAGGCTGATCCCGGCGACGAGCCGTGTGGAGCCAACCGAGCAGCCGATCCTGAACCCTTCGCCGTGCTCGCTGAGGGCTGCCTGGGCGGCCTTCAGCAATCGCGCCGAGGACGGTGAGGAGGTCGTGATCACGAACTCGTCGCCGCCGATCCGGTACGCGCTCCCGTTCTCGCCGATCGCGCCAGCAAGTCGATGGCCGAGCCGGGTCAGGAGAGCGTCACCGGCCGGGTGGCCGAACGCGTCGTTGTATGCCTTGAAGCCGTCGAGATCGAAGATCCCGACGGTGACGATCTGTTCACGGGTGAGGTTGCTGATCGTCCGCCCCATGTCGGCGAACAGCTTGCGGCGGTTGCCGAGATCTGTGAGCGCGTCGGTCATGGCCTCCTCATCGCTGCGCCTTCGTGCCTTTACCGAGCGCTGAAGAGCGATCGAGAAAGCGATCAAGAGAAACACGATCGCCACTAGCGACCCGAAGGTCGCCACCTTCCGCGACCGGGAAGCGTCCTGTCCATAGTGGCGATCGGCGACATTCAGCTCTGCGTCCAGCTGCGCTTGGACGCCACCCGGCCGCTGGCTCTTGCCGAACTCCAACGCCGCCGAAGTCGAGTCGCCGCTCGCAACCATCACCAAGAGCCGATCGGCCAAGACGTAAAACCGCTTTGCCAAAAACGTGAGTTTCGGCAGTGAGTCGCTATGTCCGATCTCACCGAGAGTCACGATCGAGGCGTCAAGCGTCGCCTCTGCCCCGCCAAGACTAGCCCTCGTCTGCGCGGGCGTCGGACTCTCGGCCGCGATGCCGGTGGCCGCGCCGAACGCTGCCGCCATCACCGCTCCTTCCTGGTTGCGCATCTCTGCAATCACGACCTGCGCGCGACGAGTCTCGTCAACCGTCCGCTCGAACTGGAACACCGCACCGAACGCGACGAGACCGAGCAGCCAGATCACCAAGAGCAACACCGATACCCGCCCAGACCCGAACACGCCCCGCCAAAGAGAAGCGACACGTCCCGAAAGTCGACGGTCGTCGCGCGCCCCAGCGGCAGCTTCCGCCGCGCGAGAGGGACTGCGAAAGCGCAAACGGTCCATACGAGGCCCTTCTAAGCCGATCATCAGGGCCTCCGAACGGACGATACCGCCGGCACTTGGAGACACAACCACCCACCCAGGCAGGACAGCCGCGCAGCCCACTCAGGGATGCCATCGACAACCACATCCACGCCCGTGTCCCCCAGCCGGGGAACAGCCAGCGTTCGTCTCGGGTGTTACCACAGTGCAACACGTACCCAGGTCAATGGAGAGCCGGACAAGCTCCGTGAAGGCCTCACGCGAGCATCTCGGAGACGCGTCAGGTGCCAAATCGATGGAGGACTTGAACTCGGCCGAGTCCAAGTCACCGTTGGCTTGCCGAGCGCGGAGCGTGGGAAGCTCCAGCGTGACCGTGAACGAATCCCGCGAATCTCTAGCCGCTCTCCGAGCTTGGCCGTGTGCTCGACGCAGAACTCCCACCCTCTGGGCATCACGCTCTCGCAGTTGGCGCCACTCGGATGGACGTCAGAGCAACGAGCACGCCAAGGCTCGCGTTTCTGCTGGATCTGGGATTCTCAGGGCAGACACAGGGACCGTAGGAATAATTCCGCGGGATGATTGCTTCCGACGCGTTGCGGATCACAGTTGGTTGCTTCTCGCTACTCCCTGACTTCCTGGTTGGGTGAGATGAGGTCGCGTCGGCAGCTCGCATGCCTAGTGACGGGAGTCTTGCTTGCGCTTGTGGCCGGCATGGAGCAGGTTCCCCTGGGAGCAGGCTCTGCAGACGCCGCGTCCTTTGCCATCGCGGCGCAGTCGACCGGTGTGGTCGTGATCAACACGAACCTCAGCTACGCGAACACCTCGGCGGCGGGCACGGGAATGGTGATCTCGAGCTCTGGCGAGGTGCTGACCAACAACCACGTGATCCGGGGCGCGACGTCGATCACCGTGACCGTGCCCGCAACAGGCAAGAAGTACAAGGCGCAGGTGCTCGGCTATGCGATCGGGGCCGACGTGGCGGCGCTGAAACTCGCCAACGCATCAGGGCTGGCAACGGTCTCCCTTGGAAGCTCAGCGAGCGTCGCTCGCGGCGCCACCGTCACCGCGGTCGGGAACGCCGGCGGCACCGGAAACCTCGTCTCGTCCATCGGCACCGTCACGGCGCTCGGCCGTTCGATCACGGTCAGTGACGACTCCGGCGACACGGCCCGGCTCACGGGTCTCATTCAGACGAATGCCGCACTGGAACCGGGCGACTCGGGTGGCGCACTACTCGACGCCGCCGGACGCGTCGTCGGCATGAACACCGCAGCCTCGACCGGATTTGCAACCCGCTCCGGCAGCGAGGGCTACGCGGTGCCGATCAACAAGGCGCTCGCGATCACGAGGAAGATCGAGGCCCGACAGGGCTCGGCCACGATCCATGTCGGTCAGACGGCGTTCCTCGGCATCCTCGCCACACCCGCCCGCTACAACGATGCCGTCGGCGCGCTCGTCCAGCAGGTCGTCGCCAACGGCCCCGCAGCCAAAGCCGGTATCTCCCCAGGCGACGTCATTACTCGCATCGGAAGTCGCGCTGTCGCGACCACCAAGACAATCGTCAGCGCCCTCCAGGCCAAGCACCCCGGCGACTCGATCGCCATCACCTGGACGGATCAGTACGGCAACCGCACGACGGCGACGGCGAAGCTCGCCAGCGGACCACCGCAATAGAAACCACGGGAGAGGAAGGGACGGTCAACACAGCGGACGCGAACGATGCCGACAGCGGCAGGCTGACCGCTCGCGGTTCTTGATGAGCGTTTGGACCGGCGAGCCGTGCCCGCCCGATAATCGATAGGCTGCCTAATGAATTGGACGCTGGCCTAAACAATCGGATCTGCAACTCGCCTGCCAGTCGGGCTCGTTCGACTTGGTCGGCCGGCAGCTCGAGCTTCGTTGCGGTGCTCGAGGCGAGGTCCGCGACGTGCGAGACGTGGGTGGCTAGCTCCCCGTCCCGTTCTGCGAGGACCTGAAGGAGAACATCTGTGACCTCGGTGCGGGCATCGCTGCGCTGGGTCCGCTTGTTTGCGTAGAGGGCCTGGTCGGCGACGTGGAGCGCTTGCTCGAGGGTCACTCCGGCGGCTATGCGGGTAGAGCCCATCGAGCAGCCGATCCTGAATCCTTTCCCGTGCTCGCTGAGCGCTGCCTGGGCGGCCTTCAGCAGTCGTGCCGCGGACGGTGACGACGTCGTGATCACGAACTCGTCGCCGCCGATCCGGTACGCGTTCCCGTGCGCGGCCGCTGGCCGGCCTCGGCGTCTATCCTCGCGGCGATGGCCACGGGCTTCCCCCTGGGTGCGACGATCACGCTCGAGGAGCTGGAGCGCGATCCGCACCCGGCGCTCGCGCGGCTTCGCGCGCGGGAGCCGGTCTCGTGGCTGCCGGCGCTCGGCGCCTGGGTCGTGACGCGGCGCGACCTCGTCGTCCATGCGATGCGCGACGCGGAGACGTTCACCGTCGACGACCCTCGCTTCTCGACTGCGCAGGTCGTCGGCCCGAGCATGCTATCGCTCGACGGCGCACGTCATCGGCGGCAGCGCAATCCCTTCGCTGGCCCTTTCCGCCTTGACGCTGTCCGCTCGCGCTTCACCGAGATCGTCGACGATGAGGTCGAACGCCTGCTCGACCTCATCGCACCGGTCGGCGCGGCCGACCTCCGCCTCGAGCTCGCTGGCCCGCTCTCCGTCGTGACGATGGTGCACGCGCTCGGCCTCGAGGAGATCGACACTCAGGCGGCGCTCGGTTGGTACGCAGACATCGTTGCCGAGGTGACGACGATCACGTCCGGTCGCATGCCTGACGGCACCGGCCGGGCGGCATTCGCGCGGCTCCGGGCAGCCGTCGAGCCCGCGCTCGATCGCGACCCCGCGACATCGCTGGTCGCCGCGGCAGCCGGGGAAGCGAGTGGTCTGGGACGCGAGGAGGTCGCGTCTAACGCCGCGATTCTCCTCTTCGGCGGCATCGAAACGACGGAGGCGATGATCGCCAACGTCTTCCTCCACCTTCTCGCCGACGACGACCAGAGAGCGCTCGTGGTAGAAGAACCGCGGCTCGTTGCAAACGCGGTCGAGGAGTCATTGCGACTCGAGCCGGCCGCCGCCGTGGTCGACCGCTACGCGACGCGCGACATCGAATTCGGAGGTGCGAACGTGCGGCAGGGTGACCTCGTCACGCTCTCCCTTGCCGGCGCGAACCGCGACCCCGCCGTCTTCTCCGACCCGAACCGCTTCGATCTCCAGCGCGAGAACAGCCGCCTCCAGGTCGCATTCGCGCATGGGCCTCATGTCTGCCTCGGCATGCATCTCGCGCGACTCGAGACGTGCGCCGCCCTCGCCGGCGCGCTCGAGCGTCTCGCCGGGCTTCGGCTCGACCCTGCGCGGCCGGCCGCTGTGCGCGGGCTTGTGTTCCGCAAGCCCGATGCGGTGAATGTCCTCTGGGATCGCGGGCCGTCGTGACCGCGGAGACGCTGCGGGTCTAGGGCGTCAGCGCTCCGACTGTAGATACGCCAATATCGGATTTGTTGCCTTTTCTTCGTCGGCCCCGGCACCGGCTCCTATGACAGCCGCTAGACCGAGCGCGATGAGGTTCGTCTGGACGCAGGTGCGACGGGCCAAAATGCAAGATGCCCGGGTCACGCCTCACCCCAGGAGCACCGGGCCGGAGCTCCACACCCGGTGACACTCGAACGCATCCGGCCGGCGACCCGAACCGCCGCGAATACATGCAGGCGATGTCGGCGGGTACCCCGATCGATCCTTGACTAGCGTCTAGTTGTGCTTAGTCGGCGCCTGCGTAGTGTGAGACGCAGAGGGCCGGGTAGAGCTGGCGGCGGCTCCCCGGCCTTCAACAGGTGCTTGTCGATTCGCGGCCTTTCGACCATCTTGTTTTTCCAACCGTTCTGCTTAAGCTGCGATTGAGGGCCGGGGGAGCCCTGCGAAGTAACGCTCCGAGAGGCGGATTGTCGGGGCCTGAACCGTAACTCCGGCCCTCCATCGCGTTCCCGCCTCAGAGTGACTTTCCGAGCTCTTGCGGTTTCGCGCTCGTGTCCGCGCGGTGTTTGCACGACCAGGCAAACAGTTGCGCCAGCGATCCATTGGTGGCCTGAATGGGAGGCGCCGCACGGCATGACACCTGGGCGCTCCGTCCTGAACCCAACGGCTGAGGGGCGGAGTGCTTGGGTGCCGCCGAGCCTCCGCCCTCGACGATCTCGATCACGTCGTCGCCGCCCTCCTGTCGGGTACAGGCCCGCCGCCCCGAGCGCACCGACGAGTAGCGGCGCGAGGTCGGGGGAGGGAGCTGAGGAATGCCTGCCAGCGCAGCATGTCCTCGAGCGTCGAGCTCATTCCCCTCCGACGTCAGCCGCCGTCGTTGTGTATGTAGGGTCGGTCCGTGGGCAAACCGACGCCGGATTGCGAACCCTTGACGTTGCCGGTGCAGGATGTGCTGCCGTTTCCCCCGACACCTTCGGCGAGCGTTGCTGGGCGGACAATGCAGGAGTCCACCTATGAGCGGCGTGTCGAACCTCGTCGGCTGCCTGAGGATGCGCCGAACATCCTGATCGTGTTGATTGATGATGCTGGCCCTGGGTTGCCGAGCACGTTCGGTGGTGAGGTGACGACGCGGAATCTGGATCGCGTGGTGGGTGAGGGGATCGCGTTCAACCGTTTTCACACGACGGCGATGTGCTCTCCGACGCGGGCGTCGCTGCTGACCGGCCGCAATCATCATCGGGTCGGGTACGGGCAGATCGCTGAGTTGGCGAATGACTGGGACGGCTATTCGGGGCATATCCCGAAGAGCAGCGCGTTGGCGGCGGAGGTGTTGAAGGACTACGGGTATTGCACGGCGGCGTTCGGAAAGTGGCATAACACTCCGGCTGAGGAGACGACGGCCGCGGGGCCGTTCGAGAACTGGCCGTCCGAGTGTGGCTTCGAGTACTTCTACGGATTCCTGGCCGGGGAGGCGTCGCAGTGGGAGCCGAACCTGGTACGGAACACGACGTCGGTGCTGCCGCCGAAGTCGCCGGCGGAGGGCTATCATCTGAGTGAGGATCTCGCCGACGACGCGATCGGCTGGCTACGCAACCACAAGGCGTTCCGGCCCGACAAGCCCTTTTATATGTACTGGGCGAGCGGCTGTTTGCACGGCCCGCATCACGTCCTGAACGAGTGGTCGGATAGGTACGCCGGGAAGTTCGACGATGGTTGGGATGCCTATCGGGAACGCGTGTATGAGCGGGCGAAGGAGAAGGGCTGGATTCCTGAGAACGCGCAGTTGACGCCACGCGACGCCGCGATGGCGGCCTGGGAAAGCATCCCCGAGGACGAAAAGCCGTTCCAGCGGCGTCTGATGGAAGTGGCCGCCGGCTATGCCGAGCATGTGGACGTTCAGGTCGGCCGTCTCCTCGACGAGGTCGAGTCGCTCGGCTACGGCGACAACACGCTTGTCTTTTACATCTGGGGCGATAACGGCTCTTCCGGGGAGGGTCAGAACGGCACGATCAGCGAACTGCTGGCCCAGAACGGCATTCCCTCGACGGTGCGTCAGCACATTGACGCACTCGAGGAACTCGGCGGACTCGAAGCGCTTGGCTCGCCGAAGACCGACAACCAGTACCACGCCGGCTGGGCCTGGGCCGGCAGCACGCCCTATAAGGGAATGAAGCTGCTCGCCTCGCACCTCGGCGGCACCCGGAACCCGATGGCTGTCCGCTGGCCCGCCAAGATCAAGCCCGACGCGATACATCGGTCGCAGTTCCATCACTGCAACGATCTCGTCCCGACGATCTACGAGGTCGTCGGGATAACCCCGCCGCGTGTCGTCAATGGCATCCAGCAAGACCCCCTTGACGGCGTCAGCTTCGCCTACACCTTCGACGACGCCGAGGCCGTCGGCAGACTTCGAACGCAGTATTTCGAGATCATGGGCAGCCGTTCGATCTACCACGACGGCTGGATGGCCTCAGCGTTCGGGCCCCGGACACCGTGGTTGCAGGGCCTCCCGCCCGGCATCCAGGAGTGGACACCCGACGACGACACCTGGGAGCTCTACAACCTCGACGAGGACTGGACGCAGGCGAACGACCTGGCCGCGGAGATGCCCGACAAGCTCGCGCAACTCCAGGACGCCTTCCTCGTCGAAGCGACCAAGAACAAGGCGCTTCCGATCGGCGGCGGACTCTGGGTGATCGCCATTCACCCGGAACAGCGGATCACGACGCCATACAACGAGTGGACGTTCGCCGGCAACACAGTCCGGATGCCAGAGTTCTGCGCCCCGGCGCTCGGCAACAAGCCGAACCTGGTCACCATCGAGGCCGCGATCCCGGCCGACGCGAACGGTGTTCTTTACAAGCTCGGAGCCAACTCGGGCGGCCTCACCCTCTTCGTCGAAGACGGAATCCTCTGCTACGAGTACAACCTCTTCATTATCCAACGCACCAAGATCCGCGCCAAGGACAAGCTTCCGACAGGCAAGAGCACCATCGAGGTGGAGACCACCTACGTTGAGCCTCGACCTGGTGGCCCGTTGAAGATCACTCTGAGGGTGAACGGTGAGACGGTGGCGGAGGGAACCGTTCCGATTAGTGCGCCGCTTCTTTTCACCGCCAACGACTGCCTCGACATCGGCATCGCCCACGGCTCACCCGTCTCACTCGACTACCACGACAAGGCACCCTTCCCGTTCACCGGAACGATTGAGCGAGTACGTGTCCAGTACTTGAACACCCACTGAATCGTCCCGGTCGAGCGGAACGATTCTGGAACGGTGCGGTGGGCAATGACGGGGAATCACTGAGGTTCTGAACGGGCGCGAAAGCAGCAGGCGGGCACCGGACGGAAGAGATGGGGAGCTATGGGGAGTCCCGCGCTCGCATGGTAAGGAGGGGGTCAACGGTTCGAGCCCGTTAGAGGGCTTACAAGAAAGACCCGCTCAGGCGGGTTTCTTGTTGTCAGCGAAGTGTTCTCAACTGAAATCTCTGTTGGTGCGTACATTGCGTACACGGGTTCCAGTCGGAACACTTCCTCGCAGCACCTTCCGGATCTCAGCTTCGGCCTTGATGGGTTTCTCCTCACGCCACTCATCAATGACGTGCCATACGTTCCGAGGAGGGTCTGGAGGTTATGCCCCAGTTGCGCCGCCACTTCGGCAGCGTTGATCTGCTCGTGCAGGAGGAGCGAAGCGAACGAGTGCCGAAGGTCGTACGGGAGGGCCCGTGCGCGCACGGGTTGTCGTAAGAACATGTGTTCGTATAAACGAACACCGATCTCGCTCTGCAGGACAGGAAGCTCGAGAGGGCGTTTCCGCGATCAAGCACAGTGAAAGGCCGCCACAGGCGGCACTTCACGTTCCCGGGTCAGAACTCGCTCGCTAGTGGAATGCGATGCGCGTTCCCGCACGACGGGACGCAAGGAGCACGATCCCACCGACGAGGAGGAGGGCCAGGCCGGCTCCTCCGAATGCTCCGACACCGGCGTCGCCCCAGTCGAATCCGCTCGAGCGCGATGGAACGAAGACAGCGTTCGCTTCGGCAGCGGCCGGCGCCGAGATCGCACCAACGCCCTGGAGTCACCTCGATCATCACGTCGGGTCGGGGACGACGAGATCGTGCTCACAGCCTTCTCAGCGGCAATCGCCCCTGCTCCGTGAACAGCTCGATCGTCAGGCCTCGGCGACCCCTGCGCCGCAGCAACGGCCGGGAGCAGGGCTACGAGCGCGGTGACGGCGGCCAACGCGGTGAACATGATGCGTATGCGCTTCATCTCGACTCCTTTTCCTCCCGACCACTCGCTTGTCGTTCTGAGGGAGCGGATTGCACTGTGGCTGGGCGAACGCAACGGCGTCGGAGGGTAGGGGTCGTTCGCCCACTCCTTGTACTGCGTGACGTGTGCGAGCTTGTCAACGACGGCCGTGAGCACGACATCGTCGAGATTCTCGAGAAGCCTGAGCGCGGCGTCGACGGCCGTCGTTACACCCAGGTCGCGCAGCACATCGAATGGCGGCCGCTGGTTGCCGAGCTCCTTGCGGCGAAGGCAGACGGGATCGTCAGGATGGGAGCCGAAGTATCGTTCCTTTCGTTGCTCTAGCGCGGGCAGCAACGTGTCGCGAGCGTAGTCCAGCTCGACGATTACGCCCGTGAGGCTCAGATAGCGATCGTTGGCGTTCGAGAGAGATGCTTTAGGTCGGAGTCGCCACCCCATCTACGTCCATGCGGTACTTCATGGCTCCGCGACTCTAGACAGCCCCGCGGCCACCGTGTGCGGCTGGGGACCAACGGCATCGTCGACGGCACCCTCATCCCGACGGACGACACAGGCAGCCAGGACTTGGGCAAGAGTACGGCTACCCGTAGATCTGGACTCGCTCCCCGCGCGTTGACCTAGATACAGACGACCGCATGAAACCCAACAGCGGCCCGCGGCAGGGAGAACGAGATGACCGAGAACTACCACTTCCAGATCATGCTTCACCAGATCGAACAGGAGCAACGGCAGAGCCCGGCTGAAGCGCGAAGACGCGCAGATCTCAGCCAAGAACGACGGGAGCGGGGAGTGCCGCGCACGAGTAGCCTGCGAAACCTGATCAGCCGCACGACGGGTCGCCCGCGCCCGGGGTCGCTGCCACCGTGCCCGGACGCCAGCGCTCCCTGCTGACGCGGGCTTGGCCGCCGCCGTCATCCCACCCCGCCAGCGGCTCAATGGCGGAGGGACTCCTCATCGCGAAGCCGGAACGGCACTACGGCCTGGTCTGGGTAACGTCGAGCCCGCGTGCGCACCCGCGTGTTTTGCCCGTGTGGTCAACGCCAGCCGAGCGCGGGGGCGACGTGCGTCAGGATGCTGTCGATGACGTGCGCGTTGTACTCGACGCCGAGCTGGTTCGGTACCGTAAGTAGGAGCGTGTCCGCGGCTGCGATCGCTTCGTCCTGGGCAAGCTGCGCGACGAGCACGTCGGGCTCTGCCGCGTAGGTGCGGCCGAAGACGGCCCGCGTGTTCGCTTCGATGAAACCGACCTGATCGCCGCTGTTGTCGCCACGGCCGAAGTACGTACGATCGAGGTCGCTCACGAGGGCAAAGATGCTCCGGCTGACCGACACGCGTGGCTCGCGCTCGTGCCCGGCCTCTCGCCAAGCGTCGCGGAACGCTTCGATGTGCCGCGCCTGGATGACGTGGAAGGGGTCGCCGCTTGCATCGTCGAAGACGAGTGTCGAGCTCATCAGATTCATGCCCACCACCGCCGCCCACCTCGCGGTTTCCGCCGACGCGGCGCCCCACCAGATCCGCTCGCGCAGTCCGGGCGAATAGGGCTCGAGGCGGAGCAGGCCCGGCGGGTTGGGGAACATCGGCCGCGGATTCGGCTCCGCAAAGCCCTCCCCGTCAAGGAGACCGAGGAACACCTCGGTATGGCGTCGTGCCATGTCGGCGTCCGTCTCGCCCTCGGCCGGCTGGTAGCCGAAATGACGCCAACCGTCGATGACCTGCTCAGGCGATCCACGACTGATCCCGAGCTGCAGCCGGCCGCCGGCGAGAAGGTCCGCGGCTCCCGCGTCCTCAGCCATGTACATCGGGTTCTCGTACCGCATGTCGATCACAGCGGTACCGATCTCGATCCTCGAGGTCCGGGCGCCGACAGCGGCCAGCAGCGGGAACGGAGAACCCAACTGACTCGCGAAATGGTGGACACGGAAGTACGCACCATCCGCGCCGACCTCTTCCGCAGCAACCGCCAGCTCAAGCGACTGGATCAACGCATCCGACGCCGACCGCACCTGCGACGACGCAGACTCCGACCAGTGCCCGAACGACAGAAAACCGATCCTCTTCACACCATCAACCCGCCCGCCGCGACATCATCCGCCGACGCTACACGCAAAATCGTCGACCGAATGCGCCGACCAAGCAGCGCGACCTGACTTCGACCTGACCAGGCGCCGCTAGCCTGTTTATACAGGCCGCTTTGAGGTCGACCTCCGACTCGGCGAGCCGGAGCCTTGTCCTTGAAACGAAGCCGTCCCGACTCATAGGTCACCATTAGGAGTGGTGCGTCGCGACACCTTTCTCAGCACGCCCACCATCTGCCAACCTGCCAGGCCACCCGCGAAGACGACGCTCAAGCTGCTGATCTAGAGCTCGAGGCCCTGGAGACCAAGATCGTGGTGCGCTTCTGGATCGTCGGCGCATCTTCTGCACCACCGAGTTCGTGCTGTTCTACCGCTACTACCTCCGCTTCAAGCTCTAGGTGACTGAAGCATCGCCGTCGCGGAACACTGTCATGGGCCAGTGAGTTCGGAATGTTGGATGAGCGATGGGGCACTCCCGCTTGATCGAAATCGGACCTTGCGAACTACGTAGCCCTCGTCCAAACGCCGGTGAATAAGCCGACCTCCGCGGCGCAGGTGTCCTTGACCTTCGTGAGTGTCAGTTTCCGGTTGGCGACCTTCCACCGGTAGAGACCCTTCTTTGGGTAGCAGACAGGGACGCCACTCATCGTCAGGCGCCCGCCTGCAAGCGGCGACAACGTCGCGGTGAAGTCGATGATCCTGACCTTTCCGTTCGGCTTCACCGTCATCGTGTACGGCCCCACGAAGCTCGTAACGAAACCTGTCGCGCCCGCCCGCTTCCAATCCGCCGCGGTCACGGTGCGTGCCCATCGCCCTACGAGGCTGGCCGGGACGGCATTCGTTTCCTTATCCGACGCGCTTGCGACAGGAACGACGACAGCGGCACCGGCAAGAACGACCGCCCAGCACCGCCAAGCTGCTGTACGCCAACGCGTGCCCATGGCGAATGCTCCTTTCGGTACCGACTGGAGAAACGAGCTTAAACCTGCTCCGCGCGTCGTACAACGAGCTGTCCAATTTCACCTCAAGCGCCAGGCACTCCAGCGGCGTCAATGTTGCGGATGACACCGCTCGACCGTGATGCCCTGGTCGGTGTACCTGCCGCAGGCGCGGCGGAAGAACGCGACGCAGTCGGCGGGGCTCTCGCTGGGAAGCAGCTCGGCGTAGGCAAGGCGTGAGTGGTCGTCGATCGCGAGGTGGAGGTACTGCCAGCCGGCGCGGCGGCTCCGGGTCAGGCCGTCCCCGTGGATCCGCTTGCCGACGGTCCAGAAGCGGCCCAGCTTCTTGATATCGACGTGCACCGGCTCGCCGGGCCGTTTGCGCTCATAGCGGCGCACAGGCTCGCGCGCAGGCTGCCGCAGCCGCGAGGCGCCGTGACGGCGCAGCACCTTCCACACCGTTAAGGCGGGTAAGCCCAACAGGCCGGCGACGATCACGGGGCCGGCCTGCGCGTACTCGCGGGCCGCCAGGATCCGCAGCTCGAGTTCGGGCGGCGACCGTCGCGGCTGACGCTTTGGCACCGGCGGCCATCCGCCAACGCCGCCCAACCGCCCTCCCGGTAACGGCGCCACAGCCGATAGGTCGCCCGGCTCGCGCCACAAGCAGCAGCAGCCTCCGACGGCGTCTCACCCGCAACAACCCGCACGACCAAACGGCAGCGCGACTCAAACGAAAAGCGCATCCGCCTCGGCGGGCAAACTCGATCATGCATCTGGGCCTCCTGCGCGAGCTGGGTCTTGGTCGACCACAAGGCTCGCCGGAGGCCCGGACGCAATCAACCGTCTCGCAGGTGTGTAGGCAACAGACCTGGTCGGCTCTAGCGTTCCAGGTCCGGTGTGGGACATCCCACCCCTGCGCAGCGGCAGCGGCGTTGCTATTTGGGTGCTGCGTGGCTTGGCGGTGCTGCTTGGGGGTACAAGGGGTGCATGCTGTTTCGGTCGCGGCGCGTCGGCTGGTTACCGGTTGCGGTGATTGTCGTGGTGTCGACGCTTGCGCGTTTTTGGTCGGCTCGTGGTGTCGAGGCGCCGTGGATCTTCCCCGACGAGATGACGTATGCGCTTCTCGGCCGATCGTTTTGGGATTCGGGCTCGCTTTCGCTGTTGGGCGGCGTCACCGGCGGCTATTCCCTCGTGTACCCGGCCCTGGTGGGTGTGCCTCTGTCGCTGCTGGGGCCCTCGTCGGGGCTGGCCGTGGCACAGTTCGGGCAGGCGTTGGCGATGTCGTCGGTCGCGTTGTTCGTGTTCGCCTGGGGGCGGCGAGTAGTCGCCGAGACATGGGCGCTCGTCGCGGCGGCGCTTGTCTGTCTGCGTTCCCGGGCTCGCGTATTCCGGGTCGTTGATGACCGAGACGCTGTTCTATCCGGTTGTCACGCTCGCGCTCTGGGCGCTGTGGCGTCTGCTCGTCCAACCGTCGATCGCGCGCCAAGCGGTCTTCGCGGGGTCACGGTTGTTGCGGTGCTCACCAGGGTGCAGGCGCTGGCGCTGCTGCCTGCGGCTCTACTCGCCCTCGCCATCTACTGCGTGTTCGAGCGTGACGTCATAATCCTTCGTCGGTCGGCTCCCCTGCTGGGGTTGGTCGTCGCGGCGGGGCTTGCCGCTCTGGGCCTAGCGGTCGCGCTGGGATAGACGTATTTGGTGCCTACTCGGCCGCCACCGGCGGCTACGAGTTCGGAGCCGCGGCAAGGGACGTCTTCTGGCATACCGGAGGCCTGTTCGTGATCGTTGTCGGCGTCCCACTGATCGCACTCGGGGTCCTCGTCGTCGAGATGCGTTCGGGGCCGCGAGTCGGACACTGCTGCAGCGCTTGTCGCGACGGCGTTTGCCTGGACTCTGATCTCTGTGCTCGAGGTCGGGACGTTCGCGTCGAGATGGGTCGACCACATCGCCGAGCGCGATCTGCTGACCGTCGCGCCACCATTGTTTCTCGTCTTCGTGCTCTGGCTTGCGCGAGGACTGCCTCGTCCGCAGCCCGTCACGTCGCTCGTCGCGTTGGCGGTGGCGGTCCCTGCAGTCCTCTTGCCTGTCTCACGAGTTTGCAAGCCCGCAGGCGGCGCTCGACGCGTTCTCGTTCATCCCGCTCTGGCGGCTCGAGGAAGCGACGTCCTCGGATGCGCTACGGGTCGTGTTCGCACTCGTGGTGGGTCTTGTCGTGACGGTCGCCGTTGTTGTTCCCCGTCGCGCCTCGGTGATCCTCGTCGTTCTCGTCGCCTCTACGCTCATCCTGTTCTCGTTCGTCTCGGCGCGCGAGATCCAGCGGCTGGCACACGCTGACCGCACCTGGGTGTTCTCCACCGAGCAACCCCGCTGGATCGACCAAGTCGCCACTGGCCCCGTGACCTACATCCACTCCGACACCGCGTTCCCGAAGGCACTGTGGAAAACGCTCTACTGGAACGAGCGGATCGAACAGGTACTGCAGACCCACACGGCACCATCAGCAGCCCCGGTTCCCACGCAGCCGGTCGAATACTCCACCAGCGGGCTCGTACTCGGCACAAACGGAAGACGACTCAAGGGCGGCTACGTCGTAGCACCATCAAACATCGCGCTGGCAGGGAAGGAGCTCGCCTCCTACGGCCCCGCCACCGACATGCCGGGATTGATCCTCTGGCAAGCCGACTCACCACTCCGCATCGCGTGGGTAACCACAGGCATCCAGGCGAACGGCGACATCATCGGCACGGCGCGAATCACCGTGCCCCAGTGCAACCACGGCCACCTGAGCCTGACACTCATCGGCAAGTCCGGCACACCGGTCCGGATCTCCGTCGACGGACGCACCTCGCGCACCACCACCCCCGCCCCCGGCACAGTCTGGACAGGTGACATCCCCCCACCCGCAAACGCCGGCGGCACCGGCATCTGCGTCTACAGGATAGACAGCCAAGGACTAATCGGCACAACAACAATCGAATTCGTAGGCGACACCTCATGACTCCCGTCCGGCGAACACTCCCGAGCGCTGACACAAGCGAGGGCCGTTGTGGTCTCGTCGGTCGGCCGGGGTTGGTAGCTTCGTTCGCCGTGCGGGAGATGCGGTTCGACTATTTCCATCATCTCGTTGCGGTGCAGGTGCGATTGAATAGGCGCGAACAGCGGTTCGTTTGGACTCGGACTTCTCGTTCTCGTCGAGGGGCGTTGGTCAACCGGAGCAGGATTGACCGCGGTGGAGTGCGAGCGCCTCGTCCAACCTCTCTTTGACGAGATCAGCATCAAGCAGCTGCACGAGCCGGCCCGGGGCGGGCCGATCACGGACGAGCGCTACCTGCTCGTCGGCAGATGCTCTCGTTCCGCGTCCATTGACCCTGCCGCTTGCTCGCCGAGCAGCTTAAGACTCTATCGTTGTCGATGTCGTTCTTAAGAGTCGAGATCGTAGCCCTGATCAGCGAAGGCCTGATTGGCTTTGGAAGGGTCGAGTAGAGGCCTGATCGCCACAGCAACCCGTCTTTGAAGACATAGAGCCGGTGCTGGTCGTGGTCGGCGAGTCCATTCACACACGCCACCACCAGGTCCTGACGCGAACCGTGCTCCGGACTTGATCTGGTCCTTCGTCCGGTTCACCCAGACCTTCTCTTCGGTCTCGTCGACCCTCTGCACGGCGCCGCCGGAAGCATGACCTTCTTGCCGAAGATCCACGGCCCGGTGTCGCGGGGTGGCGGCGACATACCGCAATCTGTCGCCGCCGCCTTCCGCGTCGGCCGACCAGAAGTCGGCCCACGACGCCAGCCGCCGACGCGTCAATCTGACACGTGGCTGCGCGCGACGGCACCCCGCGTCTACCGGTGCGCACCTGGGAACAATGGAGGAATGGAAGACGAACGCTCAAAGGATGCGACAGCTATCAAGACCGATCGAGCGACGGCGGAGCGCGTGCGAGTCCACAAGAAGTTCGAAGAGACGATGGCCGAAAAAGGCCTTCTCGAGGACGATCACTCCTTGCGTCTGGAGCCCGAAGATATCGAGCACGAAGAACCGCCAGGCACCGAGCAGTCGGCCGGGTAGCCCGGCTTAGGGATCTCTCTTGCTCAAGCGTCGGAGTCGGTTCGGCTCCCGTACTCTTCTATTTCTTCTTTGCTGTTAGAGCCGTTCTAAGGCCCTGAAACGGGTCGATAAGGCCGGGTGAGGCTGGGAGTAGGGCCAACAGCTAACTGACACGCTGAGGCCATTGTTCATGCGGGATGGCGCGGCCGGAAATCGAGGTCTCGGACTTGCTGGCTAATCGCGCCCGCGCGACCGGGGCGAGAGGACGCTGGCGCACGACGACGCCAGGTGTGTGTGATCAGGCCATGGTCGGTTCGGTTTGTGCGGCCTGTCCGCGGAGCGTGAGGGTGACGCTTAGCGTTACGACCCAGATGACGGTGAGTGCAACAGCGATCAGGCCGACGCCGAAGGGAACGTAGATTCCGACGCCGAGGACGAGGGCCGTCCAGCCGAGCCACCGGTAGATGCCGTCACGATGTGTGAGCACCCCGGCCGCGCCGAGCAGCAGGATTCCGAGGCCGCCCGTGAAGATGACCTGGGCATCCTGATCCAGACCCGATAGTCCTTGCAGCGTCTCCGCCGAGTAACCGTGCTTAGCCCCTTCCGAAACGGCGAAATGGAGCGCGCTGGCCGCCAGAAACCCCGCCCCCGAGATCGCCGCCCCGCCAATAACCACAATCGGGAACACCGGGATACCCGCACCCGATGGCCGCCAAAAACTCGTTCCGACCACGATCCCAAACAAGACGACGAAGGGTGCAGCCCACGCGAGCACATACGATGCCGCGATCCCGTTCGAATAGTTGTCCGCATAGAACGCAGCCACCTTCTCCGCACTTGCGTCCGATCGCGGCGTATCTCCCGCGATCATGAACCCCACGATCGCGAGCACGAGGAACACAACACCGCTCAAAGGCAACAGCCGCTGAAAATTCATCTCTTCGTTCTCTCCGATACCTAGTGGTGGACGTGGCGGGACACAGCCTCGCAAAGGCAACGGACATCCCGCCGTGCTCAAGCATCAGTCCCGAGCACTGGCGCGAACGAGAGAGCGCCTGCGGCTCGCCAGTGTGAATTCCCAACACCGGCGCGGACGACCTAAGCGGCGGCTGGGATAGCGCCCCGAAGGATTCGCTTCGTTCGCCGGTCGCTGATGTTCAGAGCATCCGCGATGGCCGTCGCCACCATTCCATGCGCGGCGAGATCGGCTACCTGGTCGGCCAGAGAGTTCGTGGTTCGTCGATGCCTCTTCGCGGGTCTTCCGTCTTCGGTTGCGACTACCGCGGTTCGGTGCTTCGAGTCGGCCGGAGGCTTCGCCAGCTTGCTGTTAGCGTCGAACACGATCGGCCACGACCGTGGGGCGGCCGGGTTGACGACGCTCTCCGACCCAGTGCCGGGTTGGCCGTTGCCATAGATGCGTCCGTGCCAGGTTGGCCGGATATCCCACCGCTCGCGATGACCTGGATTGCTCACGCGTATCCGCCGTCCTTCGATCTCGAGTCTCGTCGTCGGATTGAAGAGGTCTCTTTGCCCGACCATGTCGGGAACGCAGTACGTGCATTGGTTCCTTTCGTTTTGCCGCGGTCGCCCGCTCCGGTAGTGAGGCGGCGTTCGGGGTTTTTTCTCGAGCAGAGGCGTTTCGATTCACCTGGGCTGGAGAACATGAGACTTGTGCTGAGGGTTATTCGTCATCTGTTCGATCCCGGTTATTGGCGCTGGTTGTGGACCGCGAGGATCGACAGTGGTACGCGGAGATTTGCGGTTTTTCTGCTGGCGGTCGGTATGGGCGTCGGCGGGTATGTGCTCGCGGTGCGGCTCACGGAGGCCGAGCGGGCAAGTGAGAGGACCGCGCTGCTGGCGCACACCTCGCCCGCTGTCACGGTCATTCGCCGGCAGGCCGTTCCGGGAAAACCAACGCGCGTCCTAGTGACGACCGTCGTCGAGCGCTCTGTCACGAGCCCTGCCGAAACCTCAGGAGCCGTGACCGTATACCGCGTCCATACCGAGACGGAAAGGAGCACGGTCCTCGTGCCGACCACCGTGCAAAGCCCTGGCCGCACCGTCGTCGTAACTCAACCCCAGAGGCAGACGGCGCCACGCACCATAGTGCGATCGGTCACGGTCGATGGACCGACGCAGACGGTTACTTCCGCTGCGCCCGATCCCGTAACGGTCACCGGCCCGACCCGCATCGTCACGACAACAAGTCCTGCAAAAACGGTGACGACTAAGAGCCCAGCAAAGACCGTCACCACAACAAGCCCAACCCGAACTGTCACTACTACGACCCCGACGACCGTCACTACCACTGTCTCGACGACCAAAACGGTCACCGCACCCGCTGTCACGATCACGACGCCACCCGTCACCATCACCGTTGGCCCACCTCCAAAGAAGTAGATAGACGACCTCTTCGGATCGGCGGGGAGCGGACGAGCGCGCACCGGATGAGTGGACGGTGCGCGCTCTCCCTGCTCACGTCGGGCACTCCTCCGAGTAGGAGAGTCTCTCGGAGTGGAGAAGCGCCCGAAGCTAGTGGCGCTCGGTGAGAGCGCCTAGAACGGAATACCGAGGTCGGTCAGATGCTGGAGGTGTCTCTGACCGTCGGGTATGGCGAACCGCTCCGCCCGGCCCGCCCTGATATCGGCCCGTACTCCGTCGATCAGGGCGTGAGCAGCGGCGCGGCAGGCATCATCCTCGGCCTTCATACGCTTGGCCTCTCCCGGAGTCTCTTACGCTCCGCCCCGAGGCTCCCTGTACCGGGCCTCGTAGTCGAACTTCGGCGCCGCCATCTACGCGGCCGGGAGGAGGTTGCCGAACCCGGGCTAAGCGCGTCCTCTGCGCAGCGCATCCCCCGTTCGGAGCGCCTGTGAGCTGTTCCAGGCTGTCCGCGCAGTAGCTCTCCTCTCGGCGGTTCCGCACATCCGTGTGAACGATCAGCTGTCCCGGAAACAGCAACGATTCTTGTCGGTGACGGCGTTGACGGGCAACCTCGTCTCATGACTGATTTCGATGTTGTTGTCGTGGGCGGTGGAGCAGCCGGCTTGTCGGCAGGGTTGGTGTTGTCGCGTGCCCGCCGCCGTGTTCTCGTGGTTGACAGTGGGATGCCGAGGAACGCGCCGGCATCGCAGATGCACGGCTTCCTTTCGCGTGATGGCTTTTCCCCGAGCGAGCTTCTTGAGCTCGGCCGGGAAGAGGTGGCTGGCTATGGCGGCCAAATCGTTGATGCTTCCGTCGCCGGGGTCAAGAGCCTCACCACGGGGTTTCGCGTCGCTCTTGACAGTGGACTCTCGGTTTCCGCACGACGGCTGCTTGTCGCCACCGGCCTTCGGGATGAGCTGCCTGAGATCCCGGGGTTGCAAGACCGTTGGGCGCGAGATGTGCTCCATTGCCCGTACTGTCACGGCTTCGAGGTTCGCGACCAGGCTCTCGGCGTTCTCGGCTGGGCGCCCGGAGCGGCCGGTTATGCGCAGATCGTTCGTCAGTGGTCAAAAGATGTCGTCTTCCTGGCCTCGGACGGAACCCTGACCGAGGCGGAGCGCGAAGGACTGACGGCTCGTTCGATCGCCGTTGTTGACGGGGCGGTCGAGCGGGTTCTCGCTCCTGATGATCGGCTGCTTGGCGTCGAGTTGAAAGACGGTCGGATCGTCGAGCTCGACGCTCTGTTCGTGCCGCCACGCTTTGTTCCGAACGATGCGCTGCTCGTCGAGCTTGGCTGCGACCTGGACGACAACGGCTGGGCTGTCATAGACAGCACCGGCCGGACGAGCGTCGCGGGCGTGTGGGTCGCCGGCAACGTCGCGAACGCACGTGCGCAGGTGATCACCGCGGCCGGCGAAGGGTCGGCGGCAGCGATCGCGCTCAACGCGGATCTCGTCGCCGACGACGTCGCGCGCGCCCTCGCCGCCCCTGACTCTACTGCCCGAATCAAGACGTACTGAAATTCAACTGACCGGAGGAAATCTGATGACGACCACTGAGAACGTTCAACCGAAGATCGCCGGACCCCCGAGCCGACATCAGCTTGCGCTGATGATCTGGCTCTGCGTCTTTCCGACGCTGACCGTGCTCAACCTGCTGATCGGCAGCTGGTTGGGAACACTCTCACCTGTTGTGCGCACGTTCGTGCTCGCGACGATCGCAGTGCCGATCGTGATCTACGGGCAGATGCCTCACGTGCAGCGGCTCCGCCAGCGCTTGATCGCCTGCCGGCGCTAACACGCGATCACGAACCGTGGCTGTGGCCGCCACCCCCGCGCGGTTTGGCGCGAACGTGGGGTTGGTGGCCGTCGCGGTTGTGGAGACTGAGAACCTCGACCGGCTGATCGTCGGCCGGGCCGAACCAGTGAGGAAGCTTCGTGTCGAACTCGGCAACCTCGCCGGCGCCCATCGTGATGTCGTGCTCACCGAGGATCAGCCGCATCCGCCCGCTCAAGACATAGAGCCATTCGTAGCCGCCGTGGATGCGGAGCTCGGGCTCTCCCTTCTCGGGAGGGATCAGAACCTTCCAGGCATTGACGCCGGTGGTGCTCTCGCTGAGCGGGATGACAATACGACCGTTGCGCTTCCGGGCTTTCGGCCTGATCCGCGGATCTCCTATCTCAGTGGCGCCGACGAGCTCGTCGAGCGGCACCCGATGCGCTTTCGCGATCGGTAACAGCAGCTCGAGGCTCGGTTTGCGCTGGCCGGTCTCGAGTCGCGAGAGCGTGCTCTTCGAAATGCCTGTGATCGCGGCGAGATCAGTGAGTGTCACTCCACGATGGGTTCGTAGCCTTTTCAGCCGCGGCCCGACCTCTGCAAGGACGGCTGTTATGTCCGCTGATGGCTCCATTACCCCGGTAGTCAACCACCGCGCTACGTCGGACGCGTGGGCTCCTCGCGTGGTTGTCGAGGCCACTGTCTTCCCGGGGAGCTCCTCAGGGTCGCCTCAGGGTCATTCCGGATGGTGCCGGCCGGCCCGGCGCGACACCCTGCAGGCATGAACACAACAACCACAGACATCCCAGAGATCTGGCGGCTGCAGCGCAGCTGCGACCAGCGCGTCCCGGAAATGGCAACAAATCTTGTCGGCTGGAACAGGGTGCCCCAGGGTGGTTCGTACACCGTGCGACCAACCGAAGGGAGCTGATCATGAACCGTCTCGCCGACCTGATTCTCAGCCACAAGCGACTCGTCGTTGCCTTCTGGGCCGTTGTGACGGTCGCCGCGTTCGCGGCGATTGGCCCGGCCGGGAAGTCGCTCTCGCAGCAGTTCAACATCCCGGGCCGCGAGGGCTACGAGACCAACAAGGACATCGCGCAGATCTACGGCAACGGCGGAGACATCGCACCGCTCGTTCCAGTCGTCACCCTTGCAAAAGGCACCACCGTGGACTCACCAGGCGTCACCGCCGAACTCACCTCGGCGCTTGCCCAGGTGAAAAAGGCGATGCCGGACGTCCGGATCGCCTCCTACGCCTCCACCCACGACCGCGCCTTCGTCTCCAAGGACGGACGGACCACGTTCGCGCTCGTCTATCACCCCGCCGTCGGCGGCGTGGACCCCGGACAAGCCGAAGCGAAAAGGGCGCAGGCAGCACTCGAGGGCGTCACGGTCGCCGGCTCTCCCGTCGATCTCACCGGGATGAACGCGCTTCGTGCCGCTCCGGCCGAGAGCGACTCGGGCGGCACCGGGATGCTCGTCGAGACACTGCTCGGCGCACTCGGCGCCCTACTCGTCCTCATCTTCGTCTTCCGCTCGTTCATGGCGATCGTGCCCCTGCTGATGGCGGCCGTCGCCATCCCGACCACGTTCCTGCTCATCTGGCCGATCGCGAACGTCACCGACGTCTCCGTGATCGTCCAGTTCCTCGTCGCGCTCATCGGGCTCGGGATCGCGATCGACTATGCCCTCCTGGTCGTCGTCCGCTGGCGCGAGGAACGGCGAGGCGGAGAGATCGCTAACGAGACAGCAGTCCAGAATGCGATGCAGCACGCCGGCTCCGCTGTCGTGTTCAGTGGCACGACCGTTGCGATCTCATTGCTGTCGCTTCTCGCCCTGCCGATGCCCGCGCTTCGCAGCATCGGGATCGCCGGCCTCCTGATCGCGCTCGTCAGCGTCGCGGTTGCCAACACCCTCCTTCCCGTCGTCCTCGCAACCGTTGGCCCCTGGCTCGACCGGCCGCGTTCCAACCGGGATCAGAGCGCCAGCCGCGGCTGGTCTGCCTGGGCACGGATCGTCGTCCGACACCGCTGGCTCGCCGCGACCGCCTCCACAGCCGTCCTTGCCGCGCTCGTCGCAGCGGCTTCGCAGATCCAGCTCGGTGATCCACAGGCTGACTCGCTCGCGCAGAAAGGCGGAGCCCGGGTCGGTCTCGAGCAGCTGAAGGACTCCGGCATCGGCACCGGCCCGCTTTCACCGTTCGAGGCTCTCGTCCGCTCCGGCAACCCGGCGAGCGTCGCAGCCTCGATCGCCAACGTCGAGGGCGTTCAGACGACTGTTGCCCCGGCTGACTGGCGGCGCGACGGCACCGCGATCGTCACGATCATCCCAACTGCAGATGCCAACTCGGCGGCTGGGCGTGCGACCCTCGACCGGATTCGCGCCACCGAGATCGCCGGCGTGACCGTGGGCGGCGAAGCGGCCCAGAGCGCCGACTTCCTCCACGCCGTCTACGGGAACTTCCCACTGATGATCCTCGCGATCAGCGTCCTCACCTTCATCCTCCTCGCCCGCGCCTTCCGCTCACTCGTCCTCCCGCTCAAAGCCGTCCTCCTCAACCTCCTCTCGGTCGCGGCCGCTTGGGGGCTGACGGTGCTCGTCTGGCAGGACGGCTACGGCTCGACCGCGATCTGGAACATCCCCGCGACACAGGCGATCAACGTCGAAATGCCGATCGTGATCTTCGCCTTCCTATTTGGGATCTCGATGGACTACCAGGTCTTCATCATCAGCCGGATGCGCGAGGCCTACGACCGCACCGGCTCCACCGAGACCGCCGTCGTCGAAGGCATCGGACGCACCGGCCGGCTCGTTACGAGCGCGGCGCTGATCATGTTCCTCGCCTTCGTCGCCTTCAGCGCCACACCCGGCACCGAGGCAAAGATGTTCGCGACCGCCCTCGGCGGCGGCATCCTGATCGACGCGACGATCATCCGTGGCGTCCTCGCGCCTGCCGCCGTAGCCCTGCTCGGCCGCTGGAACTGGTGGCTCCCGACCTGGGCGGCACGCCTGCTCCGCGTCGACCCCTCCGAGATCACACGCGAAGCACCAGTCGAGCCCGCTACCCAGCTCGTCTAGTTCGAGAAGAGCGGTGGCCGGGGCGAGGATTCCCTCCCCCGGCACTGCTCACACTCTTCCGTCTCTCGCAGCTCTGGCAGCCGCGGACACCCCAGGAGAACAGGCAATGAACAGCCGATCAGAACACCGAAGCTCCCGCAGAAGCACACACGCGGAAAGATCTAAGCCGCACTCGCCAATCCACATCCGACGAAGCCGGATCACCGACCTTCCTGCGCTCCGGAGAATGGCACGTCTCCAAGAGCAGATGCTTCCCTCCGGAGCCTTCCTGATCGCCGAGATCCGAGGGAACATCGTCGCGGCCGCGCCCCTCGAGGCTGACGCGCCGGCGCTCGCAACCTCACGTCCATGCAGCGAGCAACTGCAGGATCTGCTGCACCGGCAGGCTCGGTTCGTCAGAGCGTCCCGCGGTGGCCGCTCGACAGCGGGCTTGCCTCACCGCACCGCGGAACTTGAAAGCGACGCCTTAGGGCGTTAGGTTCGCGTTCTTACTCGGTCATCGTGGCGGCGTGGGAATCCACCTGCTCGCCGCCACCGGGGAAAGGGGTCGCCGGATGTCCCTGGATCAGAAGAGGGCGCGCTGGTTCGGCGTGCTCTACCTCATCACGTTCGTGACGTCGATCCCGGCGCTGTGGTTGTACGAGGATGCGCTCCGTCATCCGTTGGCCTTCATCGCCGGTGCGGGGGACGTCAACAAGATCTACCTCGGCGCGCTGTTGGAGCTGCTGCTGATCATCTCGAACATCGGAACTGCAGTCGTGATTTACCCGATCTTGCGGCGGCAGTTCGAAGAGCTATCGCTCGGCTACGTGACGGCGAGGATCTTCGAGTGCACGTTCATCCTCGTCGGCATCGTTGCGATGCTCGGGCTCGCCACCTTGCAGCACGAGAATGCGGGCGCGGCTGAAGCCACCGTCGCGTACACGCTTGCGGCGATCAAAGACTGGACGTTCCTGCTCGGGCCAGGCTGGGTCGTCGGCTGGGGGAACGGCCTGATTCTCGGCTACATGATGTATCGCACGCGCCTCGTGCCGCGGGCGTGGACTTGGCTCGGGCTGATCGGCGGGCCGCTGCTCATCGCGACCGGGACGGCAATCCTTTTCACCGGGAACGATCCGAGCAGCACCCTGCGCGGCCTACAAGGCATCGCGACCATCCCGGAGTTCGTGTGGGAACTCTTCCTCGGCGTTTACTGCACCATCTGGGGGTTCAAGCGCGACGCCCCGATCCTTTCCAGGAGCACGCAATGACGGCTCAAACCGAGCCGATTTTGCACAGCCCAGAAGCTGGGATCGACGCCACGCCGTGCGCTGCAAGGAGTGCTTCTCGCTACTGCATTGGACGGGCTACGAAGGCAAGATCCGTATCCCGTACGGGACTCTGATCGACGAACCGACGCTGAAACCGATGGCGCATGTTTTCGTCGGCTCGAAGGCATCTTGGTACGAGATCCTCGACGACCTGCCACAGTACGGCGAATCTCCGTGGTCAGGATCGCCCCCGCTGGTCGGTTGACTGTGATGAGCTGCTGAAGCGCGATGAAGTCTCTACCGCTCTCGCGGATGAAGCGAAAGGTCCGGCGACTACGCCAGTAGTCGCTGAAGTCCTTGCCGACGAGGCCAGGCCCGAATGTGCGGGCGGGGTTCATGGATGCCCCTGAGATGCCTAAGGGCTTTCAAGTCAGCCCCAGCCAAGCTACGGAGGTGCCCGCCCGCTGACCTCGGGAGAAGGCCCACTCATCACGTCCGACCAAAACCCGCTCGAACGCGACGAGCCTCAGGGCCATCTCCCGACTCGCCACAGGATCAGGGAGCGGGCACCACAGCGCCCGGCGAAGACGGCATGCGCACGCACAGGTCGGAATGCACCCGGACGGCCGCGTGGTTCCCGAGGCCGCCAACTACACACTGCGCGCGGCAGTGCTCTATCACGTGCTGGGAGGCGTCTGGTGCCCAGGGGCAGCACGGGGTCTAGCGCCCAACCTATTCACCGAGCGGATAATTGCCGCGGACGCGACCGGATGCCGACGCCCGGGGCTTCAACAGACGGCCGCCCGTTGCGTAGACGGCCGCGTGATACACGATGGACAGGACCGCGAGGGCGACGGCGAATGCCGGCGTTCCAGCGAGCCACAGCGCGATGACCGCGACTGCAGAGATGACGAGCTCTTCTAGGAGCCGCATCGGCTCGGCGAAACGTCCCGCCTGGTGGAAGTCGATTCCGCCCCAGAAACCGAAGCCGACCGCAGGCGCAACGATCGCGAGAATGACACTGGTGGTCGTGCCGTGCCCGCGCTGGTAACCCCAGTACGCAAGCGCAGCGACCATCCCCACTTCCATTGCGACGCGGAGAACGAGGAGTATGAGCTGGGAGCGTGTCACCGAGCAGTCAGTTGGAACACAGGGTGGTCTGCTGCGATCCTCGTGAACTCCGCGCTGTCGGAGTCGGGGCCCACGCCGTCGAAGAACTGGCCCACTTCCCACTTCCAACGGCTCAGGTACGCCCGCATCACCGACTCCTTCGCCTCGTCCGGCAGCTCTACAGCAGTGAACATTTCGCGGCGTGATCCGAGCAGCAGGGCACCTTCGCCCGATGCGCGGAGGTTCCGCACCCATTGGGTGTGGCCGCGCGGAGCGACGAGGTAGCGGTGACCGTCGACGATCAGAGGATTGACGGGGTTGCGACGCGGCGCTCCGCTCTTCCGTCCGCGCACCTCGAGGATGCGTGAGCCCCAGAAGCTGATGCCGAGTCTCGTAAGCCCGGCGATGAGCGGGTTCATGACCTTACGGTCAAACCAACTCGGGGCGCGATAGTGCATTACTCACCTCCCGGTTAGCTGTACCTTGACGATAACGGGCCGCATTAGAAGACGATGTAAATATCCCTCTTCGCGGCGTCCTGGCCCAATCGGCCAGGCCTGCCGGTAGCGATGTTCGCCGACGCGCTGTCCGGGATCGGGCGCGGCGAACCTAGAGCGGGCGTCGCCCGCCGCCTGATCTCAGGAGAAGGCCTACTCATCACAATCATCCAAACCCTCGGCTGACGACTACACACCACCCATCGCCTGCACCACTGTTCGGTTTGGCGCCTGATGCGAGCGGGGTCGGAGTTCAGTACACGCCGGGCACGAGGCGCCGCCGCTGGCTCGCGTACGCGATGTACGGCTCGCCGAGCGCTTGGCGCAGGAGCTTCGCCTCCCGAGGGATGCGCTGCGCCGTGACGAGTGCCCAACCCTCGAGGTGATGTTCGTACACGAGGAGCCGGTGGAACTCCGTCACTGGGCCAAATCGTGGCGTCCTGTCCAGTATGTCTTTCTTGACAACACAGCCGCGATGATGGCCAGGTAACAAATTCCCGCACTATGCAGGTTGGGACGTCTTGAAATAGTTTGTTGAACCGGCGTTTTCGATAAGAAGTCAGCGGACTTCTAATCCGCGGGTCGGAGGTTCGAATCCTCCCGGGCGCACTTCGAAGAGCCGCCATCCGACTGCGCTGAGTGGGACTACCCGACGAGCCGGGACGCCGCCTGTGCCACCGACGTCAACCCCCAGCCTGTACGCCATCTCGATGTCTTTTCTGTTCTAGCCGGCGATCGGTGCGAACGTTCCGGCTTTGTAGACCTGACCCTCGAGCTCTCGCCCGAGGCGTGATTCGAGCCAGTTGGCCACGTCGATGAGCGCGCCGAGATCGATCCCCGTCTCGACGCCTTCGCCGTGGAGGAGGTACACGAGGTCCTCGGTCGCGATGTTCCCCGTCGCGCGAGGAGCGAACGGGCAGCCGCCGATCCCTCCGACCGAGGCGTCGAACACGGTGGCCCCGGCCTCGAGAGCTGCAACGGCGTTGGCGAATCCCGTGTTGCGCGTGTTGTGCAGGTGAATCCCGACCGGCACGCCGAGCGTGACCGCGCGGCCGACGAGGTCGTGTACCTGCCGCGGAACACCGACGCCGACCGTGTCGGCGAGCGTGATCTCGTCCACGCCGGTGGCGACGATGCGCGCCGCGAGCTCGGCAACGCGCCCGGGATCGACGGCGCCCTCGAAGGGGCAGCCGAACGCGACGCCGATCGTCACGGTCGAGCGGATGCCGTCCGCCTTGGCGCGCTCGACGATCCGCTCGGCGCCCGCGACGCCCTCCTCGACGGATGCGTGCGCGTTGCGCTCGTTGAACTTCTCGGTCGCGGCGAAGGCGTAGTGAACCTCGTCGAGCCCTGTCTCGCGGAGCCGGTCGTAGCCGCGCTCGTTCACCGCGAGACCGGCGTAGACCACCCCTTCACGCCGCTCGAGGGCCGCGACCACCTCCTCGGCGCCTGCCATCTGGGGCACGTGCTTTGGGCTGACGAAGCTGACTGCTTCGATGCGCGGCACACCTGCGGCCGCGAGCAGGTCGACGAGCTCGGCACGCACGGCCGGCTCGAGCGTGACCGGCTGGTTCTGGAGACCGTCGCGCGGCCCGACGTCGCAGATCGTGACCCTCATACCACCCCATCCTCTCGTAGCTCGCCGAGCTCTGAATCCGTCAGGCCGAGCAAGCCACAGTAGATCTCTTCGTTATGGCTGCCGTCCTCCCAGGTGCCCGACCACCGAACCTCGCCCGGCGTGTCCGAGAACTTCGGGACGATCCCAGGCCCGAGGTACGGCCCGAACTCCGGGTCGACGTGCTCTACGAGCATGTCACGCGCCCTGTACTGCGGGTCCTCGAAGATCTCGGCCATCGTGTAGATCGGCCCGCAGACGACGCCGGCCTCACCAAGGATGCGGTCGATGTCGCGGGCGTCGTGCCGCACCGCCCACTCCGCGACGATGCCCTCGATCTCGGCCTGATTCTCGCCGCGCGCGACATGGGTCGCAAAGCGCGGATCGTCGGCGAGCTCGGGGCGCGCCATCGCATCGCACAGCCGGCGGAAGAGGTTGTCGTGGTTCGCGGCGATGACCATCCAGAGGTCGTCACGTGACTTGAAGATGTTCGACGGCGCGATGCCCTTGAGGTTGGTGCCGGCCGGCTGCCGGACGATGCCGAGCCGGTCGTACTCGGGAACGGCGCTCTCGAGCAGCGCAAACGACGCCTCCATCAGCGAGACGTCGACGACCTGGCCCCGACCGTCGCCGAGAACGTCGCGGTGGTACAGCGCCGCGAGAATGCCCTGCGTCGCGAACATCGCGGCGAGCGAGTCGCCGAGCGAGATCCCCGTGCGTGGGGGCGCCTCGCCGGGGAAGCCGTTGATGTAGCGGAGGCCTCCCATCGCCTCCGCGACGGAGGCGAAGCCTGCCCGCTCGGCATAGGGGCCGGTCTGTCCGTAGCCAGAGATGCGGGCGAGGACGAGGCCGGGGTTCGTGGCCGAGAGCCGGTCGTAGCCGAGGTTCCACCGCTCGAGGGTGCCGGGGCGGAAGTTCTCGGTGAGGACGTCCGCGACGCGGACGAGCTCGAGCAAGAGCTCCTGCCCTCGCGGCTCGCGGAGGTTGAGCGTGATGCACTTCTTGTTCCGCGCCTGCACCGGCCAGAAGAGGGTGCGCCCCTCGTAGCGCGCCTGGCCCCATTCCCGCAAGGGGTCCGGCTTGCCGGGGGGCTCGACCTTGATGATCTCGGCGCCCATGTCGCCCAGCAGCCGTCCGGCGAAGGGTCCAGCCAGCAGCGTCCCGAGCTCGATCAGCCGCATGCCCGCGAGCGGGCCGGGGCCGGAGGTGTCGCGTGTCATCGGATCATCGTCTCCAACCATCCTACGTACCACGCGGTCCAGCCCCGGTCGGCTTCGAGGCCGAGCTGGCGATGCTGAGGCATGAACTGGCCCTGCAGAGAAGCAACCGATCGGGCCTCGATGCGACCCGGCCACTCAGCGGCGAATTGCCTATTAGCGGGCGGTCGTCGCTCCGTCGACGGTGAGCGCCGACCCGGTCACGAACGACGACTCGTCAGATGCGAGAAACAGCACGCAATTCGCGACCTCGCGCGCCGTGCCCATCCGGAGGAGCGGTGAGGCGGCCTCATACTCGCGACGGAGCGCAACGGGGTCATCGGCGGCATCGAGAAAGAGGTCCGTCAGCGGAGTGTCGATGACGCCGGGGCAGACGGCGTTCACGCGAATCGCGCGCGGCGCGAGCTCGAGGGCGAGCGCGCGGGAGAGCTGGAGGACGGCGCCCTTCGACGCCGTGTAGGCCGCGTTGTTGTCGCCCGCGATGAAGGAGTTGATCGAGGCCATGTTGACGATCGAGCTGCCGGAGGGCATGTACGGCACCGCGGCCCGGCAGGCGTAGAAGATGCCCGTCACATTCACTCTCAGGATCCGCTCCCACTCCTCGTTCGTCGTGTCGACGACCGAGGGGCCGTGCACGAGCTCGATCCCGGCGTTGTTCGAGAGGATGTCGATGCGGCCGAATCGCTCGACGATGGCGGCGGTGGCCCGATCAATCGCGTCGCCATCCGCAATGTCGAGAGTCAGCCCAACCACGCGGCGACCGGATGCCTCGGCGGCGAGACGACGCGTCTCTTCCACATTGACCGCAGTCTGCGACGTGACGACGACGTCGGCGCCCTCCTCCGCGAGGCGGATCGCGGTCGCGCGCCCGATACCCGTGCCGGCGCCGGTGACAACGGCCACCCTGCCTGCGACCCGGCCGGTCACGTGGTGCCTCCGACATTGCTCATGGCGTGCCTCCTCCGGTCACGGTGAAGGTCGCTGCCGTCACCCCGCGATCGAAACACTACCCGTAGTTGTCATATTGGTTCTAATAGTGGTTAGATTGGTATCACCAGCGTTCGGACGGCGAGGGAGGGAGCGGAGCGTGCCACTACGGATCGGAGTTCTCGGGCTCGGGAGCGTGTTCTGGACCCCGTATCGCAGCATCATCAACAAGCTCGGCTACGAGGGACGTGTCGAGCTCGTGGCAGCCTTTGATCCCGATCCTGCCAAACGGGAAGCGATCCGACAGGTTGCCGACGTCGACACCGAATTCGCCGACGCCGACGCGCTGATCGCGCGGGAGGACATCGACATCGTCCTCGTCCTCACGAACATGAACGAGCACGGCCCTCTCTCACTGGCTGCGCTTGCGGCGGGAAAGCACGTCCTCGTGGAAAAACCGATGGCGACGAGCCTCGCCGAGGCGCGCGCCCTCGTCGAGGCCAGCAGGACATCCGAGACGCTGCTCGTCTGCGCCCCCCACATCGTCCTCTCTCCCACATATCGCGCCATGCACCGACGGGTCCGGGACGGCGTGATCGGGGACCTCGTTCTCGCCCGCTCTCGCTACGGCTGGTCTGGCCCCTGGTGGGGCAAGTGGTTCTACGAGCGCGGGGGCGGTGCGCTCTTCGACCTCGGTGTCTACAACCTGACGAGCCTCTGCGGATTCTTTGGCTCCGTCCGTCGCGTGACCGCGCTCGTCGGCACCGCGATCCCCGAGCGGATCGTCGAGGGTGAGACGATCCAGGTGCAGAGCGAGGACAACGCACACGTCCTGCTCGACTTCGGCGACAGCCGGTTTGGCTCGGTAACGACCGGGTTCACGATGCAGAAGTACCGGTCACCGGCCGTCGAGCTCTACGGCACCGAGGGCGTACTTCAGCTGATGGGAGACGACTGGGCCCCGCAGGGGTTCGAGCAGTACCGCAACTCCGCCGGCGTGTGGGAGGTCTTCCCCGAGATGGATCCGACCTGGCCCTGGACTGATGGGCTCCGGCACCTGGTCGATTGCATCGAGTCGGGTGCAGCGACGGTGACGCGGCCCGAACACGCTTACCATGCGCTCGAAGTGATGCTTGCCGCGACCCAGTCGACCCAGCAGGGACGATTCATCGAGATCGAGAGCGCGTTCCCCGATCTGGACTACAGCACCCTCCCCGCGCTCGCCGAGGACGACAGGCGAATCCACGACCCTCGGACGCTCGTATGAGCATCAAGGAGAACGCGCCAACCGGGATCGAGGAGGCCAAAGCCACCGCCGCTCCGGCGGCGCCGACGTACAGCCCATCACCGCGGCCGACCTTCGACGGGCCAGCGGCGATCAGCTATGCGGATGTGACGAGACACATCTGGGGCGACGCGGAGGCAGGCGAGGTCTTCGACTGGATCTACGCGTCGACCGACAACATCCACACACTCGTCTTCGGGCTCGCCCCGGGGGGAGCGTTCCGCCATTCACGCGAGTTCCGAACGGTGTTCGGCGCTGATGAAGTCCTGCACGTGCTCTCGGGAACGATGATCCTGGCAAATCCCGAAACGGGCGAGGTGCTCCGGGTGCCGGCCGGCGAGAGCGCATTCTTCCGGGCCGACACCTGGCACCACGTCTTCGCGCACGGCGATGAGCCGCTGCGTGTTCTCGAGTTCCTCTCACCGCCTCCCTCGGCAGGAACGACCGGCGCCTATGCGCGCTCGAAGGCGTACCTGGCCGAATCGCGCTATTGCGACGACTCACTCCTCGGACGGATTCCCGGGGCGGTCGCGGCGCGCAGGACGCTCACATGGGTTCGCCCCGAAGACGCCGTCTACCGACTCGAGGGCGGCGCGCTCGTGGGGGTGCTCGGGAGTACGGAGCACATCACCGTCGCGTCGCTCTCCCTGCCGAGCTCGAAGTCCGCGCCCGTCCACTCGCACGGCGGTGACGAGATCGTCTTCGTTCGAGATGGCGTGTTGAGCGTTCGGGTCTGGCACAACGACCGCACGTCGGTCTTCGAGCTCAACCCGAACGATGCTGCATACATCCCGCAAGGGGCGCTTCACGAGTACCGGAACTATGGCGCGCAGACGGTCGAGGCCGTGTTCGGGGTGGCACCGTCCTACCTGCCGGAAGCGCCCGACCTGCACTCATGACGCTTGTGGCCGGCGTCGACGTCGGAGGGACGAAGATCGATGCCTGCATCGCGGATCCATTCACGGGGGACGTCGTTGCGCGCGAGAGGATCCCGACGCTCCCCGGAAGGCCGGGCCGGGAAGCGGTTGACGATTGCGTGGCTCTCGTCGCCAAGCTCGCCACGAACCGCTCGCTCTCGTCGATCGGCATCGGGCTCTGCGAGCTCGTCGACCGCGCGGGAGAGATCACGAGTGCGTTCACGGTCGACTGGCTCGGGGTCGACATCGCGTCCTCCTTCGCCGCTCTCGCACCCGTGATAGTGGACTCGGACGTGAGAGCAGCCGCCCTCGCCGAGGCTCGATTCGGTGCGGGGCGCGATGTCGCGGATCCGTGGATCTACGTCACGGTCGGCACGGGCATCTCGTACTCGCTCGTTCTCGAGGGCCGCCCGTTCGAAGGCGCGCGTGGGAACGCGATCGTCGTCGGCGCACCGCCTACGGAGCGGCTTGCAAGCGGACTCGGTCTAGCGCGTGCGGCCGGTCGTACGCGGGCCGAGGATGTTCTGGACGACCCGGCATGTGCCGGCATCGTCGAGACGGGAGCCACCTCCCTCGGAACGGCGCTGGCGATGCTCGCGAATGCGCTCGACCCGGCACTGATCGTCGTCGGCGGCGGGCTCGGCCTCGAGCGGCGGTACAGGGAGGCGGCAGTGGTGACGATGCGCGACCTGATCGAGGCAGTCGCGACACGCGACGTCCCCGTCGTGCCCGCCGGGCTCGGAGATCTCGCCGGCCCGCTCGGCGCGGCGATCGCCGGCTTCGACCGGTCAGCGACGGAGGTTGGGTGAACGGCCTCGCGGATCGCGATCCCGTTCTCGTCACCGGCAGTCGCGGGTATCTCGGCACCTGGGTCGTCTCGAATCTCGAGGCGGGCGGCTTTGCCGTCCGCGAATTCGACCTCTCGCTCGGAGACGACGTGGGGGACCTTCCGGACGTCCTCCGCGCCGCCGCGGGCTGCTCGGCGATCGTCCACCTCGCAGCGATCCCGCACGACGACGTCGGCGCACCCGAAGCCATCATGGCCACGAACGTGCTCGGCACCTGGCACGTCCTCCTCGCCGCCGGAGCCGTAGGGGCTCGGCGAGTGATTCACCTCTCGAGCGCCATGGCCCTCGGCGTCTTCCAGTCGAGGACATTGCCGACCCGGTTGCCGATCGACGACGGCTACGAGCCAGCTCCGATCAGCCCGTACTCGCTGTCGAAGCGGCTGGGGGAGATCCTCTGTGCAGCGAGATCGGCCGACGATGGTCCGCTCACCGTCTGCTTCCGGTCGACGAGAATCGTCGGCCCAGACGAGCGCGGTGGCGTCGGTGCCGAGGTCGAGGAACAGGTTGCCGCCCACGATCCGATCTGCGATTTTGCCGCCTGGATCGACGTGAGGGACGTTGCGGATGCAGTGCGGCTCGCCCTCACGGCACCGCTCGCCGGCCACGTCACCTGCATTCTCGCCGCGGACGACACGGTCGCGGGCATTCCGCCCCGACGACTACTGACCGACATCTACCGAGGCGTCCCCTGGAGCGGCGGCGACGACGCGGAGACGCTCGTGCGAAGCACGGTCGCACGAGCGGAGCTCGGATGGGTGCCGCGGTACCGCTGGGCGTCCGAGGGGGATTTCGCCGAATGAAGATCAGGAACATCAAGGTCATCGTCACGTGCCCGGGGCGAAACTACGTCGTCGTCAAGGTCGAGACAGACGAGCCGGGCGTCTACGGCGTCGGCGACGCGACGTTGAACGGTCGAGAGCTGGCCGTCGCGGCTGCGCTCCGCGATCACGTCGCGCCGCTTCTGATCGGCCGTGACCCCGACCAGATCGAGGACATCTGGCAGTACCTCGCGCGCGGCGGATACTGGCGGGGAGGGCCGGTGCAGATGACTGCGATCGCCGGCATCGACCTCGCACTCTGGGACATCAAAGGGAAAGTGGCCGGACTGCCGGTCTACTCGCTGCTCGGCGGCCGCACACGGAAAGGGGCTCTCGCCTACGGACATGCGAGTGGCGAGACGCACCGCGAATTGCTCGAGGACATCCAGCGGCGGATCGAGGAGGGGTTTCGTGTCGTTCGCGTTCAGGCCGCGATTCCGGGCCAGCCGGCCTCCTACGGGATCGACGCGGCCTACGGCGAGCTCGCGCCCGAGGCCGGTACGGGCGACGGTGGCCCGCTGCCGCTGCTCGAGAGGGACTGGGACCCACGGGCCTACCTCCGCAGCGTCCCGAAGATGCTCGAGTTCGTCCGCTCGGAGCTTGGCGACAGCGTCGAGCTCTGCCACGACGTTCACGGCCGGCTGACGCCCGGGGAGGCGGCCCGACTCGCGAGCGACGTCGAGCCGTTCAAGCTCCTGTTCCTCGAGGATCCCGTGCGCCCGGAACATCGGGAGAGCCTTCGGCTCGTGCGACGCGCATCCACGACACCGCTAGCCATGGGAGAGCTCTACACGACGAAGTATGACGCGCTCACTCCCATCACAGAGCAGCTGATCGACTATGTCCGCTGCGACCTCGCCCACATCGGCGGGCTGACGGAGGCAAGGAAGATCGCAGCAATCGCAGAGCCTTTCGGCGTTCGGACAGCGTGGCATGGCCCTGATGACATCGGCCCTGCGGCGCACGCGGCGAACGTCCACCTCGACTGTGCCGTCTCCAACTTCGGGATCCAGGAGTACCCCGGTCTCGCCGGCACCGTGCTCGAGGTGCTTCCCGGCGCCCCCGAGCTCGTCGACGGCTACCTCCTGCCCTCGGAAGCCCCGGGCCTCGGCGTCGACGTCGACGAGAAGCTCGCGGCGCAATTCCCGTACGAACGCGCTTACCTCCCGACGGTCCGCTTGACCGACGGGAGCGTCCACGACTGGTAGTGCCTACGTCTTGACCGCGCCGGCCGAGATGCCGCGCAGGAAGTGCCGCTGGAGGAGCACGTAGACGACGAGGATCGGAGCCGCGACCAGAATCGCCGCTGCCGCGACTTCGGTTCTGTCGGTCGCGTGCGCCGCGCCCGCGAAGTACGAGAGGCCGAGTGGTGCGGTCTGCTTCTCGGGATCCTGGATCAGAACGAGGGCGAGGAGGAACTCGTTCCAGGTCCAGAGGAAGATCAACACGCACATCGTCAGGATCGCGGGCCGCGCCTGCGGCAGGAGGACACGGAAGAGGACACCGAACGTCGAGGCGCCGTCGATCCGGGCAGACTCGATCAGCGACCGCGGCGCCGCCCGGAAGAACGCTCGCATCCAGACCGCCCCGAAGGAGACCGACGTGCCGATCTGCGGCAGGATCAGCGCCCAGTACGTATCGGAGAGGTTGATTCCGAAGGGATGAATCGACTGGAAACCGTAGTAGAGCGGGATCACGGTCGCCTCGTACGGGAAGACGATCCCGAGCACCATCAGCCCGAACACGAGCCTGTCGCCGGTGAACCGCATCGTCCCGAGCGCATACCCCGCGAGGACGGAGCACACTGCAGCGGCAATCGTTACGGAGACGGCGACAATTGCGCTCGACCGATATCCGTTCGCGAAGCCTCCCTCCGTAAAGGCCGTCCTGAACGAGGTGAAGTCGATCTTGTCGGGCCACACGAAGCCGCTTACGAGGTCGCTCTGCTGGTGCAGTGCGAGAAACAAGATGGACAGCAGCGGGTAGACGGCAGCGGCGGAGAAGAGGAGGATCATCGCGTACGTCGTGACCCGCTCGCCCCTGCTCGTCATCGCCGGTCTCCCCGCTCCGAGAAGAAGTGGATCACACCGATGACGCACAGGATCGAGACGGCGAGCATGACGGCGATCGTCGCCGCGTAGCCGACGCGGTTGTAGGTGAACGCGTTGAGGTACATCAACACGGAGGGAACGGTCGTTGTCCCTCCAGGCCCGCCCTGCGTCGTGTTCCACACGATGTCGAAGGAGCGAAGCGCGTTGATTGTTGTCAGCATCAATGCGACAGCGATCTCACCGCGGAGCCCTGGGAGCGTTACGGCCAAGAACTCGCGAAGGGCGCCGGCACCGTCCACGCGCGCTGCCTCGTACAGGCTCGGAGAGATTCGTTGTGCCCCCGCGATGAAGAGCACCATGCAGAGGCCGTAGCTGACCCAGGTGCCGACGAGCCCAACCGCCGGAAGCGCCCAGGTGAAGCTGCCGAGCCAAGCCTGCGCGACCGACCCGAGACCTACAGCCCGCAGCCCCGCGTTGAGCGGGCCGTCCTTGTCGTAGATCCAGATCCACGCCTGGGCAACCACCACACCGGCGATCGTTGCCGGCAGGAACAGCACTGTGCGAAAGAAGGTCAGGCCACGGATCGGGGTCCGGGTCAGCAGAGCTGTCAGCAGCAGCCCGAACGCGATTGGAAACACGGTGTAGAACGCGAACAACTCGACGACGTGGAGGAAGGTAGCCCTGATCGCCGGGTCGGCAAACGCCTCCCGGTAGTTCGCAAGGCCGACGAACCGCTTCGGGCTGAGGCCGTCCCAGTCGTAGAACGAGAGCCCCATCGCGTACACGAGCGGTGCCATGGTGAAGACGGCGAAGATCGCGATCCCCGGCAGCACGAACAGCCAGGCAACGGGCGAGCCAGGCTCACCGGGCGCCCGCTCTCGCTGGCGTCGGCGACCGAGACGGCTGATGCCGGTGCGCCCGAGAGGCGCACCGGCATCGCTCGCGGTGGAATCGTGCGAGGTCAACGATTCAGCATTGCAGAGAGATCAGTGAAGCGTCTTGTGGAACTTTTCCCAGTCCTTCTGCAGTGCGGCCGCCGCTGCCTTCGGTGTCGTCTTTCCCGCGATCAGCTGCTGCATCTGCGAGGAGACCGTCTGCAGCATCGTCGGCGACGCCCAGTCCTCGAACAATGTCAGGCCGTTGGCCTTGTTCAGCTGCTTCCAGGATGTGACGAGCGCCGAGAGGAACGCATCTCCCTTCGGTGCGGGAGCATTGAGCACGGCGGGAATCTGCTGCTGGCTTTGCATGAGCTTGACCGCCGCAGGTGAGCCGATCACGTAGTTGAGCCACTCGGCGGCGAGGTCCGGGTTCTTGCTCTTGGCCGAGATGTGCCACGAGCCCGAAGTAGATCCGATTGCGGATGGACTGCCGCCCTTGACTGCGGGCGGCATCGGAGCCACTCCGGCCGCCGACTTGAGGCCAGCCTTGATGGTTCCGGCATTCCAGACGCCGTCGACGAAGAAGACGCCGCTGCCCTTGGCGAAGTTCGCCGCAGCATCGGCATTTGCGAGCGCGTTGACGTCCGAGGGGAAATAGCCCTTCTTCTGCCAGGACTGCAGCATCCCGAAGCCGGTGGTCGCAGGCGCCCGGTCGATCGTCGCTCCGTCCTTCTGAAAGACCCAGTCACGCAGCAACGAAGGCTTCGAGATCGCCCCGATGACACTCCAGATGAGCCAGGCCGCCTCGTAGCCGTTCTTGTTCCCGAGCATGAGGACCGGCTCATCGGATGGAAGCTTCGTGCGTGCTGTGGCGAGAGCCTTCTGGAAGCCCCCGAGGCTCGAGAGAGCCGTCGTCGGATTGATCCCCAACTGCTTCAGCTTCGCCTTGTTGTAGAAGAGCGCAACATGCTGCCCGGTCATCCCGACGCCGTACTGCGAGCCGACGCCGAACTTCTTCCCGTCAGCAGACCAGCGGAACTGCGTCGTCGTACCCGGCCCGTACCAGCGATCCCAGCGGTACTTCTTGGCGTACTTGTCGAGCGGGATGATCAGCTTCGCCTTGACGAGTGCACCGTCGGTCTGAAAACCCTGGTTCCCCTGGGTCAGATCAGGGCCGGCGTTGGACTGCAAGGCCCGTCCGACAGTGGCAAGGATGGCGTTGAAGTCCTTGAAGAGGAGATTGATCTTGACTCCGGGATGCGACTTCTCGAAGTTCTTCGAGAGCTGCTCGAACACAGGCTTCAGGCCCGGGTCCTGGTTGTCGTACGTCCAGATCGTCAAGGTCCGGTCGGCAGTGCGTCCCGCTGAGGCGGTGCCCGCAATGGCGACGACGCCGACTGCGACTGCCGCAACGACCCCGATCACGATCGTCTTGCCTTTGGACATTCGTCGTACGTTCATGTGCCCTCCGACCCTCGCTTGGTAGCGGATAGTGCGATCGCCGGTGAACGTAACACGGAACCAATAAGAAAACAACCTAGACCAATATTGCCGAATACGCCATGAGGTCTGGTGTCTGTGCGATGATATGAGCCGACCATGGAGACCCCGCCTACGAGCCTACGCCGTCCGCTCTATATCCGCGTCTACGAGGAGATCGCGGACCGAATCGCCTCGGGAAGCCTGCAGCGCGGCGGTCAACTCCCGCCGGAGCGGGAGTTCTGCCAGGAGATGGGCGTAAGCCGGGCGACCGTCCGTCGGGCGATCGCCGCGCTCGAGGACGAAGGTCTGATCCAGGCGATCCAGGGCCGGGGCACGTTCGTCACAGCGCCACGACTCGTCGAGCCGCCGAACACCCTGATGAGCTTCACCCGACTTGCCGAGGATCGCGGCACCGTTGCCGGCGCCCGCGTGCTCCGCGCCGAGGTCCGGCCGTCGACTCTCGCCGAAGCAGACCGGTTCCGCATCGCACCCGGTAGCGCGGTCTACGATCTCGAGCGGCTCCGTACGATGGACTCGATGCCGATCGCGATCGATCACAGCATCGTTCTGCTCGCCGCAGCGCCGACGCTTCCCGACGCAGACTGGACGCGGGCCTCGCTCTACGATCTGCTGGCCGCCGGCGGCAATGCACCTGCGCGCGCCGACTACGATGTAGAGGCCCGGGCCGCCGACGCAAACTGGGCCAGGGAGCTCGACGTACCCGTTGGCGCCCCGCTTCTGATCGCAGACACGAGCAGCTACGACCGCGACGAGCGGCTGATCGAGATCGGCCGCATCATCTACCGCGGCGATCGGTACAGGTTCCGAAGCACGCTCGTGGCGCAACGATCGCTTCCGTCAGCACGGCCTCTGCCGGCCAGGTAGACGCTCTCGAGCGGCGGGCGCCGCGCAACGCGAGCGGCCTGTCAATCAGATGCCGCCGATGAGGACGCGGGCCAGGAGATGGCCGCGCCCGTCGTCGCGTCGAACACATACACCTCCCGCTCGTCGATCCCGAACAGGAGCCGCTCACCGAGCCGAACTCTCGCAAGCCCCTCGAGCCCCACGGTGATCTCACCGCCGCCTTCGAGGGTGACCATCGCAAACGTCTCCCGACCGAGCTCCTCGAGGCCCTGGACGACGCCTTCGAACGGGCCGGCCAGCGTGCCCTCCTCGTGCCAGCCGCGCACGTTCTCCGATCGTACGCCAACGACGACGCTGCCTTCCCCCGAAAGGCCGTCCGGTCTCAGAACGAGGCCCCGATGCTCGAGAGCCCGCACGCCGTCTCGCTCCACCCAGGTGCAGTCGACGAAGCTCATCGGTGGCGTACCGACGAAGCCGGCAACGAAGCGGTTGACCGGACGCTGGTAGATCTCCTGCGGCGATCCCACCTGCTCGAGAACCCCGGAGCTCAGCACGGCGACGCGTGTACCCAACGTCATTGCCTCCGTCTGGTCGTGGGTGACGAAGAGCGTCGTCGTTCCCGTCGACTGCTGCAGGCTCTTGATCTCGCTGCGCATCCGGAGACGGAGCGCCGCATCGAGGTTCGAGAGCGGCTCGTCCATGAGGAAGACCTCCGGATCACGGACGAGCGCCCTACCGAGGGCAACCCTTTGCCGCTGACCTCCCGAGAGTTGAGCCGGCCGACGATCCAAGAGCTCGGAGAGCCCCAGGGTCTCCGCGGCACGAGTGACGCGCTGCTTGATCTCGGCGCGCTTCACCTTCCGCATTCGGAGCCCGAAGCCCATGTTCTTCTCCACCGTCATCTGTGGGTAGAGCGCGTAGTCCTGAAAGACCATCGCGACATCTCTCTGCGCCGGCGGGACGCGACTCACGTCACGCTCGCCAATCCGGATCGCGCCGTCACTCAGCGCCTCAAAGCCCGCGGCGATGCGGAGCGCCGTCGTCTTGCCCGAACCCGAAGGACCGAGCAGAACCATGAACTCGCCCTGGGCGATCTCGAGCTCGAGGGCCGAGAGTGCAACGACGTCGCCGAAGCGCTTCGTCGTCTTCTCGTACGCGACGGCGGCCACTTACCGCGCCGCCAGGGCAGGGGCAGTGACACGACCGGACTGATACCAGATAGGCACCAGTCGGTTCATACCAGTAAAGTTGTCGGGGTGTCAATGACTGCACGCCGCTCGCAAGAGCGCTCGGGCACGGCCGACGAGCCGCATCTGTACGAGCGCGTCGTAGCGCTCGTTTCCGACGACATAGCTACCGGTCGACTCCAGCCGGGCGAGCGCCTCACGTCGGAGCGTGCGCTCGGCGAGCGGCTCGGGGTGAGTCGCGTCACGATCCGCCGGGCGCTCGCGACGCTCGTCGAGCGTGGCCTCCTGATTCCCGCCGCGCGGCGCGGTTGGTTCGTCGCTCCGCCCTCGTCCACGAGCTCGTATCCGCCGCTCCAGAGCTTCACCGAGTGGGCTCGTGCGCAAGGTCGTGAGGCGGGCACCGTCGTCCTGGACGCCCGGGTGCGTCGCGCAGTGAAGGACGAGTCGCGTCTCCTCCGAGTCACGAGCCGCGCTCCGCTGTTCGAGCTCAAGCGGCTCCGCCTGATGGACGCGGTGCCGATCTCGGTGGAAAGCTCGTGCGTGCCACTCGCCGTCGCGCCCGCCCTGCCCGCAGTCGACTTCTCGGACGCGTCTCTCTTTGCCGTCCTTCGCACGCAAGCGGGAGTAGAGCCAACCCGGGCCGAGTCGAGCGTCGGCCTCGAGCCGGCTGACGGCCGCACCGCCGGCTTGCTCGAGATTCCCGAGGGAACGAGCGTCCTGCGCTTCCGCGAGACCGTCTACGACCAGAACGATCGCCCGTTCGAGCTTCATACCGCGGCGAACCGCGGTGACGGCTACCAGTGGACGTCCGTCTTTGGATCGACCTCGGACAGCCTGGGCGTCAGCCGCTAGCGGAGAGCCCCGTGGCCGCGAGGCTGGCCGCGATCTCGTCAGGGTGCAGATCGATCCGCAGGAGATCGAACGCGAGCGACAGGGCGCCGACTGCCGGCTCGAACGACGTCCGCACGACGCGCGACGCGCCGGCGGCTTCTGCGATCGCCTGTTCGAGCACACGCGCAGGATGACGGAGGGCGCCACCGCCGAGCACGAGGAGGCTGCCCGCTCCGTCGAGCCCGACGCGCTTCGCAGAAAACCTGGCCGCCGCGCCCATGAGACCCGCCTGGACGAGAACGATACGTCGAGCGACCGCGTCGCCTTCGTCTGCTTCGTCGAGGGCGATCGGGGTCAGGCGCGGCCCCAGCCTACCGTGTGGTTCTCCAACGCGATTGAGGATGTAGAGCAACTCGTCGGGGGAGTCCACGTCGAAGGCTTCGCAGACTCTTGCGGTCAGGGTGGTGGGCGGCCCCAGACCGAGGTCTGCGCGATAGACGGCGCTGAGCGCTGCCTGGGCGATCGGCTCTCCGCCCATCGAGTCGGGCCACCACCCGCGGTGGAATACCTCTCCCTGATCGTTCCGGCTGCCGATAGCCGCCCAGGTCCCGACTGCGACGGCTACTCCGGTCCAGGTCGGCGAGCCACACCGGAGGATGCCGATTGCATCGTTGACGACGACGAGCGCGGGGATCGGGAACCGCTGCCCGAGGCGATGGCGGAGAAGCTCGAAGTCCTCCGGCCAGTCTGCCCCGGCAAGACTGAACCCTGCGCCGACCACCGTCGGGTTGCCACCCGGCACGGACCGCAGAGCATCGTCGACCGCGGCGCCGATCTCGCCCACAGCGGCCTCGGGGCTCTCGGCTCCGTGGATGTCGGCACAGCCGGCACGCCCGATACCGACGACCGTTCCGTCGGTTCGGGCGGCCAGGGCCAATGTCTTCGTGTTGCCACCGTCGACTCCAAGAACGACGTCCATCAGCCGAGTAGCCGCTCCGGGAGGTACGCACGATGGGCGACAGAAAGCTCGGCATATACCGCCTCCGCCTTGTCGACCGACTGGACGAGCGGGTTTGCCGCGAGGGCCTTGATCGCATCTGCCCGGGTTCCCGACCAGGCAACAGCGGCAGCGAGCAGCTGATACTCGGCAAGCATCTCGACGAGCCCCCGTAGGTGCGGTGGAAGCTCTCGCTGGGGAAGCGGCTCGATCCATGCCGCCGAGCAGCGACCCGTGACCTCGACGACGAGGTCGTCCGGGAATCCGGGCAGCGAGCCCCGGTTCGGCACGTTCACCGGCAGCACGTCGCCCGTGTCGTTGAAGACGGCGTGCATCGCGTCGATTGCGAGCTCGAGCTCGTTGATCCCGCCGCGCGAGCGATTCGGGTCGAGCACCGGATCGTCCGTCTCCGCCTGAGCTGCGTAGTGCTCCCAGTACCCAGGCACCCACGAGAGGATGTCCTCGGCCCGAGTCGTCGGCTTGGCCCGTTGCTCGGCGAGCACCTCGTCGCGCCAGTAGTAGTACTGGAAGTAGTCCGCCGGGATCGCTTCCATGGCCACGGCCAGCCGCAAGATCCGTTGCTCGTGCAGTGTGAGAGAGGTACCGGGACCGAGGCGCTCGGCGGCCGCAGCGCGAAGGTACGGGATAAGATTCTCGCCATCGTAGGTGTGCTCGACGCTCCAGCATGCGTGGTTGAGGCCCACCATTGTCGAAGAGATGCGCGCTGGATCCAACCCGGCCGCCGCCGCGATCTCCTCGGTGAAGATGATCGGGCCCTCACAGAGTGAGACGAGCGGGATGTCCGTGTTGGTCGTCCACGCCTGGGCGACGATGTTGACCGGGTTCGTGTAGTTGAAGACTTTCGCCGACGGGCACACGGCTTCGATGTCGGCCGCGACACCCTTCATCACCTCGATCGCGCGCAGGGCCATGAAGAAGCCACCGACACCCTGCGTTTCCTGCCCGATCAGACCGTGGTTGTTCGCCGTCCGCTCGTCGAGGGCTCGCGCCTCGAACCCGCCGGGGCGAAAGCTCGAGAGCACCGCGTCGCACGAGTCGAGACCAGCGCGCCGGTCGGTCGTCGAGGTGATGCCGATAGCGATGCCACGAGCGCGAGCCATCTTCTGCGCAAGACGCTCCACCAGCGCGAGCCGGTCCGGGTCGAGGTCGATCAGCACGACTTCGGAGCCATCGAACTCGGCTCCCCGATGGTGGATGAACGAGGCCATCGTCCCCGCTCCACGCGTCGACCCGCCGCCGATGTACGCCATCTTGATCCGTGCCATACCGCCTCCGAACTGTCGGGCGGTCGCGACGCGCCGCCGTTCGATAGCTACCAGCTAGGTGCCCCGCTCGTGACGAGAACCGATCATGTCCGGCGTCAGCCCGACCGCAGCATCGTCGTCGGCGACGATGATCAGTCGAGGGACGCGCCGCAGGTATGACGCCGGCACCTCCGGGGATTCAGAGCCGGCAACCGAACGGCGAAGGATGTCCCGCTTGTGCGCGCCGGCGACGAGCAGCACGACGACCTGCGCCGAGAGCAAGAGGCCGAGCCCAGCCGTGATGCCCTCCGCCGGCACCTCCGCCCCATCCCAGTAGCGCGCATTGCTGACCATCGACTCCGGCGAAAGCGGCACGACACGTGTGCCGGCGGCCGGGCCGGAAGGAGGCTCGTTGAATCCGACATGACCATTCGGGCCGAGGCCGAGAACGGCAAGATGGAGCCCACCGGCTGCGACAACGGCAGCCTCGAAGCGGCTGCATTCCTGCAGGCTGTCGCCCGTTGTGCCTCGGAGACGGATCACGTTCGAAGCATCGACCCCGAGCGGGGTCAGGAACTCACGGTCGAGCCACGAGTACAGTGACCGTGGATCGGAGTCCTCTACTCCCAGATACTCGTCGAGCTGAACGATCGGACACGGCGGGGTGCCGAGCTCCCCTCGCGTGTGCCGGATAGCAAGCTCACGGAAGACGGGGATCGGAGTCCAGCCGGTGGCGAGGATCGTCGCGCCCTCGGGGCAGCCGTCCCAGACAGCCCCGATGACGTCTGCCCCGAGCTTCGCAAATGCCGCGTCAGATGGGGCAACGAGCAGTTCCGCTCCGCCGTTCTTCGAGATCATGCGAATCTGTGGTATTTCTCTGGTATCACGGAGACAGATCGTACTGGTTCGGCGCGCGCGCGTGCGAGGAGACGGATGAGCAGACCTTTCCTCTCTCCCGACGTTCTCGGGCCGCGGGCATTTCAGCTCGGCGAGAGCCCGGTCTGGCTGGATCGCTCGTCCGAGCTCGTCTGGGTCGACCTTGAGCAGGGCTCCGTTCACGAATACTCCGAGGCACGGGGCATGCGTCAACTCGGCCGGCTGGACACCCCGGTTGGAGCGGTGGCACCAGTCAGGGGAGGCGGCTTCGTGCTGGCCACACGCGACGGGTTCGCTTCAGCCGACGAATCGTTCGATCACGTGGAGCTGCTCGCGCCCGTGTCTCGCGCACGACCCGACGATCCTGATGAACGACGGGAAGAGCGACCCTCGCGGGAGGTTCTGGGCGGGGACGATGGACAGCGACGGTCGGTTGGATCGGGGCTCGCTCTATCGACTCGAGCCGTCGGGTAAGGCAGTGGTCGCGATCGAGGGCGTCTCGCTCTCGAACGGCGTCGGCTGGAACGACGACGGTACCCTCATGTACTACGTCGACTCGCCGACGAGGAGAGTCGACGTGTTCGACTTCGATCTCGACTCGGGGGAGCCACTCAACCGACGACCGTTCGTCGTCTGCGACGAGGGATGGGGACTTCCGGACGGGCTCGCGGTCGACACCGACGGCTGTGTGTGGGTCGCCTTCTGGGGCGGCAGCGCCGTCCGTCGGTTCAGGCCCGACGGGGCCGTGGTGGGCGGCGTCGATCTCCCTGCCAGCCAGGTCACGAGCTGTGCGTTCGGCGGCACCGACCGACAGACGCTGTTCATCACGACCGCAGGGGGCTACCTCTCCGACGAGCAGCGCGCCGTGGAACCTCATGCCGGAGCGTTGTTCGCGGTCGAAACAGGGGTCAGCGGGGTCCGAATACCAGAGGTCCTGCTCGAGCGGCCCTGAACCGTCGCCGACAACCATGCCCTCCGTTGCAGTGCCGCCCGTCGCTGCGGCTTTCCCCCGATGCCGACGAATCCGGGAGCGGACACACTCACCGGATGAAGCGTCGCACGGCAGCCATCGGACTCGCTGCGTCGCTCGCGGTTCTCTCGTCGACCGGGGCCCGCAGGCGGATCCTCACGTGGGGCGCGACCACTGCTGAGGCCGCGGAGCAGCTCCCCGGCGACGAGCTGCTCGAGGCCGCGGACGGAATCTCAACGCGCGCGGTCACGATCGCTGCACCCACCCGAGCGGTCTGGCCCTGGCTTGCGCAGATGGGCCCGTCCCCTCGCGGCGGCGCCTACACCTACGACTGGATCGAGAACCTCCTCGGCCTCGACATGCACAGCGCCGACCACCTCCTGCCCGAGTTCCAGCACCCTGCGCTCGGGGACACGATCGCGTTCGGCAAGAATCGGATGCGCCTCGAACGGGTCGAGCCCGAGAGCGTGCTCGCCTGGCGTTCCGAGGACGGGAACTGGGTCTGGACGTTCGTCCTTCGCGAGGAGGGCCGGCAGACACGGCTGATCAGCCGCAACCGCTTCCGACTCCCGACCCTCGTTGCCCGCATCGGGATGCTGCCGATGGAGCCGGCGTCGCTCCTGATGGAACGGAAGATGCTGCTCGGGATCAAGAAGCGCGCAGAGGATCTCGCCTGACGTCGCAGCGACGCCGTCCCGGCCGAACGTGCGCCGTGCTACACAAGAGGCATGCCAACGGAGCTCGTCGCTGCCGGTCGAGTGATCGACGCGATCCGCGAACGGGGCGGCGCGCTCTACGTCTGGCCGCGAAAGGCGCGCTGCTGTGGGGGAGCGATCACGCTCGAGGCGGCAACGGCCCCTCCGGACAAGGTGTTCCGGCGGATCGACGTCGACCAGATCGAGCTGTTCGTCCCGATCGGCATGGCAGCGCCCAGCTCGCTGCACGTCGAGATCAGTCGCCGCGGTCGCATTCGTGCGTTCTGGAACGGGCTGGCATGGGTGGACGCATCCCACGCGACGGGCGACCGGCACGTTGCTGCGCCGTGAGCGAGCCCGACTACATCGCCACTCCGCTCGAGTACGACCGCCCGTCGGCCGACGAGTGCGTTTCGGCGTCGCGCGCGTTCCTCGAGCTGATGCGCCGCCGACGATCGGTGCGCACGTTCTCGTCCGACCCGGTGCCCTTCGAGGTGGTCAGCAACGCGATCGAGACCGCAGGGACGGCGCCGTCGGGAGCGCACCAGCAACCCTGGACCTTCGTAGTCGTCTCAGACCCCGAGCTGAAACGGGCGATCCGAACCGCGGCCGAGGAGGAGGAGCGGCGTAGCTACGAGGGCAGGATGAGCCCCGAGTGGATTGCCGCCCTGCGGAAGCTCGGCACCGACTGGCGCAAGCCGCACATCGAGGAAGCTCCGCACCTGATCGTCGTGTTCGAGCAGGCCTACGGGCTCGCCGACGGCGGAGAGAAGCAGAAGCACTACTACGTGCGCGAGTCCGTCGGAATCGCAGTCGGGTTCCTGCTCGCGGCTCTCCACGCGGCGGGGTTAGCGACGCTGACCCACACACCGTCGCCGATGGGCTTCCTCCAGCAGCTCCTCGGCCGGCCGGCGAACGAGCGCGCCTTCGTCCTGATCCCCGTCGGCTACCCGGCGGAAGGGTGCACGGTGCCCCGGCTCGTGCGCAAGCCGCTGGACGAGATCCTGATCCACGACGCCGCGCAGCCCTGACGCGAGCCGAGCGCTCTCTTCGCGCGTAGCCGAATGCGTTACGGTCAACCCGTGGAGCGAGGGGTCGTGCTGGTCACAGGTGGGAGTCGCGGGATCGGTGCCGCCGTGGCGCGCGCTGCCGCGGCCAGGGGCTGGGCCGTCTGCCTCACCTACAACGACGACGCAGCGGCGGGAGCGGCCGTCGTCGCCGAGATCGAAGGGGCGGGCGGTACGGCAAGCGCTGTGCGGGCCGACATCTCGGTCGAGGCGGACGTGCTCGCCGCCTTCGCCGCGGCGGAGGCGATGGGGCCGCTGACCGCCCTCGTTGCGAACGCGGGCATCGCCGGCGAGAAGGCGCGCGTCGATGAGCTCACCGTGGAGCGGATCGAGCGGATGCTGGCCGTGAACGTGCTCGGGACGCTCGTCTGCTGCCGGGAGGCCGTGCGGCGGCTCTCGACCCGGCACGGAGGGACGGGTGGCTCGATCGTTCTGCTGTCATCGGCAGCTTCCCGGCTGGGCGCTCCCAACGAGTACGTCGACTACGCCGCCACCAAGGGCGCGGTCGACTCGCTGGGCGTTGGCCTCGCGAAGGAGGTCGCAGGCGAGGGGGTGCGCGTCAACGTCGTCCGACCGGGAGTGATCGACACCGAGATCCACGCCCGCGGCGGGCAGCCGGACCGGATCGAGCGGATGCTGCCGCTGCTCCCGATGGGCCGCGCAGGAGAGGCGGCGGAGATAGCCGACGCAGTCGTGTGGCTGCTCGGCGACGAGGCGTCGTATTGCACCGGCAGCATCCTCGACGTCACCGGCGGGCGCTGACCGCGATGCCGGGGGATGTCCTCGAGGGCGAAGCGCTGGACGCGTTCCTCGTCTCGCCCTCCTTCCTCGCCGAGCCCTACGAGACCCTGCGCCAGCTGCGCGAGGACGACCCCGTGCACTGGAGCGACTCCGTCGGCGGCTGGATCGTGACCCGCTACGACGACGTGCTGCGGACGTACCTCGAGGTCGACACGTATTCCAACGAGGGCCGCCTGGCCCGGACGATGGATCACCTCCCGGACGTCCAGCGGGCCGAGCTCGGCGTCTTCGCCGACTTCTATCTAGCGAAGGGCCTCGTCCATGCCGACCCGCCCGACCACACGCGCATTCGCAGGCTGATCCTCAAGTGGGGCTTCACGACGGCCCAGGTCGAGGCGCTTCGCCCGAACGTACGGCGCATCGTCGACGACCTGCTCGACCGGGTCGAGGCAGACCGGCGGATGGACGTGATCGAAGACCTCGCCTTCGTCCTACCCGTCACAGTCCTCTGCGACCTGCTCGGCGTCCCCCACTCCGACGGCCGCTTCTTCCGAGGTCTCGCCGACCGGCTGCTCGGCTTCCAGGGCCGCAACCGGCCCGACTTCGCGTCGCTCCTCGCAGCGCAGGACGCGATCCTCGAGCTTCGCGACTACCTCGCGGGCCAGGAAGAGCGCCTCCGCGATGGGGCGCTGACCGAGGACGGGCTCCTCGGCCGGATGATCGCGGCTCGGACGACGGGTGACGCGCTCACCGAGGACGAGCTCGTCAACACGATCGGCACGCTCCTGATCGCCGGCCACGAGACGACGACGTCGCTCGTCGGCAACGGCCTGATGACACTCCTGAGCCACCCGGAGCAGTGGCAGGCCATGCGCGGGAACCCGACGCTGATCCCCGCTGCGATCGAGGAGATGCTGCGCTACGAAAGCCCGCTCACCCGCCAGCCGCGGCTCCTCAAGCGCGATGCGGAGCTCGGCGGCAAGGAGCTCCGTGCGGGGGAGACCGTGTTCCACATGATCAACGCCGCAAACCGCGATCCGGCCCAGTTCGACGACCCGGAGCGGTTCGACATCGAGCGGCCGAGCCGCCGCCACCTCGCGTTCGGGCAGGGCATCCACTTCTGCATCGGCGCCCCGCTCGCGCGGCTCGAGGCGCAGGTCGTGTTCGAGGCGATCATCGAGCGTCTGCCGGCGATTCGCCTCGTCGACGAGCATCCGCACTGGGCGGTCGGCAAGCCCACCGTCCGCATCCTGACGCAGCTGCCGGTCACGTTCTAACTTTGTGTTGATTCAACACAAAGTTCGTCCGCGTTAGTTGTCTCGCGTCTCGTTGCCCGCGAGGAACGACGCCCCGCCCTGCCCCGATACGAAGCTCTTCTCTGCGAGGAAGCCGCCGTCCACGGGCAGAGCGACGCCGCTCAGGTAGCCAGACTGGTCGCTCGCGAGGAACAGCGCCGCCTGCGCGACGTCGGCGGCGTTGCCGTAGCGCGCGAGCGGTACCGAGACGGCGATCTCCTGTTCGAAGGTGTCGTCCGAGAAGTACTGCTCGGTCATCGGCGTCCGGATCACGCCGGGGCAGAGCGCGTTGACGCGAATCCCGTCCGGGCCGAGGTCCCGCGCGAGGCTCTTCGTGAGGCCGACGATCGCGTGCTTCGACGCCGTGTAGGCGGGCCGGTGGGAGAGCCCGATCAGGCCGCCCACGGACGAGAGGTTGACGATGCTGCCGCCACCTCCGTCGCGCATCCGGCGAGCGACCGACTGGCAGCAGTAGAACGTGCCGCTGAGGTTGATCGCGATCACGTTCTCCCACTCCTCCGAAGGCATCGTGTAGACGTCGCCGATCTCGCGCACCCCGGCGCAGTTGACGAGGATGTCGATGCGGCCGGTCAGGTCGACGACGCTCTGCACGGCGGCCTCGACGGCGGCCGGATCGCGAACATCGCCCTCGACGAAGAGATGCGATCCGCACCCCGACCGCTCCGCCCGAGGGCGCCGAGGAGCTCGTCGGCCGTCGCCCGCGCGCGAGCGGTCGAACGCCGCGATCCGTGCCCCCTCACGGGCGAATAGCTGCGCGATCTCCCGCCCGATGCCGCTTCCGGCACCCGTCACGAACGCGACCCGGTCCTCGAGCAGCATGCACTCCTCCTGTTCTCTCTCGACGGCGGTGGCTCCCCGAGTAGCATCGCGCATATGGACGAAGCCGTCTCGACGAATGCGCCGTGGGAGATCGAGGGCGCGCGGCACGGAGGCATCACCGTCTCCGACCTCGACCGCTCGCTCGAGTTCTACGTCGACCTCGTGGGCCTCGAGCTCGTGTGGCGCCGGGTGTACGAGAGCGACGCAATCCGCGAGATCACCGGCGTCACCGATGCGACCTCGGTCGACATCGCGATGCTGAACATCCCGGGCGGCGGCGCCCAGGTCGAGCTCCTCGAGTACCGGGGCTGCGAGCGGACGTCGGGGAGCACGCCGCCGAGCGACTACGGCACGGGCCACTTCTGCGTGTTCGTGCGTGACATCGAGGCCTGCCACGCCGAGCTCGCCGCGCACGGCGTTCGCTTCCGCTCGAACGGTCCGGTCGAGATGCGGGAGGGACCGAACACCGGTGGTAAGAGCCTGTACGGCATCGACCCGGACGGCTACATCTTCGAGTTCCACGAGCGCCCGCCGCATGTCGCTGCCTGAGGTCGCGGGCGCGTCCGCCGCACGGCCGGCCGACCGGCCACCGCTGATCGACCAGTTTCGCCTGATGCTCCTGATCCGCTCCTTCGAGGAGCGCGCGGCGGCGCTGTTCGAGCAGGGAGTGATCTTCGGCACGGCGCACAGCTGCGTCGGACAGGAGGCGATCGCCGTCGGCGCAGCGGGGGTGATGCGCGAGACCGACACTCTCGTCGGCCATCACCGCTCGCACGGCCACCTGATCGCAGCCGGCGCCGACCTGCATCGGATGATGGCCGAGATGTTCGGCAAGCGCACGGGCTACTGCAAGGGGCTCGGCGGCTCGATGCACATCGCCGACCTGTCGCTCGACATCCTCGGCTGCAACGGCATCGTCGGGGCCGGGCTCCCTCATGCCTGCGGCGCCGCGCTGACGGCCACCCTTCGCGGAACCGACCAGGCGACGCTCGCCTTCTTCGGCGACGGGGCGGCCGGACAGGGCGCCACGCACGAGAGCATGAACCTCGCCGCGACCTGGAGGCTGCCGGTCGTGTTCATCTGCGAGAACAACCAGTTCGCGCTGTCCGCCGACTGGCGCACGCAACGTGCGGTCGAGGATCTCGCCGACCGCGCCGCCGGCTACGGCATGCCCGGCGAGGTCGTCGACGGCAACGACGTGCTCGCGGTCGAGGACGCGGTTGGCCGGGCGCTCGATCTCGCCCGCAGCGGCGGCGGCCCGACCTTCCTCGAGATGAAGACGTTCAGGCGGATGCAGCACTCGATGCGCGCGAACCTGCCCGACGTCCGCGACCGCGCGGTGATCGACGAGTGGGAGCCGAAGGACCCGGTGCCGCGATTCGAGGCGCTCCTCCGCGAGGCAGGAGAGCTCGACGACGACCGAGCGGCTGCGATCCGCGCCGAGGTCGACGCCCAGGTCGAGGCCGCCGTGACTGCCGGCCTCGCCGACGAGGATGCAACGGTCGACGACCTGCTGCCCGCCGTCTTTGCCCCCCATCGAAGCTATCCGGTCGCACCCGCTGCAGGTGACCGCGAGCTCTCGTTCATGGGAGCGATCCGCGAGGCTCTCGATCTCGAGCTCGCCGGCGACCCCGACGTGATCGTGATGGGCGAGGACGTGGGTCGCATCGGCGGGCTGTTCCGGGCGACGGAGGACCTGTACGAGCGTTACGGCGCCGAGCGCATCCGGGACACGCCGTTGACCGAGAGCGGCTTCGTCGGCTGCGGCATCGGCGCCGCGCTGACCGGGCTCCGACCCGTCGTCGAGCTTCAGTTCTCCGACTTCGCGGGGGTCGCGTTCGACCAGATCCTCAACCAGGCGGCGAAGCTGCGGTTCATGATGGGCGGAACGCCGAGCATGCCGCTCGTGCTCCGCATGGCCTCGGGTGGCGGCGTGCGCCTCGGCGCCCAGCACTCACAGAGCCTCGAGGCGCTGTTCTCTCACATTCCCGGGCTCGTCGTCGTGATGCCGTCGAACCCGTTCGATGCCAAGGGTCTCCTTGCCGCGGCGATCCAGGACGACAACCCGGTGATCTTCCTCGAGCAGAAGCTCCTCTTCTTCGGCGACGCCGTGCCCGTGCCGGAGGAGCGCTACGCGATCGAGCTCGGCACGGCGAGCGTCGTGCGCGAGGGCAGCGACGTCACGATCGTGGCGCTCGGGGCGATGGTCCCGCACGCCCTCCGCGTCGCGCGGGAGCTCGAGGCGGAGGCGATCGCCGTCGAGGTGATCGATCCCCGCACGCTCGTGCCGCTCGACACCGAGACGATCGCGGCTTCGATCGCGAAGACGAACCGGGCGGTCGTCGTCCACGAGGCGGTGCAGTTCTGCGGCTACGGAGCGGAGGTCGCTGCCCACATCTCGGAGCACTGCTTCTGGGATCTCGACGCACCCGTCACACGGATCGGTGCCCCGTCGCACCCGATGCCGTACCAGAAGGATCTGGAGCTCGCGACGCTGCCTGGCCCGGCCCAGATCGCCACGGCCGTCCGCTCGCTCGTCCGGCCGTAGCGTCTGGCGCGGCGCGTCTACCAGTCGCCGACGCTGCCGTCCGCGTAGAAGACCCGCTGTGGCAGCTCCGGCTGGAACGGATGCTTCGCGACGACGTCCAGGTCGATCTCGATCCCGAGCCCGGGCCGGTCGGTCGCCCGGGCGAGCATGCCCTTGCGATCGATCGGGTGCGACTCGCTCGCGACCTCGTCGCGCCACGGGACGTCGGAGGTGACCGCCTCGCAGATGATGTACGACGGCGTCGCGAGACCGAGCTCGATCGAGGCAGCCGTTGAGACCGGCCCTTGCGGGTTGTGCGGCGCGAGCGCGACCCGGTGGATCTCGGCGAGAGCGGCGATTCGCCGAACCTCTGTGAGCCCGCCGCAGTGCGTGATGTCGGGCTGGATCACGCTGCAGGCGCCTTTCGTCAGGAGCTCGTTGAACGGCGCCGCTCCGACGAGGCGCTCGCCGGTTGCGATCGGCGTCCGCACGGCCCGCTGGATCGCGGCGATGTCATCGACGCGCTCCGGCCAGCACGGCTCCTCGAACCAGAAGAGGTCGAACTGCTCGAGTGCGGCGGCGAACAGGTGCCCCATGCGCGGGCTCGGCCGGGCGTGGCAGTCGACCATGATGTCGATCTCGTCACCGACGGCATCCCGCATCGCCGCGACGCACCGCTCGGCATGACGCACCGGGGCGAGCCCCTCGAGCGGCATCGTCGGCGGCACGGCCATCGACTTGAACGCGGTGAAGCCGTTCTCGACCATGCCGGCCGCGAGCTCGCCGAACCGCTGCGGCTCGCTGCTCTCGTAGAAGTCCTCCATCTTGCCCTCGCCGAGGTGGCCGTAGAGGCGGACGTGATCGCGCACCGGCCCACCCCAGAGCTTGTGACACGGGACGCCGTGCACCTTGCCGAGGAGATCCCAGAGCGCGATGTCGATGCCGCTCATCGCCGTGCCGCGAACGATGTCGTTGCCGTGCCAGAAATGCTGGCGGAACATCATCTGCCAGAGGTGCTCGATCCTCGTCGGATCCTCGCCGACGATCAGCTCGGCCAGATCCTCGACGGCACCGACGATCGCCCTGGTGTGCCACTCGAGCGTCGCCTCGCCCCAGCCGTAGAGGCCGTCCTCGTCGGTGACGACCCGCACGAACACCCAGTTGCGCATGCGCGCATTGCAGACGTGCGCCTCGACGGCTGTGATCTTCACGCCGCGCCCCTGAGGCCGTCGAGCAGCTCGACGCTCGCATCGATCAGGTGTTCCATCTCGCTCCCGTCGACGTTCGTGTTGGTGATGCCATAGGCCCAGCGATAGGCGTCCTGGTCGAGGATGTCGTCCAGCGAGACGTCGGCGACGAGGTCAATGTCCTCCGGCGGAGCGAAGTAGCCGGCGTAGTCGTTCGTGTAGCCGAGCGTCAGTGTCTGGGCGAATGGGCTCCGCGAGCGGATCGTCGCGCCCGGCGTGTTGAAGAGCTCGAACGGGTTCGAGACGATCGCCGCGTCGCCGATCGCGAGCGCCTGCACCTCGGCCTCGACCGGAACGTCGGCCCGCTCGATCATGTCCTTGTAGAAGGCGAGCGCGGTTCGCTCGTACAGCGGCGGGTACTGCTGCGCCGAGGTCGCCGTGTGGACGGACTCGTCCCAGGCCTCGGGAAAGTCGGGCGCCGGGAGGGCCTCGAGCGCGGCGAGGCGCGCATCGATGTCCTCGAGCGCGTAGGGGTGCCGCCGGCGCTGCAGCTCGAGGCGCGTCGAGGCCGCGCCGAGCCGCACGTCCGCGCTCGTCTCGACCGAGCCCAGGGCCTCCACGGTCGCAGCGGCGACCGCCTCCCCGAGCTCGTCGCGCCGCTCGTAGGAGTGGCGCGATGCCTCCCAGTTGCCGAACCAGTAGTCCCAGCCGGCGACGTCGCCACCGCAGCCCGAGAGGAAGACGCATTCCGCGCCCAGGCGCTCCCGCTCGACTGCGGCGCGCAGCGGACCGGGAAAGTCTGCGTTCCAGAGCAGCGTGTGCCCACCCATCAGGGTCGGGTGGCACGCGAAGCTCGTCACCACCGCGAGCGGCGTTCCGTCCGCCCGGTCGACTGACAGCACGCCGACCGTGGTGTCGACCGGGCGCTCGGGCACGACCCGGTTGACGGTGATTCCCGGCGCCGACCCCGAAGCCGGCGCCGACCCGGGCCGCCTCGCGCGAGCGCCAGGCGGCATAGACGACGCCCGCGATCGTCTCCGGCAGCAGCTCGACGTAGTGGGCGAACGCAGGGGCGTCCTTCAAGCCGACGACGCTGCTGCCGCGCGAGAGGCTCGGCGCGCTGTGGTTGTGCGCCGCGTTGACCATTACCGCGTGGGGTGGGATCCCGGTCAGCTCCTGCACGCGGGCGCGCACCGCGGCGGTGAGGCCCGCGCCGGCGAAGACGAGGTCGATCGCCACGATCGCGATCGTCGTCGTGCCGTCGTCGAGGACGAGAGCCTGGGCGCGCAGGGGGTCGTGGATCCCCTCCGCGAGACCGGTGCGGGCGGCCCAGCATCCATGGGGCAGGCCGCAGGGCGGCGTGATGTCGGCGCGTGCCACGCCGGCCTTCAGATCGTTCACCGTGTCTCACTCCCTCTCATACTCGGATGGTCAGCTCGTCGTAGGTCTCGGGTCGGCGTTTCTTGAGCGCGAACCACGGGTTCTCGCGGGCGCGCTCGAGTCGCTCGGGGTCGAGCTCGACCCCGATCCAGGCGTTCTCCGTCGACGGCTCGGACCGCGCGAGCATCGACCCGTCGGGGGCGAGGACGTAGGCACCGCCTACGTGGGTGCTGTGCCCGTCGTAACCGACCATGTCGGAGAACACCGCATACACGCCGTTGTCGCGGGCGAGGAGATCGTGGAGCCGCGGCGGGAACGGCCTGTCCTCGAGCAGCTCCTCCTGGGCCAGCAGTATCTTCTCGTCCCCCTCGTGGGTCGCGCGCCCGTCGAAGGTGAGCTCGCCGCCCCCAGCAGGCATCGTCCGGTTCGCGTGAGGGAGCAAGATCACGTCGGCGCCCTTGAGCGCGAGGATGCGCCAGCTCTCGAAGAAGTCGCTGTCGTGGCAGATGGCGGTGCCGACGGTGCAGAAGCCGAGATCGTAGACGTTCCACTCGTACGCCTGGCGGAAGCGGAAGAACTCGTCGTACGAGGCATGCACCTTGCGCTGGAGCCCGATCAGCCCGTCCGGGCCGACGAGCGCCGACGTGTTGTAGTGCGTGCCGCGGAAGCGCTCGCAGAATCCGTACGAGACAACGATCGCACACGCCTTTGCCTGTTTCCGGATCGTCTCGAAGATGCGGCCGTCGTGAGCCTCGGCGAATCGGGTCACCTCGACGCTGCCGTTGTTTCCCGTGGCCGATGTCTCCGGGAAGACGATCAGCCGGCAACCCGCCTCGGCCGCTTCCGCGATGAGCTTCAGGTGGATCTCCAGGTTGTGCTCGACATCCGTGTGCCGGACGTCCACCTGAGTGGCGGCAACCTCGAAGCGCTCCACGGTCAGTCGAGCTCCGAGCGATCCGCCTCGCGCGCGACGACGACGACGTTGTCGCCTTGCTCGGTTGTGGCGATCGCACGGACGACGCACACGATCCCGGCGGTCTTGGCCAGGATCACCTCGGGCTCCCGGTCGGGGCGCTCGAGGAAGTGGATACGGCCGACGGGCTCGCCCGCCTCGACCCGCTGGCCGAGGTCGACGACCGTTTCGAAGAGGCCGGACTCGGGCGCGAGGAGGTAGTTGTCGAGCTCGGTCGCCATCAGCAGCACCGGGGCGGACCGGCCGAGTGACGCGCGCGTCTGCACCTCGCCCTCGATTACGCCGAAGTGGCGGAGGACGTTCTGGAGACCGCTGAGCGCGAGGCGGTGGATCTCGGCCGTGACGTGGCCGCCTCCCCCGAGCTCGGTGCTGACGACGATCTTGCCCTGCCGCTCGGCCTCGCCGACGAGCAGGCCTGTGCCCGCGATGTCGATGTAGACGCAGCACCAGTCGGTGTTCCAGTGGAGCATCCCGTCCACCATCTGCCGGCGCTGCTCGACGTCGTCGACCCAGTGCATCTCCGACCAGGGCAGACAGAGGCCGGTGCGGCCGCCGGAGTGCATGTCGACGACGATGTCCGAGCGCGGAAACAGCTGGGTCGACAGAAAGTGTGCGAGCTGCTCGTCCGCCGGGCCTGTGGGCGAGCCGGGGAACGAGCGATTCATGTTCGCGCCCGACGGCCACAGGCGGGTGTAGGCGCGCGAGGCGTCGATCGACACGCACGGGATCACGATCACGCGGCCGTTGACGTGCTCCGGCTGCAGGTCGCGCGCGAGGTTGAGCGCGGCCACCTGACCCTCGGGCTCGTCGCCGTGGACGCCGCCGAGGACGATCGCCGTCGGGCCGTTGCCGTTTCCGACCGTGACGATCGGGACGTACTGGTTCGACCATCCACTCGCATTCGACGACCGCGGAACCTGGAGCTTGCCGACCTGCTTCCCGGGCGCGTCGAGGTCGATCGTGCAGAGGATCGGAGAGTCGCTCATGGCTGCCGCGCCATCCTAGTGGATTGTTGACAATTTCGCTATAGTCGACAATCTGGCCGAACCGCCAGTGTGCCGTCCAGACCATCCCGGCAGCCACCCCGTCAGCTCAGGAGACCCGCGTGAAGATCACCGATGTCGAGGCCATCGTCCTACGGCAGGCGGATGTGAACGAGGGGATCGCCGACGGAAGCCAGGACGATCTCGTCGTCCGAATTCACACCGACGAGGGCATCACGGGCATCGGTGAGGTCGACTCGTCGCCCGAGCTCGTCCAGGCCCTCGTGCAGGCGCCGAGCTCGCACGCTGTCGCCGTCAGCCTGCGTGACGTGCTGATCGGCGAAGACCCGATGGACGTCGAGCGGCTCTGGCAGAAGATGTATCGCGGCCTCATCTACTTCGGGCGGCGCGGGATTGCGATCCACGCGATCAGCGGCCTCGACATCGCCCTCTGGGACATCAAGGGCAAGGCGCTCGGCAAGCCGGTCTGCGAGCTGCTCGGTACGCCACAGCGCGACCGGGTGCGCGCGTATGCCTCGATGCTGATGCCCGATACGACGGCAGAGGTGACCGAGGCGGTCACGGCGCTGAAGGAGCAGAACTTCACCGCGGTCAAGCTCGGCTGGGGGCCGCTCGGAAAGGACTCCAAGCAGGACGTTGCCCTTGCCGCGGCCGCCAAGGAGGCCGCGGGCGACAGCGTCGAGATCATGATCGACGCGGGTCTCGGCTACGTCGCCGACGCGAAGCGGGCGATCGAGGTCGCGCGCGAGTACGAGCGGATCGGCATCTACTGGCTGGAGGAGCCGTTCGAGCCCGACGAGTACGAGGCGTACGCCGAGCTCGCCGACGCCGTCGACATCCGCGTCACCGCCGGCGAGCAGGATGCGACCTGGTGGGGCTTCAGGGAGCTGATCGACCGGGCGCACGTCGACCTCGTGCAGCCGGACGTGACGCGCTGTGGCGGCATCACCGAGACGCTCAAGATCGCCGAGCTCGCCCACTCTCAGGGCAAGGAGACCGTCCCGCACGCGTGGAAGAGCGGCATCATCAAGGCTGCCTCGCTCCACTGCAACGCGGTGATGCCCGACGGCATCTGGCAGGAGTACTGCGTCGCCGATACGCCGATCGCGAAGACGTTGACCGTCCAGCGCCTGCCGATCGAGGCCGACGGGTACGTCGCGGTCCCGACCACGCCGGGCCTCGGCGTCGATCTCGACGAGGACGTGCTCGAGAGCCTGAGGGTCGGCTGATGAGCCTCACCTCGTCCGAAGCCGCAGCCCGCCTCGCCGCCCGCGCCTCGGCCGTGATCCCCGGCGGCGTCAACAGCGGCCAGCGCCGCGTCCCCGGCCTCGAGGACCTCATCATCACTGCGACGAGCGGATCGACGTTCACCGACGGCGACGGTCGCACCTATACGGACTACCACGCCGCCTTCGGCCCGCCGCTCCTCGGCCACAACGATCCCGACGTCGACGCCGCCGCGGCAGCAGCCGGCCGCTCGCTCGGACTGATGGGGATCGGTGTCACGCAGGTCGAGATCGAGCTCGCCGAGCGCCTCGTCGCCGCCGTGCCCTCGCTCGAGAAGGTGCTGCTCACGTGCACGGGAAGCGAGGCCACCTTCCACGCGCTCCGCCTCTCCCGCACCGCCACCGGCCGGCGCCACGTGATCAAGTTCCAGGGCTGCTACCACGGCTGGCACGACTCGGTGGCGATGAACGTGATCTCGCCGGCCGAGCGCGTCGGCACCAAGGATCCGCTCTCGGGCGGCATGCTGCCCGAGGTCGTCGCCGCCACGATCGTCTGCCCGTTCAACGACGCCGTCGCCGTGGAGCGTGCGCTCGACGAGCACGACGGCGACGTCGCCGCGATCATCATCGAGCCGATCCCGCACAACATCGGTGCGGTGCTGCCGCAGCCGGGATTCCTCGAGCGGTTGCGCGAGCTTGCGACGAAGCACGGCACCGTGCTGATCTTCGACGAGGTGATCACCGGGTTCCGCCACGGGATCGGTGGCTACCAGTCCGTCGCGGGCGTGACCCCCGACCTGACGACGCTCGGCAAGGCGATGGCGAACGGCTGGCCCGTCTCGGCGCTCGGCGGCAAGGCCGAGCTGATGGACCTCTTCTCCACCACGCCGGGACAGCCCGCGTTCTTCGCCGGCACGTTCAACGGCCATCCCGCGACGACCGCTGCCGCCCTCGCCACGATCGAGAAGCTCGAGAACGAGCCGGTGCACGAGCACGTCTTCCGGCTCGGCGAGCGCGCCCGCACCGGCCTGACGGAGATCTACGACCGCCTCGGCGTGCCGGCCGTCGTCTCCGGCTTCGGCTCGGTGTTCGTCACCTACTTCCTCGAAGGGCCGGTCGTGAGCTACGACGACCTCCTCCGCAACGACGTCGACCTGTTCGTCGGCTACCGGCGCGAGATGATGAAGGACGGCATCTTCGAGCTGCCGCTGAACCTCAAGCGAAGCCACTTCTCGTACGCCCACGTCGACGAGGACGTCGACCGCCTGCTCGCGGCGACCGAGGCCGCCGTGACCCGCCACCTGGAGGCCCGCGCATGAGCGATACACCCGTTTCGTGCTCGATCGACGTCACCGCCCCCGGCAAGCACGTCGGCCATCTCGCCTTTCCGAAGATCACCAACACGGCCGGCTGGGCGACCCAGCACGTCCACATCGCCTCGATCGCGAACGGCGAAGGGCCGACCGTGCTCGTGCTCGGCGGGAACCACGGCGACGAGTACGAGGGGCAAGTTGCTGCGCTGCGCCTCCTGCAGGAACTCGAGCCCGAGCAGGTGACAGGACGCGTGATCGTCATCCCGGTCCTCTCGCCGGCAGCCTCGAAGGCGAACACCCGCAACTGGCCGTCAGGCGCCAACTTCAACCGCTCGTTCCCCGGCCGCCCCGACGGCCCGGGCAACGAGCAGCTCGCCGACTTCCTCACGCGGAAGCTCTTCCCGCTCGCCGATGTGGTCATCGACATGCACTCCGGCGGCCGCACGGCCTGGTTCATCCCGTGCTCGCACATGCACGTCGTCGCCGACCCGGTGCAGCGCAAGGCGATGCTCGAGGGCATGGAGGCCTGGAACAGCGACTTCCACTTCCTCTACATCGACGTCAACGGCACCGGTCTCTTGCCGGTCGAGGCGGAGAATCAGGGCAAGATCGTGATCACGACCGAGCTCGGCGGCGGTGGCCGCGTCCCGGCGCACGTCAATCGGCTCGCGTGGAGTGGGCTCAACAACGTCTTGCGCCACGTGGGCGTGCTCGAGGGTGAGGTGCAGACGCGCGCGTCACTCGGATTGCCGCCGGCGGTGATCCTCGACGGCCGCAATCCGGCGACGATCGTCGAGTCGCCCGAGGACGGCCTCTGGGAAGCCATGCTCGAGCCCGGCGACCCGGTTGCAGCGGGCGACCCCGTGGGCCGGCTCTGGTTCATCGACCGCCCCGACCGGCCGGCGGAGCTGCTCCGTGCGCCGATGGACGGCGTCGTTGCCGTGACCAAGGCGATTGCGCCAACCGAGCAAGGGGACTGCGTCTTCGTGCTCGGCGAGCCGATCGACCGCGCCGCCCTCCTCTAAGAGTGACGCTCTAGCCTTGCGGTCGGTCGCCTCGCTCTCCGCGGTTGGCGACCGAACCTTCGGCAGCCTGCGGCGACACCGCAACTACCGGCTCTACTTCGCCGGGAGCGGCATTTCGTTCATCGGCACGTGGATGCAGCAAATCGCTGCGTACTGGCTCGTCCTCCAGCTGACGCACTCGCCGGTCGCGGTCGGAGCGCTGGCGCTCGTCCAGACGCTGCCCGTGACCGCACTCGCGCTCGTCGGAGGCTCGATCGCCGACCGCGTCGATCTTCGGCGCATGATCGTCACGTGCGAGACGGTGCTCGCCGTCAACGCCGCGCTTCTTGCCGTCCTGGCGCTCACGGGTTTGATCGCCGTGTGGCAGCTCTACGTGCTCGGCTTCATCCAGGGGATCGCGATCGCGCTCGATGCGCCGGCCCGCCACACGCTCGTGTTCCAGATCGTCGGTCGCAAAGACCTGACCAACGCCGTCGCCCTGAGCTCCGGACTCGGAACGTCGGCGCGCATCATCGGCCCAGCCCTGGGCGGCTTCGTCGTTGCAGCGGCCGGGCCAGGCGTCGCGTTTGCCCTCAACGCGGTCAGCTACGCGGTGGTGATCTGCGCGATTCTCGCGATGAAGCTGTCGCCGCGCCCTCCCCGCTCGGCGCCGGAGCGCGGGGTGCTCGCCGGGGTCGGCGAGGCGCTCGCATTTGCGGTCAGCTCGCGCCGCGTCGCCGTCACGTTCTTCACGGTGCTCCTCGTCTCGACGTTCTCGTTCAACTTCGACGTGCTGCTGCCGCTTGTTGCCCGGCTGACCCTCGATCAGGGCGCCGGCACGTTCGGCCTGATCGCGTCGGTGTTCGGCAGCGGCGCCCTGTGCGGCGCGATGATCCTCGCGACCCTCGGCCGCACGCGGATCCTGCTCGTGCTCATCGGAGCAGTCGGATTCGGCTCCTCCCAGCTGCTTCTGGCACCGCAGGACAGCCTCCTCGCGGTCTGCCTGATCCTGTTCGTGACCGGGATCTTCTACATCCTCTGGGGATCGAGCGCGCTCGCAACGCTCCAGCTCTCGGCGCCCGAGCACCTGCGGGGGAGGGCAGCGAGCCTGTACTTCTTTGCCTTCATGGGAGGCGCACCGCTCGGTGGGCTCATCGCGGGCTCGCTGACGGAGCAGGGCGGCACTCGCCTCGCCTTCGCAGTAGCGGGAACGATGGCAATTCTCGTCGCCGCGACCAGCGCCGCAGCGCTGTACGCGGGGCGCCCGTCCCGTCGAGACGCCCAATCGATCAAAGAGGTCGAGGCATGACCGAGCAGACGTTCCCGACGACCCGCTGCACCGTCGGCGTCGCGACCCGCGACGTGACGCCACCCGTCGGGATCTACGCCCGCTCGTGGGGCGCTGCGAACCACGAGGTCGCCGAGGGCGTCCACCGTCCCCTGACGGCGACCGCTGCAGTGTTCGCGCCACGCGACGGTGACGGCCCCGAGCTCTCGCTCGTGGCTCTCGACATCGGCTGGCTCCAGTATGCGCCGGACGAGCGTGGGCTCCGGGCGTCGATCAGGGAGCGGACGGGCCTCGGCGAGGAGCAGCTGCTCGTCTCGATGTCGCACACGCACGCCGCGGCGAACGCGAACTCGCAGCTCACCGACCGGCCAGGCGTCGAGTTGATCCAGCCCTACCTCGACAGCCTCGCCGAGCAGATAGCCGACGCGATCCTCGAAGCGCGGGCCTCCGCGTCAGAGGCGATCGTCACGTACGGCTACGGCCGCTGCAGCCTCGCAACGAACCGCGACTTCTGGGACGAGGACGCGGGACGGTTCGCGTGCGGCTTCAACCCGGGCGGCGCGGCCGACGACACCCTGCTCGTCGCGCGTGCGACCGGCGCCGATGGCACCGTCGTCGCGACGCTCTTCAACTACGCCTGCCACCCGACGACCCTCGCCTGGGACAACCGACTCCTCTCGCCCGACTACATCGGCGCCGCCCGCGAGGTGCTCGAGCGCGCGTTCGACGCCCCGGCGCTCTTCCTCCACGGCGCCTCGGGCGAGCTCGCGCCGCGCGATGACTACGTGGGCGAGACGGCCGTCGCCGACCGCAACGGCCGCCAGCTCGGCCATGCCGCAGCGGCGGCGATCGAGGCGCTGCCGCCGCCGGGCACCCGCTTCGTCTACACGGGGATCGTCGCCTCGGGCGCGAACCTCGGCACCTGGGAGTACCGGCCGTGCGAGCCGAACCAGCTCGCCGCCGGCGACCGCCTCGACGGCCAAATCACCCACGTCGAGCTACGACGCAAGGAGGAGCCCGCGATCGTCGAGAGCCTGACGGACGCGAAGCCCGACGCAGTGCAGGAGCGCGAGAAGGCGCTGCGGCGGGAGTTCCTCGCGCGTGCGCTCGGCGACGGGCCGACGCACCGGCTGCCGCTCTGGACGTGGCGGCTCGGGGAGGCGCTTCTCGTCGCGGTGCCGGACGAGCTCTACTCCGTGTTCCAGGTCGAGCTCCGGCGGCGCTTCGAGGGCACGCCGGTCTTCGTGCTCACGACGACGAACGGTGGAGCCGGCTACCTCTGCCCACGCGAGACCTATGGCAGCGGGCGCTACCAGGAGCAGCAGTCGCCGTACGCGCCTGGCTGTCTCGAGGAGGCGACGGACGCGGCGGCCGCCGCTCTCATCGACCTCAGACGCAGCTGAGGCTACTGTCAGATGGTGCATCGAGGCCGGGAGACGTTCGCACCACGTCCGCGGCCGGCGCAGAAATGACGCGCATCCCCGATCGTCTGCGCGAGGCATTCAGCGCACTCCACATCGCCGCGCGCAACGCGGACATCAGGCGCGCCGAGCTCGCCTGGGGTGCGCTGATGTCGGCGGAATGGGCTCATTTCGTCGCCCTCGGCGTGTTCGCGTACGGGCACGGCGGATCGAGGGCGGTCGGCGCGGCCGGCCTGCTGCGGTTGCTGCCAGCCGCCGCGATCGCGCCGTTTGCCTCATCGCTCGGCGACCGCTTCCGGCGCGAGCGCTTCCTCCTCGCTCTCGTGCTTCTGGGAGCCGGAGCGCTCATCGTCTCGACCGTCGGCGCCGCAATGGGCGAGCGCACCATCGTCTTCGTCTCGGGCTCCGTGGTCGGGGTCTGCTCGACGTTGTTCCGCCCCGCGCTTGTGGCACTGCTTCCGTCGCTCGCGCACACGGCGCGAGAGCTGATCGCTGCGAACGGTGCGGCTTCGACGATCGAGAGCCTCGGCACGCTGCTCGGCCCGCTCGTCGCGGGGCTCTTGGTCGCGGTCGCGAGCGTTCAAGCGGTGTTCGTCGCGGGCGCGGCGGCACTCCTCGTCGCGGGCGCGCTGCTGGCGCGCGTGTCCGTCGAGGGCCGTGTCCCCGGAGCGGCCGTCGGCGTTCGGGTCGATGCGTGGCAAGGGTTCACGGCCATTGGGGAGGTGCCACGGGCGCGCCTCCTCGTCGGCGTGATCGCCTCGCAGACCTTCGTTCGCGGTTGCTTGAACGTCCTGATCGTTGTCACGGCGTACCGGGTGCTCGACGGCGGAGCGACCGAGGTGGGCTATCTGACGGCCGCGATCGGCGCCGGCGGGCTCATCGGAGCGCTCGCCGCGATCTCGCTCCGCGGGGAGCGGCTCGCGCCGCCGTTCGCGTGGGCGATCGTCTTCTGGGGCATCCCGATCATGCTCATCGCACCTCTCTCCCGGGCCGCCCCGGTCATCCTCCTGCTCGCAGTCGTCGGCGCCGCCAACAGCGTCGTCGACGTGGCGGGGTTCACGCTCCTGCAGCGCACCGTCCCCGATGAGGTACTCACGCGCGTCCTCGGCGTCACCTGGGGCCTCGCAATGGGAACGGCGGCGATCGGCTCGTTCGTCACCCCGGCCGTGCTCAGCCTGATCGGGCTCCGGCCCGCGTTTCTCGTCGTCGGCGCGATTCTCCCCGTGCTCGTGCTCGTCACCCGTCGGCGGCTGCTCGAGATCGACTCAGAGGTAGCCCCTGCCCCGCAGCTGGCGCTGGTCGAGGCATTCACCCTGTTCGCCCCGCTGTCGCTCGTCGCCAAGGAGCGCATAGCCTCGCATCTCGTTCAGGTCGATGCCGAGGCCGGCGAGGTCGTGATTCGCACCGGCGACCTCGGTGACCGCTTCTACATCGTGGACGACGGCGAGCTGACGATCGACGCCGGTACCCACACGGTTTCAGCAGTCGGCGGAGACTTCTTCGGCGAGATTGCACTGCTCCGCGACGTCCCGCGGACGGCGACTGTGCGGGCCGTCACGGACGCGCGCCTCTACGCAATCGATCGCCAGCACTTCCTGGCCGCCGTGACCGGCCACGCCCAGGCGCACGCCGAGGCGCATGCCGTCGCCAGGGCGCGCCTCGGGAGCGGCTGATCCTCCGCGACGGCTATGGAACCCAGCCGGGCATGTCCGCGGCCTGACCGACCCAGCGCGCCAGGAGCTCCTGGTCGACCTCGTCACCCTCGTGGATGTCGAGGTAGCGCGCTTCCTTGCTCTTCGACGTGCCGGGTGGCGGCGGAGTCAGCGAGGCGCCACGGAAGAAGGCAACCTTGACGTACCTGGTGAAGGCATGGAAGCTGAGGAACCAGCCGCGGCCCTCGATGCCGTAGAACGGGGAGTTCCACTTCACCGCCTTCTGCACATCGGGCACGACGCGCACGATGAGCGCGTCGAGGTCACGCCCGACGTCGTGCTTCCAGCCCGGCATCGCCGCGATGTACTCCTGCACCGGGGCGTCGCCGTCAGCCTTTGCGATCTGAGGGTTGCCGCCGGCGAGGAGACGGGGCGCCGAGTCCGCGTGCCGGGGATCGTTCGGCTCCCCACGAGGCCCGGTCACCGGCGGCCGCCACATGCTGATTGCGACCGACCGATCAGCACGACGAGGCTCGTGACGGGGATCTCGATGGATCGCCTCATGTCCATGCGTCGATTCTCCCATACCGACGCCGGCATGCGAACCGCTCGAGCTCGGCCACTCGGTGTGGTTGCGCGCGCCCGGACAGCCGCCGATAATCGGGTCGTGGCACCGAGCGACAGCGGAGGGGCGGTGCGCCGGGCGGGAGCATCCCCGTGACCACGATGTGGCGCGACGCCGGCCGTCGCGAGCCCGTGCAGCCCGGCGCCTCCGCTGAGGGGACATGAGCGCTGACGAGGTCGTGACGGCGACTCCGTTCGGGACGGTGATCGTCGGAGGCGGCATTGCCGGTCTCGCCTGCGCCCGCCGACTGTCTGACAATCAGCACAGGTTCGTGCTGATCACCGAAGACGTGGGGGGTCGGATCCGTCGTTCGCGAGACGGTACTGCGAACCTCGGCGCCTACTACGTGAGAGCCGACTACCTCCATCTCGACCGGTTCGTCGAGCGCGGGCGTCGAATCCGGCGACGTCAGATGCTGCGGGGCAGGAGCGACGGCTCGTTCACTCGGTCAGACCTGCCACTCGTGCGGTATCTGCCGCAGACGGTTCGATTCGTCCGCCTGATGCGCGAATTCCGCCGCCACTACGATGTGTTCAAGCGGGAGTGCCTGCTGGTCGCCCAGTCCGAGGGGATCAAGGCAGACCCGCTGCTGTGGGAGCTCTACCACGAGCCGGCCCGTCGGTTCGTTCGGCGCCACCGGATCGAGGACATTGCGCGCTCCTACCTCGAGCCGGCGATCCAGGGCACCGGCTTCACGTCGCTGGACAGGCTGACTGCCTTCACGCTTCTCGTCGGCATCCTGCCGACCGTGATCCCGATCCACGAGTACACCTTCCGCTTCGACCGCATCACCGCCGGCTTCGAGAATGAGCTCCTGATCGACGAGGTCACCGAGCTCACCCCGACGCTCGACGGATACCTCGTTCGAACCCGGGAGAGCGGCGATTTCACAGCCGCCAACGTCGTCGTTGCTACCCCAACCGATGTTTCCGCACGACTGCTCGAACTCGACTCCGTCAAGGCCCCGCGTGCCGCGCACATGTTCATCGTCCAGGGTCGGCTGCGCCCGCCGTGGGCGAAAGCCGCGTACAGCCTCTTCCCCGAAAACCACGGCATCTTCGCGATTGCCCAGCTGCCGACCGGCGAGACCCTCTTCTGCGCTGCCGATCGCGATCCCGATCTCGCGCACTACTTCCACACCTGGGAGGTGGTAGAGCACCACCACTGGAACCCTGCCTTCCACCTGGAAGGAGACGCGCTCCTCGACTGCGAGCAGCGCCCAGGGCTCTACCTCGTCGGCGACCACAACGTCTGCGACCTCGAAGACACCTACATCACGGGCCTCCACGCAGCCGGCAAGATCCTCGGGCGAGCTGCGGACAGCACCGAGCCCACCGCGCGTGAGAGTGCCCGTATGCGCAAGCGTTAGGAAATGTTCCGCAAGGGTCGGCTCCACCAAGCACGCGAACCGGCCCCCCGCCCCGTTGTAGCATCGATTGACACCGCCTTGGTGGTGCGCTTGCGTCCGCAGCGTGCGCCGGGCGACAACAGGGGGTGGCTACATGCCCAAGTACGTGACTCTGTACAACTGGACGGATCAGGGCGTCAAGAACGCCAAGGACAGCGTCAGTCGCTATCAGGCCGCCAAACACCTCGTGGAGAGCAAGGGCGGCAAGATCGATGCGATTCTCTGGACGGTCGGACCTTACGACCTCGTCACGGTCGCCGATTTCCCCGACGACGAGACCGGGACGGCAGTTGCCCTTCAGCTCGCCGCGACCGGCAACCTCCGCTCGACGACCATGCGCGCCTTCGACGAAGACGAGATGACGGCGATCATCGGGAAGATGGGCTAGGCGCTCTCCCGGTTCGACCCGCGATGAGGCGGCCCCGGGGCACTGGGCCTCATCGCGACGAGCGGGCGCACCGTGTCGGGCGCGTCCTCGGGCGCGGTCATCCGGCAGCCTGGCCTGGAGCGAAGAGCTCAGTAGTCGGCCACGCCACCGTCCGGCCAGCTCCGCGACGGCAGCGGCGCATCACGAGACGGTCGGCGCCGGGCCTCCTCGAGGTCGAGCTCGAGCCCGAGGCCCGGGCCGTCGGGGGCGACGACGTAGCCGTCCTTTGCGCGCGGTGCGTTCGGGAAGATCTCGTGCAGGGATTCGAGCTCCATCCACTCCTGGATGCCGAAGTTCGGCACCGCCATGTCGACGTGCAGGCACGCCACGCCGTTCACCGGTGAGCTCGCGTGATGGAGCGCGGAGCGCTGGCCGTGTGCCTCGCCCATGGCCAGGATCTTCTTCGCCTCCGTGATGCCGCCCGCATGGACGAGGTCGATGCGGAGGTAGTCCAGGAGCTCCTCCTCGATCAGCGGCTGGAACTCCCACTTGTGGGCGAGCTGCTCGCCCGTCGCGATCGGCAGGTTCACCTTGTCGCGGACGTGCCGGAGCGAGCCCGGGTTGAGTGGCCGGATCGGGTCCTCGTAGAAGTACAGGCGGTACGGCTCGAGGGCATGGCCGAGGTAGGCGGACTCGGCCGGACCGAAGGCAGTGTGGACATCGATCAGGAGGTCGACGCCGTCGCCGAGCGCGTCACGTAGGGCCTCGGTCGCGGCGATCGTCTCCACGATCGAGCGCTGTGGGTCCCACCGCGTCAGGCCCTGCTCGTCGAACGCTCCGAGCGGCGCGAAGCGGAGCGCCGTGAAGCCGTGCTCGACGAAGCGGTGTGCGTCCTCGACGAGCGCCTCGGCCGAATCGCCGGCGAGATGACGGTACACGCGCACCCGGTCGCGGGTCGGGCCGCCGAGGAGCTCGTACACTGGCGCGCCGAGGCGCTTGCCCTTCAGGTCCCAGAGCGCGATATCGATCCCGGCGACGGCACTCATGATCACCTGGCCGTTCGACCAGAACGTCCCGCGCGTCATCTCGCCCCACCAGTGCTCGATCCGCGCTGGGTCCTTGCCGACGAGCAGCTCGGTGAAGTGGTCGAGGATCCCGATCACACCGCGGCCGCGGCCCGCGAGGCTCGCCTCGCCGATGCCCGTGAGCCCCTCGTCGGTGTGGACGAGCACGAGGATCACCGCAAAGTCATAGCCTCCACCGACGCTCACCGGTAGCGTCTCGATGCCGGTGATCTTCATCGCTCCCCTTTACCCGAAACGGCCATGATCGTCGATATCCACACCCACGTCGGGGAGTACCCCGAGCACATCAGCGAGACGTTCGCAGAGCAGGCGCGCGACGCCTGGGCCGACGTCGTGCTCGGCGGCACGCTCGACGAGCACCACGCGAACGCCCTCGACGGTGTCGACCGCGCCGTGGTGCTCGCGTTCGACGCGCCGGCGGCAGGATTCGTCGTGCCGAACGACTACGTGGCGTCGTACGTGGCACGCGACCCGGCGCGACTGCTCGGCTTCGGCTCGGTCGACCCGTCCGCGCCGACGGCGCTCGACGAGCTCGAGCGGATGAAGGTCGACCTCCGGCTCGTGGGCTGCAAGCTCGGCCCGATCTACCAGAACGTCGATCCACTCGGCCCCGCGTTCCTGCGCGTCTGCGAGGTGCTCGAGCGGCTCGAGCTGCCGATGCTGATCCACCAGGGCACGACCTTCGCGCGTTCGGGCGCCCTGTCGCTTGCCCGGCCCATCCTGCTCGACGAGATCGCGCTGCGCTTCCCGGAGTTGCGGATCGTGATCGCCCATATGGGCCACCCCTGGTTCGACGAGACGATCGCGGTGATCCGCCGCCACCCGCACGTCTTCGCCGACGTCTCGGCGCTCGTGTCGCGTCGCTGGCTTCTGTACCAGGCGCTCGTTGCGACGCTCGAGTACGGCGTCGCACACAAGCTTCTGTTCGGCACGGACTTTCCGTTCTTCACCGCCCGCCAGACGATCGACGGCCTGCGCTCGGTCACGGGTGAGGCGTTCGGACCGGGAATGCCGGTGATCGACGCCGACGTGATCGAGGGCATCATCGAGCGCGACTCGCTGGCGCTGCTCGGCATCGGCTGAAGCGGCGCTCACTCGGCGCGCTCGGCCCGCTCGATCGCCGCGATCTGCTCTGCCTCCCATGTCAGGTACTCGTCGAGCCCCTCGACCTCCGGCTCCTCGGCCTGCGGCACCGCGTGTTGCTCGACCACGTCGGCCACGATCGCGGCGGCCTGCACGACCGTGGCATCGTCGACGAGCGGATGCGTTACGAAGCGAACCCGGGTGTGGTCGCGCTCGAGCACGCGCAGGCCGGCCTCGCCGAGGAGCGGGATCAGCTCCTCCGCCGAGAGCCCCGTGCCGCTCACGTCGGCGAGCACGATGTTGGTCTCGACTGCCGCCGGCTGCAGCTCGACGCCGGGGATGGCGGCGAGCAGGGCGCCGAGCTCTCGCGCGCGGCGGTGGTCGTCGGCGATCCGGTCGACCCATGTTGTCGGCACACCGGTGTCGAGCGCGACGAGCGCGGCCGCGGCGGCGATGCCTGCCCGGTGGACGCTGCCGCCGCCGAGGCGATGTGCCATCAGCCGCGCGCGCTCGACGACCGCCTCGCTGCCGGCGAGCACGGCGCCAAACGGCGCCGAGAGCGCCTTGTTGAGCGAGATCACGACCGAGTTGGCGGGGGCAGCCAGGTCGGCAGGAGGAACGTCCAACGCGATCGCGGCGTTGAGCAGCCGCGCTCCGTCGATGTGCACCCGGCAGTCGTGGCGCTTGGCGGCGGCTGCGAGCTCGGCCGTGAGCTCGACCGAGAGCGTCGTGCCGCCGGCCCGGGTGTGCGTGTTCTCGAGGATGAGCAGAGCAGCATGGTTCTCGGCCACGACCTCCTCGACCACAGCCGGATCCATCCGCCCATCTGCGGCCCACAGCGGTCGCGGCTCGAGCCGCGCGAGCTCGGTGATGCCCATCGACTCGGACGAGAGCACGTGCGATGCCGCCTCGAGCACGACGCTCTCACCCGGAGCGCAGAACGTGAGCATCGCGACGAGGTTGCCCATGCCGAGCGTTGGCAGCCACAGAGCTGCCGGCTTGCCGAGCAGCGCGGCGACGCGCTCGCAGAGCAGGTTGACCGACGCGTCCTCGCCGACGAGCGCCCAGCCGAGCTCGGCCTCCCGCATCGCCTCCCACATCGCGTCGGTCGGGACCGAGCAGACATCGGAGCGGAGGTCGATCATGGCGGTCCTATGCTCACAACCCGCATTATCCCCGCAATAGGTGACGGCCGGGGCGCGCCCCGGTGTGCTCGCCGCTGTCGACGACGACCGTGCCGTTGACGAGCACGTGCTCGACGCCGCGGGCGTAGTGGTGCGGATCGTCCACCGTCGAGACCTCGTCGAGACCGTCGTAGTCGAACACGACCACGTCGGCGGCATACCCCGCGCGGAGGAGGCCGCGATCCCACAGCCCGAAGTGTGCGGCAGGCATGCTCGTCATCTTGCGGATGGCCTCTTCGAGCCGAAGCGTCCCGTTCTCGCGCACGTGGTGCGTCAGGTAGTGGACGTGGCCGGAGTAGCCGAGCGGATGGCGGAGGACATCCGCCAGCGGACCTTCCTCGGTGACGGTGAAGGTGTCGACGCCAAGGCAGAAGAGCGGATGCGAGATCATCTCGGCCATGTGCTCGTCGGTGAACAGCCGACCGACGACGAGGACGCTCTCGTAGGCCGTGCCGGCGTCTGCGAGCACGTCGAAGTAACAGTCCCACGGGTCGGCCTTGCGAAGGTCGGCGATCTGCGCGAACGTGAGGCCGTCCCACTCGGGATGCTGCTCGCTCGACTGCAGGCGCACGCGGTCCCACTCGCCCTTGTGGATGAAACGCCAGTAGCGGTCGCACTCCGTGCGGAGCCGCTTGCGGGTCTCGGGATCGCGCAGGTGGGCAAGTGCCTGCTCCTTGCCCTCCGCCGCAACCCAGGGCGGCAGGATTCCGGAGAGCTGGCCGAGGCCGTCGACGAACGGTGTCGTGTCGGCAAGCACGTCCATGCCCTCGATGCGGGCGGCCTCCATCATCTCGACGGCGCGCTCCCAGCCACGGTCGGGCGCGTTCGTGTTGTGGCGCACGTTGAGGTGGGAGATCTCGGCGCGGATCCCGCCGGCCTTTGCCACCTCGAGGAACTCGGCGATCGCGTGCAGGATCCCGGAGTCGCGGTTGCGCACGTGGCTCGTGTAGATGCCGTCGTACTCACCGGCGATCGCGTTCAGGCGCACGAGCTCCGCCGTCGTCGCCTCACGTCCCGGGTTGAACTCGAGCCCGGTCGACATGCCGAGCGCGCCGGCCTCCATCGCCTCGCGCATGAAGCGGTCCATCAGCGCCGACTGCAGCTCGGTGGGGTGCGAGCCCGAGACGCCGGCCGCGAGCCTGATCGAGTTGTGGCCGACGAACCAGGCCAGGTTCGGGCTGTGCCCGACGTCGGCGAGAAAATCGAGATGCTCGCCGAACGTCGTCCACGGGATCACAGGCCCGTCGTAGCCGAACGTGTGCAGCCGGCCGCTCATGTACTCGCGCGAGTGGTCGGAGATCGGTGCATAGCTCCAGCCGCAGTTGCCGACGACCTCGGTCGTCACGCCCTGGCGGATCGTGCTCTCCGCTGTCGGGTTCGCGAGCAGCGAGAAGTCGCTGTGGCTGTGTGGATCGACGAAGCCAGGGCACACGACCTTGCCGGACGCGTCGATCACGCGGGTTGCAGTCGCACTCTCGCCGAGGCGCCCGACCTCGACGATCTTGCCGCCCTCGATGGCGACGTCGCCGAGGAACGGGGGACTGCCGGCACCGTCGGCGACCCAGCCGTTGCGAATGAGAACATCGACCACGGCGGCGTTACTTCTTGCTGCTCGCGCCGCCGACATGCGGGCCGAGCCGTGGATCGAGGATGTCGCGCAGGCCGTCACCGAGGAAGTTGAAGCCGAGCACGACGATCGCGATCGCGAGCCCCGGGAAGATCGAGAGCCATGGATCGGCATCGAGGTACGAGCGGGCGCTGTTGAGCATGCCACCCCACGATGCCTCCGGTGGCTGGGTGCCGAGACCGAGGAAGCTGAGCGCCGCCTCGCTGAGGATCGCGGTCGACAGATAGACGGTGACGAGGACGATCAGGGGCGCTGCGATGTTGGGCAAGACGTTGCGCACCATGATCCGCTTGTGCGAGGCGCCGAGAGCGCGAGCCGACTCGACGAACGGAAAGCCCATCACCTCGAGCACCGAGCCGCGCACGACACGGGCAAAGGCCGGGGTGATCACGATGCCGATCGCGATCATCGCATTGCGCCTGTTCGGCCCGAGCAGGCCGGCGATCACGATCGCGAGCACGAGGCCCGGGAGCGCGAACATCATGTCGACGAATCGCATCAGCAGCGAGTCGACCTTGCCGCCGAAGAACCCGGAGAGGAGGCCGAGCGAGACGCCGAGCACGAAGGCGATGCCGACAGAGATGGCACCCACCTGCAGCGACACCTGGGCTCCGTGGATGATGCGCGCCATCGTGTCGCGTCCGAGCTCGTCGGTTCCCATCGGATGCGCCCAGCTCGGATCCTGCAGCCGCGTGGCCACGAGCTCGTCTGGATCGATCGTCCAGATGTAGGGCCCGAAGATGGCGATGAACACGTTGAACCCGACGATGATCGCGCCGGTGATGCCGATCGGATTGCGCCACTTCGCGAAGCTCTTGGCCTTGCGGGCGGGAGCGTACGCCCACGCGCCGCCGCCGATGTCGCTCGGGCCTTCGGGCGCGAGGATGGGGCCTTCGTTGTTGGGCGTGCTCATTCCTGTGAGATCCTCGGGTCGAGGACGCCGTAGAGGAGATCGACGGCCAGGTTGGCAAAGATGAAGATGAAGGCGAGGAGCATCGTTGCCCCCTGCACCACCGGGTAGTCGCGGTTGAAGATCGCGTTGATAGCGTGTTCCCGACCCCAGGCAGGCCGAAGATGATCTCGACGATCGCCGAGCCGCCCATGAGGATCCCGATCTCGAAGCCGACGACGGTGACAACCGGGATCAACGCGTTCCGAAGCGCATGCCGCGAGATCACGACCTTCTGCTTGACCCCCTTCGCGCGCGCGGTGCGCACGTAGTCCTGCCCGAGCACCTCGAGCATCGTTGCCCGGACCATCCGCATCACGATCGCGAGCGTGAACACGGAGATCGAGATCGCCGGCAGGATGAACTGGCTCAGGTTCTCGATCGGATTCTCGTAGAAGGGCACGTATGTGAGCGGCGGCACCCAGCCGAGCACCCGGGAGGTGAAGAGGAGCAGGAGCGTCGCGAGCCAGAAGTTGGGGATGCTGACGCCGACGAGGCCGCCGACGCGCGCCGCGTAGTCGTGCTTGCTGTCGCGCTTGACGGCCGAGAGCACGCCGAGCGGGATACCGATGACGACGGCGATCAGGAGGCCGAGGAACACGAGCTCGGCCGTGATCGGGAGTGCGTTGACCAGGATCTCCGAAACCGGCTGCGTGTTGCGGAACGAGAACCCGAAGTCGCCCTGGAAGATGTTGCTGATCCAGCGCCAGTACTGCTCTGCGTACGACCCGTTGAGGCCAAGCTGCTCCCTGGCCGCCGCCTTCTGCTCGTCGGTGACCGAGAAGTCGCCGCCGAGGATGTCGATGTAGTCCCCCGGTAGGAGGCGGACCATGAAGAAGATGATGAGGGAGATCCCGATCAGCGTCGGGATCGTGAACAGAACCCGTCTGAGGACGTACCCGCCCATTGCCCGCCTAGAACGCCGAAGCGGAAGGGGTGCCCAGAGGGCACCCCTTCCGATCGACGAGAACAGCTTCGATCACGAGCTGAGCCACACGTTGTTGCGGAGGCCCGTGTTGAAGTCGTCGAACGACACGTACATGCCCTGCACGCGCTTGCGGACGACCTGGTACTTCTGCACCTGCACAAGTCCGATCTGCGGCAGGCCCGTCATGAGCCGACGCTGGGCGTCCTTGTAGAGCGGCAGCCGCTTGGCCGGATCGAGCGTGATGCGGCCGTTGCCGATGTCACGCCAGACCTTCACGTCCTTGTACTCCGGGTACCAGATCTTGTAGATCGCGGCACTCGGGTTGAACTCGGCCATGTAGCCGTCGATGTCGCCGCGCATGCCGCGCGCGGTGAGATCCCACTCGAACTTGCCGACGCCGTTGTTGGCCGCGAACGTCCCCGGCTCCTGGGCGACGATGTTGACGTCGATGTTGATCGCCTTGAGCTGAGACTTGATCACCGACGCGACCTGCTGGAAGTCGAGCGGCGTCGAGAAAGTCGACAGGTTGACCGAGAAGCCCTTCGACATCCCGGCGGCCGCCATCAGGGCCTTGGCCTTCGGCAGGTCGAACTTCTCGTACTTCGTCTTCAGCTCCGCCGCCGTGAGCGGCCACGGGCCGTATCCGGGCGGGACATGACCCGAGAATGCGCCGTTGCCGCCGTAGACGGTGTTGATGATCGCCTGGCGGTTGATCGCGAAGTTGACCGCCTGCCTGACGCGAACGTCGTCGTACGGCTGGGTCTCGCCGGGCTTCAGCGTCATCTGCAGCTCACGGAATGCGGCGGTGCCGCCCTTCAGCACGACGAGGTTGCTGTCGTTCTTGAGAGAGGCTGCACTGTCCGACGACACGGTCGCGCCGTCGATCGCGCCGGCGCGCAGGGCCGCGATGCGGGCCTGCTCATCGGGAAGCGTCTTCAGCGTGATCGCGTCCATGTACGGCTGGCCGGTCTTCCAGAAGTTCTTGTTGGCCACGAGCTCGACCCGGTCGTTCGGGTTGAAGCCGACCATCCGGTACGGACCTGTGCCGACCGCGTTGCGGCTGACGTTGATCTGGTCGTAGAGACCGGCCGGAACGATCGGCGAGTAGCGGCCCCAGGCGAGGAAACCGAACACACGCGCGTCGCGTGTCTTCAGATTGAGGCGGGCGACGTACTTGGAGACGACGTCGACGCCCAGGAAGCCTGGCACCTGGCCGACCGTCGAGATGCTGCCCGGAAGCGGCGGGTTCAACATCAGCTCGACCGAGTACTTCACGTCACCCGCGTCGAGCTCCTTGCCGTTGTGGAACTTGACGCCCTTGCGCAGGTTGAAGGTGATCGACTTCTGATCGGCCGCGATCTTCCACGAGGTGGCGAGCGCGGGCTTGAGGTTGAGGTTCTTGTCCCACTCGACGAGCGAGTCGTATGACGCCTGCTTGCCCCAATGGTTCGAGGTCAGGATCGCGCCGAACGGTGCGACGTGAACCGGATCCTGCTCGAGCGCCCAGACGAGATGGCCGCCGTACTTGACCTTCGACGTCGAGAACGTCTCCTTCTTGCCGACGGTGGCCTTGGCCGCGCCTGCCATCGAACCCGCAGCAACCGCACCGGCCGCAACGACGCCCGCCTTGACGAGCGCGTCTCGGCGAGTGACCCCGCCGCTCACTGCACCTTCGGGAGTTTCTTTATCGGACACAGCACGTCCCTCCTGTCGTCGGAGACGGTCAGAGGATCTGACCGACCCTGGGAGCCTCACCCTGGATGTCGTCATAAAAGACGGACTCGCGCACCTGAATGTTTGCGAGCCGGTTCACGGCCTCGCGATCGACTTCGACCCCGAGGCCCGGCGCGTCGGTGACCTCGATGAAGCCGTTGCTCATCTCGACGGGCTCGGTCAGCACGTCGAACTCCTGCAGTGGATAGTGCGTATCGCTCGCAAACGGGAAGTTCGAGGACGAGCAACGAGATGGGCGTTCGCCATCGTCGCCACCCCGAGCTCGGCCCAGCTCCCGATCGCGCACCACTTGCCCGCCGCATCGGCGAGCGCTGCGATCTGCCGCGCCCGCGTCAATCCGCCCGCCTCGGACGGGTAGACGACGAACACGTCACAGGCATCCGCCTTGATCAGCTCGAGCGCCGAGCGGATGTCGGTGCAGCCCTCGTCAGCTGCGATTGGAACTCCGACCGACGTCGGACCTGAGCGAGCCCCTGCACGTCGAAGTCGGGCACCGGCTGCTCCACGTACTGCAGGTCGAGGTGCTCGAGGCCGCGAATCCACTTGATCGCCGCCGGAACGCTCCACATCATGTTCGCGTCGATCCGGATCTTGACGCCGGAGCCGACCTCGTCGCGGATCGCCGCAATCGTGTCGTGATCCTGGCCGAAGTCACGGCCGACCTTGAGCTTCAACTCGGTGTAGCCGGCGTCGACGAACGCTGCGGCCTTGCGCGCGTTCGCCTCCGGCTCGTCGATGAACAGGTAGCCGACGACCGGCGCCTCGCGACGACAGAAACCGCCGAGCAGGTCGGCCACCGGGATGTCGAGGGACTTCCCCTTGATATCGAGGAGCGCCAGCTCGACTCCCGCGATCGCGTAGGACGCGATGCGGCTCCAGTTCCGGCTGAACTCCTCCATCCGGTGCACGAGCCACTCCGTGCGCCGCGGATCCTGGCCGACGAGGAACTGGGTCAGCTCGTCCTCGATGATCGTCCGGATCGTCGGTAGCGTCGGGCCGGGCGCCTCGCCGAGCCCGATGATTCCCTCGTCGGTGTGGATCTCGACGAGCAGGCCCGAGGCGGACAGTCGCGTCCCACCGGGCCAGACGAGGGGCTCACGCATGGCGTGCGCACCGGAACTGTATGAACGCTCGTGATCTTCACCGGAGGGTCGCTACACTAGGTGCGGCGTGCGAGATTGTCAACCATCTGTTGATTGTCGACAATTTGTATGATGAGATGCACGGATGGCAAGTAGCGTCGAACGCACCGGAGCGGTAGTCCTCGAAGGGGGCGCCGGTAAGGGCGGGCCACGAGGCCAGCAGGTTGTCGAGATCCTGCGCAGCGCGATCGTCATGGGCAACTACGAGCCGGGCGAGCGCCTGATCGAGAGCGACACTGTCGACGGAGCTCGGCACGAGCCGCGGCCCGGTGCGCGAGGCACTCAAGCAGCTCGAGAACGAGGGCCTCGTGATGTCGTTCCCGTATCGCGGTGCCGTCGTCCTCGGCGTCTCGGACGAGGAGGTGCAGGAGGTCCTCATCCCGATCAGGCTCACGCTCGAGCGCTACAGCTTCATGCACGCACTCGACCGGATCACCGACGAGGAGTTCGCCGAGCTCGGCAAGGAGGTCTGGCTGATGGAGCAGCCGCGCGGCCGACGACCTTGCCCGACACGTCGAGGCAGACCTGCGCTTCCACGAGATCGTGATCTCGGCCTCGGGCCAGACGCACACGGTGCAGATGTGGCGCACGATCTGCGCCGCGGATCCGCGCCTACTTCTTCCGTTACGGCCGCGGCCAGAACCTGAAGCTCATGGTCGAGGAGCACCGCGATCTGCTCGCCGCGCTCCAGACGCGTGACCCCGACGTGATGCTGGCGCAGATCGAGAAGCACATTGCTGTGCCGGTACCCGCAGCGCCAGTGCGCCGCCGAGGCCACGCGCGGCGCGAAAGGTGAAGCCGTGACCGAGACCTGCTCGCCGTCAAGAACCTCCGCACGGGCTTCCAGACGCATGGTGGCCTGATCCGGGCGGTCGACGGCGTCGACTTCTCGATTCCGAAGGGCGGCACGCTCGGCGTCGTCGGCGAGTCGGGCAGCGGGAAGTCTGTGACAGCGTTCTCGATCATGAGGCTCGTCGATGAGCCCGGTCGCGTCGAGCCGGGCTCGAAACATCATCTTCGACGGCCGCGACCTCGCAACGCTCGACGAGAACGAGATGGCGAAGATCCGCGGCAACGAGATCTCGATGATCTTCCAGGAGCCGATGACCTCGCTCAATCCCGTCTTCACGGTCGGCGAGCAGATCGCCGAGGCGGTCCGGCTCCACCAGGGGGTCGGCGAGAGGGAGGCGACGGCGCGGGCGGTCGAGATGATGCGGCTCGTCGGCATCCCGTCGGCCGAAAAGCGGCTGCGCGACTACCCGCACCAGATGTCCGGCGGCATGCGCCAGCGCGTGATGATCGCGATGGCGTTGAGCTGCAACCCCAAGCTCCTGATCGCCGACGAGCCGACGACGGCGCTCGACGTCACGGTGCAGGCGCAGATCCTCGAGCTGATGAAGGACCTGCGCGAGCGGCTCGGGATGGCGATCCTCCTGATCACCCACGACCTCGGCGTCGTGGCGGAGATGGTCGACGAGGTGGCCGTGATGTACGCCGGCAGCGATCGTCGAGCGCGGCCCCGTGCGCGGACGTGTTCGCGGAGCCGCAGCACCCCTACACCGAGGCGCTGCTGCGGTCGATCCCGCGCTCGGGATGCGCATATACGAGCCGCTGAAGGCGATCCGCGGCATGGTGCCGAGCCCGCTCGACTGGCCGGCGGGCTGCCGGTTCGCGCCGCGCTGCGACTACGCCTTCGACCGCTCGTCAGAGCGAGCTGCCGCCGCTGCTCCCGGTCGGCGCCGCAGGAGTCTGCATGCTGGCTGTGCGAGAACGGCCGCGCGCCGGGACCCCGATCGGCATCGCCTCATGAGCACCGGCGGCTACGGTGACCGTGGCCGGGACAGCCGACGGGCGACATCCTGCTCGAGGCCGCGGCCTGAAGAAGTACTTCCCGGTCAAGAAGGGCCTCGAAGCGCACGACGCGGCCAGCTGAAGGCGGTCGACGGGGTCGACCTCGACGTCCAGCCGGGGCGAGACGGTCGGGCTCGTCGGCGAGTCGGGCTGCGGCAAGTCGACGCTGGGGCGGACGATGCTGCGACTGCTCGAGCCGACGGAGGTCAGATCGAGTTCGACGGCGTCGACATCGTCAGCCTTTCGGCGAAGCGGATGAAGGCCAGATGCGCAAGCACATGCAGATCGTCTTCCAGGATTCGGTCGGCTCACTCGACCCGCGCATGAAGGTCGGCGACCTCATCGCCGAGGGCCTCGGCATCCACGGCTCGCATCGCGCAAGGAGCGCGACGCGATCGTGCCACGAGATGCTCGAGCGCGTCGGCATGCCTCCCGAGGCGGCCGACCGTTACCCGCACCAGTTCAGCGGCGGCCAGCGCCAGCGCATCGGTCTCGCGCGCGCCCTCGTGCTGCAGCCGAAGCTCGTCGTTGCGGACGAGCCCGTCTCCGCGCTCGACGTCTCGATCCAGTCGCAGGTGCTCAACCTCCTCGTCGACCTCAAACAGGAGTTCGACCTCACCTACGTCTTCGTCGCCCACGATCTCGCGGTCGTCGGGTACATCTCCGACCGCGTCGCCGTCATGTACCTCGGCCGCATCGTCGAGATCGCGACCTCGGACGATCTCTTCGCGCGGCCCCTCCACCCCTACACGATGGCGCTGCTCTCGGCGAATCCCGGAGCCGATCCCGGCCGCAAGAGCGGCCGGATCGTGCTGACGGGTGACGTGCCGAGCCCGATCGACCCGCCGTCGGGCTGCCGCTTCCGCACCCGCTGCCCGATCGCGCAGCCGATCTGCGCCGAGGACGACCCGGCGCTCGAGGATCACGGCGACGGGCCACCTCGCCGCCTGTCACTTCGCCGGACCGCGCTCGACGGCTCGTAGCCCGACGCTGTATGAACCCAGCCTCGTCACAGCCGACCCACGACGTCAGGCTGCTCCACGACCAGCGCGTGCCGATGCGCGACGGGATCTCGCTGTCTGCCGACGTGTACCTGCCGCTCGGTGCGCAGGGCCTGCCGACGATCATCCAGTGGACGCCGTACGAGTCGACGCGCGAGCGCTTCGTCGCCTGGGGTGCCTGGTTCGCGAAGCGCGGCTACGCAGCGGTCGTCGTCGACTGCCGCGGGCGCTACGAGTCCGAGGGTGACTTCACCGCCTGGACGCTACGACGGCCAGGACCGTTACGACACCGTCACCTGGGCGGCCGGCGAGCAGTGGTCGAACGGCCGCATCGGGACGTGGGGCCGGAGCTACGGCGGGCTCGTTCAGTGGCAGCTCGCGCACCTGCGGCACCCGAACGTCACTGCATCTCGCCGAGCGTCATCCACGACGACTACTTCTGGGACGGCTATTGGACAGGGCGGCGCGTTCCAGCTCGCGCTGACCCTCGGCGCCGCCGCCCTGTGGTCGAGCGCCATCTCGCTGATCACCGGCTCGGCCGCGCGCGACGTGGTGCTGAACGACCGAATCTTCGCCCACCTGCCGCTGATCGAGCTCGACGAGGTGACGATCGGACGCAAGGTCGACTACTGGCGGCTCTGGTGGGAGCATCAGACAAACGACGAGTACTGGCAGTCGTTCCGCCACCGCCCCGAGCTCGTCAACGTGCCGATCTTCCAGCAGGGGGCCTGGTTCGACCCGTACTCGGGCTCGCACATGCGGCAGTTCGCCGGCGTTCCCGCCGGCGTCCCGAACCGCGTCCTGATCGGGCCCTGGTCGCACGAGGAGGAGGTCGAGTCGTTCAGGGGTGACATCGATCTGTCGCCGGCGCTGACCGTGATCCGCGATCACGAGCTCGAGTTCTACGACCGCTACCTGAAGGACGTCGACAACGGGTGGGAGGCGCGGCCGCCGGCAGAGCTCTACGTGCTGGGCGCGAACGAGTGGCGGGGGGAGAACGAGTGGCCGCTCGCCCGCACCGCAGCCGACCCCGTTCTACCTCCGGCAGAGTGGCGGCCTGTCCGTCGACGGCCCGCAGTCCGAGGAGAGCGCCGACCGCTACGACTACGACCCGGCCGACCCCGTGCCGACGATCGGCGGAGTGAACTCCGTACTGACGATGACCCAGGGCGCCGAGACGCCCATCCGCCCGGTCCGATCGACCAGCGCGTGCTCGAGGCAGCGCGACGACGTGCTCGTCTACACGAGCGAGCCGCTCGAGAGCGACCTGGAGGTCGTCGGCCCGGTCGAGATGGTGCTCTACGCGGCATCGTCGGCGCTCGACACCGACTTCATCGTCCGCCTCTGCGACGTCTACCCCGACGGCCGCTCGATCTTCCTCACCGAGGGCATCATCCGCGCGCGTTACCGCGGCAGCCTCGAGGGCGAGTCGGTCGAGCTGCTCGAGCCGGGCGAGGTCGCCGAGTACACGATCCGCTGCTATCCGGTGGCGAACGTCTTCAAGCAGGGACACCGGATCAGCGCCTCGATGTCACGAGCTCGAGCTTTCCGCGCTTCTCACGCAACCTCAATACCGGCGAGGACGTCGGCACCGGCACCCGCATGCAGGTGGCCCACCAGACCGTTCTCCACACGAGCATCTACCCGTCGCGCGTCGTGCTGCCCGTCATCCCCGCCTCGTGATCTACGACCAACGCTTCCCGACCCATGAGGCCGAGGAGCGGCGCCGGCGGGCACTGCCGCCCGGGATCGAGCCCGTGCCGTTGCACGGGACGGGCGCCCCTGGGCTGCCCGACCACGTCGTCGACGCGGTCGCAGCTGTCCTCGCCCGCCGGATGAAGACGGCGCCCGTGAACGGGCTCGGCTCGCTGCGCCGCGCACTCGCCGTCGAGCTCGAACGCACGACCGGCCGTAGCGTCGATCCCGACTCGGAGATCCTCGTCACGAACGGCGCCATGCAGGCGCTCGGCGTCTGCTTCCGGTCGCTGCTCGAGCCGGGCGACGAGGTCGTCGTGCCGGCTCCGACCTTCTTCTTCGGCGGCCCGATCACGGTCGCCGGTGGCGTCCCCGTCTACGTTCGCGGCACCGAGGCGGACGGTTGGCGCTGGGATCTCACCGCGATCGAGCAGGCCATCGGGCCACGAACGACCGCGCTGCTCCTCTGCAACCCCGGCAACCCGACCGGCTACGCGCCCTCCCGTGAGGACGTGGCCGCCGTTGTCACGCTCGCCGAGCGCCACGGCCTCGTGATCGTGACCGACGAGGCCTACGAGGCATCGCTGTGGGACGGGGCGCCGTTCACATCCGCTTTCGGGCTCGGCGCCGACGTGATCGTCATCCGCAGCCTGGGCAAGAGCCTGTCGATGCCCCAGCTGCGCCTCGGCCTGCTTGCCGGGCCGTGCGAGCGGGTTGCCCGCTGCACCCGCACGCTCGAGTGGGACTGCCTCCGCGTCAACGTCGCCTCGCAGGAGGCAGCGCGGGCCGCGCTAGAGGGGCCGCGCGACTGGCTCGAGCAGATCCATGCTGCGACCGAGGCCGACCGCGCCGTAGCGATCGCCGCGGTCGCGGCGACGCCCGGGCTCACCGCTGCGACACCGTTCGCCGCACCGTTCCTCTTCGTCGGCTCCTCGCACGACGGGTTGGCGGAGCAGCTCGAGGCCGTAGGGCTCCCGGTCGTCGACGGGACAGCGTTCGAAGGCCCTGGCTACGCACGACTTCCGTTCGGGGGTGCCGTCGAGGCGAGCACCCGGCTGCACAACGCGCTTCACCGCTTCGCCCAGCTGCACGCTTGATGAGATTCTTCGGAGTTCCCCGTCGCACGGCCGCCCTGATCGGGGCCAACGCCCTTGCCGCCTGCGTGCAGGGTCAGTTCCAGTTCGTCCTGCCCTGGATGCTGCTGAGCCGCGGCCACTCGCCGCAGACGGCGGCACTCGCGGCAGGGCTCGTCTATGCGCCCCTCCTGATCACCGCGATCCCGGCGGGCGCTGCCTCAGACAACACCGACCCGCGACGGCTGATGCGGATCGCGACGATTGTCGCGCTGTGCTTCTGCGCGCTCTACCCCGTCGCGGCTCTCCTTGGCCACGACTGGTTCGGCCTCATCCTGATCGCCGCGGTGGCCGTCGGTTCGACCCGCAATTTCGGCGAGGGGGCGCTGTTCCGCGGCATCGGGGATACGACGGCGGCCAGCGGCAGCCTCCTCCGCGCCCATGCCCTGCGATCGACCGTCAACCAGGCAGCCGTGTTCGGGAGCCCGTTCGTCGGGCTCTTGCTCTACCGGTTCGGCGGCGCCACGGCCGTGCTGATCGGAATCTGCGTCTTGCTGACCGCCGCGACGATCATCCTCGGCCTCGTGCCCGAGCTCGAGCGTGAATCGGAACCGATGGCGGTGATGCGCGAGAACGTCGCCGTCGGGATCGCGTCGCTGCGGCTGAACACCCGCCTGCGCACCATCGGCTGGGCGAATCTGAGCTGGAACGTCTTCGCGGGCGCCGCGATCGGGATCATGCCCGCCGTCCTGCGGGAGCACCTCGGGATGAACGAGGTGATGGCGAGCGTCACGTTCATCGCGGGCGCAGTGGTCGTCGTCCTGCTCACGCTACCCCTTGTCCGCACCGCGCAGCGCCGGTACGGCGCGATCCGCACGTTCATCGTCGCGATCACGATTCAGGCGACGGCAATCGTCCTCTTCGCCGATCCCCGCGGCGCCATGATCGGGCCGCTCGTGTACTGCGTCTTCCTGCTCGCGAACAGCGCCGCCGCGGCATCTCTCAACGGCGCCCGCGCCGCGGAGGTCGAGCACGACCACCAGGGGCTGCTCAACATGGCGCTGCTCACCGTCGGGATGATCGGCTTCATCGGCGGCGTCGTGCTGGCAGCCGGGCTGCTCGGACCGCTCGGCTTCGGTGTCGTCCTGGCCCTGATCGGTGCGGGCATGGCCTCGACCGCCGCGGGCTTCCGCCGGCCGCTGATCGCCGGATGACCGCGTTCGACCTCCTGATCCGCGGCGCCACCGTCTATCCCGGCGACGCGCCGCCCTTCGAAGGCGACGTCGGCGTCACGAACGGCGCCGTCAGCCTTGTGACACTTTGTCACAAGGATTCGGCGCCGCCGTCGGAGGCGCTCGAGGTCGTCGACGGGCGCGGGTTGATGCTCTGCCCCGGTTTCATCGACCTCCACACCCACTCCGCCCTGCGGTCGTTCGACGACCCGTTGCTGACGCCGAAGCTGGCGCAGGGTTTCACCACCGAGGTGATCAACCCCGACGGCCTCGCCCCCGCCCCGGTTGCGCCCGGGCGCTGGGCCGAGCGCCAGGCGTACCTGCGGCCACTCGAGGGCGGCGGCCCGGAGACATGGCCCTGGTCGACGGTGGAGGAGTATCTCGATGCGCTCGACGCGACACGGCCTGCGCTGTCGCTCGTGCCGTCGATCGGCCACGGCGCCGTGCGCGACCTCGTGCTCGGCGGCGGACGGGTGGCACCGACCGCTGAGAGCCTGCGCGAGATGCGGCGCGAGGTCCGGATCGGTCTCGAGGCGGGTGCCCGCATGCTCTCGTTCGGGCTCGTCTACCTGCCGGGCGCATACGCTGACACCGACGAGCTGGTCGCAATGGCCGAGGAGGCCGCCGTCTTCGGCGCGCCGCTCGTGCCCCATGTCCGCAACGAGGGCAACGCGCTGCTCGAGGCGGTCGCCGAGATGATCGACGTCGCCCGCCGCTCGGGCGCCCCGCTCCACGTCTCGCACCTCAAGTCGCTCGCCGACGAGAGCAAGGTCGGGCCGCTGCTCGAGCTGCTCGAGAGCGCAGCCACGGAGCTCGACGTCACGTTCGATCAGTACCCCTACGGCGCGGGGAGCACCCTCCTCGCGAGCATCTTGCCGGGCTGGGCGCAGGAGGGGGGTGCGACCGGGACGCTCCGCACGATCTCGAGCCGCGACGACCGCCGCCGGATCGCGCGCGAGATCGCGAACGGCCTGCCCGGCTGGGAGAACATCCTCGGCACCCTGGGACCGGAGCAGATCGAGATCGCGAATGCCGCACCACCGAACGCGGACGCGGTCGGCCGCACGATCGCGGAGCTCGCAGCGGAGCGAGGCACCCACCCGGTCGCGACGGCCCTCGACCTGATGGTCGAGTCGGCGCTCGACGTGACGATGGTGCTGCACTACGCCTCCGACGAGGCGGTGCGGACGATCGCGCGCCACCCACTCCAGCTCGTCGGCTCCGACGGCATCTTCGGCTCGCGCCCGCACCCGCGCGTGTACGCCACAGCCCCACGGTTCCTCGGCCGCTTCGCGATCCGGGACGGGCTGCTGCCGGTCGAGGAGGCCGTCGCCCGGCTCACCGCCCGCGCCGCCGACCGGCTCGGGCTCCCCGACCGGGGGCGCATCGCGGTCGGGCAACGGGCCGATCTCGTCCTGCTCGACCCGGCGCGGTACATCGACACCGCGACGTACGCCGATCCGACGCGGTCGCCCGAGGGCGTGAGCGGCGTGTGGGTCGGCGGCGTCGCCGCCCTCCGCCACGGGGTGCCGACAGGCGCACGCCCGGGTGGCGTGGTGCGATAGAACTCGCGGCAACATGAGCCTCACCCGCATCGTTCAGCTGACCGATCCGCATCTATTTGCGGATCCCGACGCCCGGTTCTACGAGATCCCGACCCGCGAGCTGCTGCAGGAGGTGCTGGCCCACGTCGCGCAGAACGCGGGCGAGGTCGACCACCTCGTCTTCACCGGCGATCACACGAACGACGACCTCGTGGTCACCTATGAGGCCTTTCGCGACATCCTGCAGCCGTGGCACGACAGGGTGTGGTTCGTGCCCGGGAACCACGAGGACCGCGCCCTCCTGCGCGCGACGTTCCCCGATCGGATCCCTGGCGACGGCGCCGAGCGGATCACGTTCTCGTTCACCGCGGGCGCGTCGCTGTGCATCGGGCTCGACACCCACGCCCCGGGATCCGTGAGCGGGCACGTCGGCCCCGACCAGATCGCGTGGGTCGAGGCGCAGCTCGAGGTGCACGATCCGACGACCGCGGTGCTCTTCATGCACCACCCGCCGATCCTGCTCGGGCTCACCTGGATGGACCGGATCGGCCTGGCAGGACGAGAGCAGCTCCAGGATCTCGTGCTCCGCGACCCGCGGATCCGGCTCGTCTGCTGCGGCCACGTGCACCACGAGTCGAGTCACAGCGTCGGCGCGGCGAAGGTCGTGACCACGCCTTCGACCGGCCTCCAGTTCAGCCCCGACTCGGACGTGGCGCTCTTCGTACCGGCGGCTCCCGGCTACCGCATCGTCGAGCTCGACGGCGAGAGCTGCGTGACGCGGGTCGTGCGACTGCCCGAGACGCGCTACGTGCCGTCGCCGGCCGACTGAGCCAACCGCTGTACCTCCAGCCGGCGCAGCTCGGCCCGCCGGATCTTGCCCGTCACCGTCAGCGGCAGCTCGTCGACGAACTCGATCTCGCGCGGCACCTCGTACGGCGTCAGTCGCGTGCGGACGAGCTGCTGCAGCTCCCCCACGAGCTCGGTTGAGCGAGCGGCGCCGGCGTTCGTGACGACGAAGGCCTTCACCACCTCGCCGCGGATCGCGTCGGGGGCGCCGATCACTGCCGCGATCGACACCGACGGGTGGCGGATCAGGCACTCCTCGATCTCACCGGGGCCGATGCGATGGCCGGCGCTCGAGATGAGGTCGTCGGCCCGGCCGACGCTGAGGTAGTTGCCCTCGTCGTCGATCTCGGCGAGGTCGCCGGTGTGCAGCCAGCCGTCGCGCACCTTTGCCGCGGTCGCCGCCTCGTCGCGCCAGTAGCCGAGGAAGACGACCGGATCGCCCTCCACCTTGACCGCGATCTCGCCGTCGACGAGGCGCAGCTCGTGGCCGGGATAGGCACGGCCCATCCAGCCGGGACGCTCGGGCCACGCGGCGCAGTTGCCGATCAGCAGGTTCGCCTCCGTCTGGCCGTAGAACTCGTTCAGCCGAACGCCGAACCGCTCGCGGCACCACGCGGCCGTCTCTTCGCCGACCGTTTCACCCCCACTCGCGATCGTCCGCAACGCCACCGGCACGCCGTCGCTGCGGCGCATCATGCGGAGCGCCGTCGCGGGCATGAAGACGTTGCTGATGCCGGCGTGGGCAATCACGTCGAACGCCACCTCCGGGTCGAACCGCGGCGTCCGGAACGCGACGACGGGCACGCCGCATGCGAGAGCGGGCATCACCACGTCGTAGAGCCCGCCGATCCAGGCCCAGTCAGCAGGCGTCCAGATGCGGTCGCCGAGCTGCGGAAAGAAGTCGTGCGAAAGCTCGAACGCGGGCAGGTGGCCTGCCAGCACGCGATGGCCGTGGAGCGCGCCCTTCGGCGCGCCGGTCGTCCCGGACGTGTAGACGAGCAGCGCCGGCGTGTCCGGCGTCGTGGCGGCCGCTGTGAAGTCGGCCGAGGCCGCAACGAGCAGCTCGCCGAAGTCGCGGTCGACGTCGATCAGAGCACCGTCGAAGCCTACCTCGACCGCACGATCGAGCGAGGCTCGCTCCGCGATCACCGCTCGTGGCTCTGAGCCACGAAGTCGCACCTCGAGCGCGTCGGTTCCGAAGGCAGCGCTGAGCGGCACCACGATGGCGCCGAGCTTGTAGATCGCGATGTGCGCGATCACCGTCTCGGGCCGCTGCGAGAGGATCAGCGCCACACGGTCGCCCGGGTTGACGCCCTTGGCAACGAGCACATTCGCCAGCCGGTTCGATGCCTCGGTCAGCTCGCCGAAGGTGACGGTGCGTGTGATCTTGCGCCCGTCCGTGACGAGGATCGCAGGCGCCGCTGCCGGCTGCCGATCCGACACCTCGACTCCGATGTTGACGACGGCGGGAAGCTCCCACCGAAACGACGCCCGGAGCTCCTCGTACGAGGGCAGCGGTGCGCTCACGATGCCCACAGGTGCTGGAGCATGGTCAGGTACACCTGCGTCGCCCGCACGAGCTCCGCCACGGGCATGAACTCGATATCGGCGTGGGCGCCGGTGCCGGCAGGCCCGTGATAGACGGTCGGGATCGAGGCAACGCCGTCGAACACCGCAGCGTCGGCGACCACCTTGAGCCCTTCGAGCGGCAGCTCGGCCCCCGTCACGTCCTTGTAGCCGGCCCGCAGTGCGAGCGCGAGGGCGTGGTCGGGATCGATCGAGTACGCACCGCGCACGAGCCTGAGATCGAGATCGATCGAGCAGCCTGTCTCGGCTGCGATCGGGGCGAGCAGCTCGTGGAACTCGGCCTCGACGGCCTCGAGCGTGTTGCCCGGCGCCCAGCGCCGGGTGCCGATCAGGCGGCACTCGGTGGGGAAGCGGTTGTAGAAGTCGCCGCCGTGCACCTCGCCGAGGAAGTAGGTCTCGGCCCCGACCCACGGATGCTCGGTCGCCGCGAGCTCCGCGTTGCGGGCTGCGATCGCGTCGATCACGTGGCCGGCGACCAGGATCGGATGCGGTGTGCCGGCCTCGGTCTTGAGCTCGTGGGTGACGATGCCGGGGCGGGCGACCGTGATCTCGACCGTGGCCTGACCCATGTGCGCCGCCACGAAGGTGTCGCCGCTGAGCTCACAGACGACGGCATAGTCCGAGCGGAAGCCGCGCTCGCCGAGGAGCCACGTGAGATCCTCGCCGCGGCCGCCGGGCGCCTCGTGCAGCCCGATCGCGATGATCACGAGCTCGCCGGGGAACGGGCCGGACTCCTTGAGCACGCGCGCGGTCTCGGCAGCGCAGGCGAGCGCGCCCTTCATGTCGGCGCTGCCACGCCCGTAGACGGAGCCGTTCTCGATCCGGGCCGGCTCGTGCGGGATCGGCACCGTGTCGAGATGACCGTTGAGGACGACGCTCGGGCCTGGCTTGCCACCCCGAAGCCGGCCGATCACGATCGGTGTCGCAGGGAACACCTCGTCGAGGACCTCGACGTCCATCCCGATCTCCTCGAGCCGCTGCGCGTACAGGCGCGCGACCACGGCCGTGTCACCCGTCGGGCTGTCGATCTCGACGAGCTCGAGGGTGAGGTCGCGCAGGCGGTCGGCGTCGACGTGCTCGATCATCGGTTGCTCCTTGGTGGGTTGGCGGGTGGCATCGTCTCAGCTGCGGGCGAGGCGGAAGCCGATATGTGGCGCGAGCCGACCGGGGTAGCTGCGGCTGCGGGCCGCGCAGCGCAGGTGGATCGCCGGGCTCGCGTACGAGCCGCCGCGCAAGACGCGCTCGGCGCGGGGCGACTCCTCGCGGCCGTCGTCCGCGTCGTACGGGTACGGCGCATACGCGCTCGCGACCCACTCCCACACGTTGCCGGCGAGATCGAGCGCGCCGTACGGGCTCGCCCCGGCTGGTGCCCGTCCAACGGCTGCCGGGCCGGCTTCCATGCTGCCGCGGCCAAAGGTGGCGCGGGTGCCGTCGGGCGGCATGTCGCCCCACGGATAGCTCCGCGCGTCCGTGCCGCGTGCTGCCTTCTCCCACTCGGCCTCCGTCGGCAGGCGCACGCCGAGCCACGCGCAGAAGGCCGCCGCATCGTCCGCGTCGACCCAGGTGACGGGATGCTGTGCCGATGCCGGTGGTGGAGCGCCGGTGCGCCAGTGGAGCGGCGGGCGATGGCCGGTCTCGCCGACGAACGTGGCGTACTGGGCGTTCGTGACGGCCGTCGCCGAGATCTCGAATGCGGGCAGGTCGAGCGTCGCGGCGGGCAGCTCGTCGGCGAGCGCCTCGCAGCCCGGCTCGACCGGGTCGCGGCCCACCAGGCAGCTGCCTCCGTCGACGTCGACGAGATCCAGATCGAGCGCAGGGTCGGCCGCATCGGCAGCGGCGGCGACGCGGAAGCCGATGTACGTGTCGACGGCACCCGGCAGGAGCGGCCGGCGGGCCGAGCAGCGGAGCGCGTCGGCCCCGTGGATGTAGGAGCCGCCGCGCACGACGCGCGCCTCGCCCTCACGCGACGACGCCGGATAGGGCGCGTAATAGCTCGCCACCCACTCGGCCACATTGCCGGCGAGGTCGAACGCCCCGCACGGCGCCACGGACGCGGGCAGGTGCCCGGCGACCGCAGGCCCGCCGATCCCGGCTTCGAACACCGCCCGCGTCCGGTCCGGCGGCACGTCACCCCAGGGCCAGAGGCGGCCGTCACCGCCGCTCGCCGCCGACTCCCACTCGGTCTCGCTCGGGAGCCGCACGCCGGCCCAGGTGCAGAACGCAGCGGCGTCGTGCCAGGAGACGTACGTGACGGGCACGTCGTCCTGCCCCGCCGGCACGGTGCCTCCCGGCCACGAGCTCGGCGCCCGGTGCTCCGTTGCGGCCACGAATGCCGCGTACTGGCGGTTCGTGACGGGGATGCGCCCGATCCGAAAGGGCGCCACGTCGACGACGTGCCGCGGGCTCTCGTCGGCGGCAGGCGGATACGCACGCCAGGGGTCGCCGCCCATCGTGAACGGCCCCGCCGGGGCGTGGCACCACTCGATCTCGGTCATGTCCGCTCCGGGATCACCGGGAGGACGATACGGGACGGGTGGGCCGCGTCGAGGTAGACCGACTGCTCCGCGACGACCTGGTGCGTGTGGCGCCCCATCGGCTCGCCGGTGTTCGGGTTGAGGTCGAGCCGTGGCCAGTTCGACGACGAGATGTCGATGCGGATCCGGTGGCCGGCGTCGAACAGGTTGCTCACGGCCGACAGCCTGATCGTGACCGGGTAGATCTCACCCGGCGTCATCAGCACCTCCCGGTCGAAGCCCTCGCGGTAGCGGCAGCGGATGATCGAGTCGGTGAGCAGCATGTCGAAGCCGTCCGGGTAGTCCGCGTTGGCCGGGTGCACGTCGACGAGCTTGGCCGTGAAGTCGGTGTCGAGCGCGGTCGACGAGATCCACAGGTGTACCTCGATCGCCCCCGTCACCTCGATCGCCTCGGTCAGCGGCTCCGTCTGGAAGACGAGCACGTCGGGCCGCTCGGACAGCCGTAGGTACGGCGGCTCCGAGCCGAAGAACTGCTCCGCCTCACGCTGGTCCGCGGGCCCGGGCGTCATCACATCGCGCAGGCGGAGCACCGGGTGGAGGAAGCGCGACCAGGCCGGCTCCATCCCCGGCCCCTCCGACGGCAGCTCGCCGACGGCGCAGTAGACGCCGCCGATCGTCGGCACGGGGTGCGCTGGGTCGTAGGTGAACTCGCGCGGCGCGGCACCAGCAGGCGGTGCCTGCCCGGACAGCGTCCCGTCGCAGTGGAGATAGAGCCTCGTCTCCACGGCACGGGCGAGCGGCCACTCCTGCTCCTCGCGCCAGAAGCCGCCGTGATCGAGCTTCCCCTCGGCGGTGCGACGTCCCGAGCCGCCGCCCATCACGAACAGGCGAATCGGCGCCTCGTCCGTCGGCTGCCCGCTCGCGTCGTCCGGCAGCCAGCGGGAGAAGTACTCGAGTTGCTCGTCGAAGTACCGTTCGACGCCCCAGACGCTGTCCGGCCCGAAGTCGACCTCGTGGCAGAATGCGGCGTCGCCGCGCATGCCGACGTGGCTCCACGGGCCGATCACGAGCCGCTGCGGCGAGCGATTCTGCGCTGCCATCGCGGCGAAGTAGTCGGCGTCCGGGCCTGCCCACGGATCGAACCAGCCCGACGAGACCGTCATCGGCACGTCGGCGTGCTGGTCGAAATAGGCGGTGAAGTCGCACTCGATCCGCGCCCACCAGTCGTCGTAGGCGCCCCGGGTGTAGTAGTCGATCAGCGTCTGCTCGAGCGCCGGGACGAGCCGGAGCGAGGTCTGACCACGCTGCCACGGCGTCGCCCGGAAGAGCTCACGGAGGTTCCTCAGGTCGTCCCAGACCTGATCCGAGAGCGCAGGGTCGTGGAGCACTTCCTGGGCATCCTGCGCGTGGATGAAGAGCGCCCAGAACATGTGCCCCTGCATCGCGCCGCCTTCGCGCGTGCAGTTGGCGTAGTTGTTCGTCGTCACCACATCGGGCCAGATTGCGGCCAGGTGCGGCGGCCGCTCGAGGGCCGTCCGAATCTGCACCTGGCCGGCGTACGAGCTACCGACGGTGCCGATGCGGCCGTTCGACCACGACTGGGCGGCGATCCACTCGACGATGTCGTAGCCGTCGTAGCCGGTGTACGGGGTGGCCGAGTGGAAGTAGGTGCCCGAGCCCTCCGAGCGGTAGCGGTCGCGCATGTCGACGAGCACGACGGCGTATCCCCGAGGGACGAAGTAGTCCGCGATCTCGGTGTAGCGCTTCGTCGCCTTGTCGTACGGCGTGTGGAGCATGATCGCCGGGAATCGTCCGTCTGCGAACGCGCCGCCGCTTCCCGGGCGATAGATGTCGAACGCCAGCCGGACGCCGTCCCGCATGGGGACCATGACGTCCAGCGAGACGACGATGCCGTGCTGCTCGCTTATCCCGGAATCACCGGCAGGACGATGTGGGACGGGCGCTCTGCGTCCGCGTAGACGGTCTGCTCGGCGACGACCAAGTGCGTGTGCCGACCCATCGGCTCGCCGGTGTTGGGATTCACGTCGAGGCGCGGCCAGTTCGACGACGAGATGTCGACGCGAATGCGGTGGCCGACGTCGAACAGGTTGCTCGTCGGCGGCAGCTCGATCGTCACCGGCACCGGCACGCCGGGCTCGAGGAACACCTCGCGGTCGTAGCCTTCGCGGTAGCGGCAGCGGATCACGGAGTCGTTGATCAGCATGTCGAAGCCCTCGGGGTAATCCGCGTTCGCCGGGTGGACGTCGACGACCTTCGCCGTGAAGTCGGTGTCGATCGCGCTCGACGAGACCCACAGGTGCACCGTAATTCGCCCGGTCACCTCGACCGCCTCCGTGAGGGGCTCGGACTGGTAGACGAGCACGTCCGAGCGCTCCGACAGCCGCGGGTACGGCTCCTCCGAGCCGTAGAACGCGGGCGACTCCTTCTGGTCGACCGGCCCCGGGGTGAGCAGGTCGCGGAGGCGGAGTACCGGGTTCAGAAGCCGCGCCCACGCCGGCTCGATCCCTGGCCCGTCGGCGGGCAGCTCGCCGATCGAGCAGTAGAGGCCGCCGAGCGTCGGCACCGGGTGCGCCGGATCGTAGGTGAACTCGCGCGGCTTCTCGCCCGCGTCGGGTTGATCTGCCGAGAGCCCACCGTTCCCATGCAGATAGAGCGTCGTTTCGACGGCGCGTGCGAGCGGCCACTCCTGCTCCTCGCGCCAGCGGCCGCCGTGGTCGAGCTTGCCGCCGGCGGTCTTGAGGCCGGAGCCGCCGCCCATCACGAAGATGCGCACCGGTGCCTCGTCCACCGGCTGCCCCGCGGCGTCGTCCGGCAGCCAGCGGTTGAAGAAGTCGAGCTGCTCCTCGAAGTAGCGTTGCACGCCCCACACGGCCTGGAGACCGAAGTCGACCTCGTGGCAGTACGTGGCGTCACCGCGCATGCCGACGTGGCTCCAGGGACCGACGACGAGCCGTACCGGGGCGCTGTTCTGCTCGCTCATCGAGGTGAAGTACTCGGTGTCGGCCGTTGGGAACAGGTCGTACCAGCCGGTCGAGAGCGTGATCGGGATATCTGCGTGCTGATCCCAGTACTTGGTGTAGTTGTGCTCGACCCGGTCCCAGTACCCGTCGTACATGCCGCGGGTGTAGTAGTCGATCATCGTGTCCTCGAGCGTCGGGACGTTGCGAAGCGACGTCTGGCCGCGCTCGAAGGGCGCCTCCCGGAGCAGCTGGCGCAGGTTCTTGAGGTCGTCCCAGACCTCACCCGACTTGCTCCAGTCGTCCATCACATCCTGCGCGTCCTGGGCGTGGATGAGGAGAGCCCAGAACATATGCTGCTGCATCGCCCCGCCCTCGCGGCACTGGTTCTGGAAGCTGTTCGTCGGCACGACGTCCGGCCAGATCGCGGTCAGGTTCGGCGGCCGCTCGAGCGCGGTGCGCACCTGCGTGATCGCGGCGTACGAGCTGCCGACGGTCCCGATCTTGCCGTTCGACCACGGCTGCTCGCCGATCCACTCGCAGATGTCGAAGCCGTCGCGGCCGGTGTGCGGCGTCGCCGCGTGGTAGTAGACGCCGGAAGCCTCCGACGAGTAGCGGTCGCGGAGATCGATCAGCACGACGTTGTAGCCCTTCGGGACGAAGAAGTCGGCGATCTCGGCGTAGCGCTTGTCGGTCCTGTCGTAGGGCGTGTGAAGCATGATCGTGGGGAATCGCCCTTCGACGAAATCGCCGTCGCGAGCGGGCCGGTAGATGTCGAACGCGAGCCGGATGCCGTCCCGCATCGGCACCATCACCTTCTTCGACAGGACGATCCCGTACTCCGCGCTCACGCTGCCTCCTCGGTGCTTCGCTCGATGACAAGGTTGCCGACCGCGTCGACGCTGACCGAGAAGCCAGGATGGACGACGACGGTGGAATCGAACTCCTCCACGACCGCGGGACCGGCGAATGCCGCACCCGCGGGCAGGCTGTAGCGGTCGTAGATGGGGCAATCGACGTAGCCGCCGGACTCCGCGTAGTAGACCTGACGACGTTCCTTCGGCTCGACCACCCCACCCGCATCGAGCTGGCGCGCGGGTGGCTTGGCGATGCGCCCCACGCTCGTCAGCCGCAGGCTGACGACCTCGATCGGCTCGGCGGGCGCGGCAAAGCCGTACGTGCGGTCGTGCTCGACGTGGAACCGGTCGGTCATGTCCTCGCCCGCCGGAATCGTGAGCTCGTAGCTCTGGCCCACGTAGCGGAGGTCGACCTTGCGGGCGAACTCGATAGCCTCGCCGCTCAACCCTTCACGCTCGAGCTCTGCGCGACCTGCCTCCTCGAGCCGCTGGAACGTCGTCTCCATCTCGGCCGGGTCCAGCGCGTCGAGCCGGCGCATCACCGTCACGGCGGCGTCGCGTTTGATGTCGGTCGTGAGCAGGCCAGTTGCCGAGAAGATGCCGGGGCTGCGCGGGATGAGCAGCGTCGGCATCTCGGCGTCGCGCATGAGCGCGTTCGCATGGACAGGCCCGGCGCCACCGAAGCCGACGAGCACGAAGTCGCGCGGGTCGTACCCCCGCTGGACAGAGATGAGGTGGAGGGCGTTCACCATCGCCGCATTCGCGATCTCGACGATGCCGTTGGCGGCCTCGGTCACCGACAGTCCCAGCGGCTTCGCGCAACGCTCCTCGATCGCCGTCGAGGCACCCTCGACGTCGAGGCCGATCTCGCCGCCGAGGAAGTACCCTGGGTTGAGTCGCCCGAGCACCACGTTGGCGTCCGTCACGGTCGGCTCGGTGCCGCCGTTGCGGTAACAGACAGGCCCTGGATCCGCGCCCGCGCTCCGGGGGCCGACGCGGAGCAGTCCGCCCGAGTCGACCCAGGCGATCGAGCCGCCACCTGCCCCGATCTCGACGAGATCGACGACCGGCGTGCGCACCGGGTAGCCCGAGAGCGCCATCCCACCGACGCCGGCGCCCGCATGCCCGCCCACGTTGTAGTCCTTCGTCACCGACGGCTGCCCGCCCTGGATCAGGCCGACCTTCGCGGTGGTTCCACCCATGTCGAACGAGAGGATGTCGGGATGCCCGAGCGTCTCGCCGAGATAGGCCGAGGCGATCACGCCGGCTGCGGGCCCCGACTCGACCATGAAGACGGGCCGCGCGCGGGCGGCCTCGGAGCTGAAGACGCCGCCGCTCGACTGCATCACGAGCAATTTGGCCTCGATCCCGGCGTCGGCGAGCCGACCCTCGATCCGGGCCAGATAGCGCTCGACGACGGGGCGGATGACCGCGTTGATCACGGTCGTCGACGCCCGCAGGTACTCACGGAACTCGGGCGCAACCTCGGCCGACAGCGAGATCGGTACGCCGGGCAGCTCCTCGGCGAGGATCGCCCCGACGCGCTGCTCGTGCTCCGGGTTGACGTAGGCGTGCAGCAGGCAGACGGCGACCGACTCGACCTCCTCGCGCAGCAGGATCGCAGCGGCGGCGCGCACCGAGTCGTCGTCGAGCGCGGTGAGGACCTCACCGGCCGGCCCGAGCCGCTCGGTCACCGTGACGGCCCGGTCGCGCGGCACGAGCGGCCTCGTCTTCTCGAACTGGGTGTCGTAGAGCGAGGGCCGCACCTGGCGCGCGATCTCGAGCAGGTCACGGAAGCCCTCGGTCGTGACGAACCCGCTACGCGCGATCTTGCCCTCGATGATCGCGTTCGTCGCGACCGTCGTCGCGTGAACGACGAAGCCCACCTGCCCGGCCTCGGCGCCGGCCGCCTGGAGCGCCCGCTCGGCCGCCTGCATGAAGCCCTGCGACGGATCGGAGGGCGTCGAGAGCACCTTCGCGATCGAGACGCTGCCGGTCTCCTCGTCGATCAGCGTCGCATCGGTGAAGGTGCCGCCGATGTCGATCGCAAGCCGGACGCTCATGCGCTTCTCCTCAATTCGTCGGTGGTTTCCCGATCGATCTGCCGATCGGCGATCGCGACCCGGTAGATGTCCCTGGCCCGCTCGACGCTGACCTTGCCCTCGAGCACGTCACGCAGCACGCGCTCCGGCTCACGCTCCTCCGGTGGGCCGTAGCCGCCGCCGCCACAGGTGCGGACGCTGATGATGTCCCCCGGCACGAGGTCGAGCGTCGTCTTGGACGAGAGCCGCGTCTCGACCCCGTCGCGGACGTGCACGTACTCCGCGATCCGGGCCGAGTGCCCGCCGTACGCACCCCACGGGCCGACCTTGTCGCGGTCGGCGAGCACGGTGAACGTCGTGTAGAGGTCGAACCGGTAGTCCTTGCGGAGGCCGAGGCCGCCGCGGAACCGGCCCGCGCCCTCTGAGTTCTCGACGAGCGAGAGCCCGCTGATGTGCACCGGGTAGTTGAGCTCGGTCTCCTCGATCGGCGCGTTCTCGGTGTTCTGGCCATGTGCCTGTACCGCGTCGGGGCCGTCACTCGTCGACCGGCCACCGTAGCCGCCGGCGAACGTGTCGTAGAAGCAGGTGTAGCGCCCGGCTTCGATGTCGAGCGAGCCAAAGCCCGCCTGGCACATCATCCCCTTCGTTCCCGCTGGAAGCCGGTCGGGGAAGCCGGGCAGGAGCGCCTTGATGATCACCTCGACGAGCCGGGCGTGTGTCTCCCAGCCGCCGACGACCGCCGACGGCCAGGTGCAGTTGGTGACGCTGCCCGGTGGCGCGTCGAGCGAGATGTGGCGGTAGAAGCCGTCGTTGACGGGCAGATCGGGGTCGATCAGGCACTTGAGCGCGTAGGCACACGCCGAGAAGGTCATCGCGTAGGTCGAGTTGACCGGCGCCCGCCGCTGCGGGTCGGAGCCATCGGTGTCGAAGTGGACGCCGTCGTCGCCGATCGTGATCCTGGCCACGAGCTTCACCGGGTCGTCCGAGTAGCCGTCGTTGTCGACGGAGCCCACGGCCTCGTAGGTGCCGTACGGCAGGGCCGAGATCTCGACCTTCGCGCGTCGCTCCGTGTAGTCGAGCAGCTCCCGCATCGTTGCGAGGATCGTCGCCTTCCCGTGGCGCTCGACGAGTGCCTGGATCCGTCGCACGCCGGTCGCGTTCGCCGCGATCTGCGCCCGGAAGTCGCCCGCCGTCTCGTGCTTGGAGCGGATCTGCGCCAGGATCAGCTTGAAGATGTCGGGGACGATCTCGCCCGCCTCGACGATGCGAACCGGCGGGATGATCACGCCCTCCTGGAACACCTCGCGGAACGCACCGATCGACGCCGGCGCACCGCCGCCGACATCGACGTGGTGGGCGATGTTGGCCACGTACCCGATCAGCGTGTCGTCGGCGTAGACGGGCGAGATCAGGCTGACGTCGTTGAGGTGGACGCCGCTCGGGTGAGGATCGTTCGTCACGATCACGTCGCCCGGGCCGAGCCGCTCCGCGCCGTAGCCACGCACCGCCTGCGGCACCTGCTCGACCATGGAGCCGAGGTGCACGGGCTGGGTGAAGCCCTGGGCGATCGAGCGCAGGTCGGCGTCGAAGAACGCGCACGAGAAGTCGGAGCGCGTCTTGATGTTGGTCGAGTAGGCGCTGCGCTTGAGGGCGAGCACCATCTCGTCGGTCGCGGCGACAAACGCATTGCGGATCACCTCGAAGGAGATCGGATCGAGCCCGCTCATGCCCGCAACTCCGCCGTCGCAGCTGCATCGAGCGCCCTGCCGTCGACGGCCACCCTGTAGACGTCCCGCGCCCGGGCCGCGCTCACCTTGTCCTCGAGCACGTCGCGCAACACCGACGCCGGATCGCGCTCCTCGGGCGGGCCGTAGCCGCCACCGCCGCAGGTGCGGTAGCTGACGATGTCACCGGCGACGAGGTCGATGGTCGCCTTGGCGGAAAGTTCGCTCTCCTTTCCGTCCCTGATCAGGACGTATGACGCGGGCTTGCCCGGGAGGCCACCGAAGACACCCCAGGGGCCGGCGGCCGTGCGGTCGCTCAGCACGGTGAACGTCGTGGGGCCGTCGAACAGGAAGTCCTTGCGCAGCCCGAGGCCGCCGCGGAAGCGGCCCGGGCCCTCCGAGTCGTCGACGAGCGAGAGGCGCATCACACGGACCGGATAATTGAGCTCGGTCTCCTCGACCGGAGCGTTCTCGGTGTTCTGGCCGTGGGCCTGGACGGCGTCGGGTCCGTCGCTCGTCGAGCGCGCGCCGTAGCCGCCGCCGAACGTCTCCAGGAAGCAGGTGTACTCGTTCGTGACCGGATCGATGCCGCCGAAGCCGGCGTGGCACATCATCGCCTTCGTCCCGGCGGGGAGCGCATCGGGCAGCGCGGGTAGGAGCGCCAGGAAGATGACGTCGACGAGCCGGGTCTGCGTCTCCCACCCCCCGACGACCGGACTCGGCCAGGTGCAGTTCGCGACGCTGCCGACGGGAGCGGTGACCGTCACGGCCCGGTAGAAGCCGTCGTTGACCGGCAGGTCGGAGTCGATCAGGCACTTGAGCGCATAGGCGCACGCCGAGAACGTCATCGCGTAGGTCGAGTTGACCGGCGCCCGCCGCTGCGGGTCGCACCCGGCCATGTCGAATGCAACGCCGTCGGCCGTGATCTCGACGCGCGCACGGAGCCTGACCGGCTCGTCGGTGTAGCCGTCGGTATCGACCGAGCCCTCGGCCTCGTAGATGCCGAACGGCAGCGCCGCGACCTCGGCCTTCGTGCGCCGCTCGGTGTAGTCGAGCAGCTCCTGCATCGACGCGACGATCGTCTCGAGGCCATGGCGCTCGACGAGTGCCTGCAGGCGCCGCGAGCCCGTCGCGTTCGCGGCGATCTGGGCCCGGAAGTCGCCCGCGGTCTCGTGCTTCGAGCGGATCTGGGCGAGGATCAGCCCGAAGACGTCAACGACGATCTGCCCTCCCTCGACGACCTTGACGGGCGGGATGATCACGCCTTCCTGGAACACCTCGCGGAAGGCTCCGATCGACGCGGGGGCACCGCCGCCGACATCGACGTGGTGGGCGAGATTGGCGACGTACCCGAGCAGCTCCCCGTCGGCGAAGACCGGCGAGATGAGGCTGACGTCGTTGAGGTGGACGCCACTCGGGAACGGGTCGTTCGTGATGATCACGTCGCCCGGCCCGAGATTCTCCGGGCCGTAGGTGCGGATTGCCTGCGGCACCTGCTCGACCATCGAGCCGAGGTGCACGGGCTGGGTGAAGCCCTGCGCCACGGCTCGCAGCTCCGAGTCGAAGAAGGCGCACGAGAAGTCGGAGCGCGTCTTGATGTTGGTGGAGTAGGCGCTGCGGCGCAGCGTCAGCACCATCTCGTCGGTCGCCGCCACGAGCGCGTTTCGGATGACCTCGAAGGTGATGGGATCGAGCGTCACGCGCGATTCCCCGGTCCCCAGACGGAGCCGAACGTGCGCCCTTCCGAGAAGCGCGCGCCGGAGAGGCCCGTGATGTCAATGGTGGGTCGCCGGCCGGCGATCGTGTCGGCGAGTGCCTCTCCGATCGCAGGGCCGAGCTTGAACCCGTGGCCGCTGCCGCCGAAGCACGAGTAGTAGCCGCCGAGCTCCTCCTCGCCGACGATCGGGTACCAATCCTCGGTGATGTCGTAGACGCCGGAGTACCCGGTCACGAAGGCGCCGCCGTAGTTCGCCCGCGTGAGGGTCGACCCGAGCGAGGGCACGCGGTTGATCAGACGCGGCACCATCTTGCTCACGTGCGCGTCGTCGGTGCCGTCGTCGTAGGTCTCCGGGTCGACCGGCTCCTTCTGCTTCGGCCAGCCGTCGCCGACGAGGATCTTGCCGCCGACGTACGGCCGGCAGTAGAGCGCCTGGGGCACGTCCGAGATCACGGGGAAGTCCTCCAAGCCCTCGGGGGCGTCGAAGATCGCTTCGTGCTCACGGCTGAACTCGAGCGGGTAGTTCACGCCCGCCATGCGGCCGATGCGGTCGCTCCACGGGCCGCAGGCGTTGACGACGACGCCCGTCGCGATCTCGCCGTCGCCGGTGACGACGCCGGTGACGCGACCGTTCGCGGTCGAGATCCCGAGCACCTCGCAGCCCTCGTAGACGTGCAGCCCGTTCTCACGCTGCGCGGACCGGACGATGGTCTGGACGGTGAGCACAGGGTCGGCGAAGCCGGAGGTGGGCTCGTGGCACGCAAGCCCGACGCCCTCGAGCCGGAGCTGTGGCCAGCGGCTCACGACCTCGTCGGGCTCGAGCGTCTCGGTCTCGACGCCGAAGCTGCGCTGCACGGCAACGGTGTCGCGGAGCGCCTGCGCCTCCTCGGGCGGCGCGAAGAGCATGTAGCCGATCCTGTGGAAGCCGACCGGGCCGCCCAGCTCTTCCTCGGCGTTCGAGAACATCGCAGCGCCGCGCATGGCCAGCCGGATCCCGACCTCGTTCGAGTAGTGCTGCCGTACGTGCGCGGCCGAGTACTGGGTCGAGCCGCCGCAGATCTTGCGCTTCTCGATCAGCGCCACGTCGCCGAAGCCGAGCCTCGCGAGGGAGCGGGCCGTGCTCGCGCCCATGATCCCTCCGCCGATCACGACCGCATCCGCCTTTGAGATCACGTTGTTCTCCTGGTTCGTAGGTCGGCCGTCGCATCGACGTCCGCGCTGCCGTCGGCGCCGATCACGACGCCGTAGAGCTCTCGCGCGGCCTCGACGCTGACCTTCTCGTTCGCCACGTCGGCTGCGACCGCAGCCGGTTCCCGCACGAGTGGATCGCCCCAGCCTCCACCGCCGGCCATCTGGTGGGCGTAGACGTCACCTGCCGCGATCGTGGTCGAGAACATCGCGGGCAGCACCTCCTCGGTGCCGTCGGGATGGATCAAGATGTTGCTCGAAGCGCCACCCACGCCGCCGCCGGCGAGCCCGTAGGGCGGCCGGTCGGCGCGGTCGGAGCGCACGATCAACGAGGTATCGGGCGTCAGGCAGCGCCAGACCCGCTCGATCGCGAGCCCACCGCGGTGCTCGCCGGCACCACCGGTGTCGGGAACGAGCCCGTAGCGCTCGACGACGATCGGGAACTCCGACTCGGCCACCTCGATCGGAATGTTCGCCGCGAGGCTCGCAGGGTTCGTGAGGCCGTCGTTGCCGTCATCGGCCGGCGTGCCGCCCCACGTGCCGACGACGAGCTCGTAGAAGACGAACCGGTCGCCGCCCTCGGGTCGGTCGGCGCCGAAGATGGCAAGCGTGTTGCCGCCCTCGCCCGCCGCCGGGATCCGGTCCGGGATCAGCTGCGCGAGCGCGCCGTTGAGCGCATCGAGCACCCGGAAGCCCGTGACGCCACGCATCGACGATGCCGCGGGCATCACGACCTCGGCAACGGTGCCCGGCTTCGTGAGCACGGTGACCGGCTTGAACGCCCCGGCCGTGTTGGGAATCTCGAGCGTCAGCGCACACCGGATCGCCTGGTAGACGCAGGCCATCACGAACGAGCGCGTGCTGTTGAGCGAGCCGCGCACCATCGGCGACGACCCGGTCAGATCGGCGATCACCTCGTCGCCCTCGATCGTCACCCGCGCCACGATCGGCACGTCTCGTGCCTCGATCCCGTCGGAGCCGAGGTAGTCGGTGAACGTGGCCGTGCCGTCGGGCCAGGTGCTGATCTCCTGTCGCACGAGGCGCTCCGTGTAGTCGATCAGATCGACCATCAGGCCGGCGAGCGTCTCGCGCCCGTGCCGGAGGGCGAGCGCCTGGAGCGCACGATCGGCCACCGAGCACGCTGCTACCTGCGCGCCGAGGTCGCCGAACGTGACACGCGGGATCCGCATGTTGGCCTCGATCAGCTTGTGCACCTCCTCGACCGGCTCACCCTCGGAGTGGAACCGCAGCCAGGGCATGCGGAGGCCCTCCTGGTAGATCTCGGTGTTGTCGCACGCGCTCGACCCCGGCAGCCGCCCGCCGACGTCGCCGTGGTGCGCGGTCGTCACGGCCCAGCCGATCAGCGTGCCCTCGAGGTGCACCGGCTTGACGATGAAGATGTCCTGCAGGTGCATGCCCCCGTCGAAGGGGTCGTTCATGATGAACACGTCGCCGGGCCGGACGCGATCGCCGTAGTGGGCGAGCAGCGACTCCATTGCAGTCGGGATCGAGCCGAGATGGAACGGGACGCTGACGGCCTGCGCGACGGTCTCGCCGCGCGCATCGCAGAGCGCGGACGAGAAGTCCATCCCGTCGCGGACGACGGTGGAGTGCGCGGTGCGGATGATCGTCGTCGCCATCTCGTCGGCGATCGACTGCAGCGCGTTGGCCACGATCTGCAGCGTGACGGGGTCGGGCGCGGAAGTGACGGTCTGGGGCTCAGCCATCTGCGGCCGCCCGTTCGAGGACGAGGGTTGCCGTTTCGACGTGACGCCGGACCATCCACCCGCCGGGGACGACGACCGTCGTGTCGTACTCGTCGACGAGCATCGGCCCCGCCTCGGCATCGGCTCCGATCGAAGCCCGCGAGCGCACCGGCACGTCGGCAGCCGCGCCGCCGAGCCACATGCGACGGGTCGCGTTGCGGTCGGGGACGAGCGCATCGGCGACGTCGAACGCCGGCGGCACCGCCGTGGCGCCGAGCGCCGCGAGACGTACGGCTCGCACCTCGACCGGCGAGCCGGGCTGGCCGCGAACGCCATAGAGCACCTCGTGCTCGTCCTCGAACCGGGTGCGTAGCGCGGCGAGGAGCGCACGATCGACCGGGCCGGTTGGCAGCTCGACCTCGATCTCCCAGCTCTGGCCGCCGTAGCGAAGGTCGGCCGTGCGCATCCACTCCGGAGCGACTCGGCCGGCGAACGCGCTCACGAGCACGGTCTCCATCTCGTCGAGCAGCGTCGTGATGCGGGCAGGGTCGACCTCGTCGACATCGAGGTGACAGGAGCGCACCTCGTGGAACTCGGGGCGGGCGAAGAGAAGGCCGACGGCGCTGAAGAGGCCCGCCACCGGCGGCACGAGCACCGTGGTGACACCGAGTTCATCGGCGAGGCCGCCGGCGTGAACCGGCCCCGAGCCACCGTAGGCGATGATCGCAAAGTCGCGCGGATCACGGCCCTTCTCGGACGAGACCGACCGGAGGGCACGGGTCATCCGGGCGTTCGCAATGCGGTGGATACCGTGAGCCGCCTCGGGCACCGAGAGGCCGAGCGGCTCGGCGACACGCAGCACGGCCACCTCCGCCAGCTCGCGTTGAATCGTGATCTGGCCGTCGGCGACCTGTCCCGCCGGCATGAAGCCGAGCACGACGTTCGCGTCGGTGACCGTCGGCTCGGCGCCGCCGCGCCCGTAGCAGGCAGGTCCCGGCGCGGCTCCTGCGCTCTTCGGCCCGACCTGGAGCCCCCCGGCGGGATCGAGCCAGGCGATGCTGCCGCCCCCCGCGCCGACCTCGGCAATGTCGATGGTCGGAATCCGCAGTAGCTCGCCGGCGCCGCGTATCAGCCGGCTGCCGGCCGAGATCGAGCCACCCACCTCGTACTCGCGCCCGCGCGAGATCGCGCCGTTCTCGATCAGCGATGCCTTCGCGGTCGTACCCCCCATGTCGAAGGCGATCGCGTTCTCGATCCCGAGGCGCCTGGCCATGCCGAGCGCCGCGACGACGCCCGCAGCCGGCCCGGACTCGAGCGCGAAGACGGGGCGCAGCTTGGCGTCGTCGGAGGTCATCACGCCGCCTGACGACTGCATGATCGCGAGCGGAGCGTCCTCGAGGCCGATCCCGTCGAGGCCCGTACGGATGCGGTCGATGTACGACGACATCAGCGGCCGCACGTAGGCGTTGACCACCGTCGTCGCCGACCGCTCGTACTCGCGCTGCTCCCGGAGGATCTCGCTCGAGAGCGAAACCGTGGCACCGGGAAGCTCTTCGGCGAGGAGCACGCCGACGCGCTCCTCGTGCTCGGGATAGAGGTAGGAGTGAAGGAAGCACACCGCCACCGAGTCGATGCCGAGCTCCCGCAGGCGGGCGGCGAGCACGCGTACCTCGCCGTCGTCGAGCGGCTTCACGACGGTGCCGTCCGCCGCCATGCGCTCGGCGATCTCGAACCGCAGCCGGCGCTCGACGAGCGGTGGCGGCTTCGCCCAGAAGAGGTCGTACATATGTGGGATCCGCAGCCGCCGGAGCTCGAGGACGTCGCGAAAGTGCTCGGTCGTGACGAGCGCGGTCTCGGCGCCGAGGCGCTGCAGGACGGCGTTCGTGGCGACGGTCGTGCCGTGCACGACCTCGTCCACCCCGCCGCCGTCGCTCCCGGCAAGCCCGGAGACGGCCTCGACCACGGCCCGGTCGTAGCTCGGCGGCGTCGAGAGCAGCTTGTGCACCCTGACACGCCCGTCGGCCTCGTGGAGGATGACGTCGGTGAACGTGCCGCCGACATCGACCCCGATCCGCGCTCCGCTCATCCGAGTCGTCCGTTGCTCATCTGTGATTTGCGATAGCAAATTGCATTTGGGGCGAGCATAGAGCAAACTGTCGGACGATGGAAGTTCACGTGCCGACGATCTCTCCCCTCGAAGACCGCGCGTCGGTCGAGCAGCGCGTGGCCCAGACGCTGCGCGACCTGATCGTCGACGGGCAGCTTCCCGCAGGCACGCCGCTCGTCCAGCGCGATCTCGCCCAGCAGCTCGGCGTCTCACCGACGCCCGTGCGGGCCGGGCTGAGCCAACTCGAGCGCGAGGGTCTCGTCGCGGTCACCCCGACGGGTCGCGCGATCGTCAGTCGGCTCACGCGAGAGGACTTCGAGGAGATCTATGCGGCGCGGCTCGGTCTCGAGGGTCTCGCCGCGAACCACGGCGCCCGCGCGTGCGGGAAGGCGGAGATCGCCGCGATGAAGGAGACGCTGCGCCACCTCCGGCGCCTCGCCGAGGAGCAGAACGTCAACGACTACCTCCTGGAGCGCTGGACGTTCCATGCGATCTGTTACCGCGCGAGCGGCCGCCAGCGGCTCGTGGACGAGGTCGGCCGTCTCTTCTGGCGCGCCGACCGCTACAACCGCCTCGTGCTCTCGACCGGCGAGCGGTTCCGCGAGTCGGTCGGCCGCTACAAGGACTTCCTCGCCGCCTGCGAGGCACAGGACGGCGACAGCGCCGAGCGCGTGGTGCACGAGAGCCTGCGCTGGGCGATCGCGCGCACCGTGGACAGCCTCCCGTCGGAACGCGACGTCGCATGAGCACTCACCTGGTCGAGGTGGCCGAGGCGCTGCGTGAGGCGCTTGGCGCGGACGCCGTCAAGGACGGCGACTCCGAGCGCGACCTCCACTCGGCCGACATCAGCTTCCACGAGCCGAGGCGACCCGACCTCGTCGTCTACCCGTCGTCCACGGAAGACGTGTCCCGCGTACTCGTGATCGCGAACGAGAATCTGATCCCTGTCACACCCTTCGGGGTCGGCACGAGCCTCGAGGGCCACATCATCCCGACCCGTGGAGGCATCAGCCTCGACCTCTCGCGCCTCGACCGCATCGTGGACATCTCCCCCGGCAACCTGACGGCCACGGTGCAGGCGGGCGTCACGCGTCTCCAGCTCACGCGCGCCGCGGGCGAGCACGGGCTCTTCTTCCCCGTCGACCCCGGCGCCGACGCGACGATCGGTGGCATGGCGGCGACGAACGCGGCCGGCACGACGACCGTCCGCTACGGCAAGACGCGCGCGAACGTGCTCGCGCTCGAGGCGGTCCTCGCCGACGGACGCGTGATCCGCACGGGCACCCGGGCGGCAAAGTCCTCTGCCGGGTACGACCTCACCGGGCTGCTCGTCGGCTCCGAGGGAACGCTGGCCGTGATCACCGAGGTCACGGTTCGGCTGCACGCGATCCCCGAGCAGGCGGTCGCGCTGCGGATCTCGTTCCCCGACATCGAGAGCGCCTGCCGGACGGCCGCCTCGATCGTGGCCGCCGGCTCGGGTGTGACGCGGATCGAGTTCATGGACGCGTGGTCGATGGCCGCCGCGAACGCCTACTCCGGCACGACCTACCCCGAGGGGCCGTGCCTGTTCGTCGAGGCGGCGGGTAGCGAGGATCTCGTCAACGGCGACCTCGTGCTCGTCGAGGCCATCGCTGCAGAGGAGGGCGCGACCGAGATCGTCTCCGAGCGCGACCCCGACGCCCGCGCCCGGCTGTGGAAGACCCGCCACGACGCCGCCCACGCCGCTGCCGCCCACTACCCGGGCACGAAGGAGCGGGCCACCGACGTCTGCGTGCCTCTCACCGAACTCGCCGGCGCGGCGCACTTCGCGCGGAACGAGATCGAGCGGCTCGGCCTCAACGCCGGCATCCTCGGCCACGCCGGCGACGGAAACCTCCACGTCGCGATCCAGGTGACGCCCGACGGGATCGCCACGTCGGAGGAGCTCGTGCACAACATCGTCGACGACGCCCTCGCGCGTGGCGGCACGTGCACGGGCGAGCACGGCGTCGGCCTCGGCAAGATCGGCGCCCTCGTCCAGGAGCACGGCGACCTGATCCCGCTGATGCAGTCGATCAAGGACAGCTTCGACCCGAACGGGATCCTCAACCCCGGCAAGGTGCTGCCGGAAACCGGCGCATCGGGGTGAGGCTTCGGCCCTACCGCCTGGGCGTCGACATCGGCGGCACGTTCACGGACGTCGTGCTGCTCGGCGACGAGGGCTCCGTGCACACCGCCAAGGTGCTGTCGACGCCGGACAAGCTA
>CAWCXK010000010.1:0-84962 GCA_963799575.1 uncultured Thermoleophilia bacterium
CCGATCGAGACGGACGCCGAGCAGGCCGAGAACGCAGAGCTCGTCTCCCTCGCCGACCTGTCACCCGGTGGCAGTGCGGAGATCGTCCGCCTCGCCGAGCACGACGGCGAGCTCCTCGAGTGGTTCTACGACAACGGGTTCGCGCCGGGTGCGATGGTCGAGCGTCGCGAGTCGGAGACGGAGGGAACCCTCGCCGTCCAGCTCGACGGTGCCGAGAGCACGATCGACGAGGCGTTCGCGCAGGGGCTGTACGTGCGGCCCGCTGCGGCGTAGCCCGGATGAACGGCTGAAGCCTGTCCCCGCTAGAGCGCGGCGGCCGTGGCGAGGCCTGCGGCGGCGCGGAGCGCATCGGCCTTGTCCGTGCGCTCCCACGTGAAGTGGGCAAGCTCGCGGCCGAAGTGGCCGTATGACGCGGTGCTCTGATAGATCGGCCGACGCAGGTCGAGGTCGCGGATGATCGCCCCCGGGCGAAGGTCGAAGTGCTCGTGGATCAGGGCCTCGATCGACTCCTGCGGCACCACGTTCGTGCCGAAGCAGTCGACGAGGACGCTGAGCGGGCGGGCGACACCGATCGCGTAGGCGACCTGGATCTGGCAGCGGTCGGCGAGGCCGGCCGCAACGATGTTCTTGGCGACGTAGCGGGCCGCGTAGGCGGCCGAGCGATCGACCTTGGTGGGATCCTTGCCCGAGAAGGCGCCGCCGCCATGGGGCGCGGCCCCACCGTAGGTATCGACGATGATCTTGCGGCCGGTCAGTCCCGTGTCGCCCATCGGGCCACCGATCACGAACTTGCCGGTCGGGTTCACGTAGACGAAGTCGCGGGCACTGAAGCGGCTCTCGTCGTAGAGGTCGGTCGGCAGGATCGGGCGCAGGACGTGGTCGATCAGGTCGGGCTTGATCAGCGTCTCGGCATCGAGGCCGTCACGGTGCTGGGTCGAGACCAGCACGCGCTCGATCTCGACGGGGCGCTGGTGGCCGTGCTTGTCCACCTCGTACCGCACGGTGACCTGAGCCTTGCCGTCGGGCCGCAGGTAGGGCAGCACGTCGGCCTTGCGCACCTCTGCCAGCCGGTGTGTTATCCGGTGCGCGAGCTGGATCGGCAGCGGCATCAGCTCGGCCGTCTCGTTGGAGGCGTAGCCGAACATCATTCCCTGGTCGCCGGCCCCGATCTGCTCGATCGGGTCGACGTCGCCATGCTGGGTTTCGAAGGACTCGTCGACGCCCTGGGCGATGTCGGGCGACTGCTCGTCGAGCGCGACGATGACGCCACATGTCTCGGCGTCGAAACCGTACTTCGCCCGCGTGTAACCGATGTCGGTGACGGTCTTGCGAACGAGGCGCGGGATGTCAACGTAGGTCGACGTCGTGATCTCACCCGCGACGACAACGAGCCCGGTCGTGATCAGGGTCTCACACGCGACACGGCCGTACGGGTCGTCCGTGAGGACGGCGTCGAGAACGGCGTCAGAGATCTGGTCGGCGATCTTGTCGGGATGCCCCTCGGTGACCGACTCCGAGCTGAAGCTGAACGAGCGAGAACTCATCGCCGTAACGGTATCCGAATCGCAAGCCGGCCGGGATACATGTCTGCCGGCCGGGTTCCAGCCGACCACCGTACCCGCACGCACCATGCGTTCCCCAGTGCTCCCACGTGCCATGACGAGCCTGCACCGGGACGCCTACAACAGTCGAGGCAGCCGCTACTCGGAGGTCGGATCGCGTTGCATCAGAGTTGCGACGAGATCACCGAGCGGCACGCCGTCGAGGACGGTGCACACTCCCTCGGTGATCGGCATCTCGACCTCGAGGCGGTGTGAAAGCCTGCGCAGCACGGGTGCGGTCGTCAGGCCCTCGACGACCATGCCGATCTCGGCCACGGCCTCGTCGGGCGTCGCCCCCTGGGCGACGAGCTCGCCGCAGCGGCGGTTGCGGCCCGACTTCGCCCAGCAGGTGACGATCAGGTCGCCCATGCCGGCGAGGCCGGAGAACGTCTCGGGCCTCGCTCCCGCGGCCTCGGCGAACCGGGCCATCTCGGCGAGTCCCCGCGCGACGAGCGCAGCCTTCGCGTTATCGCCGAGCCCGAGGCCGTCGGCCCCGCCGGCGGCGAGGGCGATCACGTTCTTCGCCGCCGCGCACAGCTCCACCCCGACGACGTCGTCGTTCACGTAGACGCGGAATGTCGGCGAGGTGATCGCGAGCTGGAGCTGCACGGAGAGGGCGCTGTCCTCGCCCGCGATCACGGCCGCCGCGGGCAGCCCTCGGGAGATCTCATCGGCGATGTTCGGACCGGAGAGCACCGCGACGGGACGCCCCTTGACGAGAGTCGAAAGCCGGTTGCCGGTGGCGGGGTCGAGCCCCTTCGTGAGGCTCAGGATCGGGCAGGTTCCGGGCAGTGCCGCGACCGTCTCACCGAACGCCGCGCTCGGCACTGCCACGACGGCGAGGTTGGCCTCTGCGACGGGCGCCTGCTCGATCGTCGTCGCCGCGACGTCGTGGAGGTCGACGTGCGAGAGGTAGCGTGGGTTGCGCGCGGTTGCCGTGATCTCGAGCGCCTGCTCCTCGCTCCGGCAGGCGAGCGTGACGTCGTGGCCCTGGTCACGCAAGACGACCGAGAAGGCCGTGCCCCAGGACCCACCGCCGATCACGGTGATGCGCATCGTTACTCGCTCTTCACGAAGTCGATCGACACGGGGACACCCTTCGAGCTCGAACCGCTTGCGCAGCTCGTTCTCGACCCAGTAGCCGTAGTCGCGCGTGACGAGGCTCGGGGCATTGACGAAGATCCGGAACCGTGGCGGCCGGGTGCTCACCTGGGTGCCGTACATCAGCTTCAGCCGCCTCCCCCGCTCTCCCTGCGGGCCTGGCCGCGCGTCCTTCAGCTCACCGAGGGCCCTGTTGAGCTCACCCGTCGGGATCCGGCCGTTGTGCTTCGCGAAGAGCGCTTCGACCTTGTCGAGCAGCCGGTCGATGCCCCGGCCGGTCTTGGCCGAGACGGCGATCACCGGCGGACGCTGGCGCAGCCGCCGCGCGAGATGGCCCTGCGCCTCGACGATCTCGAGCTCGGTCACGTCCCACTTCGACAGCACGGCGAGCGTCGAGCAACCGGCCTTGCGCGCGATGTCGGCGACGGCGAGGTCCTGCTCGACGATCCCCTCGGACGCGTCGAACAGCACGAGCGCGACGTCGGCTCGGTCGGCCGCCTGCAGCGCCCGGAGCTCGCTGTAGTACTCGATCCCCTGGCGTTGCCTGCGCCGGCGCCGGAGCCCCGCCGTGTCGACGAGGACGAACGTGGTATCGCCGCGCTGGAGGACGGTGTCGATCGCGTCACGGGTGGTGCCGGGAATCTCCGAGACGATCACGCGCTCCCGACCGACGAGCTTGTTGAGGAGCGACGACTTGCCGACGTTCGGCCGGCCGAGGATCGCGACGCGGATCGCCTCCGTGCCGATCGCGACCTCGCTCGTGCCCGGAAGGCGCGAGACGATCTCGTCGAGCAGGTCGCCCGTGCCGTGGCCGTGCAACCCGGACAGCGGCCACGGCTCACCGAGCCCGAGCCGGTGGAAGACGGCCGAGTCGCTGTCGCGGCGCGGATCGTCGATCTTGTTCGCGAGCACGATCACCGGCCGCTTGGCGGCCCGGAGGATGACGGCGAGCTCCTCGTCGCCCGGGGTGATCCCGACGCGGGCGTCGACGACGAACAGCACCAGGTCGGCCTCGTCGATCGCTGCCTTCGCCTGCTCCGCGATCTTCGTGCCGAACGGGCCGCCCTCGACCTCGTCCACGCCACCGGTGTCGATGAGCCGGAACCAGGTGCCGGTCCACTCGCAGAGCAGCTCCTTGCGGTCGCGCGTCACTCCCGGGGTCTCGTGCACGACGGCAGCACGGCTCTGGGTGAGCCTGTTGATCAGCGTCGACTTGCCGACGTTCGGGAAGCCGACGATCGCGACAGTGCCTGCAATCTCGCGTGGAGCCTCTACCTCCTCGATCACGTCGTCGTCGGTCATCTCGGGGGGGTCGCGTCCGGGCGACCCATCGCGTGCATCTCGACGAGGAAGTCGAAGAGCTCCTTGATCTTCGCCTGCAGCATCGCCGACGCTTCCTTGTAGCCCTTGCCGCCCTTGGGGAGGCCGTCGAAGTGGATCGGCTCACCCCACGCAAGCGAGATCGGATGGTTCGGCTTCCAATCCTGGGTGCCGTGGATCGCAACCGGGACGACAGGCACGTCCTCCTGGAGCGCGACCATCGCCGCTCCGGGCTGCAGCGGGCCGGGAACCCCGGAGCGCTGACGGGTGCCTTCGGCGAAGAGCCCGAGCGCGAGGCCGTCGCTCACGATCGTTCGCATCGTGCGCACGGCGTCCCGGTCCGACTCGCCGCGCCGGACGGGAAACGTGCCGAACGCCCGGATGAACGCACCGAGCCCCGGTACGCGATGCGCCTCGACCTTGGCCATGAAGTAGATCGTGCGCGGGCAGCTCGCACCGAGCGCCGGCGGATCGACCCAGCTGAAGTGGTTGCAGGCGATCACGAGGCCACCCGTCATCGGCACGCGCTCCTTGCCGTAGACCTTCATCCGCCCGGCTACCTTCACCGCGGTGCCGATCGTCGGGCGGCCGACCGCCCACACCTTGTCGGCGGTGGTGCTCATCTGACGGTGCTCATGTCACGCGCTCCTCGACGAGACCTTCGATGCGGTCGACGACCTGCTCGAGCGCGAGGAAGGTCGTGTCGAGCTCGATCGCGTCATCCGCACGGTGCGTGTTCTGTGCGTCCCGCTCGTCGCGGCGACGCATCTCGTCGGCCAGCACCTCAACCTCCATTCCATCACGCTCCGCGTGTCGGCGCGCCGCGCGCACCTCCGGGTCGGCAAAGAGCCAGATCTTCAGCTCGGCGTGCGGCGCGACGACCTCACCGATGTCCCGGCCTTCGATCACGGAGTCACCCTGCTCGCCGAGCTGGCGCTGCCGCTCGCGCATCACCTCGCGCACCTCCTGATGACGCGCGACGATCGGAACGGCCGAGTCGATCTCGGGTGAGCGGATCTCTGCCGTCACATCGTGGCCCCCGACGAACACGCCGCTTCCCTCGCCGAACTCGACCGGATGCTCGCGGGCGAGGTGGACGAGCGCGGGAACGTCGTCCAGCTCGACCCGATTGTGCAGCGCCAGCCACGTGAGGGCGCGGTACATCGCGCCGGTGTCGAGGTAGCGGAACTCGAGCCGCGCCGCCAGGGCGCGCGCCACGGAGCTCTTACCGGCCCCGGCAGGCCCGTCGATCGCGACGATCATGAGGAAGCCTCCCTCCGGAGCGATTCGAGGAGCTCGAAGAATCCCGGAAAGCTTACTGCCACACAGTCCGCATCCTCGATCTCGACGCCGTCCTGGGAGTCGAGCGCGGCGATGGCGCCGAGCATCGCAATGCGGTGGTCGCCGCGGCTCGCGATCTTGCCGCCTCGCGGCCGGGTCGGCACGCCCTTGATCCGAAAACCGTCCTCGGTCGCGAACACGTGCTGCCCGAGTGAACGCAGCGCATCGACCGTAGCCTCGACCCGATCGGACTCCTTCGCCCGGAGCTCCTCGGCACCGCGCAGGCGGCTCGAGCCGTGGGCGCACGAGGCTGCAAGGGCGAACAGCGGCAATTCGTCGATCGCGAGAGGCACCTCGCTCCCGAGAACGGTCGTCGCGACGAGCTCGGCGGAGCGCACCTCGAGGTCGCCGACGCGCTCGCCGCCGACGCGGCGCCGGTTGTAGACCGTCACGCGTCCGCCCATCCGCTCGAGAATCGTGAGCAACCCGGTGCGGCGGGGGTTGAGGTTGACGCCGTGGATGTGTAGCTCGGAGCCGGGCACGAGGGTGGCGGCAACGATGAACGGCGCCGCCGAGGAGAAGTCGCCGGGCACCTCGATCTCGGCCGGCTCGAGCCGCTCGGCCGGCTGAATCGTGACGCTCTTCTCGCGCCGCGTGATCGTGGCGCCGGCGGCCTCGAGCATCAGCTCGGTATGGTCGCGCGTCGGCTGCGGCTCGACGACGGTCGTCTCCCCCTTGGCGTAGAGCCCTGCGAGGAGGATCGCCGACTTGACCTGGGCACTCGCGACGGGCAGCTCGTAGGTGATCGAGCGCAACGGCCGAGCGTCGATCCCGAGTGGCAGATGGCCGTCGTCGGTCTCGACGCCGGCGCCCATCCGGCCGAGCGGCTCGGTAATCCGTTTCATCGGCCGGCTGCTGAGCGAGGCGTCGCCCGTGAGCTCGAACTGCTGCCCCTCCTGGCCGACGAGGATTCCGGAGAGCAGGCGGACGAGCGTGCCGGAGTTGGCACAGTCGATCGCACGGCCTGGAGCGACGAGGCCGCGGAGCCCCTTGCCGAAGACGTGGAGCGTTTCCTCACCGTGCTCGTAGACCGTGATCCCGAGGGCTCGCACCGCCTCGACCGTCGCCTCGGTGTCGGCCGAGCGGCCGAAGCCGGTGATGCGCGTCTCGCCGTCGCAGATCGCGCCGAGCAGCACGGCGCGGTGCGAGATGGACTTGTCGCCCGGGACCGCGATATGCCCCACGAGACGCGTGATCGGCTCGACTCTCATTCGTCGATCACGGGTGCGACGACGACGCCGTATCCCTGTGCCTCGAGCAGGGTCGCTGCGCGCTCGGCCTCGGCCTCGCCCGCGACGATCACCGACAGGGTGCCGCCCCGGTCGGTCGAGAGGTGGTCCATCTCGAAGTCCTCGACGTTGATCCGCTCGGCGCCGAGCGCCTGGAAGATGCCGGCGAGCACGCCGGGACGGTCGGGCAGGTGCACGCGCAGCCGCTGCAGGGTGCCCGGGTCGCCGTGGGCGGTGGCGAGCATCCGACGCCGGTTGGTCGCTGCCTCGGCGATCCAGCGGGCGAGCTGGCCGCCGTCCTCGGCCACGAGCGCGGCCTCGAGCTGCTCGATCCGGCGGCGGTGCTCGCCGAGCGCGGTGACGACCGCGTCCCGGTTGTCGAGGAAGATGTCGACCCAGATGCGGGGGTTGGCACCGGCGATGCGCGTCATGTCGCGCAGCGAGCCGCCCGCGGCCTGGAGCGGATCATGACCGTCTACGCGGGTCGCCCCCGCCTGGTTGATGAGGACATTGGCAAGCACGTGTGGCACGTGGCTCGTGACGGCCACGAGGCGGTCGTGGGCACCCGCGTCGATCGCGACGGGCCGGGCTCCGAGCGAGGTGACAAAACCATGCACGGCACGGAGCAGCTCGGGGCCGGTCGCGGCCGTCGGCGTGAGGAACCAGGTCGCGCCCTCGAACAGCTCGGCCGTCGCCCGCTCTGGGCCGCGCGTCTCGGCGCCGCAGATCGGATGGCCGCCGATGAACCGCTCGTCGCCGTCGGCGGCGGCGCAGACCGCGGTCTTGGTCGAACCGACGTCGGTGACGACACAGCCCTCGGGCGCGCCGGCGAGCACCTCGCGGACGACGTGCGGAAGCTCCGCGACCGGCGCCGCGATCAGGACGAGATCGGAACCTGCAACCGCCTCGGCGAACGTCGCCACCGGGTCGATTGCCTCGCGTTCCTGGGCAGCGCGAAGGATGTCGGGATCAGGATCCCAGCCGCGCACGGACGCGCCGGCCTTGCGCGCGGCGAGCGCTGCAGACGCGCCGATCAGTCCCGTCCCGATGACGGTGATATTCCGAAGCATGTGCGTGCCTACCCTCGCATCAGCTCGGCGACCCGGAACGCGAGGTCGAGCGACTGACGTGCGTTCAAGCGCGGGTCACAGAGCGATTCGTAGCGTGTGTCGAGCTGGTCCTCGAGCACGGCCTCCGAGCCGCCGAGGCACTCCGTCACGTTCTCGCCGGTGATCTCGAGATGGACGCCTCCGGGCCACGTGCCGACCTCGCGATGGGCAGCGAAGAAGCCTTCGATCTCACGGAGGACGTCATCGAGACGGCGGGTCTTGTGGCCGGAGCCGGTGACGAAGCCGTTTGCGTGCATCGGATCGCAGACCCAGACGACGGGGATCTCGGCCTCCCGCACGGCCCGCAGGAGCGGCGGCAGGAGCTCCTGCACGCGACTCGCGCCGAGACGGGTGATCAGCGTCAGCCGGCCGGGCGAGCGATCGGGGTTGAGCCGCTCGGCGAGCGCAACGAGCTCGTCCGGGGTCATCGTCGGGCCGACCTTGGCGCCGATCGGATTGTGGAGCCCCGAGAGGAACTCGAGATGGGCTCCATCGAGCTGCCGCGTGCGTTCGCCGACCCACAGGAAGTGGGCCGAGCAGGCGTACCAGTCGCCCGTGGTCGAGTCCTTGCGCACGAGCGGCTCCTCGTAGTCGAGCAGCAGCGCTTCGTGGCTCGTCCAGACGTCGACCTCGTGAATCGCGCGCTCGTCGCCGAGGTCGATTCCGATCGCCTGCATGAAGCGCAGCGCCCGGCCGATCTCGTTGGCGATCGTCTCGTATCGCTGCCCCTCGAGCGAGCTCGCGACGAACTCCTGGTTCCACGTGTGCACCTGGGTCAGGTCGGCGAAACCGCCCTTCGTGAAGGCGCGCAGCAGATTGAGCGACGAGACGGCCTGGTAGTAGGCCTGCACGAGCCGTTCGGGGTCGGGCCTGCGAGCCTCGACCGTCGGCTCGTCGGAGTGGACGGCGTGCCCGCGGAATGACGGCAGCTCGACCCCGTCCACGACCTCGGTCGCGGACGAGCGCGGCTTTGCGAACTGGCCTGCCAGCCGGCCGACCTTGATCACCGGCAGCGTCGCCCCGTAGGTCATCACGGCAGACATCTGCAGCAGGAGCTTCAGCCGCTCGCGGATTGCGATCACCGAGAGCTCGTGGAACGACTCGGCACAGTCACCTGCCTGGAGCAGGAAGGCGCGGCCCTCGGCGGCCTCGCCGAGCTGATGCCGAAGTGCGCGCGCCTCGCCGGCGAAGATCAGCGAGGGAAGCACGCCGAGGCGCTCGCGGACTGCCTCGAGCGCGGCGCGGTCGGGCCACTCTGGCTGCTGCAGCGCCGGAAACGCGTGCCAGGAGGAGGGCGTCCAGGTCGGGTCGGTCACTGCCATGCGGATCAGTGTAGTCGCGCACGTTTTGACGCTACGGCGGGAAACGGCTAAAAATGGAGCACGATGTCCTCGCTCCACCTCCTCACGTTGTTCTGGCGCGCTTGAGCCGACGACGCCAGGCCAATCCCCGCGGCCGGAAGCGCTAGCTTCCCGGCCGCGAATGTGAGCGAAAGGACCCAAATGCGCATCTTCTCCGGCATCCAGCCGACCGGCGAGAAACATCTCGGCAACCTGATCGGCGGCTTCCGCCAGTACGCAGCGACCCAGGAACGGGGCGAGGCGTACTTCTGCATCGTCGACCTCCACTCGATCACGACCGACTACGACCCGGCCGACCTGCACGCGCGCACGCTCGACCTCTACTCCATGCTCGATCGCGACAGGGCTCGACCCGAATCGCTCGACGGTGTTCGCGCAGAGCCACGTGACGGCGCACGCCGAGGCGGCGTGGCTGCTCTCGGCGGTCACGAGCTACGGACAGCTGGGCCGCATGACGCAGTTCAAGGACAAGTCCGACCGCAAGGACTTCGTCTCGTCGGGGCTCTTCACGTACCCGGTGCTGATGGCCGGCGACATCCTGCTCTACCAGGCCGATATCGTCCCGATCGGAGACGATCAGCGACAGCACCTCGAGCTCTCGCGTGACGTGGCGGAGCGGTTCAACACCCGCTTCGGCCAGACGTTCACCGTGCCGGAGGGCGTCTATCCCGAGGTCGGGGCGCGGATTATGGACCTGCAGGAGCCGACGCGGAAGATGTCCACCACCGGTGGCACGCCGCAGGGCACGGTCGGGTTGCTCGACCCGCCGGACGTCGTACGCAAGAAGTTCCGCTCCGCGATGACCGACTCGGGCCGGGAGGTGCACCGCGCCGACGACAAGCCGGGCGTGTCGAACCTGATCGACATCCTGTCGGTCGCATCGGGTCAGACGCCGGCAGAGATCGAGGCGAGCTACGGCGACAGCGGTTACGGCCAGTTCAAGCAGGACGTCGGCGAGGCGGTGGTCGAGCTGCTCACGCCGGTGCAGGAGCGGTACTCCGAGCTCCGCGCCGACGAGGGAGAGCTGCTGCGTCTGCTCGGGCTCGGCGCCGACAAGGCACGGGCCGCGTCGACGCCGACGCTCGCGCGGATGTACGAGGCGATGGGCTTCGTCAGGCTGTGAAGAGGACCGGCCTCATCGCCGCCGCCGTCTTCGTGCTCGTGATCGTCGCCGGCGTCCTTCATTACACCCACGCGCCGCCGGTCGCGGTCTTCGTGCTCTCCGGGGCCGCACTCGGCGGCGTCGCCTGGGCAATCGGGATCGCGACCGAGTCGGTCGGCGCGAAGTTCGGCCCGGCCGTGACGGGCGTGCTCCAGTCGACGCTCGGCAACCTTCCGGAGCTCTTCATCGTCATCTTCTCGCTCAGTGCCGGCGAGCTCGTGGTGGCGCAGTTCTCGATCCTCGGTTCGCTCTTCGCGAACGCACTCCTCGTGCTCGGTCTCGCGATCGCCGTCGGATCCGGCTCGGCGAAGGACGGCGTGATGCGGTTCCACAAGCGGCTACCGAACGACACGGCGACGCTGATGCTGCTCTCCGTCTTCTTGATCGTGGTGCTCGGCCTGTCCGACCAGGTCGGCGACCGCGCCAGCGGCCATCAGGTCGAGATCTCCGTGGTCGGCGCGATCTGCCTGCTCGTCGTCTACGGCGCCTGGCTCGTCGGCTACCTGAGGACGGACGTCAAGGATGCCCACGAGCCGACCGGGCCGGCGCACACCGTCATGCCCTTTCCGTGGGCCATCGCGCTGCTCGCGACGGCGGGTGTGTCCGCCGCGCTCGTCTCGGAGTGGTTCGTCGACGCGATCGACCCGGCTGTCGCGAAGCTCGGCATCTCGAAGGCGTTCACCGGCCTTGTGATCGTCGCGATCGCGGGCAATGCGGTGGAGAACGTGGTCGCCGTGCAGCTCGCGCGGAAGGGCAAGTCCGACCTTGCCGTCTCCGTCGTGAAGAACTCGGTCGCCCAGATCGCGTGCTTCCTCTTCCCCGCGCTCGTCCTGATCTCGCTGCTCTTCACCGAGCAACTGACGTTCGTGATCAACCCCGTCTTCATGGGAGCCCTCGCGCTGACCGCGATCGCGGTGTGGCAAATCACGGGCGACGGCGAGGCGGTGCTGTTCGAGGGCATGGCCCTCGTCGCGTTCTATGTCGTGCTCGCGACGCTCGTCTGGTTCGAGTAGGCGCCTACACCGCCGGCTCGAGCAGCTCCGCGTTTTCGTTCTCGGGCGGATAGCCGTAGGCGTAGACGACAAGGTCGCCGTCGCCGTGGTTCGCGGTCTGGAGCGGCGTGCCCGGCTCGACGTGGATCAGGCCGCCGGTCGGCACCTCGTGCCGCTCGGGCGGCTCGCCGAGGTACATCGTGAGCGTCCCGGAGAGGACGACGAAGGTCTCTTCCTGTGACACATGGCGGTGCCGTCGGCCGACAGCGCCGGGCTCGTAACGCCAGATGTTCGCGCGCGTGTGGGCAAACCCGGCGAGGTCGCTGAGCTCTGCGACGCGGCGTGCCGGCTCGGACGGACCGTGTGGCCGCGTGATCCACTCGAGCTCGTCCGGGGCGACGGTGCGGAATCCCATCTGACGAAATCTACTCGCCCTCGAGCCCGACGAGCCGGCGGAGCGCCGACACCTCGTCCCGGGTGAGCGCCCGGGAGCCGCCTATCTCGACACCACGGGCATCGAGCCCCGCGTAGCCCGTGCGCCGCAGCCGGACGACCGGGTGCCCAACCGCCTCGCACATGCGTCGCACCTGGCGGTTGCGGCCCTCGTGGAGCACGAGCTCGAGCCGTGAGCGGCCGAGCTGCCGGGCGCGGGCAGGAGCAGTGATGCCGTCCTCGAGCTCGACGCCGTTCGCGAGCGTCGACACGACGGCAGGTGTGAGGTCTCCCTCGACGTCCGCGACGTAGGTCTTTTCGACGCCGTAGCGAGGATGCGCGAGGCGGTGGGCGAGGTCACCGTCGTTCGTGAGCAGCAGCACGCCGCTCGTGTCGAGGTCGAGCCGACCCACAGGCACCACACGCGCATCGTGGCCGACGAGGTCGACGACGGTCGGCCTGCCTTCCGGATCGCTCGCGGTCGTCACGACCCCGAGAGGCTTGTTGAGCAGAACGTGGGCGAGCTCCTGCTTCCCGACGCGGTCACCGTCGACCTCGACGACGTCCCGCGAGGCCACGAAGGTGTTGAGCTCGCCGCGCTGTCCGTTGACGGTGACGCGCCCGGCCTTGATCAGCTCGTCGGAGGCCCGGCGGGAGGCGACGCCGGCGCGGGCGAGGTAGCGGTTGAGTCGCACGGCCCCATTGTGGCTAGTAGTGTCCGCCCCCGTGAGCGACCACTCCGACCTGACGCGCCGGCTCGCCGATCTGATCGTCGAGTTCGGCGCGAACGTCCAACCCGGTCAGCTCCTCGGGGTGACGAGCTATGTCGGCAAGGAGGCGCTGACACGCGAGATCGCGCGGTCCGCCTACGAGCGCGGCGCCGCGTTCGTCGACGTCTGGTACTCCGACCAGTGGGTCAAGCGCGAGCGGCTGCTGCACGGCGATCCCGAGACGTTCTCGTACATCCCGCCGTGGATGACCGACCGGATGCAGCACTTCTCGGATCAGCACGCGGCCCGGATCGCGCTGAGTGGCCCACACGCCCCGCATGCGCTCGACGACGTCCCGGCCGACCGGTCGGGAGCCGACCTGCTGCCGTACCTCCCAGGCACGGGGGCAATCGTGAACGAGCGCACGACCAACTGGTGCGTGGCGCCCGCGCCGACGGTCGAGTGGGCCCGGATCGTCTACCCCGACGTCGAGCCCGACGACGCGCTCGACCTCCTCTGGCAGGCAATTGCGCACGTGTGCCGGATCGACGAGGACGACCCGGTTGCCGCCTGGACGGAGCGCATGAAAACGCTGAAGCGGAGCGCGACGGCGCTGACAGAGCAGCAGTTCGACGCGATCCACCTCCATGGCCCCGGTACCGACCTCACGGTGGGGCTGTTCTCGTCGTCGATCTGGCACGCAGCCGAGTTCACGACCGTCGACGACCTCGCGCACTTCCCCAATATCCCGAGCGAGGAGACGTTCACCACTCCCGATCCGCTGCGGGTCGACGGGTACGTGAGCGCGACCATGCCGCTCGAGCTCTACGGCTCGATCATCAAGGGGTTGCGCGTCGAGTTCGAGGGTGGCCGAGCCGTCAAGATCGATGCGGATGAGAACGCCGAGACCCTGCGGGCGGCTGCCGCGAAAGACGACGGCGCCTCACGGCTCGGCGAGCTTGCACTGGTCGACGGTGCCGGCCGAATCGGCCCGCTGAACACGGTGTTCTTCGACACCCTGCTCGACGAGAACGCCGCGAGTCACATCGCGCTCGGCTCCGCCTACTCGATGGCGGTCGGCGACGAGACCGAGAAGCAGCGGATCAACGAGAGCATGGTCCACATCGACTTCATGATCGGCAGCCCCGCGCTCGACGTCGACGGGCTCACCGCGGCCGGCGAGCGCGTCCCTGTGCTGCGCCAGGGCGCCTGGCAGATCTGAGCGGGGAAGAGCGCGCGGTGGAAGAGCGTACGGCGCTTCTTCTCCGGTCGGATCTGCTGATGATTTCTGCACGCTTCGCGTGATCCTGAGGGGCCCGCCCGCGGGCCTCTGCGCACCGAGCCATTGCAATGGACGCGATGGAAAAGAGCGCTCCAGCCCCTGCCGAGCGACGTACGTCTACGACTCCGAGCGTCGTCCCTACGACGCGCGAGCCTCCGCCACCTCGAGCAGCCGATCCCTGATCGCCGCCTGATCCTCGCCGATGTCGTCGAGCCGTGGCAGCGCCGCGAGCGACTCGAGCCCGAACACGCGCTCGAAGAGCGAGGTGACCCGGTAGCGCACCGCGCCGCCCGGCCCACTCTCGCGGCCGGCCTCGGAGATGAGCCCGCGCTCGACGAGCGACGCCACGGCCGAGTCGGCGGCGACGCCGCGGATGCGGGCGATCTCCGGTCGCGACACCGGCCCGAGATACGCCACGATCGCCACCGTCTCGAGGGCGGCCTGCGACAGACCTCGCTCGATCGGCCGCTCGAACAGCCGTGAGCACGCCTCGGCGGCCTCGCGGGAGGCGCCGAACGCATAGCCGCCCGCGACCTTCTGAAGGATGATGCCGCTGCGACCCTCCGAGTACCGTTCTCGCAGGAGCCCGAGCGCCGTCTCGATGCGCTCGGCGTCGTCGGTGGTCGCCTCCATCAGCTCCTCGAGCGTGAGCGGCTGCGAGGCGACGATGAGCAGCGCCTCGACCGTGCGGGCGAGCGCGTCGACCGGGTTCGAGGCGATCAGGCGGAGCGGGCGGTCCACTGCAAGATCCTTCCGTCGTCGGGTTGCGTGCTGGCTTCTTCGAGCCGCGCGATGCGGATTGGCGCAAACGCGGCGGCCTGGGAGATGGAGATCTCGCCGTCCTTGCGGAGCTCGAGCAGCGCGAGAAATGCGACGGCCTGCTCGACGCGCGAGAGCCCTTGCACCTCGGCGTCGAAGTCGAAGCGACGGCGACGCAGGAGAACGGCGCGGAAGCGCTCGACGAACTGGGCTACGGGTGGAAAGCGCAGCGCCAGATGCGAGAGCGACACGTGTGGCGGCTCGACGGCGAGCGAGCGCATCGCCTCGACGAGGCGGAGTGGCTCCTGCTGCGCGAGCCTGCGCTCGGGCGCGGGAGCGAGTGGCGCCGGCCCCGTGCGGAAGTACCGCTCGCGCTGCTCGTCGAGCTGCTCGCGCAGCCAGACGGAGGCGTGCTTCATGCGCCGGTACTCGGCAAGGCGCCGGGCGAGCTCCTCGGCGGCCTCCTCGGGCTCGAGCTCCGCAAGCTCGGCCTCCTCGTCGGGGAACAGGTGACGTGCCTTGAGCTCGAGCAGCGCCGCAATCAGGACGAGGAACTCACCGCAGGCATCGAGATCGAGCTCCTCGCGCTCGGCGAGGCGCTCCACGAACGCGACGATGATTCCCGCCATGTCGATCTCGGACGGCTGGATCGCATCCTTGAGCAGGAGCGTCAGCAGGAGGTCGAACGGCCCCTCGAACGCATCGAGGTCCAGCTCGAGATCACGGACGGCACTGGCCACGGGAGGACCCTAGCCCCCGGGTCGGACGCGGCCCTTGGGCACGCTCATCTTCGGCCCGGCCGGCGGCGCGGTCGTCTTCGGCGGCTTCGAACGCCGTTGTGAGAGGTAGAACCAGACGAGGCCGGCGACGAAGACGAGCCCGGAGACCCAGGTGTTGACGCGCAGGCCGAGGATGTGGTTCGCGGGATCGACCCGGACGAGCTCGACCCAGAACCGGCCGAACGAGTAGAGGGCGATGTAGAGCGCGAAAAGCCCCGGTGGCCGGGGGTGGAAGCGCCGCTCGACCAGGTAGACGAGGATCAGGGCGGCAAGAAGGTTCCAGAGAGCCTCGTAGAGGAACGTCGGATGATAGGTCGCCTGGTCGAGCGTGCTGAGCGGCCGGTGGGCGGGATCGATCTCGAGTCCCCACGGCAGGTCGGTCGGCTTGCCGAAGAGCTCCTGGTTCCACCAGTTGCCGATCCGACCAACCGCCTGTGCGACGAGCAGTCCGGGTGCGAGACAGTCGGCGAGCAGCCAGACATCGGCACCGGCGCGCTTCGCGATGTAGCCACCGACGAGACAGCCGGCGGCGACGCCACCCCAGATGCCAAGCCCGCCCTTCCAGATCGCGAACGGTCCCCACCACTGGTTCGGCACCTCGTTCCAGCTCGTCGCAAGGTGGTAGATCCGGGCGCCGACGATGCCCGCACCGACGCCCCAGACGGCACAGCGAAAGATGAGATCCCAGTCGCCGCCACGATTGACGAAGCGGTGGCCCGTAATCCAGATGCAGACGCCGATCGCCGCGAGCAGCGTCAGGCCATACATGTGAATCGTCAGCGGGCCGATGTCGACCGCCCCGCTCGAAGGGGAGGGGATCGATGCGAGCAGGTTGGAGATCACAGTTCGGCATTCTCCCCGCGCCGCCGGATGCCTCTCTCGCGGCGGAGCCGAAACGATTGACGCCCGGCACATGGCCGGGCGTCAGGAGTGCAGGTCGGGCTGTCGGTCCTACAGGAGAATCTGCAGTGCGAGATCGATCGGGCAGCCGCGCTCGAGCAGGCGCATTGCGTAGTGCAGGTCGACCTCGTGTGAGGCGGCGAGCACGGCGGCCGACTCGAGGTCGTAGCCGACGCGCGCGAGTGACTGGGCGCGCCACTGTTCTACGAGCTCGATCTCGACTTCGGGTCGTTCCTGGAGCTCTGCCGCAGACATCTCGCCTCTCTTCGATCGGGGGTGGTCTCTGGTTATTCGGCCGAGGGACCAAATTGGATGTCCCATTAGTAGGGCATCCGTTTCAGGGAATTGCCTATTTCCCGTGAGGACTTCGTAAAGGGTTGACCGCTCCCTTCTGCGAATCTCAAACCTCGAGAGCCTCGAGCCAGGCGAGCAGATCCCAGAATGGGTCGGTTGCAGGTGGAATGAAGGGTGGTTGGCGCCTGCGAGAACGATGCTCGGCCCAGGTCACGTACGACCGCAGGCGCTTGCCGATCCGGAGCCGCGTGGTGTCCGTCGGAACGACGAGCGACTCCGCGAGGGCAAACCGCCATGCCGCCTCCTCGCTCTCGAGTCGCCTGCCGCTCCTCCCCGCGCCGACGAGGTGGCCGATCTCGTGCAGCGCCACGAAGTAGCTCACCTGACCGCGCACGGGCGGCACCCGGATCTCGAGCCGGCGCTCGGTGCGGCCGTCGCGGTGGCGCACCCTGATCACGACGGCGCGGCCCCGTCCGGCGACCCGCCGGATGCCGTGCCGCGCGCACAGGTCGTCGATGTGGAGATCGAGGGTTCGCGGGTGCACCGTGCGAGCGAGCGTACCCAGGGGGCCGGAGCGTCCCGTTGCTGCCTCTACAATCGCCGCCGTGATCGCTCTCACCGCCGGTATCGCGCTGTTGATCGGCTGGTACCGCGGCTTCAGCCTCCGCGCGCTCGAGCTCGCGGCGGCGATCTTCGTCTGCATCCTCGCGTTCCAGATCCTCGCCCTGATCGTGCTCGGTGGCGACGTCGGCTCGAACTACTGGATGATCGCCGGCGCCGTGGCGGTGGGGTGGGTGGCGTGCGTGTGGGTCGGTAGCCGCGCCCGTGCCATGCTCGAGCGATGACAGCGCTCGTACCGTGGCCCCCGGTCTCGTAGGATTGACCGGGTGAGGCTCCGTCGCAACGCCAAGGTCGAGCTCCTGCGGGCCGTTCCGCTCTTCGCGGGCTGCACAACCAAGGAGCTGGGTCAGATATCCGCGCTCGGCGACGAGCTCTTTCAGCCGGCCGAATCGGAGCTGATCACCGAGGGCGTGAAAGGACGGGAGTTCTTCGTGCTCATCGCGGGGACGGTGGAGGCACGGCGCAAGGGCCGCCGGGTCGCCACGTTCGAGGCGGGAGACTTCTTCGGCGAGATCGCGCTGCTCACGGAGTCGCCACGGACGGCGACGGTCGTCGCGGTGACTCCCGTGCGCCTGCTCGTGATCTCCGGCCAGTCGTTCAGACGGCTCCTCGGCGACACGCCGTCGATTCAGGGCAAGGTGCTGACCGCTCTCGCCGAGCGGATGAAGCCGACCGTGGCGTAGGCCGCCGCTGACGGTCGGCCGCGCACCGCGGAGCGACGCCTCCCGCCTGCCCGGAGCAATCCCGCGCGACCATAGAGCTTTCCGCAACGCGCCGATCGTCGGGCCAGTCGGACCGACCTCGCGAGGTCGTAGTCTTACGCGCAATGAACGCGATCCACGCACCCATGACGAGCACGGTCGTCTCGGTGCTGGTCGAGCCCGGCCAGACGGTGCGGACGGGGCAGGTGCTGCTGATCCTCGAGGCGATGAAGATGGAGCACGAGGTCCGCGCCACGGGCGCCGGTGAGGTTCTAGCCGTGCCCGTCAAGGCGGGTGCGCCTGTCATGAAGGGTGAGCTGCTCATCGAGCTCGGGGTGCTGCGTCCGAGCGGCGACGACGCGCACGTGGAGCACGCAGCTTCTTCGGTTGGCGACTCGGCCCTGCGCCCCGACCTTCGCGAGGCGCTCGACCGTCACGCGCTGACCCTCGACGAGGCTCGGCCCGCAGCGATGGCGAGGCGGCATGGGCTCGGGCTGCGCAGCGCGCGCGAAAACGTCGCCGACCTGGTCGACCCGGGTAGCTTCGCCGAGTACGGCGCCCTGGCCTTCGCCGCGCAGACCAGCCGGCGCACGCTCGACGACCTGACGGCCAACACGCCCGCCGACGGCCTCATCACCGGGATCGGCACCGTCAACGGCGACCTGTTCGGCTCCGAGGAGACGCGGTGCGCCGTGCTTGCCTACGACGCGACCGTCCTTGCCGGAACGCAGGGCATGCGCAACCACGAGAAGGCCGACCGGCTGCTCGGCATTGCGTTGCAGCAGAGGCTGCCCGTCGTGCTGTTCGCCGAGGGCGGCGGCGGCCGGCCCGGCGACACCGACACCACCGTCGTGGCGGGCCTGCACCTCAAGAGCTTCGCCTCGTTCGCCCGGCTCAGCGGTGAGGCACCGGTCGTCGGCATCGCCGCCGGCCGCTCCTTCGCCGGCAACGCCGCCCTTCTCGGCTGCTGCGACGTGATCATCGCCACGAGGGACAGCAACATCGGCATGGGCGGCCCGGCGATGGTCGAAGGCGGCGGGCTCGGCGTCTTCAGCCCGGAGGAGATCGGCCCGGCCGACGTGCAGTCGGCGAACGGGGTGATCGACGTCCTCGTGGGCGACGAGGCAGAGGCGGTCGCCACCGCACAGCAGTACCTCGGCTACTTCCAGGGCCGGCTCCGGTCGTGGGTCGCCTCCGATCCCAGGGAGCTGCGCGACGTGCTGCCGCAGGACCGGATCCGGGTCTACGACATGCGCGAGGTGATGCGACGCGTGGCCGACACCGATTCGCTGCTCGAGCTGCGGGCGGAATTCGGAGCGGGGATCTTCACGGCCCTCGCGCGTATCGAAGGGCAGCCGGTCGGGTTGCTCGCGAGCAACCCGGAACACCTCGGCGGGGCAATCGATCCTGACGCTGCCGACAAGGCAGCGCGGTTCATGCAGTTGTGCAACGCCCACGGCCTGCCGCTCGTGTCCCTCGTGGACACGCCCGGGTTCATGGTCGGCCCCGAGATCGAAACCCACGCGCAGGTCCGTCACGTGTCACGGATGTTCGTCGTGGCAGCGCACCTGCGCGTGCCGTTCTTCGCGGTGGTGCTTCGCAAGGGCTACGGGCTCGGGGCGATGGCGATGACCGGTGGCGGCTTTCACGAGCCGGTCGCGACCGCCGCCTGGCCGAGCGGCGAGTTCGGAGCGATGGGCATCGAGGGTGCGGTGCGGCTCGGCTATCGCAAGGAGCTCGAGGCGGTACCCGAAGGCCCGGAGCGTGATGCGTTGTTCGCGCAGCACGTCGAGGAGCAGTACGCGAAGGGCAAGGCCGCTCAACATGGCGGCCCATCTCGAAGTCGACGCCCTCATCGACCCGGCGACGACCCGGGAGTGGCTCGTGAAGGGGCTCGCGTCAGCGAAGGTCGGACCACGCCGCCACGGCGGCATCGATCCCTGGTAGGCCCGTTCGGCAATGTCCTGCGGGACGGCTCTCCAAGGCCAGCGGTTGGGCACTCGGGTCCATGCGCCAGCCACGTACGTTGTGGCTCAGAGCCACAAAGTGGCTGAGCGCTTCCTGCCGTGGGCATGCGACTACTTGCATGTGCCGGTCATCGGCAATGTCGCCCCACCGGCCACGGCTCCGACGGCACCAGCGAGTACTCCCAACCCTCTTGCCATCCAAACGGCGTGGAGAACAGGTCATCGAGTCGTGCCCCGTTCGCGGCGGCTTCGAGGGCATACCACGTCGCCATATGGCCGATCACGAGCACGCGGTAACCGTCGCGCTCTCGTGCGAGCTCATGCAGGAACTCGTCTACCCGCTGCACCGCCTCGCGCCAACTCTCACCCTCCGGAAAGCGCTCATCGAGCGAGTCCGGCCCGTCCGCTTCCAGTTGCGCTCGCGGGACGCCGTTCAAAAGCCCGTAGTTGCACTCACGCAGGCGTCTCTCGCGAATGATGGGGATGCCGGTCTCGGCGAAAGCAATCTCGGCTGTCTCGACCGCCCGGCCAAGGTCGGAGACGTAGACAGCGGCGATCCCGTCGTTGCGGCGTCGGTCGCCGAGCTCCCGGGCGAGGCCGCGCCCACGATCGGACAACTGCCCGTCGAGCCAACCTGTAGCGCGCCCCAGCTCGTTGTCCTTGCTGAGCGAGTGCGTCTCGAAGATCAGGCGCACCGCCACGATCTTCACCGTACCTGCCTTACCGAAGGGACCGTCGCGAAGCGGGGTGCTTCGGACGCGCGAGTGTTCGGCATCGTTCCCCGAGGGGTTTGTCGACGCGGAGTCGATCGGCGCACCAACCCCGACGTACGTGCGTTCCGTACTTGTGGCTCAGAGCCACAAAGTCGACCGCGGCGGCGTGCCGGAACGCCAAATGAGGGGAATGTCGAGGGCCTGGGTTGGCATTGTGCGTCTGCGGGTGTAGCGTCGTGTCCGTCCGCTTCGAGATCCGAGTCGAGGTATCCGGCACGTTCTCCGACTGAAGGGGTCAGACATGAAAGCTCTGCTCGCTGTTGTGTGCATTGCGATTTCGGCCGCCGTGACGTCATCTGCGCTCGCCGCCGGCGACCGGGCGGGAGGGATCTCGATCTGTGGGAACGTGGTCGGCGCCAAGTGGGTCTTCCCTGGCGCAGGGGGAAAGATCACGGGGAACAAGTACGGCGTCACCGCGAGCGGTGTCAGCTGTGCAGTTGCGAGGAAGTATGCGATCAAGCTCTCGAGCACGAAGCTCGCCGGAAAGGTGGTCGGTCACAGCTATCCGATCAAGGGCGGGCCGAAGGGCTACACGTGCTCGGCCAATCCCGACGCAAACGGGAAGCTCCTCGCCGGAAGCTGCCAGGTCGGCCCAAAGACGGCGGTGTCGCACCACGCCTTCAGCTGGGGCGGTAGGCCCGGCTGAAATCCCCGCCGAACCGGGCCAACCTCTTGCTGCTGACCCGTTGCTGTTAGCGAGGTCATGGGCGCAGTGCCAACAAACACTGGCCGCGTCACCGTCGGGACTTGCGATCGGGGTGCGGGCCGGGCCAGAGCCCGACCCGCACCACTCCGTTGGTCGACTCAGACCCCGTCGGCCGCGGGCTGATCCGTCGACCCGCCGGCAGCGGCCACCGGCGCGCTGCTGTCGTGCGGCGGCTCGATCGTGATGTTCGGCAGCAGCTTGTCCAGCCAACGCGGGATGTACCACGACTTCTCGCCCAGCAGGGTCAGGAAGGCCGGCACGAGCGTCATCCGGACGACGAGTGCGTCGGTGAGGATCGCGACGGCGAGCAGGAGGCCGAACTCCTTCGGAATGCGGTCGGCGCTGAGGATGAACGCCGCGAAGACGGTGCCCATGATCAGGGCTGCCGCGACGACCACGCGCCCGATGGCGGAGATCCCGTGCTCGACGGCGGCCCGGGTGTCGAGCCCGCTGACGTGCTCCTCGCGGATGCGGCTCATGATGAAGACCATGTAGTCCATCGAGAGCCCGAACAGGATCGCGAAAGCGATCGGTGGCACGAAGGTCTCGATCGGGCCGGTCTTGTCGAGACCGGTCAGGCCGAGCAGGTAGCCCTTCTGCACGACGAGACCGAGGACGCCGAAGCCGATGAACGCCGAGAGGATCGTGGTCAGCGCCGCAGTCAGTGCAACCACGATCGACCGGAACGCCATCGTCAGGAGCAAGAACGTGACGCCGATGATGAACAGCAGGAACACCGGCATCCTGCTGATGATCTGGTCGGCGATGTCCTTGAAGGCTGCGGTTTGACCGGAGACGTACGCGACAGCAGGGCCGCCCTTCGTCGCCGCGGGCACGATGTCGTTCCGCAGCCGGGAGACAAGGCTGTCCGTCGCAGCGTCCTGGGGCGCCGACGCCGGCGTCACGAAGACGATGGCGACGGTCTTCGCGTCGTTGAACTGCGGAGCCCGCACGGAGGCGACGTCCTTCGTCCCCTGGACACCGTCGAAGATGCGCTGCGGCGCCTGCGTGTCGCCCTTGACGTCGACGACGATCGGAATCGGGCCGTTGAAGCCGGGACCGAAGCCCTCCGCGAGCAGGTCGTACGCGCGGCGGCTCGTCTGAGCCTTGGGCTGCGTCCCCTGGTCGGCTGCGCCGAGCCGGACGAGCGCCGAGGTACCCGCCAGTGCGAATCCGGCGATCAGGAGCACGATGAAGACGACCTTGGCGTTGCGCGTCACGAAGCGGCCCCATCGTGAGATGAGGGTCTTGTCGCGGGCCTCCTCCGAGTCGTCGAACGGCTTCGTGAACGGGACCTTGAGCCGGTCGACCTTGTGGCCGAGAAGCGCGAGCACCGCGATCAAGAGCGAGTTGGCGATCAGGACGGTCGTGAGCACGCCGAGCGCGCTCCCGATCCCGAGCTTCGTCACGAAGTCGAGACCGATGAACGCGAGACCCGCCACCGAGATGGCCACGGTGAGCCCCGCAAACAGCACGGCGCGGCCCGCCGAAGCGCCGGCCTCGGCTGCCGCGACGCGCGGCTCGAGACCATCGTGGAGCAGCTGTCTGAAGCGCGTGACGATGAACAGCGAGTAGTCGATCCCGACCCCGAGCCCGATCATCGAGACGAGGATCGGCGTGACGGTGTTGATGTCGGTCTGTCCCGCGAGGATGAAGAGCAGCAGGAACGCCGTCATCAGCGCCACGATCGCGAGCGCAATCGGGATCAGCATCGCGACGAAGGTACGGAAGACGAAGAGCAGCACGATGATCGCGGCCAGCAGGCCGAGCAACTCGGAGATGCCCTGCTGGAGCGGCGGGAACTCCGCCTCACCGTTGAACTCGACCGTTACCCCGACGGGCTCCACGGTCTGGCGGACTGCGTCCTCGACCGCAACGACCTGCGGCCGATCGGTGTCCTCGATCGTCTGGTCGAACTGCGCCTCGGCGTACGCGATGCGCCCATCCTTCGAGAACGTGTCCTTGCTGAACGGGTCGGCGACGCTCGTGAGACCCGCCTTGCCGTCCTTCGGCTTGAACTCGTCCGACTGCAGGCGCGTGATCGCCTTGGTGATCGCTGCCTTGCGAGCCGGCGTGTCGAGACGCTCACCCGGTGGCGCCGCGAAGACAATGTTGAGGACAGCGCCCTGCTCCGATGCGAACTCGGCCTTGATCAGGTCGGTCGCCTTCTGCGTGTCGGAGCCGGGAATCTCGAACTTGTCGCGCAGGGAGCCGCCGATCGTGGCCACGAGCACGATCAGTGTCCCGATGATCACGAGCCACGCCACGACGACGCGCCATGGATTCCCTGCGCAGATGCGCATCCAGCGCGCGAGCGCCCCTGTCGCAAGCCGTTCGTGCGCCGACAGGCGCTCCGTCGTTCCGTGCTGCTCGTGCTCCGCCATGCGTGCTCCTCCTCGACTTTTCGCCAGTTCGCGTGAACGCTACACGGGTCGGAAGAGGGCGCGCAGTACGGTTAACCCACCATTCAGTCGCTATCCCGATCAGGGAAAGCTCGTGGGCCGGATCGACAAGAGAAGGAGGCGTCGAGCCCGGGACGAGCCCGGGCCCGACGCCTACCGCAGCTAGTTCTCAATATTGCCGCGCCAGCCACCGGTCTCGTGGCCGGTGGCCTCGATCAGATCCTTGAACGCCTCGAGATCCTTCTTCACGCGCCGATCGTCGAGCCCGACCATGCTGCCGACGGACTCCTTCATGCCCTCGGGCTCGTAGTCCATCTGCACCATCACCCGCGTCTTCGCGTCGTCGAGCTTGTGGAACGTGACGACGCCGTCCGGCCCGTCCTGGTCGAGTGCCTTCCACGCGACGCGGTGATCGGGATGCTGCTCCGTGATCTCGGCGTCCCACTCGCGGGTCGTGCCGCCGACATCGGCAACCCAGTGCAGCTGGGTGTCGGTCATCTGATCGACGCGCTCGACGCCGTCCATGAACTGCGGAAACTTCTCGAACTGCGTCCACTGGTTATAGGCCACCGTGACCGGGACATCGATATCGATCGACTGCTCGATCGTCGTCATTTCCTACCTCCAGATTCGAAGAGCACTCTGTCCGGCGGTAGTGATGCCCCGACTCGAGCCTGGGCAAACGGCCCGTGCCATCGCGGCTCCCAGCCGCGCCCAAGCCCGGAGCAACCATGGCAGCAACGACTCGCCGAGATCGGCCCAGCTCGAGATCCAACTCAGCAACGAGCCACACAGCGCCCGCGCGACCCGTATCGGCCATCACCCCTGACGCCGAGGACGTCGTGCGCGCGGCCCGAGGTGTCGGCATACGGCCACACCGTCAGTCGCGGCCGGTGGGTATCACCTGCTCCGCGGGTGGTGAAGCGCCACAAGCTGCTCGCGGTCCAATATCACGCCCGAGGCTCCCGCCGCCCCCTCGCTACGCCGGGGTGTGCTGGTGATACGCGAGTCGCCACGCGTCGTCGCGGTGAACGTAGCCGCTCGTAATCAACGCCCGGTACGCCTCGGCGTCGCGCTGCGCTGTCGCACGATAGGTGAGCAGTGTGAACGAGTCCGCGACCGCGACGACCCTTTGGTCGCGGAGCTCGTACGTGTCCCACGGATTGGCCTGCCGCATCGACTCCACGACCCGTTCGCGATCATCGATCACAAGTCCCCCCGGAAGAACAACAAGGACATCGTCGTCGAGAACGTGGCGGTAGAACCTCTCTGCCGCGTCGGCCGAGGTCGAGAGTGCCTCCCACCCTTCCCGCTCGAGTTCGAGAACTGAATGTTCGCGTGCCACGTCGCCTCCCTGGCCCTGCCATTGACTTCGCGCACCCAACGGCCTACCCGGACACATCCGCCCAAAAACCACCGAGTTCCGGTCGGCACGTTTGCCGGGTGGAGGCCCAGGCGCCCGACGCTTCCTACCGACCTGCCTCTTTGCCGTACGCGCGAGGGCACGCTGGACGGCGTCGAGAGCGGCCACGGACCCGATCGCGAACGCCAGGCGTTGCCTGCGTGCCCGTCCTCCCGCCGCGACCGCCTACGCGACCGCAGCCTCGCCGAGCAGCGCTTTCGCCTCGGCGATGAAGTCCGAGTCCGGCTGCACCCGGTAGCCGGGGCCAAAGGCGAGGGTGCGCGCACCCAGCGACGAGTCGATCGCGAGGTAGACGGGCGAGTCGCCCGGGTACTCCTTCACGAGCCGGGCGAGCTCTGCGATCACGCCGGCCTCGGCCTGGCGGGCGTCGAGCCGGAAGCGAACGTCTCGCCGCTCGGCGACCGCCTCGAACGGCGTCAGCTCGAGCGCGATCAGCTTCGTCTCGCCCTGCTGCTTGTGGTCGACCCGGCCCTTGACGACGAGGATACGGTCGGTGACGCACATCTCGCGGGAGCTCGAGTAGGTGGCAGCGAAGACGACGACCTCGGCCGTCCCGGTGGGGTCCTCGAGCTGGAGGAACACCATTGCTTCGCCCTTCTTGGTCGTCAGGTGCTTGACGCCCGAGATGATGCCTCCGACCATCACGACCTCACCGTCGCGGCGACGCTCGATCTCGCCGAGCGTGGCGTCCGTCTTGCGGCGCAGCTGGTCGCGCACTGCGCTCAACGGGTGCTCGGAGACGTAGAGCCCGAGCGTCTCCTTCTCGAGTCGCAGCAGCTCTGCCTTCTCGAACTCTCCGCTCGCGATCGGCTGATGGTTCCGGCGGGCCACCTCCGCGGCGGGCTCTGCGTCGCCGAAGCCGAGGTCGAAGATCGAGCCCTGGCCCGCGAGCCGGTCGGCGGCGAGCTTCTGCCCGTAGGCGAGCGCGTTCTCGAGCACCCCGAGCATCCCCATCCTGGAGGCGCCTGTGGAGTCGAGCGCGCCGCATTTGACGAGCGACTCGAGCGCCCGCTTGTTCACGACCTGGGGATCGACACGCTCGGTGAAATCCCAGATCGTCGTGAACGGGCCGCCCTCCCTGCGTGCCGCGATGATCGTGCGCGCGGCGTTGTCACCCACGTTCTTGACGGCGTTCAGGCCGAAGCGAATCTTGCCCTCGACGACGGCGAAGTCGGTGGCCGACTCGTTCACGTCGGGCGGCAGCACCTTGATACCCATCTCGTCGCACGCGTTCACGTAGATCGGCACGCGGTCCTTCGTGTTCATCACCGAGGAGATGAGCGCCGCCATGTACTCGCACGGGTGGTTCGCCTTCAGCCAGGCGGTGCGGTAGGCGATCAGCGCGTAACAGACCGAGTGGGCCTTGTTGAAGGAGTAGTCCTGCGACGACTCCATGTCCTTCCAGAGCTGGCTCGCGACCGCGGGCGTGACGTTGTTCGCAGCGCAGCCGTCGAGGAACTTCGGCTTCAGCGACGCCATCAGCTCGTGGATCTTCTTCCCGATCGCCCGGCGCAGCGTCTCGGCCTCGGCGCCCGTGAAGCCCGCCATCGTCTTCGCGATCTGGAGGTACTGCTCCTGGTAGACGCAGATGCCCTGGGAATCCTGCGTGATCGCCCGCAAGCGCTCGTCGATGTAGACGATCGGCTCGCGCCCGTTCTTGCGCGCCGCGTAGCTCGGGATGTACTGCATCGGGCCTGGTCGGTAGAGCGCGACGAGCGCGATCAGGTCCTCGAACTCCGTCGGCTTCACCTGCCGCAGGGCGTCGCGCATGCCGGACGACTCGAACTGGAACACGCCCGCCGAGTCGGCGCGGGCCAGCATGTCGTAGACCTTCTTGTCGTCGATCGGGATCTTCCCGATATCCAGTGGCGTGCCGATCAGCTCGACGGCCTTGTCGATCACGTCGAGGTTGCGGAGGCCGAGGAAGTCCATCTTCAGCAGGCCGAGCGCCTCGACGTTCTTCATCGAGACCTGGGTCACGATCTCCTGGTCGGCGCCCTTCTGCTGCAGCGGCACGACCTCCATCAGCGGCTGAGCACCGATCACGACGGCCGCGGCGTGGATCGAGTCGGCCCGCGTCAGCCCCTCGAGCGGGCGGGCGAGGTCGATGATCTCCTTCGCGACCGGATCGGCCTTGACCGCGGTCGCAAGCTCGCCGCCGGGCTTGAGGGCCTCCTCGAGCGTCTGGCCCGGCCCTTCCGGGATCATCTTCGCGATCCGATCCACGGTGCCGTACGGGATCTCGAGCACCCGGCCCGCGTCGCGGACGGCAGCGCGGGCCGCCATCGTCGAGAACGTGATGATCTGCGCCACGCGGTCGCGGCCATACTTCTCGGCGACGTAGTTGATCACGCGCTCGCGGCCCTCGACCGCGAAGTCGATGTCCATGTCGGGCATGTCCTTACGGGCCGGGTTGAGGAAGCGCTCGAACATGAGCCCGTAGCGCATCGGGTCGACGTCGGTGATCCCGAGGCAGTAGGCGGCGAGCGAGCCGGCGGCGCTGCCACGGCCGGGACCAACCGACACGCCGTTGCGCTTCGCGAAGTCGATGAAGTCGGCGACGATCAGGAAGTAGTCGGGGAAGCCCATCTCGCGCACCGTCTTGAGCTCGAACTGGAGGCGTTCCGTCAGCTCGGAAGTGACCTTGTCGTAGCGCCTCGCGAGGCCCCTCTCGCACAGCTCGACGAGGTAGTCGAACGCATCGCGGCCGTCCGGCGTCGGGAACTGCGGCAGCAGGATCCGGTCGAGCGGGATCTCGACGTTGCAGCGGTCGGCGACCTCGAGCGTGCGGCGCATCGCGTCCTCGTGGCCCGGGAAATCGAGCGCCATCTCCTCCGGCGTCTTGAAGTAGAACTCGTTGGCGCCGAACTTCCAGTGGTTCGGGTTCTTGAGCGAGTCGCCCGACTGGATGCAGAGCAGCGCCTCGTGCGGGTAGGCGTCGGTGGCATCGAGGTAGTGGACGTCGCCGGTCGCGACGAGCGGCAGGCCGCGCTTCGCGGCGAGGCCGGGCAGCGAGTTGAACACCGACTGCTGGATCTCGAGGCCGGCATTCTGAAGCTCGACATAGGTGTTGTCGCGGCCGAAGATCTGCTCGAGCCGGTCGAGCTCCATCTCGGCGTCGCCCATGCGGGCCTCCGAGATCGCCTTCGAGACCCGGCCCGAGAGGCAGCCGGAGAGCGCGATCAGGCCCGGCGCGTACTGCGAGAGAAGCTCCCAGTCGACGCGCGGCCGGTAGTAGTAACCCTCGAGGTAGCCGAGCGAGCAGAGCTTGATCAGGTTCGCGTAGCCGGCCGTCGTCTCGGCGAGCAGGGTCAGGTGCGCGGTGCCCTTCGTCTGCACGTGCCGGTCGTCTGTGACGTACACCTCGCAGCCGATGATCGGCTTCACGCCCTGCGTGTTCGCCGCCTTGTAGAGATCGATCGCGCCCGCGAGCGAGCCGTGGTCGGTGAGCGACACCGCCGGCATCTCGAGTCGCGCCGCCTTGTCGACGAGCGCCGGGATCCGACACGCCCCGTCGAGAATCGAAAACTCGGAGTGGACATGCAGGTGGACGAACGGGGAGCTCACGGAAGGCCATCGTACTGGCCCGGTTGGACGGCTCCGGTTCGTGCCGGGCGCCACGAAGTCGAGAGGCTCGGCAAGCCGCCTGAACCCGGGCACCGTGCCTGTCGGCGACCGAGATCGGGCGGCGCACTGCGTCCGCACTTGCAACAAGTGCTACAATAATGAGTTCCTCGACGAACAAAGGAGTTGCAATGAGCACTCCCACTCTGATCCGGGAACCCCATGTTCCGGACGGCACCGATCTCCTCCTGCGGGAGCTCCGCGAGGAAGTTGGTCATCTCGTCACGCACCCGATCGAAGAGCTCAGGCGCCTCGAGCACGTGGCGGCCGACGGCGACAGCCCGGCGACGCCCCTGCTCACGGTGATAGGCGCTGCGGCGCTCATCGGCGTGATCTTCGCGCTCGTGCTCGGACTGACGCTGCTCGCCGTGTCGCTCGCGACCTGAGCGCCGCGGACCGCGCGATCTGAGCGCCACCGGCAAGGGCCCGGGTGACCCGGCGTCTCTACATGCCGAGCTCGGCCTTGAGCGCGGCGACCTCGGCTTCGAGCACGGCCACGCGCTCTTCGAGAGGGTCGCGGGCGAGCACGGGCCGCGGCACGTCCGCGTACCCGGAATCGTCGATTCCGCCCCCGAGCAGCTGCGCGTAACGTTCCTCCTTCTGACCGGGCCTCCGATCGAGGCGCACCGCGAGCTCGCGCTCGATCAGCCGAGTGAGCGTCTCCTCCACCTCCGCCAACCCGTCGAACGGGTGCAGGCGATCGGTGCGCTGCTTCAGCTCGCCGGGGGTCTGCGGCCCTCGAAGCATGAGGACACAGAGCACCGAGATCTCGTCGTCGGCGAGTCCGAGGGTGTCCTGTACGAGCTGCCGATACTTCACAGACCTGCTGCCCTGCCCCGAGGCGAGCCGCGCCCACTCCTTGCGCCAGAGCCGCTGCAACGCTTCGCGGATCGTCTCCTCGTCGTACTCGACAACGGGCTCACGGTTCGTTGCCTGGTTGCACGCGAGCCGTAACGCGTTCAGCGTCAGCGGGTAGGCATCAGGTGTCGTCCGCTGCTTCTCGATCAGGCAGCCGAGCACCCGGATCTCGACGGCGTCCGCGTCCACGGGATCTAATCTAGAGGCTCGCGCCTTGCCGAGCCAGGATTGCGCTCGAGTGGGCACACTCCGTAGATGAACCGCGATCCCGACCTGAACGTTGTCGGCGGTGAGCTGCTCGCGTGCTCGGTCGAGCCCGTCACGGGCTTCTTCCGCGACGGCTGCTGCGCGACCGGCCCGGAGGATGTCGGCAGCCACACGGTGTGCGCCGTGATGACGGACGAGTTCCTCGAGTTCAGCAAGGTGGCCGGGAACGATCTCTCCACTCCGCGCCCGGAGTGGGGCTTCGCCGGGCTGGAGGCCGGCGATCGCTGGTGCGTGTGCGCCTCACGCTGGCTCGAGGCGCACCGCGCAGGCGTCGGCGCACCGGTGATCCTCGGTGCCACGCACGAGCGGGCGCTCGAGGCGGTGCCGATCGAGGCGCTGATGGCACACGTCGCGCCGCCCTGACGGGGCGGGTGGAGGTAAAGCCCGGCAGCCAACGCGCCGATGAGGACGTGATGGCAGCTCGACCCCAGAACGACGGCGCGCCGACCGTGATCGAAACGGCTCGGCTACGCCTCGAACCGTGGTGCGATGCCCACTTCGAGCGCTTTGCCGTCTTCATGCGCGATCCGGCCGTGATCCGCTACATCCGGGCCGAGCCCCTCGACCGCGCGAACGCGATCGAGCAGCACGAGCACTCGCTCGCCGAGTGGGATCTGTACGGGTTCGGGAAGCGGGCGATCATCGAGGCCGAGACGTCCCGCTGGCTCGGGTTCGTCGAGCTGTCACTCGTCGGCCCCGGCAAGGGATCGCGCGACGACGACGTCGAAATCGGCTATTTCGTCCAGCCCGACCGCTGGCTGCAGGGGATCGCCACCGAGGCTGCGCTCGCGACCCGCGATGAGGCCTTTGGCCGCTGCCGGCTCGACGAGCTGATCGGACGCTGCCGGGTCGAGAACGTGGCCTCCGCACGGGTGCTCGCCAAGGTCGGCTTCCGGCGGCTTCGCCTCTTCGAGCTCGACGACGGCATCGTGGCCGAGATCCACCGCCTCCAACGCGCCGACTGGACCGCACCGGCGGGCCACCGGTCGAGCATCCTCCGCGAGAGCGGGCCGTCGACCGGAGCGGAGTACCGTGAGACGGGCTAGCGCCGTCGCCGTCGTCATCGAGCGGGCCGATGACGGATGCGTCCTCTACGACGTCGTTCTGCTCGCCGGGCGGCCGAAGCGGCTCAGCCTGCGGCTCGATCCCGAGCTCGCGCGCGAGTCCGAGGTGCAGATCGAGGGAATTCGCTGGACGGTGGCGGATATCCGTCCTGCCGTCGACGGCCCCCCGCAGCTCATCTGCATCTACGCCGACTGACACACGCGCTAAAGTGCACGCCGGACGCGGTGCCATACCGCTCCGCATCGAGAGAGGCTGAGGGCCCCGGCCCTGCGAAGCCTCGGCAACCTGCAACGGCGTACGGTTTCGGCGCGGCGTCGGCGCAAGGTGCCACAGCCGGGGTGATGTCGAGCGAGGAGGGCGAGATGAGCACCACCGAGAGAAGGCCGTTCACGAATCTGCTGGCCGAGCGAGGCACGCTGATCGCTGACGGGGCGACCGGGACGAACTTCCAGACCATGGGCATGGAGCCCGGCCTCGCGCCCGAGGAGTGGTTGTTCCAGGCGCCCGAGCGGGTGGTCGAGTTGCATCGGGCATTCGTCGACGCCGGGGCCGACATCGTCCTCACCTGCACGTTCGGCGCAACGCCACTACGGCTCACCGAGGGCCCGCTCGTTGGCAAGGTGCGCGAGGTCAATCTCCGCGCCGCGGCGCTGGCGCGCGAAGGCGCCGGATCCGACCACCTCGTGGCAGGCTCTCTCGGGCCGACCGGGATGATGATCGAGCCGTACGGGCTGCTCAACCGCGAGGACGCGATGGCGGCCTACGCGGAGCAGGCGAGCGCGCTCGTCGAGGGTGGCGTCGACCTCCTCGTGCTCGAGACGATCTTCGCGGTCGAGGAGGCGGTCTGGGCCGTCGAAGGCATCCAGAGCGCGACCGACATACCGCTCGTCGTGTCGTTCTCGTTCGACATGGGAACGCGGACGATGATGGGCCTGAGCCCGACCGACGCGGTTGCCGCTGTCGTGCCGATGGGGATCGCTGCCGTCGGGACGAACTGCGGCCGCTCCCTTGCAGACGCCGATCTCGTCGTGGCCGAGATCCTCGCCGCGGCCGGTGACGTGCCCGTGTGGGTGAAGCCCAACGCGGGCGTGCCGAAGATCGTCGGCGCCGAAGTCGTCTACGAGGCCGGCCCCGACATGCTGGCCGAGCACGTGGCGCGCTACGTCGAGCAGGGCGTGAAGATCGTAGGCGGCTGCTGCGGGTCGACGCCCGACCACGTCGCTGCGATCGCCCGGGCGCTGGGCCGCCACTAGAGATGGCCTCGCGCGTTCGCTCGAGTGGCGTGCTGCTGCATGTCACCTCGCTCCCCTCCGGGCGGCTCGACGAGGACGCCTACGACTTCGTCGACTGGCTGGTCGAGGCGGGCCAGTCGTGGTGGCAGCTACTGCCGCTCCATATCCCGGACGATCACGGCTCCCCGTACTCCTCGAGCTCAGCCTTCGCAGGGTACGAGGGGTTGCTCTCCCGTCCCGGCTCGAAGCACTACGACAGCGGCGAGGGTGACGAAGGCGCACCGCACGGCGCCTGGCTCGAAGAGTGGATCGCCTTCGCCGGCGACGCAGAACGGCGCGCTCAGACGCGCTTCCAGCGCGAGTGGCTGGCACTCAGGTCGTACGCGAATGCACGCGGAATCCGATTGATCGGAGACATCCCGCTCTACGTCGCCGGTGACTCGTGTGATGCGATTGCCCACCCCTCCCTCTTCGACCGGTCTGTGGTCGCGGGTGCCTCACCGTCGCAGAACCATCCGGACGGCCAGCGCTGGGGGATGCCGGTGTTCGACTGGCCGGAGCACGTCCGCACGGGCTTCGCCTGGTGGCTCGCCCGACTCGAGCGCGAGCTCGAGCTGTTCGACCTCCTGCGCATCGACCACTTCCGCGGCCTCGTGAAGTTCTGGGAGCTACCACTCGACGAGCCCGATCCGTCGCGAGGCTCCTGGGGCGAGGGCCCCGGGATCGCGTTCTTCGACGCGGCCCGCGAGCGGCTCAACGGCCTGCCTCTGATCGTCGAGGACCTCGGGCACATCACACCCGACGTGATCGAACTGCGCGAGGAGGTCGGCGTCCCGGGAATGAACGTGGTCGCGCGGGTCGCCGACATCGACTGGCGGACCGACTCGGTCCTCTACACCTCGACGCACGACTCCGACACGCTCAAAGGCTGGTGGCAGCGGTGGGGCCGGGACAACCAGCCCCAGCTCGCGGCAGGGGCGACGTCGGCGGAGGGCGAGCACCGGGCGCTGCTGCAGAACGTGCTCGGCGTCGAGAACGAGCTCGTGATCATCCCCGCCCAGGACCTGCTCGGACTCGGCACCGAGGCACGGATGAACCGCCCTGGCACCACCGACCCGCGGAACTGGCGGTGGAAGCTCGACCGGCCGCTCTCCGCCGAGCAGGCGGGGACGCTTGCAGCGTGGACCGCGGCCGCGGATCGCGGTGGCGCGAGCGCCGCGCAGGCCGCCTGACCCCCTACGCGGGCTCGTCCTCGCAGATCGCGTTGGCATAGCCGCTGCGGAACGGCCTTGCCGCGCCGGTGCGGTCGTCGAAGGTATGGCGCTCGGCACAGCCGGTGTCGTTCGCCAGCAGGTGGATCGAGACGGACGTCTCCGCGGAGGTCGTCCGCACGCGGTGGATGTCGTCGGCCGGCGGCAGGAGCACGTACGAGTCGCCGGGAGCGAGCGGCCGGCGGCGCGAGAGCTCGATCACGCCGTCGCCGGGATCGTAGAACTCCTCGTCCTGGTTGCCCTGATAGAGGCCGACGAGCCCCCACGCCAGGTGATCGTGGATCGGGGTCATCGAACCGGGCGGCACGACGAGGCTGAAGAGGCAGAGCGAGCGATCGGCCGAGCGGAAGAGCAGCCACTGGCCGATACCGCCGCCCATGCCACTGCCGGGCACGTCTCGCTTGAACGCGGCGGGGAGCCAGTCGCGCTCGGTGAGCGCCTGCTCGAAGACGGGCCGGATGCGCTCGCATGCGTCCGCCGCCGTCTTGGCTTGCCCGATGCGTTCTCTGACCGTCGCCACGAGGCCGCGTACGAACGGGGTGTCGAGCACGTACTCGTCCGCGTCGAGCGGCGGCAGTCCTTGGTGATCGTGCAGGTCGCACATGGCCGCAGCCTATGCGACAGCAGTAGGGTCGGCGGATGCCTGCATCCGCGTTCCTGCTCGCGTTCACCGCCGCGTGGATTCACGGCATCAGCAACGTCTTCGTCGGCCGTCGGCAGGAGCCCGAGGCGGCCTTCGCGTTCATGCTCGTCGTCGGCGTGGTCGCATTCGCCCCGATCGCCGCCGCCACCTGGGACATCGAGGCGGGCGCGATTCCCTACATCGCCTCCTCCGCAGCGCTCGAGCTGGGGTACTTCGCGTTCCTCGCGGCCGGGTACCGCGCGTCGGAGGTGAGCCTCGTCTACCCGGTTGCCCGCGGCGCTGCACCGATCCTCGTCCTCGGCGGCGCCGTCCTCTTCCTTGACCGCGGGACGACGGCCGGGCAGGTCGCGGGAGTGATCGCCGTCGGCGTCGGGATCGTGCTCGTGCGGGGCGTCGGAGCGATGGCGAGGCGCGCCGACGCGAACGGCTTCGCGCTCGCTCTCGCCGCGGGCACGTTCATCGCGGGCTACACGCTCGTCGACAAGGAGGGCCTTCACCATGCAGCGCCGATCCCGTTCATCGAGCTCGTGCTGCTCGGGCCGGCCGTCGTCTACTCGATCGTGATCTGGCGTATCCGCGGCCGGGTGGCATTCCGGCAGGAGGCGACCTGGAGCATCGCGCTCATCGGGATGATCCTCTTCGGCACCTACGTCCTCGTACTCTTCGCGCTCCGGCTCGCACCGGCCGCGAGCGTCTCGGCGGTGCGGGAGACGAGCGTTGTCATCGCATCCGGGCTGGCGGCGATCGTTGCGCACGAGCACGTCACGAGGACGCGCTTCGCGGGTGCCGTGCTCGTGGCCGCGGGCATCGCGCTCGTCGCGGTCACGTCCTAGGCGGCCGTCAGCGCCGGACGAGGTTCTTCGCGATGAAGAGCACGTTGGCCGGCCGCTCGGCCAGGCGACGCATCAGGTAGCGGTACCAATCCGGCCCGTACGGCGTCGCGACGAGGACGTCGTATCCCTGCTGCACGAGGTCGAGCTGCAGCTTGCTGCGAACGCCGTAGAGCATCTGGAACTGAAACCGCGCACGAGGGATGTCGTTGTCGTCGGCAAAGGAGATCGCGTGGTCGATCAGCGCCTCGTCGTGCGTGGCGATCGCCGTGAATCCGCCGCCCGCGAGCGACTGTTCGATCAGCTGCGCGTACGCCGCGTCGACGTCGCTCTTCTCCGGATAGGCCACCGACTCGGGCTCGAGGTAGGCGCCCTTGACGAAGCGGAGGTTGGGCTCGAGCGGAAGCAGCTCGTCGAGGTCGCCCGGCGTCCGGTAGAGGTACGACTGCAGAACGGTGCCAACGTTCTCGTGACCGTCCTCGCGCAGCGACCTGAACACGCGCAGGGTCGCGTCGACATACGACGACTCCTCCATGTCGAGCCGGATGAAGTTGCCGACGCTTCGGGCGTGCGTGACGAGCTCGCCGATGTTCTGCCGCGCGAGCGCCTCGTCGAAGGTGAGCCCGAGGTGGGTCAGCTTGAGCGCCACGTTGACCCGGAGCTGCTCGAGGGCGATGCGGTCGAGGATCTCCTTGTACGCATCGACGACGACACGCGTCTCGCTCTCGTCGTTGACTCCTTCGCCGAGCAGGGTCGTGTTCGCCTTGAGGCCACTTTCGTTCAGTCGCCGTAGGACGACGGTCGCGTCGTCGAGCGTCTCACCCGCGACGAACCGGGCGGCACCGAGCCGCATCCCGTGTCTCCGAACGCCCCGTTGCAGCCGCGGGCTTTCGGCGGCGGCAAGGATCGCCTTTCTCAACACGGCCCGACCGATGCCAGGAAGCGGCTCACGGCAGCAGACTCTACGGCACCGCCGGAGGAGGCCTGTCCTGAACGGACCGTCGGAATACGCCAAGGGTGTCTCCCGGAGGGAGACACCCTTGCGCGCGCCGCGTGTGTGACGAACGTTCCACAGGGGCCCCGGGAGAGCCAACCGAGCACCGGAGCGCTCGGCGCACCCGTGCCTCGCTCCAACCGTCCGGCCCGGACAGGCCGGCGATCCAGGGCAGAGGACGGTGGGACGAGGGCCTGCCGCACGGCGTCCGAGTCGCAAAGTGACGCGGGTCCGGGATACTGCCGCGTATGGAGAACGCCGCGCCCGCCCGCAGTGCCGTCATTTTCGGGGCGCGCAACCTCGGCCGCGCCGTGATCGAGCTGCTCGTCGCCGAGGGCTGGGCCGTCACCGGAGTCGCCCGGTCGGAGGAAACGCTCGCCGGAGTGACGGCCGCCGGAGGGCGTGCAGCGACCGGCGACGTCACCGACCAGGCGAGCGTGCGCGAGGTGCTCGAGCACGCAGCGGCCGCGCACGGCGCCATCGATCTCGTCGTCAACGCCGCCGCAGCCTACGGCGGCGACCGCAGCGGCCCCTTCGGCGGCGGGCCGATCGCCGGTGCTCCGCCCGGGGCGTTCGATGCCTGGGCAGCCGCCCCGGCCCACGCGGCCTTCACCTTCCTCTCGGCCACCGGAGCATTCCTGCTCGAGCAGGCCACAGCGGCAACGGTGATCCAGGCAACGGGCGGGTCAGCACGCCGCGCCGCCGCCGGCCGTGGCCTCTGGGCCGCCGGGGCGTTCGGCGTCAGAGCGATCACGCAGGCTTCCGCGCTCGAGCTACGTGAGCACGGGATTCACGTTGCGCTGCTGATCATCGACGCGGGAATCCAGCCGATCGGCGACGCCGGCCCCGCGCAGGACGCAGCGGCCGACCCACGCGAGCTCGCGGCCGCGGTGCTGTTCCTCGCCGAGCAGGGCGCCCGCGCCGCCACCCATGAGCTCCAGGTCACCCCGCTCGCTGAGCGCTGGGTTCCGTAGCAGCCTCCGACTCGAGCGCCTGAATCGGCGAGAGCTCGCCCCGCTGCCGGCGCCGTCGCCCGCCCTCGTGCTCGGTGACGATGATCGCAACGAGCACGACAAGCAGCAACACGAGGACGGCAAGCGCCGGAATGACGAGCCCGAGGAACCCGACGCCGACGCAGGCAACGACGCCGGCGACGCGCTTCCCGCTCATCGAGCCCGCCATCACTTGCCTGAACAGGACGTGGCCGACGAGGTAGAGCACCGGACCCGCGACGACCGCGACGAGCTCTGCCGTGTGCAGCGTCTCGGTCGGATGGGCGATCACGATCTCGTCTCCCACGGCCGACACGATCACGCCCGCGACGAGAACCACGTGCAAGAACGTGTAGCCGTCGCGCGCCAGCGTCGTTCGGTTCTCGGAGAGCTCGAGCCGCTTCTGCGCGATCGCCGCGACATAGCTGAAATAGAGCCACCAGAACGCCGCCGTGATCAGGAATGCGGCGCCGAAGGCGACCAGACGGGCGACGCCGAGCGAGAGCTGGGAGGTGGTGGCACCCGTGACGACGATCGACTCGCCGAGCGCGATGATCACGAAGAGCTGGAACCGCTCGGCGAAGTGCGACGTCTCGACGTTCCACGCGGTCGGGTCGAGCTTCGGACGGCCCGGCACCCTGTAGAGGAACAGGGGTGCCGCGTAATCGATCGCGAGCGCAACGAGCCAGAAGGCGATCTGCGCCGACCCGGACGCGAACGCGCCTGCGAGCCAGAACACTCCGGCGGCGCAGAACCAGATCAGGATGTGCAGGGCCGGCTCGCGATCCGGTGAACCGCGTCCGGCGACGACGAACGTCAGGAAGGCGTGCCGGCCCACCTGAATGGCGACGTAGGCACCGGCGAACAGGAGCGCGCGGTTGGCGAACGCGCCGGGAATCGCGACCGCCATCAACAGGCTGGCGAACATGATCGCGAGCACGAGGAGCCGCACCTGCACCGCTTCGGGATCAAGCACGTTCGTGACCCACGTGGTGTAGTTCCAGGCCCACCAGATGACGAGCAGCACGAGGGTCGCCCGTCCGGCGCCGCCCCACGTCAGGTCGGCGAGCATCAGGTGCGAGATCTGCGTCACGGCGAGCACGAAGACGAGGTCGTAGAACAGCTCGAGGTTCGACGCGTGCTGCTCCTCGTCTCGCTGGCGGAGGAATCGAGACATCGGGGCGCCACGTTATCCGTCCGACCGCACGGACCGGCGCGGCCACCGTTCGGGATAGCATCCGTCGCGTGTCCGGCCGACGCTCCCGAGCCCGCCGACGATGAGCGGCGATCGACGTCTCCATGACGTCCCACTCGACGACACGCACTGGGACTGGGGCGATGCCCGACCGACGATGACCACCCATCTCGGTCGCCCCTGCATCGCGCTCGAGACCCCGATCGCCACGGTCGCCGACGTATCGCTCGAGGATGGCGTGATCGAGCTCGATCTCGCCGTGGGCGCCCAACGGGGCTTTCACGGCGTCGTCTGGCGGCTCGCCGACCGCGAGAACTTCGAGTCGTTCTTCGTGCGGCCACACCAGGCGGGCAACCCGGACGCGGTTCAGTACACGCCCGTCTTCAACGACGTCTCGGCCTGGCAGCTGTACCACGGCCCCGGCTTCTGGGCGCCACTCGCGTTCGCCGTCGGTGAGTGGTTCACGATTCGCGTCGTCTTCGCGGGCTCGCAGGCGGAGATGTTCGTGGGTGACGCGCGCGCGCCGGGCCTCGTCGTGAGGGAGCTCAAGCGCCCGATCGCCGCGGGAGGGATCGGGATCATGGCCGGCAGCCCCGCAATCCATGTCGCCCGCTTCGCGTACGGCACCGAGCCCGTCCTCGGCGCCGCGGCGCCTCCCGCACCTCAACCCGCCGCGGGTGTCGTTACCCACTGGCACGTCTCCGACCCGTTTCCCGAGGCGCTGCTCGACGGCGCTGCTGCGCTTCCGACGGAGCTGGTCGCGGCCCGAACCTGGACCGAGCTTCAGGCCGAACCGACGGGGCTCGTCGATCTCGCCCGCGCACACGGCATCCGTGACGGTCGTGACACCGTGCTTGCCCGGGCCACGCTCCGCGCGCCGCGCGCCGGACTCCGAGCCCTCGAGATCGGCTTCAGCGACCGGGCCGTCGTCTACCTCAACGGGCAGGCGTTGTACCGCGGTGACGACACCTACCGGTCGCGCGACTACCGGTTCCTCGGCAGCATCGGCTGGTACGACACGCTCTACGTGCCTCTCGTCGCCGGCGACAACGACCTCGTCGTCGCGGTGTCGGAGGACTTCGGCGGCTGGGGCATGCAGGCGCGTCTGGTGCCCGGCTGAAGCCGGCACCAGACGCGCCCTCCGCCTGCTAGGGCCTAGAAGAACCCCATTGGGTTGGGGTCGTAGCTGACGAGCTGGCACTTCGTCTGCGTGTAGTGATCCAGCATCATCTTGTGGTTCTCGCGCCCGACGCCCGAGCCCTTGTAGCCGCCGAATGCGGCATTGGCCGGGTACAGGTGGTAGCAATTCGTCCACACGCGGCCGGCCTGAATGCCGCGGCCCATGCGGAACGCCTTGCTCGTATCGCGTGTCCAGACGCCGGCTCCGAGGCCGTACGGCGTGTCGTTCGCGATCGCGAGCGCCTCCGCCTCGTCCTTGAACGTCGTCACCGCGAGCACCGGTCCGAAGATCTCCTCCTGGAAGATCCGCATGTCGTTCCGGCCCTTGAAGACGGTCGGCTTGAAGTAGTAGCCGCCTTCGAGCTCACCGCCGAGGTGGTTGCGCTCGCCGCCGATCAGCAGCTCCGCTCCCTCCTCGAGCCCGATCTTCACGTAGCTCTCGATCTTCTCGAGCTGTGCCTTCGAGACCTGCGGGCCGATTTGCGTCTCGATGTCGAGGGGGTCGCCCTGCCGGATCGTCGCGATCCGCTCGAGGCACCGCTCCATGAACGGCTCGTAGATCGACTCCTCGATCAGCGCCCGGGACGGGCACGTGCACACCTCGCCCTTGTTGAACGCGTAGAGCACGAGCCCCTCGATCGCCTTGTCGAGGAACGCGTCGTCCTCGGCCATCACGTCGGCGAAGAAGATGTTCGGCGACTTGCCGCCGAGCTCCGTCGTCGAGGGAATGATGTTCTCGGCCGCGTACTGCATGATCTTGCGGCCCGTCACAGTCTCACCGGTGAACGCGATCTTGGCGATGCGCTTGCTCGTTGCGAGCGCCATGCCGATCTCGGCGCCGGGGCCGTTGATGATGTTCAGCACACCGGGCGGGATGATGTCCTCGATCAGCTCGGCGAACTTCAGAATCGACCACGGTGTCGGGCTCGCCGGCTTGACGACCGTGCAGTTACCCGCGGCGAGCGCCGGGGCGATCTTCCACGCCGCCATCAGAATCGGGAAGTTGAACGGGATGATCTGTCCGACGACCCCGAGCGGCTCGTGGAAGTGGTACGCCATCGTGTTCCTGTCGATCTCCGAGATCGACCCGTTCTCGCCGCGGATCACGGATGCGAAGTACCGGAAGTGATCCGCTGCGAGCGGGATGTCCGCCGCGAGGGTCTCACGGACCGGCTTGCCGTTCTCCCAGCTCTCGGCAACGGCGAGCATCTCCTGGTGCTCCTCGATCGCGTCCGCGACCTTGTTCAGCACCCTGGAGCGCTCGGTCGACGACAGCTCGGCCCAGTCCGTCTTGGCGGCGTGAGCGGCGTCGAGTGCGAGCTCGACGTCCTCGACGGTGGAGCGCGGCACCTCGGTGAACGGCTTACCCGTTGCGGGTGCCAGGTTCTCGGCGTACGTCCCCTGGATCGGGGGCACCCAGTGCCCGCCGATGAAGTTCTCGTATCGCGATCTCAGCTCGACGGGGCTGTCGGTCTCCCCGGGAGCGGAATAGGTCGCCATCTGCTCGATGGTCGCCATGGTCATCTCCTCTGTTCAGAGGTTCAGCGCGGATTCGCGCATCACCTTCAGCCTCGCACCGGTCGGGGTACGACCGCATCGGTCAAGACGCTGACCGGTATGCGTAGTTGTCCCCCGGCGCGAGGCAGGAGCCCCTCGACAATCACGCCGAAACGGACCATGGTTGGCCACAGGGGATGTGAGATGCCAGCCAATGAAACGCCACAGGACACGGAGCCGGATCCGCGCGAGTGCGTGTACGTGCTGCCGCCGCTCGAGGGGCGTCCATTCGCAGACGAGCGTGACCGGGAGCAGGCGCTGCGCCACGTGATCGAACAAGCAGAGCGCGAGCGCTCTGCCCCTGACTGAGCTCGGGCGGCTACGCGCCGGCAGCGAGCTGCTCGCGAAATGCGAGCCGGAGCGCGTCGACCGAGCCGCCGGCGAGCGTGCCGTCGGTGAGCTCCTGTTGCTCGGCGCGATCGAAGAAGTCGAGGAACGCGCTGATCTTCTGGTCGGGACGGGCGGGCCGGCTGCCGGGGCGCCAGCCGCAGCGCTCCTCGAGCTGCACCAGGTCTGCCCGCTCGCCGTCGGTGAGCGTGGGCTCGTACATCGCCAGAAGGCCTGCGAGCTCGAGCTGGAGCCTCTCGACGCCGTCGGCCATTGTCTCGTGCCTACCGGAGGCGGTAGACGATGCGGCCACGGTCGAGATCGTACGGCGACAGCTCGACGCGGACACGGTCGCCCGGGAGCATTCGGATCCGGTAGCGCTTCATGCGGCCGGCCGTGTAGCCGATCATCTCGTGCCCGTTGTCGAGCTTGAGCCGAAACATTCGGTTGCGGAGGGCCTCGGTGATCTCGCCCTCCATCTCGATCTTCTCTTCCTTGACGGCGATGGCGCAGCTCCCTTCCGCGAACGTTCAATGGACGGTACGGCGCCCGTGGCCGCCGAAGCGGCCACGGGCTGCCAACCCGCACTACGAGACGACGACGACGTTCGTTGCCTCCGGCCCCTTCGCACCCTCGCGGGCCTCGAACGTGACCTTCGCTCCCTCGGGGAGCGACTTGAAGCCGTCACCGGCGATATTGCTGTGATGCACGAACAGGTCCTTCGACCCCTCGGCGGGCTCGATAAAACCGAAGCCCTTCGCATCGTTGAACCACTTAACGGTTCCTTCTGCCATATGAAATACACCTCCCACCACAATTCACGAACGCATTGGGAAGGCGCACACGCGCAGACCGAACTCGCTCTAACTACGCATCACAGTAGCAGCAGTTGAAGGCGCGCATCAGCCGGCGGCCCGGGCTGCTGCGGCGACGAGGGCGCTCGAGGCGTAGCGTGCGAGGAGCCGTGCGACGACTGCCCGCGCGCGGCCGGCGTCGGCGCTGACGAGGGCGCAGCCCGCGGCGACGCTCGCCGACGCGGTGGGAAGCGCGTCCACCGGCAGCTGGGCGGCGGCTCGTGCGGTCGCTTCGCGGAGCCGGGACTCGTGCTCGACCGCCATCTGTCCGTAGGCGTGTCGCTCGATCGCGGCGAAGCGCCGCGGATCGAAGCGCCGACCGCGTGGGAACAGCCGCTCCGCCCGCAGCGCCTCATCGAGCGACCAGATCGCCGGCGGCCGCATGAGCAGCGCGATCGCGTGCGCCGGCGCGTCCTCGAACAGCCCTCCCTCGTAGAGGGCGAGATCGCGATGGGCGATCGGCAGCCAGGCGAGCAGCGCGGCCCGCTCCGTTGGGCCGACCGCGGTGCGGCCGAGGCGCACGTCGCAGCCGCCGTCGCCGACGAGCGGAGGGCTGTAGTCGCGAGCCTCCCGCCAGCGGCGCACGACGCTCCGCCGGCGCGCAGGGTCGAGAGCCTCGAGTCCTTCCGAGATGAGCCAGGCGGTGGCCGACGCGAGCGCGTCGAAGGGAGTGGTGCCCCTCCGGGTGAGCGCGGTGGCGACGGTGCCGCACGGCCGCCTCGAGGGAAACACGATCGCCAGGTCGTCAAAGGGCTCCTCGCCGCACGCCGGCCCGCCGCCGCGGAGCGAACGGAGCCGCGCCGGGACGGCGTGCCGCCCAGCGGTGGCTGCCGGAGAGGGGCGCTCGAGCTCGACCATCGACATGGAGCCGACGCTAGATCGGTGCCACAGCCGGCGCAAGACGCTGTTTCGGCCATGTCCTCGCGACGGCGGCGCGGGCGCGGAAGGTTCGGGTCAGTACGGGTTCTTCGCCGACCGGTCGTCCGAGAGCGAGGCGCGGGAGCGGAGGACGAGATCCTCGATCGCGTCGGCGAGGTGGACCTGGGCGATGTGGTGGTCGCCGCGCGCGACGCGCAGCTTGTGCGCCTCGAGCAGCACCTCGGCGTGCGTGAAACCGTGCGGGGGCTCGAAGCGGTACGCCGCCAGCTCGATCGTGAGGCCGAGCGGATCGTCGAAGTAGATCGAGTCCATGAAGCCGCGATCCTTGATCCCGCTGTGCTCGGCCCCGCGGGCGTCCAGGCGCTCGACGGCCTGGTCGAACGTTGCCTTCGACAGCGCGATCGCAATGTGGTGGACGCAGCCCGGGTCGGTTGGAGTGCGTGCCCGATCGGGCGTCCGCTCCTCGTTCGTGAACACCGTGATCAGGCGTCCGTCGCCCGGATCGAAATAGAGATGGCTCTCACCGGGATTGTCGAGGTTCGGCTGCTCGAACATGAAGGGCATGCCGAGGAGTCCCTCCCAGAAGTCGATCGAGGTCTGCCTGTCAGCGCCGACGAGCGTGATGTGGTGAATGCCCTGGCTCTGGAGCTTCTGCATCAGCCCGGCCCGATCCGTTCGAGGATGAGAGGCATCACGTCGTCGGGCTGGGGGTAGCGCCCGAGCATCGACTTCGTGAAGACGAGCTCGCCGTCGATGAGGACATCGAAGATGCCGCCCTTCCCGGGCACGACCTCGAGCAGGCGCACCCTGCTCTCCCACTCCTCGAGAATGCGTGCCACCAGACTGGTGGCATTCGGTCGCGCGCTTCAGGGAACGCAGTACTCGATCCGGATGTCGTGTCGTTCGGCCATGTCCACGATTCAATCACGCCGGAGTCACCGAGCCGTCGTCCAGCGTGCGTGATCTACGGTTCGGAGAGATCCCGACTGGACAGGAGGCACCCTCGATGGAGTACGTGAACCTCGGCAACACCGGCCTGCGCGTGTCGCGCGTGTGCCTCGGCATGATGAGCTTCGGCGCCCATCCGGAGCGGCCGTGGGCGCTACCGGAGGCCGACTCGGAGCCGATCATCCGCCGTGCGGTCGAAGGTGGGATCACGTTCTTCGATACCGCCGACGTCTACAACGGCGGCGAGAGCGAGGTCGTCACCGGCCGGGTGCTGCCGAAGCTGCTCAGTCGCGAGGAGCTCGTGATCGCGACGAAGGTGCGGATGCGGACGATGCCCGGCGAAAACGGCGTCGGCCTCTCGCGCAAGCACATCATGGCCTCGATCGACGGCTCCCTGAAGCGGCTCGGGCTCGACTACGTCGACCTGTACCAGATCCACCGCTGGGATCCCTCGACGCCGATCGAGGAGACGATGGAGGCACTCCACGACGTCGTCAAGGCGGGCAAGGCGCGGTATATCGGTGCGAGCAGCATGTTCGCCTGGCAGTTCGCGAAGGCCCAATCGACCGCGGACCGGATCGGCGGCACGCGGTTCGTCTCGATGCAGAACCACTACAACCTCGTCTACCGCGAGGAGGAGCGGGAGATGATCCCGCAGTGTCTCGACCAGGGGGTCGGCGTGTTGCCGTGGAGCCCGCTCGCCCGAGGGCTGCTGGCCGGCAACCGCACACGGGCGGGCGAGAGGCTCACGGCGCGGGCCGGCACCGATCCGTTCGGCGACTCGCTCTACCTCCCCGATGTCGACTTCGAGGTCGTCGATCGCGTCGATGAGATCGCTGCCGAGCGCGGCCTGCCGGGCGCCCAGGTGGCGCTGGCGTGGCTGATCGGCAAGCCCGGCGTGACGGCGCCGATCGTCGGCGCCACAAAGCCAGGGCACGTCGACGACGCGATCGCCGCGGAAGCGCTCGACCTGACGGCGGCCGAGGTGGCACGGTTGGAAGAGCCCTACGTCCCACATGCAGTGTCCGGGCATGAGTAGCTGCGAGGTGTAGGCCTCACGGGCGCGGGGTACACCGGACCGATGGCAAAGGCAAAGGACCCGATCGTGATCATCGGCGGCGGCCGTGCAGCGGCCAGCTTCGTCGATGCCTACCGCGAGGCGGGCGGCGAGGCACTGATCACGATCCTCTCTGCGGACGAATCTCCTCCGTACAACCGGCCGCCCCTCTCGAAGGGCGTTCTGCGCGGAGAGATGGAGCCGGTCGCGGCTCTCGTGCACGAGGCCGAGGACTACGACGAGCTCGTCGTCGAGCTTCGCCTCGACACCCCGGTCGAGTCGGTCGACCCGGGTGCCCACACGGTGCAGCTCGGCGGTGGCGCGTCGATCTCCTACGGGACGCTCGTGATCGCAACCGGCGCGCACCCTCGGGGCCTCTCCATCGCCGGCGGCGACCTGCCCGCCGTACGGACGTTTCGCACCCTCGCCGACGCCGTCGCGCTTGCCGGGGCCGCACGGGACGCGCGCAGCATCCTCGTCGTCGGTGGCAGCTTCATCGGCTCCGAGGTCGCAGCTTCGCTTCGAACCCTCGGGCTCGAGGTCACGCTCGTCGAGCAGGGCGACCACCTCGTTCCGGCCCTTGCATCCGATGAGCTCTCCGAGCAGGTGGCCGACCTGTACCGCGAGCGGGGCATCGAGCTGCTGCTCGGCGAACAGATCGAGGAGTTCCGCGCGAACGGTCGCTCCCTCACCGGTGCGGTAACCGCATCCGGTCGTGAAATCGAAGCATTCGCCGCCGTCGTGGGCGTAGGCGTCGAGCCCGAAACTGCGTTTCTCGAAGGCTCGGGCATCGAGCTCGACAACGGCATCGTCGTGGACGACCATTTCAAGGCGTCGGTGGCCGACGTCTACGCGATCGGTGACGTCGCACGCTTCGACGACACCGTCGCCGGACGCAAGCGCCGGATCGAGCACTGGAGCAACGCCCACAACCAGGGCGCCTATCTCGGCCGCACGCTCGCCGAGGGCAGCCGCACCGCGTACGCCGAGGTCTCCGTCTTCTTCACCAAGCTGTTCGACCTCCAGCTGCAGGTGCTCGGGGATCCGGGCGCCGGCGTCGACGAGGTCGTGATCCGCGGCTCGATTCCCGACCGCAGCCTGCTCGCCTTCCACCTGCGCGACGACCACCTCGTCGGTGCCGTCGTAGCCGGCCAGGGAGAGGATCTCGTCGAGGAGCTCAAGGTGCTCCTCCGAGAGCACGCCGAGATCGGCGACCGCAGCCGGCTCCTCAACGACAACGTCCGGCCAAAAGCCGTCTTCGAGGCGTAGAACTAGAGCGGCTCGCTCGCGACGACCCAGATCGGGCCGTCCCCGCACTCGACCCGGCGGGCCTCGTCACCCGGATCCGTGAGCCTCGTCTGCAGCAGCACCACGTGCTCGCCGTCGACCTCGGCGATCGGCGCGCGCAGCCCCGAAAAGCCGAACGTCAGATGCCACGCACGCACCTGATCGTGGATCGACCGGGCCGACGCGCTCCAATCCACATGGACGTAGCCGTCGTCCTCGAAGTGCCCCGCCCAGCTCGCTCCCTCGGCCGGCTGCACGTCTCCGGGATCGCCTGCCGCAACGCGCTCGAGGGCGCGCGGCAACAACGAGACCGCGTTGGCCTGTAGCTTCGCCGAGAACTCGGCGATGTCGACGTCGTCGTCCTCGATCGGCACCGTCCCCTGGACGAGCGTGTTGCCGGTGTCGAGCTCCGAGTCCATGTAGTGCCACGTGCAGCCCCAGACCCCGTCTCCGTCGCGTAGCGCCCACGCGAGCGGGATCGGGCCACGATGGCGGGGCAGCAGCGCCGGGTGGCAGTTGACCGAGGCGAGCCGAGGCACGTCGAGCGCAGCCTGCGGGATCTTCCACGGAAAACCCCAGCAGAGCATCAGGTCAGGCTCGTAGGCTCGGAGGAGTGGCTCGATCGAGTGCTTGTCGCGGGCAAGGAGCAGGTCGACGCCCTGCGGGGCATTCGCGTCGGTGAGCTGGAGATGTGGCGGGGGCTGGTGGTCGGCCGGGCGCCGCGGCCCGAGGAGCGCGACCGGATCGTGGCCGAGCTCGCGCACGGCGGCCGTCAACGAGTCGGCGAGCGGTGCGATCGAGCAGATCATCACGACCCGCCAGCTCTCGGACACGGAAATCCAACCTCCTCATTCGCGCGCAACTGAACAGACCCGGGTGCGAGGGTACAGAACGACACCGTTCGCTACCGGGCCTACGGTTCGGAACCTGCACCCGTCAGCATCCCGGAGGCGTGCAGATCCTTGTCAGCCGCCATCAGACCCGCGGTCGCCGCGCTCGGCCGCAGGAACATCGCGCCGATCGCCGACGCCGAGGCAGCGAACAGCGCACCGACGAGGAAGGCAGCGTGGTAGCCGCCGTTCAGCGCCGCGACGGCGCTCTCACCCGCTGCCTCGAGCGTGTTCGAGCGAGACGCGGCAAGGCTCGCGAGCACCGCGAGCCCGAGCGCCCCGCCCATCATGAACGCGGTGTTGACGACGCCCGAGGCAAGCCCCGACTCCTCGGGCGACACGTCGCTCATCGCCGCGAGCAGCATCGGGTTGAACGCGATGCCGGCACCGAAGCCGAGCAGGATCATCGCGGGGAGGACGTCAACGGCAAAGCTGCCTTCGACCGGCGCGCGGGCGAAGAGCACGAGGCCGATCGACGCGAGGCCGAGCCCGACCGCAAGCGGTGCCCGGATCCCGAACTTCAGCACCAGCCTGGCCGAGAGCCCAATCGAGAACGCACCCATGATCAGGTTGGCGGGGAGGAACGCCAGACCCACCTGGAGCGGGCTGTAGCCGAGCACGAGCTGGAGATAGAGCGCCGACAGGAAGAACCATGCGAACATCGCCGCCGCCCAGAAGACGCCGACGACGTTGGCCGTCGCCACGTTCCGCAGCTTGAAGAGGCCGAGTGGGACGAGCGGCGAGGGCACGCGCGATTCGATCACGAGGAACACGCCGAGCAGGACGGCGGCTGCGGCCAGCAGGCCGAGCGTCTGCGTCGACGTCCACCCCGCGTCGTTTCCGTTGACGATCGCGTAGACGGCAAGCATGAGAGCTCCGGTGACCGTGACGGCTCCACCGACGTCGAGGCGCTGCTCCGAGGCGCCGCCACGCACCGTCGGAAGAAGCCTGAGCGATGCGACGTAGACGACGACGCCGATCGGCACGTTGACGAGGAAGATCCAGTGCCAGTCGAGCACGTCGGTGAGCACGCCGCCGAGCAGCACACCGATCGAGCCGCCTCCGGCTGCGACGAAGCCGAACACGCCCATCGCCTTTGCGCGCTCGGCCGGTTCGATGAACAGGCTCATCATCAGCGACAGCGAGACCGCCGAGACGATGGCGCCACCGAGTCCCTGCGCGGCCCGAGCGCCGATCAGGAACTCCTGCGAGCGCGACAGGCCACAGGCGATCGAGGCAGCAGTGAACAGCGCAATCCCGATCAGGAACAGGCGACGGTGCCCGTAGAGGTCGCCGAGGCGCCCACCGAGCAGCAGGAAGCCACCGAAGGTGAGCAGATAGGCGTTGACGACCCACGCGAGCGAGGTCTCGGAGAAGCCGAGGTCGGCCCTGATCGACGGCAGTGCGACGTTCACGATCGTCGTGTCGAGGACGATCATCAGGGTGCCGGCGCAGAGGACAAACAGCGCGAGCCACCGCTTGCGGGAATCGAGACTGCGCGAATCCATGGCGTGAAGCAGGTCCTTTCGCCGGGTGGGTGGAGACGGAGATTTGGGAGTAAGACCCTCGCGGCGGACGGAACTCATCGGTGGAGGAGCGATGATTTGTCAGGTCTCGCGCAGTCGTACCCCCGATGACCGCCCCGGCGCCGATGACGATCACATTCTCGATCTGGGGCCCGATCGTGCGGGACGATCTCCCGGGGTTGACCTGCCGGGTGTGCGGGATCCTCCGGGGAAGCGGTGCCGCCGTAGCGGTGTGTGACGTCGCCGGGGTCGTACCCGACGCTGTAACGGTCGACGCTCTGGGACGGCTTCAGCTGGCTGCGGACCGGCTCGGCTGCCGCGTCATGCTCCGCAACGCCTCACCCGGCCTGCGCGACCTGGTCGCCCTCATGGGACTCGAGGACGTCATCCCGGATCACGATGTCGGCTCGAACCGTCCGCCGGCGAGGCTCGAACCCGAGTGGCTCGCCGAGCCGCCATCGGGCTCGACCGAGACGTCGACGGCCTCGTAGTCGCCGGCGCCGGGCAGCCCGAGCTTCAGGCGCACGTGGGAGCCGTCCGGGGTGAATGCGCCCACTGCCTCCATCGCCGCGCCGCTGCTGTGGCGGAGCACCCACACCTCGTAGTGCTTGCCCGCTGCGGGTTCCGGCACGTCGCTGAGGTCGAGCACGAGGACCCCGTCCTTCGCGCTCGTCGAGTAGAGCTGCGCATCACCATGGACGGCGGCGAACTCCGGCGTACCCCGCACGGCCGCTCGAGCGTCAGGGGTGCCAAGACCCGTTCCGGACGACAAGGCCACACCGATAGCGATGACCGCGGCGGCCGCCGCGAAGCCTGCTGCGAATGGCGCGACGAGCCTTCTCGTCCCCCTCGAGCGGAAGATGCTCCGGCGCCTCGTGACGGGATCGGGGGCCTCAACCGGCTCCGGTGCGGGCGCCCCTGCGGCGCGCTCTGCGTCGATCCGTCTGAGCACGGCGTCGAACAGTCCCGGAGACGGCGTCTCCCGGGCGATGCCGCCCTCCAGCGTCTCGACGACGCCACGGTACTCCTCGACCTCCGATGCGAGAACGACGTTCCGGGCCAGATCCGCTTCGACCGTCACCTCCTCCTCGAACGGCAACGCGCCGAGGGCATAGGTGGCGGCGAGATCACGGTCGCCGGCGGTCATCGCTCCGACTCCACGTGGAGCGCGAACTCGGGCGCGAGCTCTCGCAAACGGTCGAGCGCGAGCCTGATTCGACTCTTCACCGTCCCGAGCGGCACCGAGAGACGGTCCGCGATCTCGCTGTGCGACAGCCCGTCGAAGTAGGCGAGCGTCAACGCCTCGCGCTGGGGCGCCGGCAGCTCCGCGACGGCCGCAGCCACCCGCTGCGCCTCGTCGCCGGCGGCGACGAGCTCCGCGGAGTCGGGTGACTCGTCCCCCTGCCAGATCTCGGCGTAGGGATCCGCGGGCCGCGCCGTCCGTCGCCGCACGAGGTCGATCGCCCGATACTTGGCGATCCCGATCAGCCAGGTGCTCACCTGGGCCCGCTCCGGCTCGTACTTCGCGGCGCTTCGCCAGAGGGCGACGAAAACGTCCTGGGTGCACTCCTCGGCCAGCTGCCGATCGCCGAGCAGGCGCTGAGCCATGCCGAAGACGATCGACCCGTAGCGCTCGTAGAGCACGCGGAGCGCCTCGGTGTCGTCCTCGGCGACACGCTGGACGAGCTCGGCGTCGTCGCGTTCATCGGGCACAGGGCAATGATCGCAGAATCAGGTCGGGGCGTGGTTCTCGTCACGTCTCTTGGTACGCATCGTACGCCGCGTCCGATCACTCGCCCAGGCGCCATCTGATCCAGCGCGCGGGACGCGCCGTACATCTGATCCAGCGCGCGGGACGCGCCGTACAAACCGCGTCCCGCTATCCATGACCGACGGAGGTTCTCGTATGAAGGCACTGCTCGTAACGCTCGGTGCGGCACTCGTCGCAACGGCTGCGCTCGCCACCACCGCCCCTGCCGCGCCCACGGAGCAGAGGGCCATGAACGACACCATCGTCGGTGTCGCTGCCGGCGACGCCCGCTTCTCGACCCTCGTCGCGCTCGTGAAGAAGGCGGGCCTCGTCACCACGCTCTCCGCCAAGGGCCCGTACACCGTCTTCGCACCCACGAACGCCGCGTTCGCGAAGCTGAAGAAGACCGCCCCGAAGACGTATGCCGCGGTGGCGAGCGACAAGGCACTGCTGAAGAAGGTGCTCACCTACCACGTCCTCGCCAAGAAGGTCGCGAGCCCGGCCGCGGTGGCTGCCGCAAAAAAGCACGCCTCGGTGAAGACGGTCGAGGGTGAGAAGATCAAGCTGTCCCTGAAGGGTGGCAAGCTGTTCCTGAACGGCAACTCCCAGGTGATCGTCGCCGATGTCGCAGCGTCGAACGGCGTGATCCACGCGATCAACACGGTGCTCGTGCCGCCGAGCGCCGGCTAGCACACACGGGGGCAGCGGCGCCCGCCGCTGCCCCTCGTCCGGCCCGAGGCCGGCGAGGGCTCGCGTTTGCTAGCCGTCGAGCGTCAACGGCAAACCGAAAAGCGGGAAGACGGTCTCGGTGTCGAGGAAGAACGTGAACTCGGCAATGCGCCCGTTCTCGATCTCGAGCACCTGCAGCGCCCAGGCCTCATAGCTCCCGTCGGCAGCCGGCTTGTACTGGGCGAAGGCCGGGGAGCCGTTTGCGCTGATCGTGGGCACGACGCGGGAGCCGCTGCAGCCGATGCCGGGGCCGAACCACCACGTGAGGATGTCGTCGCGGCCGCGCAGCCAGAGGTCGAACGGCGGCATCGACTGCTTCGCGTCCTCTTCGATCAGGGAGGTGAGGGCCTCCATGTCGTATGCCTCGAATGCCTTCACGTAGCGGGCAAGCAGCTCACGGTCGTCCGCGCCGAGGTCGGCGACCGTGGTCTCGGCCGCATCGCTCTGGGCAAGAGTCGCGCGTGCCCGCTGCAGCGCGCTGTTGACGGAGGCGACGCTGGTCTCGAGCAGCTCGGCGACCTCGGTGGCCTGCCAGCGGAGCACCTCGCAGAGAACGAGCACTGCGCGCTGCCGCGGTGGCAGGTGCTGGAGCGCGGCGACGAATGCCAGCTTGATCGTCTCGCGAGCGACGGCAACGTCCGCCGGGTCGCCGTCGGCCACGAGGAGACCGGTCGGCATCGGCTGAAGCCACGTCGCCTCGGGGCGGGTGCACAGGTTCGACTCGATCGGTTCCTGCGCGGGACCGAGATCCATCGGGCGCGCACGCCGCTGGCGTCCGTCGAGCATGTCGAGACACACGTTGGTCGCGATCCGATAGAGCCACGAACGCAGAGCCGACCGGCCCTCGAAGCGCTCATAGCCGCGCCAGGCGCGGATGAACGTCTCCTGCACCGCGTCCTCGGCCTCGAACGACGAGCCGAGCATGCGGTAGCTGTAGCCCGTCAGCTCCCTGCGGTGCTCCTCGAAGCGGGCTGTGAGCTCATCCGGCTGAGCTGTTGCGGTACTCGACCGATCTCCGTCCACAGCGGGAGTCTAGACGGCTATCGGCAGGCGCCCGCCCGTTCGGCCAGATCCGCGGCTGGTTCCTGTTCCTGGCAGTGTGGCGTGAGATGAGCAGCCATCCCGAGAGCCCGGAGCACCCGTACGGCTGGCGCGATTTCGACCAGGAGGTCGTCGAGGGACTTGCCGAGAACGACTCCCGGTTCATCAACCGCCGGCCGAACGGCTGGATCGCCTCCCCCCTCGTCGGCCACTACGACAACAAGCTCCGGTGGAAGGACGACAACTTCAAGAGGGGCAGCGTGCCGGTCGGCGACCCGCCCGTCAGCTTCCGCGCTGCTCCGACGTACGTGCTCGAGGAGTCGCTCGACAACATCATCGCCGGTCGCGCGCTGATCGCCGGGGCCGGAACGTGGCAGCCAGGCGAGGCAACCCGGCTCGGGAACGAGACGAGCGCGGGTGCGCTGACCTGGAACGTGCTCCGCTCGTTGCAGGAGGCAGGTCGCCTCGGCGTCGCCGCGCAGGCGTTCACGGGAGAAGTCATCGCCGACGAGCCGGAGCTCGGGTTCTGGGAGCAACGCATCGAGATGGAGCGGGCCTCTCCGTGGCCGGAGCTCGCCGGCGGGCCTGACGCCTGTCTGCACCTTCCCGGTGGTGGGTGGGTGCTGATCGACGCCCGGTTTGGCGGCGGCACGGACACGCTGGCCGACGCTGCGGCCACCGAGGCGTGGCTCGAGCGGCACTCGGCCACCGCCCCGGGACTGTTCGACGACGACGCGTTACGGCGGGTGCGGGTGAAGGATCTCCCCTACCGGACACTCGAGACGATCGCCTTCGCGCACCAGCTCGAGGACGCCGGCGATCACGCAGTCGTCGTTGCACTCGTCCGCGCGAGCGAGTCCGTCGATCTCGAGCGGTGGGTCGGCCGCTGCCTTGCCGAGACGGCCGACGTTGGCTTCCGCCGGTTCACCTGGGAGTCGCTCTACGCCGCCCTCGACCCGAACGATGCGGCGCTCGCGCCGCTGCGCGACTACCTCGAGAACAAGAGCTACGGCCTCCGCCCCGCGTTCGTGCTCGACGACGAGACCGAAGCCGCAGAGATCTAGGCCACCCGCTCGGCCCAGTCCCCGTACAGGCTCGTGTACGCGCCGCCACGGGCCATCAGCTCGGCATGCGTGCCCTGCTCGACGATCTTGCCGTGGGCGAGCACGACGATCAGGTCGGCGCCCTGGATCGTCGAGAGCCGGTGGGCGATCACGAATGCGGTCCGGCCCGCGAGCAGCTTCTGGAGCGCGCCCTCGATCACACGCTCGGTTCCGATGTCGACCGACGAGGTAGCTTCGTCGAGGATCAGGATCCGCGGGTCGGCGAGCACGGCCCGTGCGAAGGCGATCAGCTGCCGCTGTCCGAGCGAGAGCCTGAAGCCCCGCTCGCCGAGCTCCGTCTCGTACCCGTCCTCGAGCTCGAGGATCCAGCCGTCCGCCCCGACCGCGCGCGCAGCCTCGACGACCTCCGCCCGCGACGCCTCGGGCCGCGCGAACGCGATGTTCTCGGCGACGGTGCCCGCGAACAGGAATCCCTCCTGCGGCACGACGCCGAGCTGGCGGCGGAGCGACTTCTGCTCGACGTCGCGCACGTCGTGCCCGTCGATCGTGATCCGGCCGTCGCGCACGTCGTAGAAGCGCGCAATCAGCTTCGCGATCGTCGACTTGCCGGCGCCCGTCTGCCCGACGAGCGCAACCGTCGTCCCGGCGGAGACGTCGAGGGAGATGCCGTGCAGCACCTCGGGCAGCTTCCCGTAGCCGAACCGGACGTTCTCGAAGGTGACGCGGCCGTCGATCCGCGGCAGCGCTAGCGCCGTCGCCGAGTCGACGATGTCCGGCTCCTCGTCGAGCACCTCCATGATCTTGTCGAGCGCCGCCGTCGCCGAGAGGAACGTGTTGTAGAGCTGTGAGAGCTGCTGCACCGGGTCGAAGAAGTTCGCCAGGTAGAGGAAGAACGCGAGCAACGTTCCCACCGAGACCTGGTCGTGGAGGAGCAGGTAGCCGCCGTAGCCGAGCACGATCGCGGTCGCGAGCGACGCGAGGAAGTCGACCGCCGGGAAGTAGAGCCCGTTGAGGACAATCGTCTCGTAGTTGGCGTCCCGGTAGCGGCTGTTGATGCCACGGAAGCTCGTCTGGTTGCGAGGCTCGCGGGCGTAGGACTGCACGACCCGCATCCCGGCGATGTCCTCTGCGAGCGTCGCGGTGACGAGGCCGATGCGCTCGCGGACGCGGCGATAGGCGCGGTTCGAGCGGACCCGGAACCACACCGTGAGAAGCGCCATCAGGGGGAACACCGCGAGCGTCGCGAGCGCGAGGCGCCAGTCGAGGACGAAGAGGACGACGGCCGTGCCGATCAGCAGCATCAGGTTCTGGACGAGCGACGTGACGCCGTCCGTGATCAGCGTGTCGAGCGCCTCGACGTCGTTCGTGATCCGGCTGATGATCGCGCCGGTGCGGTTGCGCTCGAAGTACCCGAGCGAGAGCCGCTGCAGGTGGGTGAAGAGGCGGATCCTCAGGTCGGCAAGCGCGCGCTCCCCGACCCAGCCGGTGAGGTACGTCTGCAGCGACGAGAGGGCGAAAGCGATGACCCCGATCGCGACGAATGCGATCACGATCCACGCGAGCTTCTGCAGGTCACCCGTCTTGATCCCCTGGTCGACGGCGAGCTTCGCGAGCAACGGCGGCACGAGCGCCACGAGCGTGTAGGCAAGGAGCGAGACCACGGCTCCGGCTGTGCGCAGGGGGTAGGGCCGCGCCAGGCCGAACAGCATCCCGAGACGCCGTCGCGACTGGCGCCACGACCAGTCACCGACCTTGCCGCCCTTCTCCTCGGTGAGGTGGGAGCCCGCCTGCCAGACCTTCACGCCGGCGACCTCACGCCGAGACCCCGATCTCCTGGAGCAACCCGAACTCGTGGATCTCCCGGAAGACGGAGCTCGTCTCGAGCAGCTCGGTCTGCGATCCCCGGGCCACGATCCGTCCATGTTCGAGCACGACGATCGTGTCGGCGAGGGAGATCGTCGACAGCCGATGTGCGATCACGATCGTCGTGCGGTCGCGCATCGCCGCCGTCAACCCGGCACGGATCAGCGCCTCGGTGGTGGCGTCGACGGAGGCGGTTGCGTCGTCCAGGATCAGGATGCGCGGATCGATCACGAGAGCCCGCGCGATCGCGAGCCGCTGGCGCTGGCCGCCGGAGAGCGTGATCCCGCGCTCGCCGATGACGGTGTCGTAGCCGTCGGGGAGCTCCTCGATGAACGGATGGGCCTGGGCTGCCCGCGCCGCCGCCTCCACGAGCGCCTGATCGACGTCCGGCACGCCGAAGGCGATGTTGTCGCGCACGCTCGCCGAGAAGAGGAACGGATCCTGCGAGATGACACCCACCTCGCGTCGCAGCGACCGCCGCGTCACATCCCGCACATCGACGTCGTCGACGAGCACCCGTCCCTCACCCGCGTCATAGAAACGCGGCACGAGCGAGGCGAGGGTCGTCTTGCCCGAGCCGGAGGCGCCGATCAGTGCAATCGTGCTGCCGGCCGGGATCTCGAGGTCGATACCCGAGAGCACGGGCCGCTCGGGGTCATAGCCGAATCCGACGCCCGAGAAGACGACGCGTCCGGGCCCGGGCGGCAGCTCCCCGGCGCCTGCCGCGTCCGCCACCTCCTCCGGCGCGTCGATCACCTCGAAGAACCGCTCGCCCGACGCGGTCGCGCGCTGCGCCTGGCCGACCCACATGCCGAGCATCCGCAGCGGCATCACGAGCATCATCAGGAGCAGGTTGAAGGCGAAGAACCCGCCGATCGTGAGGTCTCCCTGCACCACGTAGTGCCCGGCTGCGAGAAGCACTCCGGCCTGGGCGAGCATCGGCAGAAAGGTGAGCAGGGGAACGTAGAGCGACCGTTGCGTGTTCGCCTTGACGCTGACCGCGAAGACATTGTCGCTGGCCTCGCGGAACCGCCGCTCGACCTGATCCTCCTGGGCGAACGACTTGACGACGTGCACGCCGACGATCGACTCCTCCGACACGGTCGCGACATCGGCGAGCTTCTGCTGCACCTCGCGGAGGACGGGATGCGACACCTGGCTGTAGCGGTAGGCGACGCCGATGAGGAACGGCGTGATTGCGAGCGCGATCAAGGCCAGCTGCCAGTCGTAGAAGAAGAGGACGACGGTGACGCAGACGATCGTGATCACGTGCTGGGCGAAGAAGATCAGCCCGTAGCCGAGGAAGAAGCGGATCGTCTGCAGGTCGACGGTGGCACGCGACATGAGCTGGCCCGTCTGGTGTCGGTCGAAGTACCCGAACGAGAGCCGCAGCAACCGCGCGTACAGCGCGTCGCGCATGTCCCACTCGACCGCGATCGCCTGCTTGCCGGAGATGAACCTCCGACCGAGCATCAGGAGCGCCCGCAGGAGCCCGACCGCGAGAATCGAGAGGATCAGGAAAGCGAGATAGTGGCCGTCCTGGCCGCCGCGAAGCTCGTTGATCACGAAGCCCGTCAGCACGATCACCGCGATCGCGGCGGCCTGCGAGAGGATCGCGAGGATCGTCGAGACGATGAGCGACGTGCGGTACGGCCCGAGGAACGCGAGCAGGCGGACAAACGTGCGTGCGTTCGAGGTGGCCACGCCACCATGGTAGGGACAGCCTGTTGCTCTACTCTTCAGCGGAGTGCAGCTCCTCACCGGCATCGCGACATCCGAGCTCGAGACAAGGCGCGCGCGCCTGCTCGAGTACCTGGCGGACCAGGGCCTCGCGGGCTGCGTCCTCTTCGACGACCGGTACATCCAGTACTTCACGAGCTTCAACTTTCTCGCAACCGAACGGCCCGTCGGCGTCGCCATCGACGCAACGGGAAGCATCGCGGTGTTCGTGCCCGAGTTCGAGGTCGAGCGCGTACGCGCCGAGACGACCTTCGAGCGCATCGAGTCGTACCCGGAGTACCCTGGCATCGAGCACCCGATGAGCCTTCTCGGCGACGTCCTCGCCGACATGGGAATCGTCGGTGCCTTCGGCGCCGACAACGACGGCTATCCCGGCATCCTCGGCTACCAGGGCCCGCCGCTGAGCGTGGTGATGGAGTCGACGGTGACGCCGCTTGCCCCGCTGATCGAGAGCCTGATGGTGCGCAAGAGCCCGGCCGAGGTGGAGCTGATCCGCGAGAGCGCGCGCTGGTGCGAGCACGCACACCGGCTGCTGCAGGAGTACAGCGTCCCCGGCTCGACCGAGGCCGAAGCGGGCCTCCGCGCCGGCTACGAGACCACGCTCGCGATGCTCGAGGCACTCGGCCCCGGCTACGGCGGCCAGCTGTCCTCGACCGACGGCGCCTCGGCCGGGTACCGCGGCCAGGTCGGGCAGCGAAGCGCCTGGGCCCACGCGATCGCGCACAACATCCCCTTCGAGGCCGGCCAGGTTCTCGTCACCGAGACGGCTGCGCCGGTCTGGGGCTACAACGCCGAGCTCGAGCGCGCGATGATCATCGGCACCCCGACCGACGAGATGCGCCGCCTGTTCGACCACACGGTCGCGGCACAGCAGGCGGCCTTCGACGCCCTCCGCCCCGGCGTCACCTGCGCGGACGTCGACCAGGCGGTGATCGACTACCTCGAAGCGAACGACCTGCTGCAGTACTGGCGCCAGCACGTCGGCCACGGAATCGGGCTCCGCAACCACGAGGCACCGTTCCTCGACGTCGGTGACTTCACGGTCGTCGAGCCGGGCATGGTGTTCACGATCGAGCCGGGCCTCTACGACGACGTGATCGGGGGGTTCCGCCACTCGGACACCGTGGTCGTCACCGAGGGCGGCAACGACCTTCTCACCTCGTACCCGAAGGACATCGAGAGCCTCACGATCCCGATCTGAGCGCGGACGGCAATCAGGGAATTCCCCGATGGAAGCGCACTCGACGCTTGCGACCATCCCGGCATGGAACGACGTGAGTCGTCGGTGGTTGCGGCGGAGACCGCTCTGGTCCTCCTTGTGCTGGTCGTCGTGGTCGCGGCCGCGGCGATCGGGGTCTACATCGGGCGCCAGACGGCCCCTTCGGGCTCGAGTACGGCGCCGGCGGCGTCGACCGTCGCCACGGTCGCGATCGACCCCGCGGTGGCAGCGGGTGCGCACGCCTTCCAGTCGTTCGCCTGCGCCCAGTGTCACGGGATGAACGGCGCCGGCGGCGTCAATCCCGACGTGCCCGCGCTGACCGATGCAGCGAAGTCGCTGAGCGTTGCCCAGCTGCACACGATCATCAACAAGGGCCTCGGTGTGTCCTCCGACCCGAAGAAGCCGTTCATGCCGGTCTGGGGGCCGCTGATGTCGGCCCAGCAGGTGAACGATCTCGTCGCCTACATCCGGGCAGGGCTCCCCGACGTGCCCGGGGCGGTCCCGGTGCTCGGTGCCGCAGGGTCAGGGCGAGGCCGTCGCAGGCGCAGCACTGTACGTCCGCTACGGCTGCATCAACTGTCACGGGCCAAACGGCCTCGGAGGTGTGCCGAACCCGGCCGCGCCGGACAAGACGATCCCGCCGCTCGCGGGCGCCGGCTTCAAATCCGAGTTCAACACCGACGCGAAGATCATCGACTTCATCAACACCGGCAGCGTGCTCGGCGGGCCTGCGCTCGTGGCGATGCCCCACTGGGGCGGGATCATCTCGGATCAGGATCTCGCGAGCCTCACGGCGTACATCAAGACCCTCAAGTAGCACCGTCGCTGTCGGCGCCCGCCGACGACCCGTGCGAGCGAGAACGGCCGCACCCTAACCCGGTCGTAACGCTCTCTTGTCCCGCCGCTGGCCCGGCGACACGCATCGTCATCGAGACACGCAGCCCAAGGCTGCCCACCACTGAATCGGGAGGCCAGTTTGAAACTCATTGCCATGCTCGCCCTTGCGATGGCCGTCGCAGCGGTCACGATCGCCGGCCCGGCTGCGGCCGGCACATCGACCACGAGCGTCGTCAAGGTGACGGCCCTCGCAAGCGGCCTCAAGTACAACACGAAGGTGCTCCGCGCGCACCACGGCAAGATCAAGCTGGTGTTCACGAACCAGTCGATGCTCCAGCACAACGTCCGGATCGAGAACGGCGAGCACGAGCTCGGTGGCACCAAGAAGATCACGAAGGGTCAGACAACCGCGTACGTCACCCTCGCGAAGGGGACATACAACTTCTACTGCTCCGTTCCGGGTCACGAGGACGCCGGGATGCACGGCAAGCTGATCGTCTCGTAGAGCGCTGCAGCAAAGCGTCGGCCGGCCCTCCGAGACCCGAGGGCTGGCCGACTCTTTACCTCCCGCAGGTGTGCGCTTCACGATTGCACCCCTAGGTTGCCCATCGATGCCCTCGCTGTCGGAGCTCCACGGCCTCATCGTCCACCTGCCGCTGCTCGCCGTACCGGTGCTCGCACTGCTCGTCGTGCTCGAGCGCCTCGCCCGTGGCGGTGACCTACCTCGCCGCACCCAACCGTGGGTGCTCGGAGCGGGAGCCGCGGGCGCCGTCGTCGCCGTGGCCAGCGGCCTGCTCGTGCTCGGCGGCGCCCAGAAGACGCTGCGTGGCAGCACCGGCAAGCTCGTCTGGATCCACCTCGGGCTCGGGGTGGCGGTCGCCCTCATCCTGGTGCTCCTCGGCCTGCTCTGGTGGCGCGCCGGCAAGGCGGGCGCTGCGCCGTCCTTCGGGGCCAGGGCGTCGACGGCAGGAGCGGCGCTCGTGCTGACGGTCGCCGTCGGCTTCGTCGGCGGCAAGATGGTCTACGCCCAGGGGGTCGGCGTCGATGCTGGAGGGCAGTTCGCGCAGACGGCACGAGGCGCGTCGCTCCTCGCCGGCGGGCTCGCCACCCATGCCGACCCGCTGCCACTCGGTAAGCAAGCGTTTCAGACCGGTCTCGGCTGCGGCTCCTGCCACGGGATGCAGGCGCAGGGTGGCCGCGCCCCGGCGCTCGCGGGCGGCATCTCTCTCGAAGCATTTCGCAGCGGGCACGGGACCGGTCTGTTCCCGGCAAGCGTCGTCACCGACCCGATGTTCCAGGTCGTCGACGACTGGCTGAAGACCCTCTCCGACCATCCGGCAGCCGTTGAGGGCTAGCGACGGGATCCGGACAGGCATGCGAGACACAGCTGAATCCCAGGAACCGCTGCTTTCCTGTCCTCCGTGACCGACGTCCGCGCCACCGCGAGCACCGCCACGCGTCTCGGTAAGACGGGGACGGCGACAGCACGGCGCGCACCGTCGAGCATCCCGCTGTGGATTGCGATCGGCCTTGTCGCCGCCAACACGGCCCTTCTCGTCTGGCTCTGGGCGCACGGAGGCAACGTCACGCACGTCCGGAGCACCGGCGACCTGCTCGTCAGCATCGCCCGCATAACGGGCCTGCTGGGAGCGTTCTCGGCGCTCCTCCAGGTACTGCTCCTAGCGCGCATCCCCTACGTTGAGCGATCGGTCGGCTTCGACCGCCTCACCGTCTGGCACCGCTGGAACGGCCACGCGTGCCTCTACCTGGTGCTTGCCCACGTCGTCTTCTCGGTCTGGGGCTACGCGGCGCTCGACCGACTGCCGCTCACGAAAGAGACCTCGCAGATGCTGACGGGCGGGATCTACCCCGGCATGATCACCGCCACGATCGGCACCTTCCTGCTGATTGCGGTCGTCGTCAGCTCGGTGGTCGTCGTCCGGCGCCACGTCCGCTACGAGGCCTGGTACGCGATCCACCTGACGGTCTACGCGGCGATTGCCCTTGCCTGGTTCCATCAGATCCCGACCGGGAACGAGCTCGTTGTCGACAACGTCGCGGCCGACTACTGGCGCGGCCTCTACCTGGCGACGCTCGCCCTGCTGCTCGGTTTCCGGGTGCTGATGCCGATGATCAACGCCTTCCGGTTCCGCATGCGCGTCGTCGAGGTCACCCACGAGGGTGCCGGCGTCGTGTCCCTGCGCATCGAGGGCCGTCGACTCGACCGGCTCGACGCACAGGCCGGCCAGTTCCTCCTCTGGCGCTTCCTCACCCGTGGCCGCTGGTGGGCTTCGCATCCGTTCTCGCTCTCGGCAGCCCCGGACGGGCGCTCGCTGCGGATCACGATCAAGGATCTCGGTGACTTCACGCGCCGGGTGGGCACGATCCCGCCCGGCACCCGCGTCGTCGCCGAGGGGCCTTTCGGCGTGTTCACCGACGCCGTCCGGCATCGCAGCAAGGTCGCGCTCATCGGCGGGGGAATCGGGATCACCCCGATCCGCTCGCTGCTCGAGGAGATGGACGGCGACCTCGTGATCGTCTACCGCGTGCTCAGCGACGACGACGTGATCTTCGGCGACGAGCTCCACGAGCTGGCCGACCGCAAGGGCGCCGCCATCCACATCGTCTCGGGCGACCACGCCACCCCCGACGGCCGCCGACTTCTCACGCCGGCACACCTCGAGGAGCTGATTCCCGACCTCGCCGACCGCGAGGTGTACGTCTGTGGTCCGCCCGCGATGGCGGATGCAGCCCGCAAGAGCGTCCGCAAGGCGCGCGTCCCATCCCGCTACATCCACACGGAGCGCTTCGCGCTCTGACCTGAAGAAGGAGCCGCATCATGCAACGAGCACTCACAGCCGTCCTAGGGGTGGCAACCATAGCCCTCCCAACCGCAAACGCCGTCGCCGCCGTGAATCAGCGCGCCGCGACGACGGTGACGAAGAAGACCGTGGTCACGAAGAAGGTTCTCGGATCGGCCGTCGAGGCCGATCGCTGGGGCACGGTGCAGGTGAGCGTGACCGTGAAGAAGACGACGGTGGTCAGGAACGGCGTCAAGAAGGTGACGCGCAGGTGGACCGACATCGGCGGCAGCTTCACGTACCACACCGACCGTTCCCTCTACATCATGCAGCAGTCCCTGCCGCAGCTCCGCACGCAGGCGCTGCAGTCCCACAGCGCCAACGTCGACACGGTCTCCGGCGCCACGTACTCGAGCGATGCGTTCACGCAGTCGCTGAGGGAAGCGCTCGCGAAGGTCAACAAGGTCTGAGCCGGTGCCCGCCGTCGTCTCCGGCTCGAGCCGCGTCGAGCACGTCATGGGCATGCCGATCATCGTCGACGTCCGCGACGAGACATTCTCCGCTGCGGCAGTCGACGACGTCTTCGCCTGGTTCCGCTGGGTCGATGCGACGTTCAGCACGTTCAAGCCCGAGAGCGAGATCTGCCGGCTCGACCGCGGCGAGCTCGCACCCGAGGACGCTCACCCGGACGTGCGCGCAGTGCTCGACCGCTGCGACGAGCTCTGCACGGAGACCGGCGGCTACTTCGACGTCCGCGCCAACACGTCGCGGCAGCTCGATCCCTCGGGCCTCGTGAAAGGCTGGGCCGTCGACCGTGCCGCGGCGATCCTCGATGTGGCCGGCGCCACGAGCTACAACGTCAACGCGGGCGGCGACATCCGCCTCCGCGGCGGTGCGCTCCCCGAGCCGGTCTGGCGCGTGGGGATCCAGCATCCCCTCGAGCGCGACCGCATCGCGGCCGTGATCGAGACGCGCGATCTCGCGATCGCGACGTCGGGAGCGTACGAGCGGGGCGAGCACGTCTTCGACCCCCACACCAGTCTGCCGCCCGCGGGCGTCCTCTCGGTCACGATCACCGGGCCTGATCTCGCAACGGCCGACGCCTACGCGACGACCGCGTTCGCGATGGGCACCCGGGCGGCGCAGTGGACGGCGACGCTCGACGGCTACGAGGCGATGACGATCCTCGCGGACGGACGCGTGCTCCTGACGCAGGGCTTCCCGGCCGCCGGCTGAGTCGCGGGCGAAGCGCCCGTGGCGTCCTCGCGGTCGGCTTCAATGCGACCGGTCGCACCCGCTCTCGTCAACGCCTGGGCAAAGCTCGGGGCGGACCGAAAGCGCACGCTACCGCTCTTTCCGCAGACGGTCTGACAGCCGAGACACCCTCGTCGTCTACGAGCCGCGGGCGACGCGCTCCACGGAGCGCGCGACCGCGGCCGGGGCGACGACCATCGAGAGGTGCCCTGCCCGTGGGATGAGCAGGAACGGCGCCCCGAGCGCCCTCGCCGACGCACGGCCCGCCGCGACCGAGTCGAAGCTGTCGTCGGCACCCCAGACGACGAGGCTCGGCGTCCGCACCCGCCGGAGGTCGTCGAGCCGGAGCCCGACGATCCCCTGACGGGCAAGCGAGAGCAGACCGGCCTGGGTCCCCTCGACGCGGAACGGCCGTTGCCACTCGGCAACGTCGGCGTCGGTCGCTCGAACGCCCGGACGCCCGTACCCGGCCGTCAGCAGCCGCCGGAAGAGCCAGTCCCACCCGGTCAGGAACCGGTAGGCGCTCGTCACGTAGGGATCGATGGCGAGCCGGGCCGCCCAGCCGTTCCCACCGGCGAGCGCATCCCCGTCGAGGAGGACGAGGCCGCTGACGGCGGCCGGATCGTCCAGGGCCGAGGCGACCGCCGTGGCCGCCCCGAGCGAGTGGCCGACGATGACCGGGCGCTCGATTCCGAGAGCGCGCTCGGTGTCCTGCAGCAGCGTCACCCAGGCCGCCAGGGTGTACGGGCCGCGCCGCTCGGAGTAGCCGAACGGCGGCATGTCGATCGCAACCACGCGATGATTTCGACCGAGAAGCGTGCCCACGGGACCCCACACGGAGGATGGGACGACGAAGCCGCCGAGCAGCACGATCGGCGATCCCGTCGTCCCCCAGCTGCGGTAGGCGACCCTATGACCGTCGACCATCACGAAGGGACCCGCGTAGAGGCTCGCGGCGGGCTCGGCCCGCCCACGGGTGGCGACGTTGTAGGCGAGCGACACCAGCGTGACGACGAGCACGAGAGCGACCAGGGCCAGTCCAACGATCCGCAGCAGCCGTCGACCCCGGCTGCGCCGTCCTGCCGTGGGCGCCGGTGCCGGCTCGAGGGTCGCGGTCATCGCAGACACTTCAGCAGAGAGACGGGAGGCTGCGCGGTACGCGGTGCCTTCCGCACGCCGATTCGCCGATACTGCTCTGCGTGAACCCGGCGCAGGCGACCGTGACCGAGCGCGCGCTCCGACCGGGCGTCGTCACGACGTTCGTCGGCGGCACGCTCGTCGCCTGGATCCTCGTCGTGGTCCGGATGCGCGACATGAATGACGGCCCCGGCACCGACCTTGGCTCGATCGGCTGGTACCTCGGCATCTGGGTGACGATGATGGCGGCAATGATGCTGCCGTCGGCGACGCCGATGGTGCTGCTCTTCTCGAAAGCCGCATCCGGTTCGGCGCGGCGGCCCGGGCTCGCGACCGCGCTGTTCGTCGCCGGCTACCTGATTGCGTGGACGGCGTTCGGGATCGTCGCCTACATGCTCTTCCGGCTCGTGCGTGCCCTCGACCCGTCGTTTCTCGCATGGGACCGCGCCGGGCCGGAGTTCGCAGGCGCGGCGATAGCGCTGGCCGGCGTCTACCAGCTGACACCGCTGAAGCGCGTCTGCCTGCACCACTGCCGTACGCCGCTGAGCTTTCTGATGCACCACTGGCACGGAGGCCCTCTCGGGGCGGTTCGGATGGGCATCGTGCACGGTGGGTGGTGTATCGGCTGCTGCTGGGCGCTGATGGTGGTGCTGTTCGCGGTCGGCGTGATGAGCATCACGTGGATGGTCGTCGTCGCGGCGATCGTGTTCGTCGAAAAGGTGCTCCCGGTCGGCGAGCGCGTGGGCCGGGCCTTCGCGGTAGCGCTCATCGTCCTCGGGGTCTCCGTGGCCGTGGCTCCGGGCAGCGTCCCGGGCTTGACCCGCCCCGGGACGGGGATGAAGATGGACGAGATGGTGCAAGCGCCCGCCCCACTCCGCTCGTGATCGATCCCGCTACGGCAGCCCCGCTGAGTCGCTGGCGGATCCGGGGCTCCTACTTCGAGTCGTGCAACTGCGAGGCGATCTGTCCCTGCCGGATGGTCTCCGGCGTCAAGGGAGGCCGGTCGACCTATGGCATCTGCTTCGGGGTGCTCTCGTGGCTCGTCGAGGACGGGCACGCGGGCGACATCGACCTCAGCGGGCTCGCGGCCGCCTTCGTGATCCGCTACGACGACGACGAGCCAGGCTCACCCTGGAGCTTCGTCGTCCACGTCGACGAGCGCGGCAGCGACGATCAGAGGCATGCGCTCGCGGCGATCCTGACGGGCGAGCTCGGCGGCGAGGCCGTCCTGCGCCTTCCATGGGTTTCCAAGCCGAGCGACCTGATCGAGGTGCGGGCCAGCCCGATCGAGATCGACAACGGCCCGGCCGGGCACGAGCTCCGGGTCGGCCGTGCGATCACGCTCCGTGCGAGCCGGCCGTTCGAGACCGACGAGGTGGTCGCCTGTGGGATTCCTGGCTACGGCTTCCCCGGGACAGAGCTCCTTGCGGACACGCTCCTCGTCGAGGACGAGCCCTTCGCGTGGGAGCTGAGCGGCAACTGCGCCTTCGCGAGCCCGTTCGACTACTCGTCGTAGGAAGCGCGAGGGTGGTCAGAGCGGGCGGTGGCCCGAACAGGCCAGGCGCATCTTGACGATCTCGCCGTCGGTGACCTCGGCATAGGCGGTCTGCTCGTAGGCGTTCAGCCCGAGGTCGGGGTCGACGCCCTGCACGACCCAGCGAAGGCGGAGCAGGTCGGCGAACGGCGTCGCCTCTCTGTCTGCGATCACGTAGTCGTCGACGTCGTCCGTCCAGAGCCGGAACCGCGCCACGATCGCCTCGCGTCCGTCGGCCTCGCGGAGCCCGGGTGGGACGACGCCTCGCAGTGCCCCCTCGGCCGAGAAGCAGGCACCGAGAGCGTCGTAATCGCGGCTGACGAGCGCATCGAGAAAGCGCGTGCCGACGTCGGTGCGGGTATCCACGAGGCTCACGGTGGCAGGATATCGCTAAGCCGATACCGCGTGCTCGACGGTCGCCGCCTCCGCGATCAGCGCCTCGAGCGCGTCGTACACGTCCTGCACCTGCGCACGCGTGAGGTCGTCGACGTCCGCCGTTCCCGTGACCCGCTCGACGAGCACCGCGACACGGTCGGTGTCGACGCCGCCGTCCGAGCGCATGAGACCCGCCGAGCGCGCCATCCCGAACACCCTACGGACCTGCGGCTCGGAGGCGGGCCTCGTGTCGCCACGAGATCGGAGGCGCATGTACGCGGCATGATCGAGCTCGACCGTCTCCGGAGCGATGCCCTCGTCGAGCAGCACCCTCAGCAGCGAGGCGGTGGCGAGCACGTCGCTGATCGCCTCGTGCGCGCCGACCAGCTCGATCCCGCGCCGCTCGCAGATCGACTGCAGACGGTGGTTGTCCGCGACCGGCTCGAGCAGGCGAAATGCCTCGAGCGTGCACGCGACCGCCACGGGCCGGTACTCGATCGACTCCCGACCGAACGCGTGCTGGAGCATCCCGAGGTCGAAGCTCGCGTTGTGCGCCACGAAGACCGCGTCGCCGAGCCGCTCGCGCAGCTCGGCTGCAATCTGTGCGAAAGGTGGCACCCGCGCCACGTCCTCGTCGGAGATGCCGTGGACGCCCGTCGCCTCGGCGGGAATCGGCCGCGACGGCCGAACGAGCACCGTGTAGCGCGACTCCTCCCGCCCGTCGGCATCGAGCCGGATCAGCGCAAGCGAGACGATCTCGTCCTCCGCCACGTCGGTCCCGGTCGTCTCGCAGTCGAAGACCGCGTAGCCGGCCGGCCGGGCGACATCAGCGCGATCGAGCACGCGCCCCGGAAGCCCCTCCCGTTCTGCGCGAGGCGCGGGCGCGAAGAGATCGAGCACGAGCTGAACGGGCATCAACCGAGGATCGCTGTCGCATCGGACGGCAAGCGGCCGGCACGCGAGCTCTTGCCGGCGTGTCGCCGAGGGCGCGCCTCAGGGTCGGGTCAACAGGCCGAAGCCTCTAGCCCTCCCGCTGCATGGCCGCGTCGAACGCGACATCGGACGGTGCGAAGTCCGTGCGGCGCACGAATCCGAGCGAGTCCTGGGCACCCCACTCCCTGTCCATGCCGGAATCCTCCCACTCGATCGAGAGTGGCCCGTCGTAGCCGATCCGGTTGAGCGCCCGGAAGAACGTCTCGAAGTCCACGTCGCCGTGGCCGGGAGAGACGAAGTCCCAGCCCCGCTGCGGCTCGCCGAAGTTGAGGTGGCCGCCGAGGATCGAGCTGCGCCCGTCGAGGGACCGGCGCGAATCCTTGACATGCACGTGGTAGATCCGGTCGGCGAACTCGATGGCGAACGCTGCCGTGTCGAGGAACTGGTGCGCAAAGTGGCTCGGGTCGAGGTTGATGCCGAAGCCGGGACGGTTGTCGATCGCATCGAGCGTCTTGCGCGTCGTGACGAAGTCATAGGCGATCTCCGTCGGATGCACCTCGAGCCCGAACTTGACGCCCTCGGCGTCGAACACGTCGATGATCGGCCCCCACCGCTCCGCGAAATCCTCGTAGCCGCGCTCGATGTCGGCGAAGTCGTTGGGCGGGAACGAGTACAGCATGTGCCACACCGACGAGCCCGTGAACCCGGTGACGACGGGCACCCCGAACGCCGCCGCGGCGCGGGCCGTGTCCTTCATCCGCTCGGCCGCGCGCTGCCGCACGCCCTCCGGGTCACCGTCACCCCAGACCTCGGGCGGCAGGATCCCCTTGTGCCGCGCGTCGATCGGGTCGCAGACCGCCTGGCCGACCAGATGGGCGCCGATCGCGGAGCAGCCGAGGCCATGGCTGTCGAGCAACGCGCGCTTCGCGGCCACGTAGCCGGGATCAGCCAGCGCCCTGTCGACCTCGAAGTGGTCGCCCCAGCACGCGAGCTCGAAGCCGTCGAATCCCCAGGCCTCGACCTTTGCGGCCAGGTCGCTCAGGGGCATGTCGGCCCACTGGCCGGTGAACAGGGTGACGGGTCGTGCCATCTTCGGCCTCCTCGAACGACGTGGCGGGATGAATCAGGATGCTGTCACACACACGCTGCCCCCGGCGGCGAGAGGCACCGTACCCGGCAGCCCACCCGCGAGCTTCACCTCGACCCGATGCGCCTCCGCGGGGCGGCCCGTCGGGAGCCACGGCCGCCCGGCGCGGCAGAGAATCAGTGTTCGCGCCTTCTCGCCGACGAAGGCGAGCCGCCCTTCGCCCGAGACGGTGCCGTCCCAGACCTCGAGCCCGAGCTCGCGCTCGAGCGATGCGGCGAGCGACGACGGATCGCAGACGAGGCCGATCTCGGAGACGCCGAGCAGCTCGGTCGGCGAGAACGCTCCCGTGGTACCTGACTCGCCGATGCCGCGGTGCGCGATCAACTCGACGATGCTGCCGGCCGGGTCGTGAAAGTACACCGCCTTGGCGTCCCAGTTCGTGAAGTCGAACACCGGATCGCCCGTCTCGCTGTCCGGGAGCAGTTCCACCTGCCCCTCGGCCCATTCGAGGGCCGCAGCGAAGCGATCGCCAGGAACGAGAAGGGCGAGGTGGTAGTACGGTGAGCCGGGGCCGGCGCGAAACTCGAGCACCGTCTCTCCAACCTCGATCGTCGACGAGCTCGCGTCGAACCCGGCCGGCGACAGCCCGAGCGAGCCCTCGTAGAACGAGGCGAGCTCAGGCAGGAGCGTCGCGGAGGCGTCCAGGCGAAGACGAACGATGCGATGCGTCATCGCGACGATTCAATCACCTGCCGGAGCCTCGACGAGCGCGCGCAGCACCTGTACCTCGTGCTCGTCGGAGCCGAGGTACGCGCCGCGGATCACGGCCCAGGCGCGCATCCGTCTCTGATCGAGCCCCGCCGCCGCGAAGGCCGCGAGCCGCCGCTCGGTCACGTCGAGCGTCATCGTCGAGCCCAGCGGGTTCCAGAGGAACGACGCGATGTCGTACTCGGGCTCGCCGAGCATCGCCTTGGCGTCGATCGCGAGATGCCGGTCGCCGGCGCGGAGGATGTTGTGATGGTGGAAGTCGCCGTGCACGAGCGTCGCGCGGCCGATTTCGAGCGACGCGAAGAGATCGCGCGCGAGGGGAATCAGGTCGCGCCCTCCCTGATCCGACCGCTCGGCGTTGTCGAGCCAGCGGAGGACATGGTCGCCGATCCAGCGGAACGGCTCCGCCGCCGGCTGCCACAGCCGGCTCCCGACCGCGACGGCGATCGCCGTCGCCTCGTCCTCCGGGAGCGCCGAGACGTCGGTGCCGGGACGCGCCCGTTCGAGCAGCAGCGCACGCCGCTCGCGATCCCGACGCAGCAGGCGCACGGCACCGTCACCGTCCCACAGCTCGAGCGCGTCGCGCCTCCTCGTCCGATTCGTCGTCGTCCGGCGGCGTCACCTTCAGCACCGCGTCCTCACCTGCCGGCGCAACGTACGAGTAGCGAGAGAGCGCGAACGGCGGTCCAAGCGTGACGGACCACTCCGCCGCGACCTCTTCCGCGACCCGCGCGAGCGACTCGAGATCAGTGTGACTCACACGCTCCTCGCAGGGAAACGCAGATGGGGCATCACCCAACCCTAGTCAGACGCGGCGACACCACTAGGATCGCGCCATGAGACTCCATCACCAGCCCCGTTCCCGGTCGACCCGCGTCCTCTGGCTCCTCGAGGAGCTCGGGATCCCGTTCGACCTCACCGTCATGTCACGCGAGGCGAAGCAGACGCCGGAGTACCTGGCGCTGCACCCGCTCGGCCGCTCGCCCGTGCTCGAGGAGGAAGGCGGCCCCGTCTTCGAGTCGGCCGCGCTCATCCTGCACATCGCCGACCAGAACCTCGCTGGCGGACTGATCGGACCGCTCGGCTCGCACGAGCGCGCGCTGCAGTACCAGTGGTGCTTCTTCGGGATGACCGACCTCGAGGGCGCGCTCATGGATATCGCTCGCCAGCTGTGGTCGGACGGCGAGCCGGACGCAGGCATCGTCGAGCGCGCGACAACACGGTTCGTCGCGGCCGCCGGGGCAGTCGCGGGTGCGCTCGGGGACGACGAATACCTCGTCGGCAATGCGTTCTCTGTCGCGGACATCGTCGTTGGCTCGGTGCTCGGCTTTGCCCGCACCGGAGAGATCACCCCTCTCCCGGACGAGCTCGCCGCCTACGTCGACCGGCTCGAGGCACGGCCGGCGCGGCAGCGGGCCGTCGCCGTCGCGGTCCCGGCGTAGCAAGGCTGTCGCGGATGCGGCTCCGGCCCGCGGCGATCAGGGCCATGGGCCGGGCCCACCGCGCCGTCTACCGGCTCAGCCGCGGACGGCTGCTCGGTCGCGTTGCCGGCATGCCCGTGCTGATGCTGACGACGACCGGTCGGCGCACCGGTCGCGCGCGGACGACTCCGCTCACGTACTTCCAGAGCGGTGCCGAGATCGCGATCGTCGCCTCGAACGGCGGCGAGGACAGCCCGCCCCGCTGGTGGCTCAACCTGCAAGCCGAGCCACGGGCGTCGATCGCGGTCGACGGCCGCTCCGAGCAGGTGACGGCGCGGGAAGCGAGCCCCGACGAACACGCCCTGCTGTGGCCGGAGATCACAGGGACGTTCAAGGCATACGGCGACTACGCACGCCGCACAACCCGTCCGATCCCCGTCGTGATCCTGAGCCGGACCAAAGAAAATGCACCGAATCGGTAGCTCCCTCGTCCAGCTCCCCTACCAACCGTCGCTTGCGCTTCAGTCGCTCGGGAGGCCTTCAACCTCAGGTGCCCCGTGCTCGGTGCAAGGGGGAAGATAGGGGGACGCAGCGGCGAGTGCAAGGTGACGGCGCGCGTGAAACATGCAATTTGCGGAGAGAATATTCGGACGCCGGGCGCGTGCAGGCTAGGAGCTCTTGACGTCGATCACGAGCCGCGATGGGCTCTCGAGCGTCGAGACGAGGAACGGACGCTTCTCGTCGACGCCGGCCGCCCAGGTGAGGACCGCCTCGAAACCGCCGGTGCGAACGAGCTCGGCAACCGCGGTCGTCGCCGGCGTGAAGCGCTGCGGGCCGGTGTACGTCTGCGGGGCCGAAGCCTGGGTCAGATCGGCATCGAGCGCGGGCTCCATCCTGACGAGCAACACGGCACGGCCGGCCACCGCAACCTCGTCACCGGAGCCGTCTGCGACGACGGGGCTCTCCACGTACCGAACGTCGTACCCCGGCAGGCCGTTTCGGAACTCGAAGACGATCCGGTCGTAGCCGTCGTGCGCGGCGGCCCGGACGTCGGTGAGGAGCGAGACCACAGTGCTCGTGCCCTTGACGACGACCGGATCTGTGGTGGCCTCCTCTAGCACGGGGCTACTCGTCGTCGTGCCCGTCGTATCGGTCGCAACCGTCGTCTCGGTCGTCGTCTTCGCGTCGTTCGTGCCGCCACAGCCCGCGACGAGCAGCGCTGCAAACGCGACGAGAAGCGTGCGGGCCATCATCTGCCGCAAACAGTAGCCTCGCCGGCGGCGCCGGTCGACGTCCGCGCCGAGGATCGCTGCCGCCACACGATAGCCTCGGGCCGTGGCGCGACTGACCATCGAGCACGACTCCGTCGACGGGGAGGCGACCGCGCGCGCCCGGCGCCGGTCGATCGCCCTCAGGCTCGACGGCAAGGCCTGGTTGCGGATCGAGCCGGAGGTGCTGTTCGAGCTCGAGGTCGCCGAAGGTGAAGAGATCGACGACGACCGCAGGGCATCGGTCGAAGAGGCGTTGGCCCGCGCCCGCGCGCGGCTGTTCGTCGTGCGATCGCTGGCAGTGAGGATGCAGTCGACGACCGAGCTCGAGAAGAAGCTCGCGGCCCGCGATGTGCCACCCGAGATCGCCCGCGAGGCAATCGAGCGGGCTGCCGGATACGGCTACATCGACGACGCGGCCCTCGCCGGTCAGCTCGCGCGTGGCATGCGCGCGCGAGGGTACGGGCGCCGGCGCGCGGAGCAGAAGCTCCGGTCGCGCGGTCTGCCGGCCGCTCTCGCCGAGACCGCTCTCACCGAAGCCTACGAGGGTGGTGCCGACGAGGAAGCGATCGCCGGCGAGGCGCTCGGGCGACGCGCGGTCGCCACGGACGCCGACCGCAAGCGCGCAATCGCCTATCTCGCGCGACGCGGATTCTCGGCCCGGGCCGCCTGGAAGGCCGTGCAGCGGGCGGCCGAGGAATTGCCACCCGGATAGGCTCTGGAGGTAGGTTCACGGAGATGTCGTTGCCCGCACACTACGCGGTCACCGAGGGCGTGATCGCAGGCGCGTATCCCGGCACCGCCGAGGGCGTCAGAGCGCTGGAGCGACGCGGCGTCACGGTCTTCGTCGACCTCACCCATCCGTCCGACCCCCTCGACGGCTACGACCGGTTTCTCGACGGCACGCGGAGAATCGCTCATCCGATCCCGGACATGGGCACACCCACCGCCGGTCACGTGATGCAGATTCTCGACGACATCGACGCCGTGCGCGCGGACCGCGGGACCGTCTACGTGCACTGCTGGGGCGGCGTCGGGAGGACGGGCACCGTGATCGGGTGCTGGCTCGTCCGTCACGGGCTCGACGAGGGCGACGCGATCGCGCGCATCGCCGGGCTGCGCCGCGATCTTCCCGGCGGGCGTCCGTCACCCGAGACAGCCGGCCAGTCCGCGCTCGTCCGTGGCTGGAGGCAGGGCAGGTGAAGCTCCTGTGGCTCCTCCGTCACGTCAAGTCGAGCTGGGACGAGCCCGGGCTCGCCGATCACGACCGGCCACTTGCCCCGCGCGGCCGCAAGGCGGGCAAGCGCATGCGGCAGTGGGCGGCCGACCACGATGTGCGTCCCGGCCTCGTGCTGTGCTCGACGGCCGTGCGCGCACGCGCAACGCTCGACCTCGTCGCTCCGGCGTTCGGCGCGTACGAGACCGAGATCGAGGGCGGGCTGTACCACGCGTGGGCCGACGATCTGCTGGAGCGGCTTCGGGTCGTCGCCCCCGACATCGAGCGCGTGCTGATGATCGGTCACAACCCCGGCTTTCACAACCTTGTCGCACTGCTCGCACCACCCGGCCCGGAGGCATTTCCCACCGGCGCGCTCGCGGAGCTCCGGATCGACATCGACGACTGGAAGGATCTCGAGCCAGGCGGTGCCGAGCTCAGCCAGCTCGTCGTGCCGCGGGAGCTGGCCGGCTAGCCCTCGTCGGCGAGCCCGACCGCCGCATTGAGCAGCACGTTGGCGCCGTTCAGACAGTCGGCCCACTCCGTCTCCTCGGCCGGGTCGTGGCTGATGCCGCCTCGCGACGGGACGAACACCATGCCGCTCGAGGTGATCGCCTCGAGCGACTGGGCGTCATGGCCGGCGCCCGACGCGAGCTCCATCGTCGTGAGCCCGAGGTCAGCGGCGGCGGCACCGAGGGCCGCACGGATGCCTTCGGCGGTCGGTGCAGGCAGGACACGACCGACGGGCGCAATCGTCACCTCGAGCCCGTGGGTAACGGCCGTCGCCCGCGCCAGCTCACTGAGTGCCCCTTCGAGCGCCTCCAGCTCGCGCGCATCGAGCGACCGCCCTTCCAGGCGCAACGTCGCACGGCCGGGCACGACGTTGAACGATCCTGGCTCGACCCTGACATCACCGACCGTGGCAACCGCTCCCGGAAAGTCGCGGATCACCAAGTCGCTGACGCCGGTCACGAAGGCTGCGGCGCCCACCGCCGCGTCTCGCCGGGCGTGCATCGGGGTCGTCCCCGCGTGGCGCGCGTCGCCGTCGAAGACGACCGTGAACGACGCGGCGCCGACGATGCCCGTCACGATCCCGAGGTCGATGCCGGCCCGCTCGAGCACCGGCCCCTGCTCGATATGGAGCTCCAGGTAGCCCACCAGTGAGACAGGATCGCGGCGCGCAGCAAGAACACCGTCCTCCGTCAGCCCCATGCGGGCGAGCTCCGCAACGAGGAGCTCGCGGCCACCGCGGGGCGCAGCAAGATCCTCCCGGGTGAGTCTGCCCGCGAGTGCCCGGCTGCCGAAAGTGCCGATCAGCGTGCCCTCCTCGTCTGTGAAGTCGATCGCCTCGAGCGAGACGGGAAGCCCGAGACCGGCGTCCTGCACGGAGCGAAGCACTTCGAGCGCACAGACGACTCCGAGAGCGCCGTCGAAGCGGCCTCCCCGTCGGACCGAGTCGAGGTGGGAGCCGAGCAGCAGGGTGCGCGCCGCGGGGTCGCGAGCCGCCAGCACGGCGGAGTGGTTGGCGGCGCCGTCGACCTTCGTCTCGAGCCCGGCGGCGGCCGCCCGGTCGTGAAACCACGCGCGCGCCCGGAGATGCGCCTCCGAGAAGGTCTCCCGGTCGACGCCGCCATCAGCTGTGGCGCCGATCGCGGCGACGGCGTCGAAGTCCGCGCGGAGGCGATCGGCATCGACGCGAAGCGGCACGTTGGCGATGCTAGCCCCGATCGCTCGGCGCCACACAGTTGACGCAGAGCTGTGACAGACACGTATCACCCCGACCGCCAAACTGTCGTCATGCAAGACAACGAGATGGATCGCGACGACGAGGTTCTAGGCCGAGTCGTCGAGCTGAAACGCCATCAGGATTGCATCGACCGGCGCTCCGTCGCGCAGGTAGTGACCCTTGCGGAGGCCCTCACGCGCGAAGCCGAACGACTCGTACAGCGCAATCGCCGGCTCATTCCAGGGAAAGACGTGAAGCTCCAACTTGCGGATGCCCCCGCTCCCGGCCCAGGCGACAGCCTGGTCGAGCAACCCCCGGCCGACGCCACGTCGGCGGTGGCTCGAGGCGACCATCAGGCCGAGATCGGCGACGTGCGCGCTCGCCGGATGGACGTCACGGGCGAGCGAGAGCCGGCCGACGACCGCATCGCCGTCCTCCGCCAGATACACCGCGGCATCGGGGTGGCGCCGGACGGCGCGCAGGTAGCGCCGCTCGTCGGTGACGCTCCGCCACTCCGCGCTCGTCAGAAGCCACGCGCCCTCCTCGCTGCCGACCTGGCTCGCGAGCTCGACGAGCGCCTGCGCATCGCCCGGCTCCGCCCGGCGGATGGTGATCAAGGGACGACGATCCCGTGACCGCCGCGCCGTGGGTCACCTGCAGCAGCGAGCTCACCACCGGGCAGTCGCTCGACGGCCGAGACACCACCGAAGTAGAGGTTCCTACCCGCCCACTCGTTCACCCGATAGCCCGCCTGTTGCAGGCGCTCCGCAACATTCTCCGGCCAACCCCCCTCGATCTGGACAACACCGTCCTCGATGTGCAGCCTCGCATGATCGATCGCCTCGCTCACCGAACCGCCGCCCGCGACCACGTGGTAGATCGTCTGCAGGATCGCCCCCGAAAGCCGTACCGACCCTGCGCTGCCGACGACGAGACGCGGGGAGTCGCCGTCCAGCACGAGGGTTGGCGCCATCATGCTCGGCAGGCGATCTCCAGGCCGCCGGTCGTCGGTGCCGATCACGTCGAGCTCTCCGAGCATGTTGTTGAGCTGGAAGCCGCGGGCGAAGACGCCCGAGCCGGACCCGAGAGTCGACGAGAGCGCGGCCGCGTTCCCGTCTCCGTCGATCACCGAGACATGCGTCGTACCCGTGAGCGGTGCCAGATGCGACGTGCCGCCGTAGCCCGCGAGCAGTGCTTCTACGAGAGTCGATGCGAGCGTCTCCGGCGGCGTTCCCTCGGCGGCGGCTATCGAGGCGAGCCCACCGGCGACGACGGCCCCTCCCTTCGAGGGTGGCGGGCACGTGACGACCCGCATCGCGCCGAACCTGGCCTCGACGGGCACTCGCTCGACGACGGCATACGCCGCGAGGTCGGCAGCATGGTCGGGCATCAGCTCGGCGAGGGCTACGGCACCTTCGTCGCGGAGAAGCTCGAGCCCGGGAACCATCGCCACCGTCTCTGCGCGCACATGAGAGCCGTAGATGTTCCTCCCGTCCTCGGTGCGCTCGAGGATCGGGACGAGGATCTCGAGCAGGAACCGCTGTGCGTCGGTCATCTCCACACCCGTGTGCGGCGAGCTCGAGCGCAGGCTCGAACAGCACGGGCCACGCGAGCCGCCCATGTCGGCCGTGCGCCTCCCAGAGCCCGGCAACGAGGCCGGGCACGGCCACGGATGCCTCACCGACGTGAAAGACCTGGGTCGAAGCATCACCGAAATCGATCAGAACCTCATCCATCGGTCCCTGCGGCCGTGACGGAACTGCGAAGAAGCAGTCGAGCAGCGTCGGCTCGGCCCCTGCCGTGCGGACGAGGAAGAAGCCGCCACCGGCCGGCCCGGTCAACGGCCCCTCTGCCACGAACGCGGCGACCGCTGCAGCGACGACGGCATCGACAGCGTTGCCTCCGCGCCCGAGCGCCCAGGCACCCGCCTCTGCGGTGTGCCTGTTCCCGGCTGCGACGGCGCCACGCATGGCAAGAGCCTAGTCGGGCGGCTGCCCGAGCTCCCAGAGGCGAAGAGTCGCAGCTACCCTCGGGGGTAGACGGTTCCGCCCTGGCGGTCCGAGGTGTCGTTCAACGAGAGAGCGACATGTTCGGATTCTGCACGGATCTCCGGCATCGCCCTCCGCGGGACGTCTCAACCCACATGAGCGCACGCTCCCTACCCGGCTCCGCCACGCGTGCAGCCGCCTGCGCCTCCACGGTCCCGCCGCTCGTCGAGATCTCCCTCGGATGACCCCTCTCAAGCAACGGCAACCCGGTGCCGAGAACGACTGTGCGTCCCCGATGAAGAGTTACCTGACGAAACGACACATGGCAATGGCGGGGTTCTCCCTGGCCCTTCTCGCGGTGCTCTGCTTCAGCCCCTCGCTGTTCGGCAACCGCGTCAGCTCGGCCGTCGACGGTCTCGGCGCCGCAGATCCCGGGCTCCTCTGGGCAGCGGGCATCGCCTTCGCGGGCGCGAGCATCTGTGGTGCGCTCGCCTGGAGGGCGGCGCTCCGCGCCAGCGGATCGCCGCTGCCGCTCGTTGATGCATCCGCCCGCTACGCGGTCGGCTGCGGCGTCAACGCGGTTGCACCCGCCCACGTCGGCTCTGCTCTGCGGGTCGCGCTCTTCGGCCGGGTCACGAACGGCGGTTGCTGGACGGTGGGCGGTGCGGCCGCGGCCGTCGGTGTCACGCGCGCCGTGTGGCTCGGCGCGTTGATCGCGATCGGCAGCGCCGGCGGGGTCCTGCCCCTCTGGCCGCTGCTCGTGATCGCGGCGATCGTCGTCGGAGCCGGCGGAGTTGCTGTTGTCTCGCGCCACGTCTCGCTGCCCGACCGCATCGAACAGCTCCTTGCGGCGTTCGGCTCGCTCGCCTCGTCCCCGCGCGATCTCGCCATCGTCGCGGGCTGGGCTCTCGCCGGGGCGGCGGCGAAGGTCGGCGCCGCAACCGCGGTCGTCGCGTCGATGGGCATCGACAACCCGATTCGCGCCGCCCTTGTGCTCGTCCCCGCCGTTGAGCTCGCCGCCATCCTCCCGATCACGCCGGGGAACGTCGGGCTAGCAAGCGCCGCAGTTGCCCTCGCGCTCGGCTCTCAGGGGGTCGATTCGAGAACTGCGCTTTCGGCAGGAATCGCTTTCGGAGCCGTCGAGCTCCTCACCGGGATGGCCGTCGGCGCGGCCGGAGCGCTCGCGCTCGCCGGCCCGTGGGTTCGGCCGTATCTCCGCGTCGCCGCCGTCGGGACGGCAGCGAGCCTCGTCGCGATCGCGTTCGGCGCCACCGTGCTGCTGCCTGCCGTCTAGCTCCGCCGGCTCGCACGGGGCGCGTGTGATCGCGCTCTACCCCGGGCGGTAGAGGCGCATCTGGGAGTGGAGCCGGCCGGCCGGCGTCGGGCTCCGACCCACGGGATCATCCGGACGCTACTGCAAGAAGCTCGGCAGCTCGGAGTCGTCGCGACTGCTGCTCCGCGACGACGCTCCTGCACCCGCGAACGACGGCGTGTACGAGCGGCGATGGCTGCCACCGAGCCCGGTAGCGATCACCGTGACCCACACCTGGCCGTTGAGCCGCTCGTCGACAGTCGCACCGAAGATGATGTTGGTGTCGTCGGTCGCCGCACCGCGGATCACCTCGGCCGCCTCGTTGACCTCGAGCAGCGTGAGGTCCTCGCCGCCTGCGATCGAGAGCAGGATGCCCCGCGCGCCGACGATCTCGGTGTCGATGAGCGGCGACTTGAGCGCACGCTCGGCGGCCTCGCGGGCGCGATTAGCGCTCTCGGAGTAGCCGATGCCCATCAGGGCTGAGCCGGCGTCGGACATGATCGTACGCACGTCCGCGAAGTCGAGGTTGATCAGGCCCGGCATCGTGATCAGGTCGCAGATGCCCTGGACGCCCTGCCGGAGAACGTCGTCGGCGATCTTGAAGGCGTCGATCATCGAGGTCGAGCGGTCGAGCACCTCGAGCAGCCGGTCGTTCGGGATCACGATCACGGTGTCGCAGGCGGCGCGAAGCGCCTCGACGCCCGAGTCGGCCGACTGGCGGCGCCTCGTGCCCTCGAACCTGAACGGCGTCGTCACGATGCCGACCGTGAGGGCGCCGAGATCGCGGGCGATCTTCGCGACGACGGGAGCTGCGCCGGTGCCGGTGCCGCCACCCTCGCCGGCGGTCACGAACACCATGTCGGAGCCGCGGAGCGCCGACCGAACCTGGTCATATGCCTCTTCGGCCGCCAAGCGGCCCGTCTCCGGGTCGGCGCCCGAGCCGAGGCCCTGGGTGAGCACCTCGCCGATGTGGATCTTGACCGGCGCATCCGACAGGTTGAGCTGCTGCATATCGGTGTTGACGGCGACAAAATCGACCTGGGCGATGCCGGCGTCCATCATCCGGTTGACGGCATTGAGACCGCCACCACCGACACCGACGACGCGGATCACGGCAAGGTACGAGGCCGCCTCGCCACCGACGTTGAGTCGGGGTGCGCCCTCGGGCATCGGCTGGATGAAGCGGCTCGCCGGAGGCTCGTAGGGCGGGTCGGGCCGCGTCGCGACGATGGGCTCGCGCGCCGCGACGGGCTCTCGCGGAGAAACCGAGGGCGCCACCACGGCCTCGACGACCGGCGCCGGCGCAGCTGCGACAACGGGCTCGGCCGCGACAGGCTCCTCCGCGGGAGGCGAAACCTCGTCGGGCGGCGTCGTGGTGGCATCGAAATCGTGGACGTGCTCGACCGTCTCGAGGAGCGCAGCCTCCTCACGCCTGCTCGGCGGCGGCGCGGGCGGCATTACGTGCTCGACGGTCTCCTCCAACGCCGCTTCATCGCGGCGCGGCAGAGCAGGTGTCGCAGCCACGGGGATGGCCGGTGGTGCACCGAGGATCAGCGTCTGCTGATCGTCGGCCTCGGCCGCGGGCGGCAACGGCTCGTTGGCGGGCTCATCGGTCTCGCTCCGCTGAGCGGCCTCGGTCGCACGGAACAACTCGGCGAGCGGCCCCTCACGCATGCTCGCTCGCTTCCGCGCCATGGAGCACCTCCTTCGCGAGGTCGCGATATGCCTCTGCCGCCGTGCCCGTCGGGTCGTACCCGAGCACCGAGCTGCCCTTCACGGGCGCCTCGGCATAGCGGACGGTCTTGCGAATGCGAGTCTTGTAGACGAGATCGCCGAAGTTCTCCTCGAGGATCTCGACCGCCTCGCGCGCGTGCAGCGTCCGGGCGTCGTACATCGTCGGCACGATTCCCTCCACCCCGACCCGCGGGTTGAGGTTCTCGCGCACCATCGCGAGCGTGTTCTCGAGCTGCACGAGACCGCGCAGGGCGAGGTACTCGCACTGCACCGGCACGATCACGCCGGTTGCCGCGACGAATGCGTTGATGGTCAGCAGGCCGAGCGACGGGGGCGTGTCGATGAGGATGAAGTCGTAGCGGTCGCGCACCTCGAAGAGCGCCTTCTCGAGCGAGCGCTCGCGGCCGATCAGGGCGGCAAGCGCGAGCTCGGCACCGGCAAGGTCGATCGAGGCGACGGCGAGGTCGACCTCGCGCTTCTCGATTACGTCCGAGATCGGGATCTTCCGGACGAGCACGTCGAACATCGACGTCTCGATGGTGTCGGGATTCAGCCCCTGGCTCATCGTCAGGTTGCCCTGCGGATCGAGGTCGACGAGCAGGACACGGTACCCCATCTCCTTGAACGCGACACCGAGGTTCAGGGTCGTCGTCGTCTTCGCGACTCCACCCTTCTGATTCGCAAGCGCGATGACACGCGTGCCGGTTGCTCCCGGCGCGGGAGCCTGCGGAATGACGACGGGCGCGGACGCGACGGGCGTCGAGAGGACGACCGGCAGCTCCTCGACCACGGGTAGCTCTTCGAGCTCGGGCATCGCCATCGCGCCGCCGGAGTCGACCTCGCTCATGTCGGCCTCGAGCCCGAGCTCGGTCTCGAGATCGGCCTCAGCAGCCGCGTCTCGAGCCCGCGCGGACGAACGCGGCAGAAGTCTGACGAATCCCATTGCGCCTCGTTCACCGCGGTCCCCCGCTCTCCTTCAATCCTCGCCATCCCAGTACCCGGCCTGCTCGAGCCTGCCGATCACGCCGACACCACGAAAGCTGATCTTCCCGGAACGGGGGTAATAGACGATGTCGTTCGGATCACGCGTTCCGTACGCCAGCAGCCTCAGCCCGTCAGCGCCCGCCTTGATCCCATGCGCGCGCTGCGTTCCGGCGGGTCGGGCGATCGAGCAGCCCGCGCGGATCGGGAACTCCTCGATCTCGCCGTCCGAGCGCGGGCTCGGATAGAGCTGCAGCGTGCCGCTTCCCTCGAGGACGACGAAGATCTCTTCCTCGGCGGAGTGCACGTGCGGGGGGTTCATCAGCCGTTCGGGCGGAACGACGTAGTGCCTCAGCCCCGTGCGCTCGGAGCCGGCGGCGCGGCCGAGATCCTGCGAGATGTAGCTGACCGTGGCGCCGTTGTGCTCCCTGGCGGCCACGTCGGCGAGATTTGCGACGTGCTCCGGGCGGTCCGAGAGCTCGATCCAGCTCGGAGCCCCGACGGCAGCCTCACGCGTCCATGGATGGTCGTCGGGCGCGCCTTGCAACACCCAGGTCGGGCCGAGCCAGGACACGCCTGCGCGCGGCAGCAAGGTGTTCGCGGCGTAGTGCCGCTGACCGAAGGCGAGCACGACGAGCTCGTCGTCCCCTGCTCCGATCGTGTGCGCATGCTCGAGGGCACGGTGAACAAGGCAGTCGCCGGGACCGACCGGGAAGACCTGCTCCTCGCCACCCGAAGCCTGAAACGAGAATCCGGTGCCCGAGAGGACGTAGAAGATCTCCTCCTCGGAGCCCTCGAGATGCAACGGCGTCGCCCACCGGCCGGCCTCGACCGCGATGCGCTGGACTCCGGCCGTAATCGACTCGTAGCCCGTGAGCGCCTGCCAGGAGGCCGCGATATGCCCGCGCTCGCGCCGATGGGCCTCGACCTCGTCCCAGTGCGTTATCACGAGCCAACCCTAGACGATTGCCAACGCCTCGCCGAAGCGGCCGCCGCGAACTCGGCGCCGCACCGAGCTCATGCAGGCACCGAATCGCGGGCGAGTGCCTCGCGCAAGCGGATCACGGCCTCGTCGGCGTCATCACCCCCTTCCACCCTTACCCACGCCTCGGCGTCGCGGAGGAGGCCACGCAGCTCCGCCAGCAGCTCTCCCGGGCTCGCCGTTGCCCGGTCGAGCGCGTCGATGCGATCAAGTCGCTCGATCACTCTGCGTGCCTCCTCCATGGGAAGCAGGCTAGAGCTGGACCTGTGACGTGTCTGTGCCGGCTCCGTGCCGGGTTTGAACGCCGAGCGGGCGTCAGCTACGGTCTGCGGCCGCTGCCGCGACGATGTTCCGCAACATGCCGCCGAAGATGTAGCCGTGGAACGGCCACAGGCTGTACCAGTAGACGAGGCCGAAGAGGCCCGATGGGTCGAAGACGGCAGTCTGGGTGATGGTCGAGCCCGTGCCCCCGACGGCGTCCGAGACCTCGAACTGCAGCCACGCCCGGCCCGGCACCTTCATCTCCGCCTTGAGCCGGAGCAGACGATCGCGCTCGAACGCCTCGACGCGCCAGAAGTCGACCGTGTCGCCGACCTCGAGACCCACGGGATCCCGCCGTCCGCGTCGGAGGCCCGGTCCGCCGACGAGAACGTCGAGCAGTCCACGCAGCCGCCAGAGCGCCGCCCCCTTGTACCAGCCCGTCTCGCCGCCGATCGATTGGATTGGAGCAAATGCGCGCGCGGGCGTCACCGCGACGTTTGCGGAGCGGGTATCGACGAGTCGTGACCCCCGGCGTACGCCACCAAAGGAGGTCTTCTCGGCGAACGCCTCGTCCGACCATCGCGTCTGCGCAATCGCCGTGTCCTCGAACGCAAGCGCGCGGGCGATCGCGTCGTGGATGCCTCGAGGGCGTACCCGGAACGCCTCGAGCGCACGGTCGTCCTCGACGACCGTCTCGTTCTTGAGGGAGTCGACCAGCTTCCGGCCCACGCCCGCATACACCGGAGTCACGAGCCAGAGCCACAGGCTCGAGAGGCGCGGAGTGAGAACCGGCACCGGGATCATCGTCCGACGGAGGCCGCGCTGGGAGGCGTACTCGTGCATGAGATCGAGATAGGTGACCTGGTCGGCGCCCCCGATCTCGAAGAGCTCCTCGTCCTCTGGCGCTCGATCGAGCGCCTCGAGCAGGTAGGCGAGGACGTCCTCGATCGCGATGGGCTGCGCCCGAACGCGCACCCAACGGGGTGTCACCATCACCGGGAGCTTCTCGACGAGCGCGCGGATCATCTCGAACGACGCACTGCCGGAGCCGATCACGATCGAGGCGCGGAACTCGATCGTCGGCACGCCCGAGGCGCGCAGGATCTCCCCCACCTCCTGCCGCGATGCGAGGTGCGAAGAAAGATCACCGCGTCCGAGCCCACCGAGATAGATCATCTTCTTCACACCGGCGTTCAGGGCTGCCTTCCCGAATGCGAGCGCCGCAGTTCGGTCGGCCTCGTCGAACGGTCGGGACGAGCTCATGGAGTGCACGAGGTAGTACACCGTGTCGACACCGACGAGCGCCGACGCGATCGTGGCCGGCTGGAGCACGTCGCCTCGCACGACCTCGGTCGTCGGCGCGACCCGAGGCTGCAGGTACTCGGGCCGGCGCGACAGGCACCGCACCCGTTCGCCGCGCGTCTCGAGCGCGTGGAGGAGCCGTCCGCCGACATACCCGGTGGCGCCGGTGAGCAGGATCAGTCGTTCAGACGCGATGCGACGAGCGTAGATGCGAAAGCAGCCCACCGGGCGGGCGGCGTGCCGTCACGCTCGAGAAGCTACGACCTGCGGCAGGATGTTGCGGCCGTCAGACGGCGAGGCGGAGTGGGCGTCGCTCGCGGACGCCGAGCAATGCCTCATCGAGCTCACGCAACAGGGCGGGCCGGTCACCGTGCTGGAGCGCCTCGACGAGCGCCCGCCTGCCGGCATCCGCGACGGTCGCGCTGCAGGCCTCTCCGTTTGCGAGCCCCATCAACTCCCCGTGCAGCTCCGACCGCGCCGCCGGCTCCGCCTCGAGCAACACGGCAGCCCGCAGCGGCCACGTCTCGCCGAGCAGGGCAACGAAGCCTGCGCGCAGCTGGTCGGAGCGGAACGGCTCGTTCTGGAACAGGGAGAGCTCCCAGCGATCGAGCGCCTCCGCGAGCGCGCTGTCGCCGTCGGCGAGGCCGAGCCGCGCGAGCAGCTCGCCGGCGAGAGCGCCGCGGAACGAGTCGAGACGGGTCGCCTCGCCTGGAGGTTGCGTCGCAGCGATCGGCAGCACCGGGCGGATGCCGTACGGGCGGCCGTCGAGCGTCTCGAAGAGGACCGGGCCGGCGGAGAGCGGAGCAGCCGTCGCGAGCCGGATCGCGCTGACGGCGTCAGCTATCTCTGCCGGCGCGTCGGGCGGATCCTCCGTCCCGGTGAGAGCAGCACGGAGCTCGAGCACGCAGTAGCGGTCGGTCTCGCGGCCGAAATCCTTCGGCACCATCGAGCTGGCCTCGGGCCAGTGGCGGGCCAGCTCGCCGTCGGCGACGGAGCGCATGCGCAAGCCCGGTGCCAGCTCGAGCTGGGTTGCAACCGAGATGCCGACGAGGGGTGCCACCGCCGTGTAGGTACGGCGCTCACCGAAGAGCGAGCGCTCGAGCTCGGCGTACGCGCGGTCGAACGAGTCGTCGTCCCAGTCGAACCCTCCGCAGGCCTCGGCGGTCGACACGAGCAGGCCGAGGAGCACCGTGCGAAAGAGCGCCTCGTCCTCGGACGGTCGCGGTCCGGCATGGGCGCGGGCGAAGATCGCTGCCGCCGGCTCACGTTGGAGCTCCTCGATCGCGATCAGTGCGTCGGTTCGCCCGCGCAGACGCGGAGCCCGCTCCTCCACGAAGGCGCGCACGAGCGGGCGGTATTCGTAGAGCGCCGGGCCGCCCGCGTGCTCGTGCTCGACGAACGCAACCGGCAGCTGGGCGCCGTCGTCGAGCTCACGCAGCAAGAAGGCGAACGCGCCGAGGGTGAAGCTACGGAGAGCAAGCTGGAGCTGGGGAGCGCGAACCGCCACGTCTCCGGATACGGGGCGGCCGGCCGGATTCCTGTTGCTGTCTCCCGGATCGGCGCTTGCAGCCCTTGCCGAGGTCGTGCTCGAGCTGCTTGATCTCGGACCGCGTGCCCTGGATCTGTTCCGAGCGCCGGAGCAGCACGCCGGTGTCGGTCTCCGGCCGAGAAGCGCGCAAGCCGCTAACGCACGGGCTGGCAGGCGGGACACCAGTAGGCCGTGCGGTTGTCGTCGCCCTGCCCACGAGACTCGATCGGCGTGCCGCAGCGGCCGCACGGCCGTCCCGCCCGGCGGTAGACGGCGCGGCTCGGGCGCGCGCCAACAACCGACGCGCGCATCGCCGTGCGGGCCCACTGCAGCGCATCCCGCAACTCCTCGTCGCCTGCGTCCGCCAGCGGGAGCCACGGTGATGCCCTGACAGCCCAGAGCGTCTCCGACATCCACATGTTCCCGATGCCGGCGACGAGACGCTGGTCCTGGAGCACCTCGCCGAGCGGCCGCCTGCCATCCGCACGGCGCAGCCTTGCGACGAGCGCGGTCGGGTCGGATGCGTCCGCGAGCAGGTCGGGGCCAAGCCGGCGAACCGGACCGAGATCGAGCGCGAGCATCGGCCCGTTCCACTGGCTTGCCTCGATCGCGTCGCCGCGAAGCAGGAGCCACGGACGCCCCACCCCGGTCGAGCCGACCGGCCCGACGCC
>CAWCXK010000011.1:0-38196 GCA_963799575.1 uncultured Thermoleophilia bacterium
TCCGCTAAGTAGTCGAAGGGATCGAGGTCGAGATCACATACTCAGCGTAGAAGTCCGAGTGAGAGGCATAGCTGAAGTCACCGAGATATCCACCCTCAACTCCGATGTATCCCTTGACGATGCGGAGAACCTCGCCCCTGCTCAAGCCACGAGCGCTCTCCGGAGTCGTACTCGTCACTGGCACACCCGTGGTCGCTAACGAACTGCGGCCCGGTGGCGGCGGGGGATGGTCGGGTTCCTTACAAAAGACCCGTTTGTCGTGAAACCTCGTCGCGTCTGAAGGGTGTTGTGGATCGGACTCGTCCTTGAGGACGATGAGACGCCCGGAGTCTGTCCAGGAGTTCGGTGAGCGCATGTTCTGCCTCAGCGGTGTTGAGGCCAGTGACTCCAATCACATCGGAAGGTTCATCAAACTGCCGTCGCTATCAGGAGTCGGTAGAGCGTCCCACACGGCACGGGTGTTGTCGGCACTGCCTGTCATCCGGCAAGTGTAGGGCGGCGACGGGCGCGAATCGACAGGGGACAACAACCCGATTCAGACATTGAGAGTCAGCGCACCCCAGAGATAGCGTCGGCACCTGGTGGCGGTTCTTGAATCGGCTGATTGTTGGTCTCACCGGAAGGAACATGGCCTTTGTTGCCACCCCGCCGACGCGGTCTAGCATGGGCAATGTGGAAAGGCGCGATCTCGACCCCGACGAACTGCCACACGATGAGGACTGGGTAGGGAACAACGCTGCCTTCAAGTGCCCTGCGTGCAGGGCCACGTTCATTGTCAGCGGTGCGCTCCACCGCAACGGACGAGCCCTGCCCAGCCTGTGGCAGGTCAACGGGTCACGCCGAGGGTGGAAAGAAGTCGGGCGGTAAGGCGTGGATCGAGTGGTGATCGATCCGCCCCGATACCTCGAAAGAGTTCTCCGGCGACCATCTGCTCCGCGCCCGAGTTCGATAAGTAGTTCGCAGGCGACCAGGAGATCGTCAGCGGGGTTCCACTGCACGCCGGTTTCCCCAGGGCCATACCAACCGCCGCTCTCCCAACACGGCACGGGATCGATCCCTTAAGAAGTGTCGGCTTCTTTCGGACGAGAGGTCTAGTGCAGCAGAGCACCGTTTCGAGATTTCGGTTCTGATCTGTTCCGTCGTGAGCATGGAAGGCGCTGATGACACCATCCAACAGCGGCTTTCATCAGCGCGAATGGGGCTGAGTCTCGAGCCTGACGGCACAGTGAGTTTGATTCGAAGCCCGAAAGGCGTTCGTGCTTTCAGCGGCGAGCCGGTTGTCACCTCGCCCCGTTTCACAGCAAGCCAGAACGCACCCGGCTTCGACGCACCGGACAGAGCCAGCAATGTCGGCCCTCCAGTGGGCAACGCTGTGATCGGGTCGCCAATGAGAAAAGCACCCACCGGATCGAGCGATGGCGTAACGACTCAGGTGGTCTAGCCCTGGTGACGGTGCGAGATCCGACAGGCGGAAGAGAACGCTCGAATCTGACGCCGGTACTTGTGCTGCCTAGGAACGAGTTCAGCCCGACGTTGTAGAACAGCACGTTCTCCAGATCGAACATTCCCTCCTGAGCGGAGGCGTACACGGCATGCAGCACCTCTGCCTCACCAGCAGACAACGGGGCGACCGCAGAACGAAGCTCGCCCCGCATCTCGCGAACCCACCCCCGAGGTTCAAACGGCAACCGCACCCTCGACCACAACTCAACCGACCCGTCGCGTGCGATGACAGCGTAGGGAGTAGTCACAGCCAATCGTATGTTGCAGTTCAAGAAGCCCCAAGAACAAAGGCATGAGAGACCCCCCAACCCCTAGACCCGTCGATACCCGCGTGGGGGTGCCCGGTTCGACTCAAGGGGCCACCCCAGCCGGATGAGTCGTACCTATCTCCATCGGACAGCATTTCTGAGGTTCGGGGTCAGCCCCCAAACTGTTGAGGGTCTACCGATGGGTAGCGCGTGATGTGACCTCGCGCTGACGGCCCGACCCACGACCACACCGTTGAGAACGGCCTACCGAGCACAGACGCAATCTCCCTCACCGTCATGCCCGAGGCGAACAGCTGCCTCGCACGCTCGCGTTCCTCTCTTGTCGAGCGGCGGCCCGGTTCAGCAAGCCGGTGTAGCCGAGAGTGCTCCTCCAAGAAGGACAACAGTACGAGGTTGTCAGAGGAGTTGTTCAAGGGGTCGCCGTCCGCGTGGTGGACTACCTCATCTCGACGGAGCGCTCGTCCCTCACGCTCCTGGACGATGACGCGGTGCAAGGCCATGTCCTTTCCCGTTGTGTCGGATGTAGCGATAGCTGCCACACATCCAACCTCGGCCCGTTCCTCGACGGTTGTGGCCCCTTACGTATCCTCGCGTTGCTCCCCGTCGATCCTTATTCGTAATTGCTCCGCAGCCGCACTCACAGGTGCGCGTTTCTCGATGTTGCATTGTCGTTCTCCGAAATTAGAAGCGGCAGGATTGCACACTTCGTCTCTAATTCCGGTTCGGGAAACGAAAGAACCTAGTACGGAGCTAGACGCGGAGGTCAGCAACCGTTGCCGAGAGGCCGTAAGCTCGAAGTCAGCTTGATTGGCCCTAGGACAGACCACCCCAGGTCAAACCGGGAACCCGGGGAGGTAGAACGAAAGCGCGCTCTGCTCGACGCTCCACACGTCGCGCCCATCACTGACTACGTGCGGCGGCTGCGGGCATCGCGTGACGGTGACTTGTCTATCCCGTGGTTCGATCCAACCGAAGCGGGAACGCGAGCGCGGATCCTGATGCTGTTCGAAGCACCCGGAGCACGAGCAACCGCCACTCGCGGCTCAGGCTTCATCAGCCCCGACAACGACGACGGCTCGGCAGCAAACATGTGGCAGCTTCTAAGGGACGCGGGAGTAGACCGGAGCCGTGATGTCGTTTTCCTGGAACGTGGTGCCCTGGTACATCGGCTCAGACACCAAAATCCGGGCGGCAACATCCTCCGATCTTCAGGAGGCACGACCCGCCCTGACAGAGTTGCTATCGCTTTTACCGGATCTCCGCGTGGTGATCCTGTTCGGCAAGTCAGCAGCGGCGGCATGGGAACAATCCGGAGTGAAGCTCCGCACGATCCGAGCGCCGCACCCCAGTCCAAGGAACCTCAACGGCAGACCGCAGTATCGGTCAGTAATCCTAAACGCCCTCCTGCAGGCTCGCTGGGAAGCAGGACTGACAAGTCACCCACCCACACAAACCACGGCAGCCGTCCCATCGACCCAACCCAACCCAAGACCACGGTCAAACCGCCCTCCCGAGCCTCGATCCGGCCGAGACGTAGAACACGTCGTGGCACCTGATCCGAGCAGAGAAACGATCCGCGCACTCCTGCTGGATGGCCAGACGGCAGATCAGATTGCAGTTCGCTACAACCGCAGACGCGGCCCCTGGCTCATTGCCATTGAAGAGGAGGCAAAGCTCGACGGCGAGTTCAACGTCGTTGCACCAACTCCCAAGAACGTCGTCGCGTTGAGAGACACACAACGGCTCCGCTGGGAAAGGATTCGCTCCTGCAAATCATGGAGATCCCACGGGCGACTCCACTTGCCCGTGAACTCTACGACGAAGCGAGAGGGCCGGGTGCGTCCCAACGCTCCTACACCGGGAAAGGTCGGCGCTACCCCGGCATGGATCACTAGTTCAAGTCACTGAATGCAGCCGCATTTGCCGCCGTGACGAGGCGACTCGTTCTAGCTCGAGCTGATACTCTTTACTCTACGACTAGTTTTGTTAGAGTGATGCCGGGACCAACGAAAGGACGCTCATGGCTAGCACTGACACCCGTGCAGCGGATCTCCTGAGGATGAGCGGCAATCTCAGAGCCGTGGCGGGAATGCACCTCGTGCGACAGGATCAACTGGCTGAGGCTCTTGAGATGAGCAGGCAGGCGTGAACAATCTCTTTGGTGGCAAGTCCGGTACTCACGCTGAGACCGCGATCAAGCTCACTGGTCTCTTTGGGATCAGCTTCGAAAACCTTTACAAAGCAGACCGCGTTACGTGCCTTCGAGCCGCAGTTGAGGCGTATCGAGAATGCACCAATCCGCGCCTTTGCCAGTGAGCCAAGCGACTAGACACGACGTACATTGTACTCGTACTAGATCAACCGACTAGATGTAAGGTGCCGCAAACGGCTTGAAATAAGCCACTCGCGAGCGAGATTTCGTAGATCTCGTCGGTGGGCACGGCAGCAGACACGGGGCACTCCCACCTTCTGCTCTAGAGGACCTTCTCCTTGACCTGCGCCGCCCACTTCAGGGACTGCAGGTAGGCGAGGGACTTCGGCCGGCGCAGGACCTCGGCGCTGCGCAGCGACAGCAGAAACTCCTCCGGCCCATCGAAGCGACGCATCCTCAGCGCCCCGGTTCCGACGCCCTGCAGCACATGCGCATCAGAGCCGGCACCGGCGAGCAGGCCGTATTTGCGCTGGAACCGGAGGGCCTCGGCGTTGTAGGCATCGAACATCAGCCGGGCGTTGTAGACCTCGAGCACGTCGATCTCGGGCAGGTGGCGGAGGAGGGTCGCCGGCGACGGGATTGCGTGCATGCGATCGAACGGGTGCGGGACATAGACGATCCCGTCCTGGGCGCGGATCGCCTCGATCGTCTCAGCGAAGGTCATCCCACGGGGAATCTCCTCGTGGAGGAAGAGCCCGATGATCTCGCCCTGGTTGTCGGTCTTGACCTCCTCACCGGGGATCACGGTCAGCGTACGGCCGCGCGCGATCTCGACCGCCTCGAGCGCTCCGGCGAAGACGTTGTGATCGGTGACGGCGATCGCACCGAGCCCTTCCGCCTCCGCGTGCTCGACGAGATCCGTCGGATCGATCGAGCAGTCGTGGGAGCGATGGGTGTGCATATGAAGGTCGACGACGATCCAGTCGCGGTCGCCGAGGGAGTCGCCGTCGTGGTGCGACGAAGGGGCTACAGGGCGCCGGCGGCCGGCTGTTTCCGTGTACACGCTCTCGAGCCGCTTCGCGAGACCCGCGAAGTCCTGCTTCTGTGCCGCGTCGCGTGCCATTTGACCCGAGCTCGTCCGAAGTGCCTCGTCGTCGACGAGCCGCCCGACGGAGGCGGCAGCGAGCTCCGGCTGGTCGGCGAGTCCGGCTGGCTCGGCGATCGCGCAGCCGCTCGCCTGCGCCTCGAGCAGCAGGCGGGCGCTGCCGCCGGGTGCCGGGACGAAGATGGCGGCCCCTGCCAGGGTCGCACGACGCGCCTCCGGCTTCACGAGCGATCGCGTCCGCGCCCGGTCACGGAGCGCTGCCGGGATTGTCGGGCGTCGTGTCAGTGGTGCGGTGCGTGCGAGCACGAGCTCCCACCCGGGTAGCGTCGGCAGTAGCCGCAGCACGGCTCGGGCGACGGCGCTCTGGCCGGGAGCGAGCTCCACCACGATCAGCTTTCGCTTGGTCGCCGGGGCAAACTCCTCCGGGTCGATACCGAGCGGGACTGTCTGATAGTCGCCGGGATACCGCTCGGAGGCCCGTTCGATGGCCGCCTCTGACGTGCCGAGGAGCGCGTCGACGCGGGCGAGGAACTTCGCCCGCTGGTTCTTGCGGGGAGCGATGGCAATCCGCTCGGTGGAGAAGAACGTGGCGGCGGTCGTGGTCTCGGCCTCGATCAGTGCCGCCGACGACAGGCTCGGTAGGCCCGGCTCGAATCCGTGCACGACGTCGAAGGCGCCGAGCGAGAGGGTGGCGGCGAGGTTCGCCCGCACACCCATCGGCAGCGCCACCCGCTCGCTGAGCGAGGTGGGTACGGCCGCCCCGATCGCGACGACGTCGCCGATCGCACCGCGCTGCAGGGCGCGGCGGCCCTCGAGGAGGTCGGCGGCACGCGAGGAGGGCGCAACCACGGTCACGACATGGCCGCGGCCGCGAAGCGCCTCAGCGGCGCCGCGCACGTGCTCGTTGACGTCGTTTGGCTGTGACCACGAGAACGGCGTCACGAAGCAGATGCGGAGCCCCATCGTGAGATCGATTCTAGCCCTGACCAGAAGAACGCTAGAGTCGTGGCATGAGCGACGTCACGATTCAGGTGCGAGCCAACGGCCCTCTGAAGGTCACGGGCCCCGTGACGATCATCGACGCCGACGAGGTGCCGTTCGAGCTTCCGGCGGGCAGCTCGATCGTCCTCTGCCGCTGTGGGCACTCCAAGAACAAGCCCTTCTGCGACACGACCCACCGCGAGATCGGGTTCGTGGCCGACGACACGGCTCCGCGCGCGGGCTGAGCCGAAGAACGCGGAAGGGCTCACCGTAGTGAGCCCTTCACGACGATCGATCGTTCTGCGGGCGGGGGCTACTTGGCGGCTGTCTTCGCCTGCTTCTCCGCCTTCAGTCCGTACTGCTTGATGAACTTCTCCGTGTTCGCGTGCGCCTCGTCGTCCACGATCTGGACGGGCGGCGACTTCATCAGGTAGCTCGAGGGAGCCTCGAGCGCGCCGGCGACGCCGTTGTTGAGCGCCAGCTTGGCGAGCCGGACGGCGTCGATCACGATGCCGGCCGAGTTCGGCGAGTCCCAGACCTCGAGCTTCAGCTCGAGATTCAGCGGCACGTCCCCGAAGGCGGTGCCCTCCATGCGGATGTAGGCCCACTTACGGTCGGTCAGCCACGGCACGTAGTCCGACGGCCCGACATGGACGTTGCCCTCGCCGAGGTCGTAGTCGAGCATCGACGTGACGGCATTCGTCTTCGAGATCTTCTTCGACTCGAGGCGCTCGCGCTCGAGCATGTTGCGGAAGTCGGAGTTGCCGCCGACGTTCAGCTGCATCGTCCGGTCGAGGTGCACGCCTCGCTCGCGGAAGAGGCTCGTGAGGACGCGATGCGAGATCGTCGCGCCGACCTGCGACTTGATGTCGTCGCCGATGATCGGCAGCCCGGCGGCCTCGAAGCGCTTCTGCCAGTACGCCTCGCGGGCGATGAACACCGGCATGCAGTTGACCATCGCGACACCGGCCTCGAGGATCTGCTCGGCGTACCACTTCGCCGCCGCCTCGGATCCGACCGGGAGGTAGTTGACGACGACGTCGGTGCCCGTCTCCTTGAGGATCTTGACGATGTCGGCGGTCTCGCCCGGCGCCTTCTCGACGACCTCGGAGAGGTACTTGCCGATGCCGTCGTGGGTCATGCCCCGCGACACCGTGATGCCGGTCTTCGGCACCTTGGCGAACTTGATCGTGTCGTTCGGGTGCGCCCAGATCGCGTCGGCCAGGTCGACGCCGACCTTACCCTTGACGACGTCGAATGCGGCTGTGAACTCGATGTCGGAGATGTGGTATCCGCCGAGATCGACGTGCATCAGGCCCGGAACGAACGCGTCCGGATCTGCGTCCTTGTAGTACTCGACGCCCTGGAGGAGTGAGTTGGCGCAGTTGCCGACGCCGATGATGGCGACGCGCACCTTTTCCTTGGAGCGTGCCTTGCCGTTCGTGGAGCCGTTGGTGGCGGCCATTGGTAGATCCTTTCTGCGGCCGCCCCCGAAGGGCACAGACCGTCGAGGGTTCGATTGGCGATTCGATTGAAACGGCACGCCGAGCTCGTCCGACAATGCGGAGAGGATGACGTCGTTCGTGTTGGAGCCGAGGCGGAACGCCTCCGCCTGGATCGCGGACTTGAGCTCCTCGGGCATACGCAGGAGCACGACCGGGCTCGAGCCCGGAAGCGGGCTACGCCGGTTCGTCGGTGCGACCTCGACGCCGAACGTGTCGGCAAGGATGCCGACCGCTACGTCGTTGAGGCTCGCTCCCCGACGGGCGGTCTCGCGGACGAGAGCTTCCTTCAGGGAGGACGGCGTCCGAACAAGGACACCCTTTCGTGGGGAAGTGCTAGCAGGCAAACTGCTAGCAGTATAGCGCGACGACGGGCCAAGTCTAGTCCCGTCAGGTTTTGTCCACGCGCGTGGCACCCTCGTAGGCGCGCGACCCCGGGGCGGCCTGGGCGTCGCGCCCCTAGGCGCCTGCAGCGAGCTCGCGCAGCTGACGCCGCACGAAGAGGATCCGCTGGATCACCGTGAGCCACGCCATCGCGGCGAGGAGATAGATCGGCCACTGCAGCCAGCCCCATGGCGCGAGGCCGAGGCCGACCGAGATCAGCACCACGCGCTCGACGCGGGACCCGAAGCCGACATCGCCGCGCAAGCCGAGCGCCTCTGCCTTGGCGCGGGTATACGAGACGAGGAACGAGCCGATCACCGCTGCAAACGCGGCGACGAGGGCGATGTCGTTGCCCTCGCGCGCGAACACGAGGCCGATCGCCGCGAGCATGGCCGCCTCGCCGAGCCGGTCGAAGGTCGAGTCGAGGAAGGCGCCGAAGACGGTTCCCTTGCTCGCTGCCCGGGCGAGTGCACCGTCGAGGATGTCGGCGACCGAGCCGACGATGAAGAGGATGCCGCCGAGCCAGTAGAAGAGCTTCGGGTTGTGCTCCTCGAAGCCGACGAGCACGGCGCCGACGAGGCACAGCGTGACGCCGGCCATTGTCAGCATGTCCGGCGTCAGCTTCGTCTTCGCGACGCCCTTCATCGAGCGCTGCAGGATCTGTCGGGCCGCCTGTGTGTACTCCTGCTTGACCCGGTCCAGCTCGCTGACGCGTGGGCCCTGCGCGGGCGGGTCCGTCACGTGGCGAGTGGCTGTCGCCAGCGGCGAAACACCTGCCGGCGGAAGAAAACGAGGCCGGTGAGGATCGCGATCGCAACGCCGGCGACCACGTCGAGCCAGTAGTGGTTCCCCGTCCCGATGACGGAGAACCAAACCCAGGCCGGCCACAGCAGCCAGATCGCGCGCGCCCAGAGGCTACGGCAGACGCCGAACATGACGACGCCGACGATGAACGCATCCATCGAGTGGAGCGATGGCATCGCGGCATACGGGTTGGACGTCAGGGCGATGACGGTGCTCCCGTGGTTCACGCCCGAGTACTCGGCGAGCGTGTCGACAAAGCCCCAGGCCGGGAACATCCGCGGCGGCGCCGTGGGAACGAGCACGTAACAGACGAGACCGACCACATTCGCGGCGATCAGCCAGTTGCGGAAGCCCGCAAAGCGGTCGTGGTGCTTGAAGTAGACGTAGAGGAGCGTGGCGCCGACGATCACGAACTGGGAGAGCCAGTACGTGTAGGTCGTCGCCTTGATCATCACCTGCGAGGAATCGACGAATCCCTGGATCGTCGGCTCGAACAGCGTTCCGCTCCACTGCTCGATGCGAATCACGTGGAGGCCATTCCAGAACGCCGTCGTGACGTCGCGGTCGGCGAGGCCACGGGCGGCCTGATAGACCACGTAGAACCCCAGCCAGAAGACGATCTGGAGGGCCAGATGGCGCCAGCCGCGCGGCAGCCGCCGGCTTTCCGATTCGGTGTAACTGGTCATCTCCCTACAGTCTAACGCGGGAGGATGACTACTCAATCCCGGCGGGAGGGCACCTGGTAGTCGACGAGTGCCCGGACGTAGTGCGCGCGCTCGAATGCACGAGGATCCCCGCACGATTCCTGGCTCATGCTCCCCTTCAGCTGCTCGACCGAGTCGTACTCCCGCTCCGTCATCCAGGCGGTGAGCCCGTCCGTGAGCTCGCGCAGGAGGTCAGGGCCTTCTCGGAGTAGGGCCGAGGCGAGCATCACGGTGTCGGCCCCTGCCAGCAGCAGCTTGACCACGTCGTCGCTCGACTGAATGCCCCCCGTCGCGGCGAGGCTGAGCGGCACGCGGCCCCGAAGGATGGCGATCCAGCGCAGCGGCAGTCGCATCTCGTCGTTGCTCGACAGGCGGAGACCCGGCTTCACGGTCATGGTCTCGAGGTCGAGGTCGGGTTGCAGAAACCTGTTGAAGAGGACGAGGCCTGCGACGCCGGCCTCTGCAAGCCGCGTCGCCGTGTGCGCAAGGGCCGTGTAGTACGGGCCGACCTTGACAGCAAGCGGGACGGTCAACGCGGTGCGTACCTTGCTGACGAGCCGCAGCGTGCGGTCCTCGACGCTCGCGGCCGAGACGTACGGGTCGGTCTCGACGGCGTAGACGTTCAGCTCGATCGCATCGGCGCCTGCCTGCTGGAGCAACTCGGCGTAGCGAACCCAACCGCCCGGGGTGATGCCGTTGATCGACGCGATCACCGGGATCGAGAGCGCCGCCTTCGCCGCCGCCACGTGCTCGACATAGGACTGTGGGCCGGTGTTGTAGTCGTCCATCTCGGGGAAGTACGTGAGCGCCTCGCCGAAGCTCTGCGCTCCGCGCTCGAGCACCGCGTCGATCATCGTCTCGTCGTGCTCGATCTGCTCCTCGAAGAGCGACGGCAGCACGACAGCCGAGGCGCCCGCTGCCTCGAGCGCCCGCAACGAGTCGAGGTTGCCGGTCAGCGGTGAGGCAGACGCGATCAACGGACTCGCGAGCTCGAGCCCGAGGTATGTCGTTCGCAGGTCGGGGCTCACGATTCCTCCTCGGTCGCCGGGGATTCGGATGGCTCTTCGTGCTCGATCTCGGCGAGCTGCTCGTAGACGAGACGACGCTCGTCGACGTCGTGCTGGGCCAGTGCCCCGAGGCGCTCGGCCTCCTCTGGCCGCGAGCGGCGCAGCATCGAGAACCGCGCCTCGTTCGCCGTGAACTCCGTCAGCGGAAGCTTGGCCCGGCGCGAGTCGAGCTGGAACGGATGCTCGCCGGGGCCGGCGTTGCCCGGGTCGTAGCGCCACAGGGGCCAGTAGCCGGTGTCGACGGCGAGCTTCTGCTGCCGCATACCCTTCGTCATGTCGATGCCGTGGGCGATGCAGTGGCTATACGCGATCACGAGCGACGGGCCGTCCCAGGCATCGGCCTCGGCCAGGGCCTTGACGGTTTGCGGGTTGTCCGCGCCGAGCGCGATATGGGCGACGTAGACGTTGCCGTACGACGTCGCGAGAAGGCCGAGATCCTTCTTGCCACTCTGCTTGCCGCCCGCTGCGAACTTGGCCACTGCGCCGCGCGGGGTGGCCTTTGAGGCCTGGCCACCCGTGTTCGAGTAGACCTCGGTGTCGAGCACGAGGACGTTGACGTTGCGGCCGGAGGCGAGGACGTGGTCGAGGCCGCCGAAGCCGATGTCGTATGCCCAGCCGTCGCCGCCGACGATCCACACGCTCTTTCGGACGAGAGCGTCGACGAGCGTCGCCAGCCGGCGCGCCTCGGGGGAGTCGATCGTCGCGATTCGCTCGCGAAGCTCGGCTACGAGCCGGCGCTGCTCCACGATCCCGCTCTCGGTGTGACCGTCCGTTACGGCGAGGCTCTCGGCCAGGTCGGGGGCAAGCTCGGTCGCCAGCGCGCGCGCCTGCTTCTCCTGCGCGTCGACAGCAAGGCGCATCCCGAGACCGAACTCGGCGTTGTCCTCGAACAGCGAGTTCGACCAGGCGGGGCCGCGGCCTTCGCGATTCGCCGTCCACGGCGTGGTCGGCAGATTGCCGCCGTAGATCGACGAGCACCCCGTTGCGTTCGCGACGATCATCCGGTCGCCGAGCAGCTGGCTGAGCAGCTTCAGGTACGGCGTCTCGCCGCAGCCCTCGCAGGCGCCCGAGAACTCGAAGAGCGGCTCGAGCATCTGCGAGCCCTTGACCGTGGCCGGCTCGATCGACGTGCGGTCGATCTCGGGGATCGAGAGGAAGAAGTCGAAGCGCTCGCGCTCGACGTCGAGGTGGTCGTTCTTCGGCTCGAGGTTGATCGACCGATGGCCGACCGCCTCCTTCGCGTGCGCAGGGCACGTGTCAACGCAGATTCCGCACCCGGTGCAGTCGTCCGGGGCGACCTGGATCGTCATCTTCATGCCCGGGAGGTGGCGATCGCGCCAGTCCTTGACCGGGAATCCCTCCGGCGCGCCCTCGAGGGCCTCGAGCGAGAACACCTTCATCCGGATCGCGGCGTGGGGGCAGACGATCGCGCACTTCGCGCAGTCGATGCAGATGGACGGATCCCAGATGGGGATCTCCTCGGCGATCGACCGCTTCTCGAGGCGTGCCGTGCCGACGGGGAACGTGCCGTCGACGGGAAGGGCGCTGACGGGAAGCGTGTCGCCGCGTCCGGCGAGCATCGTTGCTGTCGTTCGAGCGACGAGATCGGCGGGCTCCGCGATGGCGGGCGGCGCGAGGAACGGAACGGTGTCCGGCACGTCCACCTCGGCGAGGCCCTCGAGTGCAGCGTCGACGGCTGCCTCGTTGCGGTCGAGCACCACCTGGCCGCGCTTGCCGTAGGTGTGACGGATCGCGGCCTTGATCGCAAGCATTGCCTCGTCGAGGGGGAGCACCCCGGAGAGGGCGAAGAAGCACGTCTGCAGCACGGTATTGACGCGGCGTCCCATCCCCGCCTCCTGCGCGATCCGGGTCGCGTCGATGACATGGAGCCGCAGGCGCTTCGTCGCGATCTGCTCCTGCACGGTTGCCGGCAGGTGCTCCCAGACGTCGTCCGGCCCGTACGGCGCGTTGAGCAGGAACGTCGCGCCCTCGGCGGCGACGTCGAGCACCGGAACCTTTTCGAGGAGCCCGAACTGGTGGCACGCGACGAACGCCGCGCTCTCGATCAGGTACGAGGCGCCAATCGGCCGCGGCCCGAAGCGGAGGTGCGAGACGGTGACCGAGCCCGACTTCTTCGAGTCGTAGACGAAGTAGCCCTGGGCGTAGCCGCCCGCGTGATCGCCGATGATCGCGATCGAGTTCTTGTTGGCTCCGACGGTGCCGTCGGCACCGAGGCCGTAGAAGACGGCGCGGACGACCTCGTCCGGCTCGGTCGTGAAGGACGGATCGACGGTGAGCGAGAGGTGCGAGACGTCGTCGACGATCCCGACCGTGAACCGGCGGCGTGGCTCCGAGCCCGCGAGCTCGTCGAGCACCGCTGCGGCCATCGCGGGCGTGAACTCCTTCGAGGCGAGGCCGTAGCGCCCACCCGTGACGAGCGGCATCGCCCCGCCCCGCTCGGCGAGCGCCGTGATCACGTCCTGGAAGAGAGGCTCGCCGAGAGAGCCTGGCTCCTTGCAGCGGTCGAGGACGGCAACCCGCTCCACCGTCGCTGGAAGCGCGGCCACGAAGGCATCGGCAGCGAAGGGGCGATAGAGGCGGACCGTGAGCAGCCCAACCTTCTCGCCGCGCGCAACCAGATCGGCAACTGCCTCGGCCGCCGCCGTGCTGCCGGAGCCCATCATCACGATCACGCGCTCGGCGTCGGGGGCGCCGGTGTACTCGAACAGCCGGTAATTGCGGCCCGTGCGTGCAGCGAGCGCGTCCATCTGCCGCTGCACGATCCCGGGGAGAGCGTCGTAATACGGGTTCGCCGCCTCACGGGCCTGGAAGAAGACGTCCGGGTTCTGGGCGGTGCCCCGGAGCACGGGGTGATCCGGGGAGAGGCCGCGCGAGCGATGTTCGGCAACGAGCGCCTCGTCGAGCAACGCCCGGAGGTCGTCCTCGTCGATCCGATCGACCGTGTTGAGCTCGTGCGAGGTGCGAAAGCCGTCGAAGAAGTGCAGGAAGGGGATTCGCCCTTCGAGCGTCGCGGCGTGGGCGACGAGCGCGAGATCCTGGGCCTCCTGCACCGACGACGAGCACAGCAGCGCGAATCCGGTCGAACGTGCGGCCATCACGTCGGAGTGGTCACCGAAGATCGAGAGGGCGTGGGTGGCAAGCGCTCGGGCGGCGACGTGGATCACTGCAGGGGTCAGCTCGCCCGCGATCTTGAACATGTTGGGCAGCATCAGGAGCAGCCCTTGCGAAGAAGTGAAGGTGGTGGCGAGGGCGCCGGCCTGCAGGGCACCGTGGACGGCACCCGCAGCTCCACCCTCGCTCTGCATCTCGATCACCTGCGGAACGGCACCCCAGGCGTTCGGGACTCCGGCCGCTGACCAGGCGTCGGACAACTCGCCCATCGGCGACGCGGGCGTAATCGGGTAGATGGCGATCACCTCGCTCGCGCGGTACGCGACCCAGGCGGCAGCCTCGTTGCCGTCGATCGTTGCTCGTGTCGGCGCGACCATTGCCGTCAGCCTCGCCGTCGATCTGCGGTACGGCATCGGGGCGGGCGCGGAGGCGACTTCGGGGTTCCCGCACCGCGGGCGAGAGCGTCAGCCGCCGATGTAGGACATCTCGACGCGCGGCACGCCGGCCGTCATCGAAGATCGCTCGTCCGAGTAGCGGTCGGTGCGGCGGGCCCAGATGCGCCCGATCCGGTCGTGCAGCTGCGCGTCGTCGGCGCCGCCGCGCACGAGCGCGCGGAGGTCGTGGCCCTTGGTCGCGAACAGGCAGGTGTAGAGCCGACCCTCGGCCGAGATGCGCGATCGGGTGCAGTCGCCGCAGAACGGCTGGGTCACGGACGCGATCACGCCGATCTCGCCGCTGCCGTCGCGATAGCGCCAGCGTCGAGCGACCTCGCCGCGGTAGTTCTCCTCGGCGGGCTCGAGCGGGAACTCGGCGCCGATCAGCGCGACGATCTCCGCCGCCGAAACGACGTCATCGAGGCGCCAGCCGTTCGTGGCGCCGACGTCCATGTACTCGATGAACCGCAGGATGTGGCCCGTCCCTCGGAAGTGGCGGGCGAGCTCGACGACCTGGTGCTCGTTGACGCCGCGTTTGACGACGGCGTTCACCTTGACGCCGAGGCCCGCAGCCGACGCAGCCGCGATGCCGTCGAGCACGCGGCCGACCGGGAAACCGACGTCGTTCATGGCGCGGAACGTGTCGTCGTCGAGCGAGTCGAGGCTGACCGTGACCCGCTGCAGGCCGGCTGCAACGAGCGCCTCTGCCTTCTGTGGCAGGAGCGCGCCGTTCGTCGTCAGCGCCACGTCGAGCCCGCCGAGCGCGACCAGGCGCTCGATCAGCACTTCGAGATCGCGCCGAAGGAGTGGCTCGCCGCCCGTGATCCGGATCTTCTCGACGCCGTGGGCGACGAACGCGCGCGCGAGCCGCTCGATCTCCTCGAAGCTGAGCAGCTCCTTGCGATCCATGAAGCGGTAGCCGCGCCCGAACACCTCCTTGGGCATGCAGTAGACGCAGCGGAAGTTGCAGCGGTCGGTGACCGAGATGCGTAGGTCGCGGACCGGTCGGCCAAGGGTGTCCAGCGTGGCATCGGGCGTGGTCATCTCCGCGTCAGGGTACCCCGCTGACACTGCCACGGGACGAGGGGCAGGCCGAGCAGTAGCCTGCGCGGGATGCCCACGATGTGCCACTCACGGCGACTTCCACCCCTGGCTGCACTGATCGGCGTCACTGCGATCTGGGGCTACACGTTCGTCCCGGTGCAGGATGCCGTCGCGATCTACCCACTGTTCGCGTTCCTCGCCATCCGCTTCGGGATCTCGACCATCGTCCTGGCACCGTTCGCGTTGCGCCCCCTCCGCTTCCTGCCGTGGCGCGGCGTCGCCGCGGGTGTGGGCGCCGGCGCGCTGCTCGCCACCGCGTATGGCCTACAGACTGCGGGACTCGACCTGACGACGGTGTCGAGCACCGGGTTCATCACCGGGCTGTACGTCGTCCTGACGCCGATCATCGCGCTCGTCCTGTTCCGCACACCGGTCGCTGCCGCGGCATGGGTCGGGGTCGCGCTCGCCGTCGCAGGCCTTCTGATGCTGAACGGCGTCCCGGGCGGGTCGGCGCTCGGCAACTCCCTCGTGCTCGGGAATGCGGTAGCCCAGTCGTTCCAGATCGTCGCGATGGAGCGGTTCGCACCGCGTTACGACGCCCGGGCTCTGACGTTCCTGCAGATGGCGGTGGCCTGCCTCGCGTTCACCGCGATCGCCGTCTCGCGCGGTGAGCTGACGATGCCCCGCGGTGGGACGGTCTGGTTCGCCCTCGTCGTCACCGGCGTCTTCGCGGGCGCGCTCGGCTATCTCGTCGCGACCTGGGTGCAGTCCCGAACGACGGCCGCGCGGGCCGCACTCGTATTCACGCTCGAGGCCCCCTTCGCGGCGTTCTTCGGCGTGCTGTTGCTCTCGGAGCGGCTCGGTCTGATCGGATGGGCGGGCTGCGCCGTGATGCTGACGGGCATCCTGCTCGCCGAGCCGGCGGCCGCCGCGACGCTTCGCCGGCTCGCGCGGCGGCCGGGCACGGAGCCCGCCTGATGGACGCCGTCGTCCTCGCCCTCTGCTCGGCCGCGCTCTTCGGGGCGATGACGGTCGCCCTCCGGCCGGCACTCGCCCGCGGAGACGATCCTCTCTGCGGAGCGCTCTTCACCGTCATCCCCGCGCTCGGCGTCGCTCTCGTGGCGGCCACGATCGCCGGCGACTGGAACGTCGCCGCCGTCTGGCCGTTTGCGCTCGCCGGGATTCTCGGGCCGGGCGTCTCGCAGATCCTGTTCACGCTCGCGATCCGCGACGCCGGCCCGTCGCGTGCCTCCGCGACGGTAGGCATGGCGCCGCTCTTCGCCGTCACGTTCGCGGCGCTGCTCCTCGGGGAGCCGCTCGCGGCGGGTGTCGCTCTCGGCGCGCTGCTGGTCGTCGCCGGCGGCATCGTGCTCGCGAGCGAGTCGGGACGGCCCGAGCACGTGAAGACGATCGGCCTCGTGTTCGCGCTCGCGGGGGCGCTCGCGTTTGCGCTTCGCGACACCTTTGTCCGCTGGGTCGCGATCGACACGGACGTCGCTCCCGAGCTCGCGATCAGCGCAACGCTGCTGGCGGGGGCGCTCACGATCCTCGTCTCCGTGATCGTCGGCCGAAGGCGGCTGAGCATCGCCTCCTGGCCGGCGTTCGTGCCGGCCGGGCTGCTCTTCGGTCTCTCGTACGTGTCGCTCTACGAGGCGTTCTTCCGCGGCCGCCTCAGCATCGTCGCTCCACTCGTCGCGACCGAGTCGCTGTGGGGCGTGGGGTTGTCGGCCCTCTTCCTGCGCCAGATCGAGGGAGTCGGACGGCGGCTCGTGCTCGGCGCCTGCTTCGTCGTCGCCGGCGGGATCCTGATCGGGCTCTCTCGCTAGCTCTCGCCCGTTGCGGCCTGCGCCTGAAGCGCGACTCTGGCGGCGCTCCGGCGAAGCTCGTCCGAGACCCCGAGGCCGCCGCTGACCGTTTCAACCTCCGTTGCGGCGAGGAGGAGGTCATGTTGCAGCCGGTCGAGCGGAAAGTCCCGCGCCGAGAGGACTCGACACAGCCAGTCGATGTTGCGGTCGAGGCTGCCGTCGTTCCGGACGGCCTCCTGGGCCGCCCAGGCGATCAGGTGTTGGTTGTCGTGCTGACACCACGCCCGCCCCGCCGAGCCGTAGCGCAGGTCCTCATCGCCGTAGAACGCAAAGTAGGCGGCGCAAACGGCATGCGCGAGCTGCTCGAGACGCACGATGGCTCCGCCGGGGAAGATCGCCTCGGCCGGCGGGGCGGCGCCGCCCGGCGGCTGCAACGTCCGTTCGGTTTCCGCCATCGAGCGGGTCCTACCACGTTCCCGCGCGTGGGTCTATGCTGCCGTCGTGTATGTCTCGGTGTCGCGCCTCAGGATCGAGTCGTCGAGTGCGCCACGGTTGATAGACGCATTTCGTGGCCGCGCGGGACTCGTCGATGCCTTTCCTGGTTTTGTGCGCCTCGAGGTCTGGCAATCCGACCGGGAGAGCGGCGAGATCCTGATGGTCAGCCACTGGGAGAGTCGGGAATGCTTCAAGCGCTACATGCAGAGCGCCGATCATCGCGTTTCGCACGAGCGCATAGACGCTGGTTTGATCGACGAGATCACGCTCGAGCGGCTCGAACATGTTCAGAGCTACGAGGTCGTCGGAACCTAGCCTCTAGGCAACCGCGCAGACCGCGTTCCTCCCGTTTCCCTTGGCGCGGTACAGGCTCGTGTCCGCGGCGAGAATGCTCGCTCGTACGTCATCCCCACACTCCATGACGCCGATGCTCACCGTGAATGGTGGCTCGGCCTCGTGCTCGATGGCGGCGCGGATCCGCTCAGCGACTGCCGTCGCCTGGTCGAGAGGGGTGGACGGCAGCAGCACCACGAACTCATCTCCCCCGAGTCGCGCCGCGAAGTCGTCGACGCGTAGCTCATGCTCGACACTCTTCGCGACCTGCTGGAGCGCCGCGTCGCCGACCTGGTGCCCGTGGACATCGTTGACCTCCTTGAAGCTGTCGACGTCGAGCATCAGCATCGCGAGGGGAAGCATCGAAATGTCCCCGATCAGCTCGAGTACCCGGTCGTCGAAGGCGCGGCGGTTCCAGAGCCCGGTCGAGCGCATCTCTGAGCGCAACGGCCTGGAACTGGTGCGCCCGCCGGGCATGGAGTCGTGCGAGGTCACCGGCGCGGGCCATGGCGCCCTCGTAGAGCGCCGTACAGTCGCCGGTCGGCTCACCGGCGCTCGGGCGGGCGCGCCGACGGCATCGAGCTCTCACGCTCGGGCCCCTGGCCCGCGGCCGACTCGATGGCGTCGACGATCGCCCGCAACCGCGGTGACGTCGGAGACAACGTGGAGCGTTGGCTCGCCGGTTCGCACGCAGATCCGCCGCGCCGCCGCCCACGACCACGTGCACGTCAGGAGCGCGCACGGCGAGCTCGGCCACGGCCTGATCGACGGCGGGCAGTGACGACGCGAGGGTGACGGAGAGGCCGACGACCGCTGGCCGATGGCGCTCGACGGCGGCCAGGAGCGCTTCTCGTTGGCACATCCGCCCCGAGGTAGATGATCTGGTACCCGGCTCCTTCGAGGACATCGGCGGCCATCCGAAGCCCGAGAGCGTGGTGGTCGCCTTCGGCGGACGCCAGCAGCACGCGCCCGCGAGAGTCGATCGGGGCAACGAGCAGCCGCTCGTAGACGGTCGCGAGCACCTGGTAGGCGATCGTCGTTGCGAGGTGCTCGTCGGCGACCGTCACCTCTGCGCACTCCCACAGCTCGCCGATGCGGGTCATCGCCGGTTGGACGAGTCGCGCGAGCACGACATCCGGCGCAGTCGCCCAGTGCGAACAGCTGCTCGACGATCGCCTCCGCGCCGCGCGCGTCACCCTCGATGAGTCGGTCGGCAAAGTCCTCGACCTGTGCTGCGCATGCCTTGTCATCGCGACGGCGGTTCGGGCGCTCCGCAGGTGCGTGTGAGCTCATCGACAACCCATCATACGACCGTCGGGACATGCTTGTGACGGCGGTACTGAACGAGCGTTCGGGGACGATCGGGCGCCCGACATAATCTGCTATGGTTCGACTCAGATTTATCTCAGTCATTCAGACTCAAGCTCAGAAACGGAAGGAACACACATGGCAAAGACCATCGGAATCGATCTCGGCACCACGAACAGCTGCATGGCGGTGCTCGAGGGCGGCGAGCCGACCGTGATCCCGAACGCCGAGGGCGGTCGCACGACACCGTCCGTCGTCGCGTTCGCGAAGGACGGCCAGCGGCTCGTCGGGACGCCCGCGCGGCGCCAGCAGGTGACGAACCCCCAGAATACGATCTCCTCGATCAAGCGGTTCATGGGCCGCAAGTGGGAAGAGGTCTCGGACGAGATGACGATCGTCCCCTACGAGGTCGTTCAGGGCGACAACGGTGATGCCCGCGTCGCCGCCGACGATCGCCAGTTCGCACCGCCGGAGATCAGCGCGATGATCCTGCAGAAGCTGAAGACCGACGCCGAGGCCTTCCTCGGTGAGACCATCACCGACGTCGTCGTCACGGTCCCTGCGTACTTCAACAACGCACAGCGCGAGGCGACGAAAGACGCCGGCAAGATCGCCGGCCTCAACATCGTCCGGATCATCAACGAGCCGACGGCCGCAGCGCTCGCCTACGGGCTGGACAAGGAAGGCGCCGACCAGACCATCCTCGTCTTCGACCTCGGCGGCGGCACGTTCGACGTGTCGGTGCTCGAGCTCGGCGACGGCGTTTTCGAGGTGAAGTCGACGAACGGTGACAACCATCTCGGCGGCGACAACTTCGACAAGGTCATCGTCGACTGGATGACGGCCGAGTTCAAGAAGGACCAGGGCATCGACCTCGGTGCCGACAAGATGGCGCTCCAGCGTCTCTACGAGGCGGCGGAGAAGGCCAAGATCGAGCTGTCGTCGACGATGACGACCCAGATCAACTTGCCGTTCGTGACCGCGACGGCCGAGGGCCCGAAGCACCTCGACCTGCAGCTGACGCGGGCGAAGCTGACCGAGCTGACGAGCGCGCTGCTCGAGCGGACGGTTGGCCCGACCAAGCAGGCCCTCGCGGACGCGGGCATCGCGGCTTCCGGGATCGACCACGTCGTCCTCGTCGGCGGGATGACCCGCATGCCGGCGGTGCAGGAGAAGGTCACCGAGCTGCTCGGCAAGGAGCCCCACAAGGGTGTCAACCCGGACGAGGTCGTCGCCGTCGGCGCCGCCATCCAGGGTGGGGTGCTGAAGGGCGAGGTCAAGGACGTGCTCCTGCTCGACGTCACCCCGCTGTCGCTCGGGATCGAGACCAAGGGCGGCGTCATGACGAAGCTGATCGAGCGCAACACGACGATTCCGACGCGCAAGTCGGAGACGTTCTCGACGGCCGAGGACAACCAGCCGTCGGTCGAGATCCACGTGCTCCAGGGCGAGTCGGAGATGGCGTCGTTCAACAAGACGCTCGGGAAGTTCCAGCTCGTCGGCATCGCGCCTGCGATGCGCGGCATGCCGCAGATCGAGGTGTCGTTCGACATCGACGCGAACGGGATCATCCACGTGACGGCCAAGGACAACGGCACGGGCAACGAGCAGCAGATCAAGATCGAGGGCGGCTCGGGCCTGTCCGAGGACGAGGTCCAGAAGATGGTCAAGGACGCGGAGGCCCACGCCGGTGAGGCGCACAAGCTGCGCGAGCTCGCCGATGCGAAGAACATGGCCGAGTCCCTCGCGTACCAGACCGAGAAGTCGCTCACCGATCACCGCGACAAGCTCGACCCGGCGGACGCTGCGACGCTCGAGGGTCGCGTGATGGAGCTGAAGCAGGTGCTCGAGAGCGGCGACCTGGAGACGATCCGGGAGAAGACGCAGGCGCTCAACGAGGCGGCCCAGCCGCTCGCGCAGGCGCTGTACGCCGACGCTCAGGCCGGTCCGGCCACGAGCAGTGCGACCGGGAACGGCGACGCCACTCCCGACGAGGACGAGGTCGTCGAGGACGCCGACTTCGAAGTGATCGACGACGAGACGGCGACCAAGGCGTGAGCGACGAGATCCGCACCGACGCGATCGTTGAGCCGTGGGTCGACGCTGAGGGAACCGACACCGACGAGGGGGACGAGGCCACGGCCCCGTTCCCTTCGTCGGGCTCGCCCGACGCTGCCCTCGCCGCGGTCGAGGCAGAGCGGGACGAGTACCTCGCCGCGTTGCAGCGGCTCGCGGCCGACTTCGACAACTATCGCAAGCGCGCGGTCCGCGATCAGCAGGCGTTCGCGGCTCGTGCGGCCGAGCGGCTCGTGGCGAAGCTCCTGCCGGTGCTCGACGACCTCGAGCGTGCACTCGGCGCTGCAGCCGACCACGAGGAGGCCAAGGTGATCGAGGGCGTCGAGATGACGCGCTCTGCTCTCGCAGGCGCGCTCGCGTCCGAGGGAGTGGAGGAGATCGTCGCGGAGGGGATGTTCGATCCCCACGTCCACGAGGCGCTGCTCGCTCAGCCGGCCGACGGCGTCGAGGCCGGCTCCATCATTCAGGTCGTGCAGCGTGGCTATCGGCTCGGTGACGCCGTGCTGAGACCTGCCCGCGTGATCGTGGCGGAGTAACCATGGCCCGCAGCCCGTACGACGTCCTCGGAGTGCCGAAGACGGCCACCGATGACGAGGTCAAGAAGGCCTACCGCAAGCTCGCGCGCGAGAGCCACCCGGACGCGAACCAGGGCGACGCGGCGGCCGAGGAGCGGTTCAAGGAGATCCAGGGCGCCTACGACCTGCTCTCGGACGCGGAGAAGCGCAAGCAGTTCGACACGTTCGGGGCGAACGGTTCCCGGCCGGGTGGCCAGGGTGGCCCGGGGCCGGGTGGCTTCGCCTACGAGAACGTCGACCTCTCCGACCTGCTCGGCCAGTTCGGTGGCATCTTCGGCCGCGGCGGTGGCCGCCGGGCGAGGCCGCAGCCGGAGCGGGGCGCCGACCTCGAGTCGCACGTGCGGCTGTCGTTCGAAGACGCTCTCGCCGGCGCGCAGGTGCGGGTTCCGGTCGAGATCGACGCGCCCTGCCACACCTGCCACGGCACGGGCGCCGAGCCGGGAACCGCCCCGATCACCTGCCCCGAGTGCGGCGGCTCCGGCACGGTCTCGGACTCGCACGGGCTCTTCGCGCTTTCGCAGCCTTGCCCGCGTTGCCGCGGCAACGGCGTCATCGTCGAGAAGCCGTGCATCACGTGCCGTGGCTCGGGCCACGAGCGGGTGACGCGGCGCTATGCAGTGAAGATCCCCGCCGGAGCCAAGGACGGCACGCGCGTGCGTCTGAAGGGCAAGGGCGAGCCGGGAGCGAACGGCGGCCCCGCCGGCGACCTTTTCGTCGTCGCCTCCGTCGCCGCGTCACCGCTCTACGAGCGTCGCGACGCCGATCTCGTGCTCGAGGTGCCCCTCACCTACCCCGAGGCGACGCTTGGCGCGACCGTCGAGATCCCGACGCCGGAAGGCCCGGTCAACCTCAAGGTGCCTGCCGGCACCGAGAGCGGCAAGCTGCTGCGGGTCAAGGGCCGGGGCGCGCCCAGATTGAAGGGCGGCGGCAAGGGTGACCTGCTCGCTCGGATCAAGGTGACGGTGCCGCAGAAGCTCAACAAGGCCGAGAAGGATGCGCTCGAGGGCTTCGACAAGGTGCTCCGCGATCGACCCCGCGACAGGGCGTTCAAGCAGTGAGCGCCCGTCCCCGCTACATGATCTCCGTCGCTGCCGAGCTCGCCGGCATGCATCCGCAGACGCTCCGCGCCTACGAGGCGAAGGGGCTCGTGACGCCGGGCCGAACACCCGGCGGCACGCGGCTCTACTCCGACGAGGACGTGGCCCGGCTGCGCCTGATCCAGCAGCTGACGACGAAGCTCGGCCTCAACCTTGCCGGCGTCGAGCACGTTCTTCGTCTCGAGGACGAGCTGCGCCGGCTGCGGACACGCATGGAGCAGCTCGAGGCGGCGCTCCGCACCGAGATCCACGAGACCCACAGGCAGTACCGGCGCGAGGTCGTGCTCTATCGGCCGCAGCCGCCGGCCCGCAGGGCGTAGGGACGGGACGTGCCTCGCCCGCACGACACGCATCACGAAGAGGAGCAACCATGGATTTCAACAAGCTGACCATCAAGTCCGGCGAAGCCGTTGCCGCCGCCCAGGAGCTGGCGCGCCGCGCCGGCAATCCCGAGTTGACCCGCGACCACCTCACCGTGGCGCTGCTCGAGCAGGAGCTGCCGCGCACGCTGATGCAGCGGGCGGGCGCCGACCCGAGCGCCGTTCTCGTCGCGGCCGACGCGCGCCTGCGGGCGCTGCCGTCGGTCAGCGGGGGAAATGCAGCACCGCAGGCGGGCGGGTCGTTCCGCAAGGCGCTCGACGACGCCTTCGACGAGGCCCGCAAGCTCGACGACGACTTCGTCTCGGTCGAGCACCTCGTGCTGGCGCTCGAGCTCGTCCCTCGCGACGCTTTGCTCGGCGCGCTGAAGGAGGTGCGTGGCGGCCAGCGCGTGACGACGCAGGATCCCGAAGGCACCTACGAGGCACTGACGAAGTTCGGCCGAGACCTGACGGCTGCCGCCGAGGCGGGCAAGCTCGATCCGGTCATCGGTCGCGACGAGGAGATCCGCCGCACGATCCAGGTGCTGTCGCGCCGCACGAAGAACAACCCCGTCTTGATCGGCGAGCCCGGCGTCGGCAAGACCGCAATCGCCGAGGGGCTCGCCCAGCGGATCGTCGCGGGCGATGTGCCCGAGGGACTGAAGGGAAAGCGCGTCTGGGCGCTCGACGTCGGGGCGCTCATCGCCGGCGCGAAGTACCGCGGCGAGTTCGAGGAGCGGCTCAAGGCCGTCCTCGCCGAGATCACCGCCGCCGAGGGCGAGATCGTCCTCTTCATCGACGAGCTCCACACGATCGTCGGTGCGGGTGCCGCGGAAGGCGCTGTCTCGGCCGGCAACCTGCTCAAGCCGATGCTCGCGCGCGGTGAGCTCCGCGCCGTCGGTGCAACCACGCTCGATGAGTACCGCAAGCACATCGAGAAGGATCCCGCGCTCGAGCGGCGCTTCCAGCCGGTGCTCGTCGGCGAGCCCTCGGTTGCCGACACGATCGCGATCCTCCGCGGCCTGAAGGAGCGCTACGAGGCGCACCACGGCGTTCGCATCCGCGATGCCGCGCTGACGGCTGCGGCCGTCCTTTCCGAGCGGTACATCACCGACCGGTTTCTGCCGGACAAGGCCATCGACCTCGTCGACGAGGCGGGATCGCGTCTCCGCATGGAGATCGACAGCTCGCCGGTCGAGCTCGACGAAGCCGAGCGCCGCGTGAGGCAGCTCGAGATCGAGCTCGCGGCTATGGCGAAGGAGTCGCCGGCAGTGCGCGAGCCGGTCGAGCGCGAGATTGCCGAGGCCAAGGCGCGTCGGGATGAGCTCGCCGCACGCTGGGCGGGGGAAAAGGACATCCTCGACCGCGTCAAGGAGATCACCCGGCAGATCGACGATCTGAGGATGGAGGCCGAGCGGGCCGAGCGGCACGGCGACCTCCAGCGCGTGGCGGAGATTCGCTACGGGCTGCTGCCTGCGCTCGAGCACGAGCTGGCCGAGCGGGGAGAGGCGGTCGGTGCGGTCGAGCCGATGGTGAAGGAGGAGGTCGACGAGGACGACATCGCGGCCGTCGTCGCGGCGTGGACGAGGATTCCCGTCGACCGGCTCCTCGAGGGCGAGGTGCAGAAGCTCGTGCAGATGGAGTCGCGCTTGCACCAGCGTGTCGTCGGCCAGGAGGCCGCGATCGACGCCGTCTCGAACGCGCTCCGGCGCGCGCGCTCCGGCCTCCAGGATCCGAACCGGCCGATCGGGTCGTTCGTCTTTCTCGGCCCCACCGGTGTCGGGAAGACGGAGCTCGCGAAGGCGCTCGCAGAGTTCATGTTCGACGACGATCGCGCGATCGTGCGGCTCGACATGTCCGAGTACATGGAGAAGCACACCGTCTCGCGTCTCGTCGGTGCGCCTCCCGGCTACGTCGGCTACGACGAAGGCGGACAGCTCACCGAGGCTGTCAGGCGGCGACCATACTGCGTGATCTTGCTCGACGAGATCGAGAAGGCGCACTCCGATGTCTTCAACGTCCTGCTGCAGCTGCTCGACGACGGGCGGCTGACGGACGGCCAGGGCCGGACGGTCGACTTCCGCAACACCGTCGTGATCATGACGTCGAACATCCGCTCACAGGCCCAGCTGCTCGAGCACTTCCGGCCCGAGTTCGTGAACCGCGTTGACGAGATCGTCGTCTTCGAGGCGTTGACCCGCGATCAGATCGGTTCGATCGTCGAGCTCCAGCTCGCGCGGCTGAGGGGGCGGCTCGCGGAGCGCAGGATCGGGCTCGAGCTGTCCGACGAGGCTGTTGCCCTGATCGCCGAGACCGGGTGGGAGCCGGCCTTCGGCGCGAGGCCGCTGAAGCGGGCGATCCAGCGGCTCGTCGAGAACCCGCTCGCGCTCGAGCTCCTCGAGGGGACGTTCGCAGACGGCGACACGATCCGTGCGGTCGTCGACGGCGACACGATTCGCTTCGAGCGAGCCGAGCTCGCGGCGATCGCCTAGGCGCCTGTTTCGGACCGGTGCGGTCGTGACGCTCGCAGGGCGAGCGTCACAACCGCATCCGATCCGTCGCACGTGCGTCGGCGCTGATCGCGAACCGGGTGCGGAACAGGAGGGTGCTACGCAGGAGGGCGTCGAGGTGGCAGATGCTCGAGTCGAGCACGAGCACAGATGGCCCCGCCGGGGACGGGGCGGCCACCACGAGGTTCGGATCGACGATCACCGTGTTCATGGCAGTCATGAAACACGCCGTTGCTGTGGAGCTCCTGTGCAGCTCGTGTGAGCCCTCCGCGAGTGCGACGCCCCGGTCGGCGCGCGTAGGATCGGTGCGTGTCGCGCGTACTTCTCGTTGCTGCCACCGAGCGTGAGCTCGACGGGCGCGATGGGCTCGTCTGCGGCGTCGGCCCGGTCGAGGCGGCGGTCGCCACGGCTCGCGCTCTCGCTCTTCGTTCCGCGGCGGCCGTGCTCCATATCGGTGTCGCCGGTGGCCGTGGCCTCGCGGCGGGAACGATCGTGATCGGAGCCGAGGCCGTGTACAGCGATCTCTCTGCTGCGATCCCGCTCGTCGATCGTGTCGCTGCCAACGCGCGGCTCCTTGGGGCGGCGCAGGTGGTGCTTCCCGACGCTCCGACGCTTTCGATCGCAACGAGCGCGGCCGTCGGCGGCCGCGGCCGCGACGAGCTCGTCGAGGCAATGGAGGGCTTCGGCGTTCTCCGGGCGGCGAGCCTCGCCGGCGTGCCGGCGATCGAGATCAGGGCAATCTCGAACGAGATCGGCGAGCCCGATCGTGGTCAATGGCAGATCGCCGAGGCGATCCGTGCTTTGTCGCTCGTGACCCCGGCGCTGCTCGAGACGATCGCCTCGAGCTGCTGAGATCTACAGCTCGCGAATCTTGACCGCGACCTCGAGCTCTTCCTTCGCCTTGCCCTTGTACACGCCGCGGGTGGGAGGGACGTCGGCGTAGTCGCGGCCGACGCCGACTCGCACGTAGCGGTCGGTCTGCTCGCGGTCGTGGGTCGGGTCGAGCGAGAGCCACCCGCGCTCCGGCTCGTACACGTCGACCCAGGCGTGCGAGGCCGGTTCCCGTTGCCGCTCCGCGCGGGTCGTAGAGATAACCGCTGACGTAGCGCGCCGGGATCCCGTGGAGGCGGCACACGCCGATCAGCACGTGGGCGAAGTCCTGGCAGACGCCGTGCCCGGCCGAAAGGGCTTCGTCGGCCAGCGTGTGCACGTGTCGTCGTGCCGCGCTCGTACTTCATCGTCGCCGCGAACGGCCGTCATCAGCGCGTGCGCCGTCTCGTGGCCGTGGGCTCGGCCGAGGCGACCGATCGCCGCGAGCTCAGCGACGGAGCCGTCGAGCGGCACGTAGCGGTCTCCCGCAGCAGATCCCAGCGGTCGAGCAGCGACGGCGCCGCCTCGTCGTCGACGAATACGCTCCGGAGTCCAGACCTCGCTGCGGGCCGTGACGCTGAGGTCGCTGATGCTGACTCGAGCACGTCGAAGTGGTGCACGCACGTTCCCGAACCGGTCGCGGTACTCGCGATCGAGACACCGCGCGGCTCGGTGGCGAGGGCGAACGAGGAGCAGCGTTGGCCGTCGCGGTGCGCGGGCTTGAGACGAAGCTCGCTGTACGCCTCGTTGATCGAGGCGTCGTACGAGAAGCGGGTGACGTGCTCGACGGTCAGCCACATTGCTGTTGCTGTGCCTCCTGCATCGCGAGCGCGCCGAACGGGCAGCGCGCGGCTCGAGAAGTACGCCTTCGTCACGGCCTCGCCGGCGGCGTTGATGCCCGTCGAGCAGCCCCGCAGCGTCTGCAGCACGGCCTCGCCGGAGATGTCGCTCGACCTCGCCGTACTCGAGCGAGGCGACGAGCCGGCCGAGCATCCGGTGCGGCGCTCCCTGGTCGCTGCGCGATCCGCGAGACGGCATCGAGGCTGTTGCCAGGCAGTACCGCACCGCTCGAGGGAAGTCGGCCGAGCGGACAGCTCGTCTGCGATCGGGATCGGCTCGAACAGGGTGCCGTGCCGCTCACGTACGCCTCGAAGGCACTGCACGACTCGAGAAGCGCGATCAGCTGCCGGGCCCGCGCCGGGTCGTCGCGGTCGAGCGCGACGGCTATTGGATAGCGCGACGCGACGATCCGCGACCGTCTTCGCGGCCCGCTCGAGCTGAAGGCCGAGCCGGATGAACTCGTACGGATCGCCATGGGTCATCGTCGCGTCGGCCGAGCCCTGGAACAGGTGCGCGCCGTTGCGGAGCTCTTCGAAGAACGCAGTGCGGCCCGCGCGACACGGCCGACGGTTCGCGCTGCGCACGAGCAGGAACAGCTTGTTGATCGCCTCCCACATCTCGCCGGAGATCTGCTCGCGCACCGAGCGCGCGTTCTCGCGCGCGAGCGTCGATGCAGATGGCGACCGCGTTCGGGTTGCCGTCGTGCCACAGCACCCAGTCGCTCACGTTGCTCGCCGTCGCACTCGTCGTAGTGCTCCGAGGTAGCGCTCCTCGTCGCCGAGCAGCTGCGACGATCTGGTGCCACGTCTGCGCCGCGGTCCTCGACCTGAGCGTCGAGGAGCGCGTGGAAGTTGACGTCGAGCAGCCGCGTCACGTCCTCGGCACGCTCGACGTAGCGCGCCGTCCAGTAGAGCGATTCGGCGACTCTGCTCAGCATGGGGCCAACGCCTGCGTCATGAGAGCACCCAGGTGTCCTTGCTGCCGCCGCCCTGCGACGAGTTGACGACGAGCGAGCCGGGTCGCAGCGCCGTCCGCGTCAGCCCGCCGGGCACGATCCGCGTCCGTCGGCTGCCCGAGAGCACGAACGGCCGCAGGTCGACGTGGCAGCCGCGAAGCTCGCCGTCGACGAATGTCGGGTGCCGCGAGAGCGCGATCGTCGGCTGGGCGATGTAGTTGCGCGGGTCGGCGCTCGATCAGGCGGCGGAACTCGCTCGCGCTCGGCCGCCGTCGAGGCGGGCCGATCAGCATCCCGTAGCCGCCCGTCTGGTCGACCGCCTTGACGACGAGCTCGTCGAGGTGGTCGAGGATGTACGCGCGGTCGGTGCCGGATCGGTCGGCGAGGTAGGTCGGGACGTTGCTCGAGGATCGGCTCCTCGCCGAGGTAGAAGCGGATCATCTCCGGGACGATAGGGGTAGATCGCCTTGTCGTCGGCGACGCCGGTGCCGATGGCGTTGGCGAGCGTCACATTGCCGGCGCGGTAGGCGTTGAGCAGGCCGGGCACGCCGAGCAGGCTGTCCTGGCGGAAGGCGAGCGGGTCGAGGAAGTCGTCGTCGATGCGGCGGTAGATGACGTCGACGCGCTGCGAGCCCGCGCGTCGTGCGGATGAAGACGCGGTTGCGGTGGACGACGAGGTCGCGGCCCTCGACGATCTCGATGCCCATCTGCCGCGCGAGGAACGAGTGCTCGAAGTAGGCCGAGTTGTACGCGCCCGGCGTGAGCAGGACGACGCTCGGGCTCGCTCGCCGACGACCGGCGGCGCGACGGAGCGGAGCGTCTCGAGCAGCTCGCGCGGGTAGTCGTCGACCGGCCGCACGCCGTAGCGGTCGAAGAGGGCGGCGAAGATCCGCTTCAGCGCCTCGCGGCTCTCGAGCATGTAGCTGACGCCCGACGGGCGTGCGCAGGTTGTCCTCGAGCACGAGATAGCGGCCGTCGTCGTCGCGGATCAGGTCGACGCCGCCGACGTGCGCGTAGATGCCGCCGGGCACGTCGAACCCGATCATCTCGCGCCGGAAGTGCCGCGAGCCGAAGACGAGGTCGGCCGGCACGATCCCGGCCTCGAGGATCTGCTGGCCGTGGTAGATGTCGGCGAGGAAGAGGTTGAGCGCGCGGATGCCGCTGCTCGAGGCCGCGCTCGATCGCGCTCCCACTCGTCGGCGGGCACGATCCGCGGCACGAGGTCGAAGGGGAAGATGCGGTCGGTGCCCTGCGTCGTCGCCGTAGACCGTGAAGCCGATCCCCTGGGTGAGGAAGAACGCAGTTCGCGACCCGGATCCGCTCGCTCCAGCTCGGCGGCGCGTCATGGCCCGACGAGGCGCTCGTAGAGCAGGCGGTAGTGCGGCGCGCGGGCGGCCCGGGCCCTCGAACATCTCGTCGAAGAACCCGCCCGAGGTCGTAGCCGGCGGTCAGGCCGCCGTCGGCCCCGGCTGCGACCTCGGCTCCGATCACGGGGCGGTGTGGGTCCACCCAGCTCCTTTCACGCGCTTGCCGGTCGCTGCAGTCGCGACAGCCTAACGGCATTCACCCTGTACCGTCTCGCCCATGGCGCGACCGCGCTACCCCAAATCGAGCGGCCCGCTGCCGCCCCCGCTCTCGCCTGCGACGCGAACCGTCGGGCAGCTCGTCGCCGAGACCCTGCACCTCTACGGTGATCGGTTCTTCGTCGCGTTGCCGCTCGGTCTCGTGATCGCCGTCGCCGACCAGGCGTCGCTCGGCCTCGAGACCGCCGGTCGCGTCGTCGTGCTGGCGGTGGCGGCGCCGTTCCTCAGCACCGCCTATGCCGCCGCTGCCGCACTCGTGGCCGCCAAGCGACCCGCCGTCAGGATCTGGGTGCTCGCGATCGTCGTCGGCACGGTTGTCTTCCTTCCCGCCGCGTTTCTCTTCCCCTGGTTTGCGATCGCGGCGATCGTGATCCTGGCGCTCTTCGGCAACGCGGTGCCTGCGACCGTGATCGAAGATCTCCCTCCGTGGCGTGCGCTCGGCCGCTCGATCGTCGTTGCCCGCGCCGATCTCGTGCACGCGCTCGGAGGGCTTGCGACGCTCGTTCTCATGTTCGGCCTCGGCCGCCTCGCGATGGGGTTCCTCTTGCGCCAGCAGGCCGACAACACGCTCCGCGTGGCGATCTTCCTGGCCGACACCGTTCTCGGCCCGATCCTGTTCCTCGGTGGGGCGCTCCTCTACGTCGATCTCGCCGCGCGCGTCGGGACGACCCGTTCCGGCCGGCTCGCTGCTCGAGTCGCCGAGCACGACGCCGCAAAGTAGGCTCTCGGCGCGAACTGCACTCGAAGAGGAGGACACCGTGGCGCTCTACCTGATGCTGACGACCCTGACCGAGAAGGGCGTTCAGACGCTCAACTCCAATCCTGCGCGACTACGCGAGGTGAATCACGACGTCGAGGAGCTCGGCGCCAAGATCCTTCATCAGTGGGCCTCTCTCGGTGCTTACGACTTCGTCAACGTCGTCGAGGCGCCGGACGACCTGACGATTGCGCGTGTCTCCGTGGCCCTCGGCGCGCGCGGAAGCTCCAAGATCGAGTCGCTGCCGCTCGTGTCGGTGGACGACCTGCTCACGTCGCTCGCGGGCTAGGCGCTCGGCCCGTCAGCGATCGACGGTCGCGAATCCCGTCGTCCGAGGCTCACGGTGAGCGGGCTCGCCGGCAGGCCCGGCTGGGGGTCGACGTTGAAGCCTCCCGGCGCGACGTCGTTCGGCGTGCCCGGGTGGAACAGCGCGGCAAGGAGCTGGATCTGGTCGCGGCCGACACCGAGCTCGAACTGGCCGCCACCGTACGCACCGATGTCGTTCGCGGCGCAGTAGTCGTAGGCCGCGAACAGCCGCTCGACCGATCCGAAGCGCGACGGCTTCACGTTGACGGTTCGCGGCGGCCAGCGAAGCGCCTCGATGTCGGCGACCGAGTGGATCACGGCGTCCCAGGTGACGCGCTCGTGGTGCGGCTCGAGCACGATCTCGGTCTCGGGCGTGAGCGCAGGATCCTCGAGCCAGGCGTGGGGGAGGCCCGCGACGATTCGCGCGTAGAGCGCCGAGTCGGGCACCGTATCGACGCTCGTACCGTGATACTGGCCCTTGAAGTCGACGGAGTCGACCGCCCCGGTCTGCTTCAACTCGGCGATGAGCTCGTCTGTCCAGTCGGGCGTCGCGTCGAGCTTGAAGCGGAGGGTCGGGTAGTGCTCGAGCCAGGCGCGTAGCCGTTCGGTCGTGGCCGGCTCACCGAGCCTCATCGAGACGACGAACGTCAGCGGCCGTGCCTCCTTGCCGACGGCGTCGCCGAGCGATAGCCCCGCCTGGCGCAGCGCGAGGTCGAGCGCGGCGCTTTCGTAGGCCCAGCGGCGGTAGTCGAGGTAGGCGTCCTGATCGGGCGCGTGATCGAAGAGGGCGAGCGTCGCCAGGTGGTCGGAGAACGACGCGATCGTCCATTCGCCGGCGAGCGGGTGCCTGGGGCCTTGCGCCTGAGCGAGATCATGCTCGGTCGCCTCGTAGGTGACGTCTTCGCCGCAGCCCTCCTCGCCGCCTCCAGCGAGGCGGATCACCGTCGACTTGCGCAGGAAGCCACTCGAGACCTGCAGCTCGAGTCCCTCGAGCGCGTAGGCGTCGACGACAAGGGGCAGGTCACGCACGGCGTCGTACAGGCTCATTTGGTCTCCCAAAGGGTTGAGTAGGCGGTTGCGATCTCGCCGGCGAGGCCGGCGTTGGCGACGATCAGGTCGCGGTTGACGCGACGCGTCTCGCCGTCGGAATGCTCGTGGAGGTAGGCGAGGACGAACGGGGTGACTGCTTGGCCGCTGATCCCGCCCCGCGCGGCCGCGGCGACGGCCTCCTCGATCAGCGGCGCGACGTCGAGGCTCTCGTCGGGGGGCGCCCGATGAGGAGCGTGTTGCCCCCGAGTTGCCAGTGGCTCGGCGATCCGCGCTATCTGCGCCGGGTCGTCGCACGGGCCGAGACGGGCGGCCCGCCGTCGGCGGCGTAGAAGAGCGGCAGGGTGTCGGTGCGGTAGCCGATTACCGGCACGCCAAGCGTCTCGAGCAGCTCAACGGTGGCGGGGACGTCGAGGAGCGACTTCACGCCGGAGGACGCGACGACAGCAGGAATGCGGGCCGCGGCGGCGAGGTCGGCGGAGACGTCGGGCGGCGTCGGAAAGCCGCGATGGACGCCGCCGAGGCCGCCCGTCCCATGAACCGGATCCCGATGGCCGCGGCCGCTGTGAGGGTGCCCCCGACGGTGGTAGCCCCGAGGGCGCCCTGCACCGCGCAGACCGCGAGGTCGCGTGGGCCGAGCTTGCGAGCCGCGGGGGTAAACCGCTCGAGCTCGGCTCGGTCGAGGCCGATCCGGATCTGACCGTCGAGCACGCCGATCGTGGCCGGAACGGCTCCGGCTGCGCGAACCGCAGCCTCGCTCGCAAGGCCCGTCTCGACCCCGTCAGGCGCCGGGAACCCATGCGCGACGAGCGTCGTCTCGAGCGCCACGACGGCGCGCTCCTCCTCGAGGGCCGTCTGCACCTCGTCGCTGACGCGGATCAGGTCGTGCATCACCCGCGGAGCCTAGATGACGCTCCCGCGTCGCCGTCCTCCGGCATCGAGCCCGCGAGATGCACGCATCGGGCGCCGGCCTCGAGAGCCAGCTCGCGCCCGCCGACGAGCCAGCCCGCCGCGAAGGCATCGCCCGCACCGGTTGTGTCGACGATCGACTCGACCGAGACGGCGGCGAGCTCCTGCCCGTCGAACGAAGCGCCGCGCGCACCCCGCTTGAGGATCCACATCGATCCGGGAAGAGGGCCGCCGACGATCTGCTCCTCATCCTCGTTCGCGAATACGACATCCGGAGCGAGGCTCTCGAGCTCCGCGCGAAATCGGGCGCCGCCGACGTCCCGGATCGCGCTCCAGGACGAGAGGTCGATGCTTACCGGGGCCCCATGGGCGCGGGCGCACGCGATGGCCCGAATCGCTGCAAAGCGAACGGGCTCGCGGAGCAGCGCATAGCCCGAGACATGGAGGTGGCTGCACTCCGCGAACCATGCCTCGTCGATCTCTTCGGGAAGGAGCTCGACGGCGACGCCACGATCGGGGCACATCGTGCGCTCGCCCGACGGATCGACGAGTGCAACGATGACACCGTTTCCCGATGGCTCTACCGGGCCGAGCAACCCGACGCCGAGGGCGGTGAGCTGCCCGGCCGCAATCGTCCCTGCGTCGTCGGCCCCGCGCTTGCCGACGAAGCAGGAGCTGCCGCCGAGAGCGGCAATCCACGCCGCCACGTTGGCCGCCTGGCCGCCTGGCCGCAGCACGATGCGCGACGTTGCGTCCGCTCCGGTTGCGAGCGGCTGCTCGAGGCGCACGATCACGTCGAGAACGAGGTCACCGAGGCAGAAGATCGGCATTGCCGTACGATCCTTGCATGGAACCGGCTCCGTCTGTGGTCGAGGATCGGCGTTAGTGGGGCGAGGCGACGACGGGCGCGTTCGCGACGCCGGGCGCGGCCGCAAGGTGCGCTCGCTCGTGATCGGAGGGTTGATCGGGGCCTCGGCAGCCGCCGCGGCACGACGGTTGCGCCCGCCGCGGAAACGGCGCGAGACTCCGGCTGGGCTCGGTGCCTTCGAGAGCGCGCCGTGCTACCGCGATGTGTCGGAGCGCAGGCGTACCGACGGCCCGTAGCCACGCAGGCTCCGGTCGGCGAGCTCGATCGTCCGCATGTTGACATCGGCATCGCCGATGCCGAGCGACCGCCCGGCGAGCATCACACGTGCCGCCGCAGCCAGGTACGCCTCCTCCGTCTTCACCGGTTCGCGCGTGCGGAGGATGAGGAACGGACCGTAGACGCGAGTTTCGAACAGGCCCGGCGGGCCTGGGTCGCGGTTCTCCATCTCGAGTCGGGGGTGAATGTTGTTGCGCTCGCTGGCGTCGAGGATCCAGACGCCGCGACCGAGCGGCTTCGGCTGCCGCTCGAGCGTCTTCAGCGCCAGGACCGAATCCGCGCGCGGCAGGACGACGTCCGGGAAGGAGTTGTTCCGCTCCCACGCGCCGAGAAAGACTGGCTCATACCCGAACAGCAGGTCATTCGGCCGGCTCGTTGCCGCCAGGAAGTCTTCGGCCTGGGCGCGTGTTGCCTGCCGCTTGTTCGGCTCCCACTCGAACAGCGGGGGGGTGCGGTGCCAGGCCCAGCTCACCTCGAGGATCACGAGTACCGCAGTGATCACAATCGCAAGCGCCGGGATCCGTCGCGTTGCGCGCAACATCCCTGCAGCCACGAGGATCGCGAAGAACGGCAGAACGAAGATGAGGTGGCGTGACTCGGGCGATGTCGAGCCGCCGATCCGTGCTGCGAGGAATGCCACGACCGGAACGCAGATTGCACAGAGTGCGAGTGCCCGGGCCTCGGAGCGCACGGTCACAAGGCCGATCAACGCAAGCACGAGCACCACGACGAGCACCGGCCAGCGACCGGTGCTGAAGTCACCCGACGTCTGCCACAGGTACGTAATGATCGCCCACGGCCCACCGAGCTTCGCTCCGTGTCCACCCACGCCGACGTCGAATCTGCCCGCGAGCACGAGGTCCTGAGCCAAAACGGGATGCCGACGACCGCAACGGCTCCGAAGGCGATCACCGCCTGCTTCAGTCGCTCGCGATGTACTGCGAGTACGAAGACGCACTGGGCGGCAAGGACGAGCGCGCCGTAGGGATGCGAGGCAACGACGAGCAGGATGGCGGCGCCCCAGAGCGTCCAGCTCCTCCAGGTGCCGCGGTCGATCGCGCGCAGCAAGATCACGAACGACAGCACCGAGAGGAACAGAAACAGGCTGTACATCCGGGCGTAGACGCCATGGAAGAGGAATACCCAGCTCCCCGCGACGAGCGCCGTCGCGATCAGCGCCGCCCACCGACCGGCGAGGCGCCGGCCGAGCAGCGCAATCAGCGGCAGGCTTGCGACTGCGAACGTCGCCGACGAGCCGAAGGCTGCCGAGCCCGAGCCCGAGGTGCGCGACGGCATAGGCGAAGAGAAAGTGGAGCGGCGCACCGCCTCGATCACGGGTGACGTGCTCGACGACGCCCGATAGGCTGTCCCGTCCGACGAAGAGCGCCAGGGTCTCGTCCTCGTGTGGTGGCCACGCCATCAGCTGGTGGAGAAGGAACGCGGACGCCGCCACCGAGATTGCGCCGACCCCGATCCAGAGCGCGTGCCTGTCGGCGAACGCTCGCGCGGTGGCGACGAGCGGGCGGGAGTGGGGAGAGGCTTCGGCTGTCTGTGTCATCGAGCTTCGAGCCACATCTTCGCTGGTAGATTGGCGCCCTGATGCCGATCTACGAGTACCGATGCCCGAACGGGCACACCTTCGAGATGTTCCAGAAGATGAGCGACGCGCCCGCCAGAGTTGCGAGACGTGCGGCGCGAGCCCGGTGGAGAAGGTGTTGTTCCCTGTCGCGGTGCACTACAAGGGCTCCGGCTTCTACTCGACCGACTACGGTCGTGGATCGCGCAAGGGCGCGTCGAAGGACAGCGACGGTGGTGGCTCGGGCGAGAAGAGCGACTCGAGCGAGAAGAAAGAGACCTCGACCAAGGACTCCGGCTCGGGCGACAAGAAGACCGCCGCCGCGGACTGAGCCCGGCTCACAGCTTGCGATCGCCGATGACGCAGCCCGGCGCGTAGGGCAGGCCCTTGGGCGGCGCCAGGGGGGCTGAGCGGCCGGTGAACATCGCGATCGTGGCGACGTTGTCCTCGGAGCCGAAGATGACCGACTGCCCGTCGGCGCTGCCGGGCTCGCCGCCGAGCCGGCAGTGGAGCGCATGGTGCTTGTCGGCCCGGAAGTACGCCCCAGCCGAGCTGCATCACCTGGCTGGCGCTGAGATCGGTGGCGAGTGGCTTGACGATGTTGCCGCCGTTGAACGGGAGCTTCAGCGCGGTTCCGAAGGAGGTCACCTTGCCGGCCGTCGCCTGAATGACCTGCTGCTGCCGCCGGGAGCGGTCAAGATCGGTCTCTGCCGGATCGAGGCGGTTCTCGCGGATTCGCGAGTAGATGAGGGCGCGCTGGCCGTCCATGTGCTGCGGTACCTTCGCGAAGTGCCAGCCGTCCCACTGCCGGCACCGGGCTGCGGACGCGTAGGGACAGTCGAAGCGGTTCGAGAGAATCGGCTTCGGCACGACGACGTCGATGCCTCCGACCGAGTCGATCAGCTCGCGGAAGCGGTCGAAGTCGACGACCGCAATGTGATTCACGTCGAGGCCGGTCAGGTTCTTGACCGTCTTGAGCGTCAGAGCCGGCCCGCCGAACTGGGACGCGGCGTTGAGCTTCGCAGCGCCATGCCCGGGGATCTCGACCCGCAGGTCGCGAGGGATCGAGAGGAAGGCGAGCCGGTGCTTGCTCGGGTCGGTGCGGATCAGCATCACCGAGTCGGAGCGATTGGCACCGCTGCGGCCGGGCTGCGTGCCACCGTCGGTTCCGAGGACGAGGATCGTGGTCGGAGTGGACGAGAGGAGGCCGCCCTGGCTCTTCAGCTCTGCTGCCGCAGGCGCGGGTACGCGGTCGTTCGCATCCTTGACGCCGCCCGAGACCGAGACATAGCTGCCCACCAGCCAGACGACCGCGAGCACGAACAGGCTCAGCAGCGACAGCGTGATCCAGCGACCGACATGTCGGCGGCGGGGTGCCGACGACGACGCGCCCTGGCCGGATTTCTTGCTCCGGCCGTCGCTCGGTCGTTGCGGCGGACCTTCCCTTTGCCCGACCGCCCTTGTACACCCTGTAGGGCTTCTCTTGTTCGGGCATCCGGGCGGTTATGGTCGCCGCGACGTGCGTGAAGAGCGTGTTATCGGAGTCGACCTCGGCGGGACCAAGATCCTCGCCGGACTTGTGACGCGTGACGGCACGATCGGCCGCACGATCGAGATCGCGACTCCCGATGGAGATCAGGCGGAGGTGTTGGCTGCGATCGACAGCGTTGTACGCGACCTGCTCGCGGACGGCGCGGCTGCGATCGGATACGGCGTGCCGCTGAACATCGATCGGCGCACCGGCATGGCGCTTCGCGCCGTGCAACCTCCCGCTCGACCATTACCACTTCCCCGATCGCGCGCGCGAGTTCTACGCACTCCCGGCCGGTGTCGAGAACGATGGCAATGCCGCGGCTCTCGCCGAGTGGCGCCTCGGGTCGGGGCGGGGGAGCGACCGATTTGATCATGCTCACTCTCGGCACCGGCGTCGGGGGAGGTCTCGTGATCGACGATCATCTCTACCGCGGCTGGGCCGAGCTCGGCCACGTCGTCGTCGTGGCCGGCGGCCAGCCGTGCCAGGGCAACTGTCATGGCCGTGGGCATCTGGAGGCGCATGCGTCCGGGCTCGCGGCCGATCGGGCAGCCGCGACGCTCTTCGGGCCGGGCGCCGATGCTCCGGTTCTCGTCGAGCGGGCGCGAGCCGGCGATCCGGGAGCGATGGCCGCGCTTAGCCGGAGATCGGCGGCCTGTCGATACAATGACGGGTAACTCGTCAACATCTTCGACCCCGACATCGTGATCGTCGGGGGTGGCTTCGGTGCCGCCGCGAGGGCGACCTCGTGCTCGAGCCCGCGCGGATCGCAGCCCGCGCTGATGCGATTCAGCCCGCCGACGAGACGCTTCGGATGATAAACATTGGCCTGGTGACGAGGCCGGTCTGATCGGAGCGGCGCTAGTCGCATTCGAGGCGCTCGACGGAAAGCGGTAAGCGTGCCGCTCGCCGTCTGCGCGACCCCGATCGGCAACCTCGCCGACGTCACGCTGCGCGTGCTCGAGGAGCTCGCCGCAGCAGAGACAGTGCTCTGCGAGGACACGCGCCACACCCGGATCCTGCTCGAGCGGCACGGGAT